>NZ_CAJLKP010000179.1 GCF_905207245.1 uncultured Bacteroides sp. | reverse complement strand
TTATCCCTTATCCCAGTATGTAGAATTATAAACTTCTTTCCGGAGCATCTATCTTTTCATAGTGCTCCGGATATAATCTAACCTTATAATTCCTCTGAATAAGATGACAGTGGTAGTATTCGATTCGCTAAGCCACTCCAACCGGAAGCTGCTTTATATGCATCTACAGAATTGTCTGGCACGTATATCTTACATGTAGTGCCGTTAAGCATCCAGAAGCCAAATCCCATTGGTTTCTCGGATAGCATAACGAAGGATTCAAGTCCAGTACAATTTTCCCAACACTTAAACATACTGCTGTCGCCTGTACCATCTTCCTTTATTATGTTACCTCTGATAATCATTGTCTTTAGAGTTGATAAAGAATTGAATATAGAGGAGCCTATTGAAGTAACGCTTTCCGGAAAATCCATTATTTCTATACCAGACCCCATAAAGGCGGCTGTCTTTATTTTTGTAACAGTATTTGGTATTTTTAAAGATTTTAAAGATGAGCATCCACGGAAAGATTCTGTTCTAATTTCTGTTATCCCCTGATGTAATACAACATTATTCAAACTAATACAACCATAAAAACAAGCAACAGGGATAAAACTTATCGTATGAGGTAATTTTATACTTCTCAATGAGGTACATTCCCGAAACAAGTTGGGACCATCATAATTATTATCCTTAAAAGCAACATTCATTTTTTCAAATTCATTGAATGTCTCAATTATAGTATTACCCCTAAACCAATAAGAAGTAACCTCTATTTGATCTTCAATATACTTTTCACTAATTGCTCCAATTCCATCTACGTCCAACCTATCTATTAAAATTCTCAGCACCTCCGAGTCTGCTATTCTCACACATGCAATTCCATCCACTATCAGTTCCAGCCTGTCAAACACTTTCCTCAGTGCATCCACAGAGTCCTGATAGAACTTTGAGTGTACAGTTATCTTACCTTCTAATACCGGAATTTTATCTTCTCCGGCAATTCCTTCTGCTGATAAACCTTCGTAGGTTCCATCAGCAAGTTTTGCAAGCATATCAAGGGCGTCGGCGGTGTAATATTCTTCCTCAAAACCTACTGCACGGATATGTTTTAGTGCGTGTTCGGTACCTTGTGATTGTTGTGCCTCTATAATGTTAGATAACAATCTCATAGGCTCTAATCTTGGGCAATTCTCAATCAGGAAGTCGGTTATGTTTTCAGCACATTGACCGATTCTCAAGCCCTCTGTTGTCAGCATCGGGAAGTTCCGGAAAGTTATGTATCTGTTATTAGCCGGATATTCGATGATTTCAAGTCCGCCACCATTCGGAAGCTTTATCTGACTTAAGTTAGTTCCGTCGGCATATATCTCACGAATGTTAATAATTGTGCTTAAATCGAGTGTACCTTGTAATGTAGTAATATTGGATAGAAGTAGCTTCTGCATACTACTACAATCTGCAAGTGTAAGTCCTGTAATAGAGATGATTACGTTGTCTTTCTTACTACCGAGTATAAGCTCGTTCAATCGTCTTCCGCGTACCACCATGGTACCGGAAACATTCTTTTTGTGCCAGTCTCCGATGCTTAATAACCAACTTGCTGCTTGTATGGCATTTTGCTGGTCAGCACTACCACCAAGGTCAATGGTTATTTTACAAACATCTCCTGCTTTGGTGCGTTTTCCTTGCACAATGGATGTACCATTTGCAATGGCCGGATACATATCGAAAGCCGGGGTTATATCGTAGTCTATCAGATCACCAGCAGCACGTACGATGATCGTATCTGTGCCATCAGCAGAGAACAAGCCGTAATTATACTTCGACATGATGTACATGATACGTTTCTTCACCCATGCAGTTTCTGCGGAGTAGAAGTCGCCGTGACTCTGGGTGATAGGGTCGGTGTCATTCGTATAAGAGCCATTATTGTATGCTATCTTTGCAAGTTCATATCGTTTGGCATCCGAATTCACCAACGTAGCAGGGAAATACTCTTTTATGCCAAGGAAGTACTTCTTATAGAAAGCATAAACTTTGTCATAAGGCGTGCCTGAAGACTGGCCGCACAATGCTTCCATTGCTGTGAATATCTTACGCATTCCGGCTGTAATTTCAGCACTGAAAGCCTGTTCCAACAAATTCCAGAAGACAGATGTCTCACCATTCCAAATTGGCTGGTCGTTGTCATAAGAGTCATGCATTTCGCAGTGATAGGGTTTCCGATCCTGTCCCTGATTGTCAATCGGGAATATCGTGTCGGCATCATCCAGTCTCCATCTCCATTTACTACCTTCCTGGCAGAAGCTATACGGATAAGTATTCTTTGCGCGCTGGTCGGTTCCGGCGGTGAACTCCACAAAGTTGTGATGGAATACTGCATCGTCAATGTCGAATATAGCGGGTATGGTTGCATGGAATAAGCTTGTGCGGGCTGAAATAAACTTCTCATTCAACTGGTCAGCAGTGAATGCACTCAGATCTGATGGAAGATATGCAGATAACTGTGTTCTCAGATTTATCGCACCATTACCGATGTCGGAGGATATGAACTTTCCTTCGGCAGCTTCATAATAGTAGAGATTGTACTGATTAGCATCACCACTTTGGGCAATCCAGTACTCATAACCTGTACTACGGTATTCAGTTACGGCATTGTTCAGTTCAGCCAGAG
>NZ_CAJLKP010000178.1 GCF_905207245.1 uncultured Bacteroides sp. | reverse complement strand
CTGTAGTTGTTTTACCGGCTCCCTGAAGACCTGCCATCATAATGACAGTCAGATCATTGCCAGGCTTGATCGGAAGCTCTGTAGTCTCGCTTCCCATAAGATTAACCAGCTCTTCATTTACAATCTTGATGACCATCTGGCCTGGGTTCAGTCCGTTCATAACGTCCTGTCCAACTGCACGTTCCTGTACAGATTTCGTGAACTGTTTCACGACTCTGAAGTTAACGTCTGCTTCAAGGAGTGCCATCTTAACTTCTTTAAGAGCAATCTTAACATCCTCTTCGGTCAGACGGCCTTTGCTTCTCAGCTTCTTGAATACATTCTGAAGTTTATCTGTTAAGCTTTCAAATGCCATGAATTATAACTCCTCTAAAATCACATTGGATATTGCCTCAATATCATCAGCGTGATATCCGGATGCAAGCTCATGTATCTTCTGTACCTGTCCCCGGATATTCACAAACTTCTCCACCAGATGCAGCTTCTCTTCATATCCTTCCAGCGCCTTGTCACAGCGTCTGATCATATCATGTACGCCCTGACGGCTGATATTCAGTTCCTCTGCAACCTCACTTAAAGAATAATCCTCCAGAACTACACTCTCGTAGATCTGCTGCTGTCTCTTCGTAAGAAGCTCTCCGTAAAAATCATAGAGCAAAGTACGTTCCACAAACTTTTCCATTCGTTATCACCTTGGGTATCATACCGTATTTTGTGGTGTGTGTCAAGTGTTTTTTCTTTACATTGTATATACTATTTATATGTCCAAATTTATTATACGCTATTTCTAATTATCTGCCCTTATGTTATACGATAAAAGCTGCCGAGCCTCCAGCAGAAAGGAGGTGAATTCGATGGATAATGTTATTGCTCTAATCCTTGTCCCTGTCGCAGTAAATGTAATTAGCTACTGCATTTACAAATGGCTGGACAGAAAAGACAAATAGGCAGCATAACAACCTAAGGCATAAGCCACCTACATAAACGGAATAGAAAACCCCGGAAGTCTCGCACACCTCCGGGGTTTTCGTTTGCTTTCGATGGACTATTGCTCTAATCCTTAGCTACTATTAGCATATGCCATAACCAACGAAATGTCAACTTAAAATCCACATATTTTACTGAATTTATGAACCATTTATGATAATGTCCTAATATACCACAAAGGAAAATGTCCCAATGTAGTATAATGCTTCCATCAACAGATGGAGGTAACGATTATCAGAAAGGTAGAATTATCAATGGATGAACAAAAGAAGTATGAGGTGATCAAATCATTGGCAGATCATCCAGCCCCTAACAAGCAGAGAGCTGCCCTTACTCTCGGTTGTACTGTACGTCACATTAACCGTATGCTTAAAGGCTACAAAGAGCATGGCAAAGCCTATTTTATCCATGGCAACAGAGGACGTAAGCCAGCCAATACCATCCCCAATGAAACTCGTAATCTTGTTGTCGATTTATACCGCAACAAATACTATGATGCCAATTTTGTGCATTTCACTGAGTTATTAGGAAAACATGAAGATATCCACATCTCCCCTTCAGCGGTTATGTCTATTCTCGAAGCTGAATACATTCTCTCTCCCAAGGCTACAAAAGCTAAGAAAAAGAGAATCAAAGAACAATTAAAAGCCGATAAAAAAGCAGCGAAATCTCAGAAAGAAGCGGATCAGATACAGATTAATCTTGTTGCTCTTGAGGACGCCCATTCCCGCCGTCCCAGAGCCGCTTATTTCGGTGAACTGCAGCAAATGGACGCAACTCCCTACGAATGGATCCCCGGTCAGATATGGCATCTGCATCTGGCTATAGATGATGCTACAGGAAGGATTACCGGCGGTTGGTTTGATACCCAGGAAACTCTGAATGGCTATTACCACGTTTTCCATCAGATCCTCACAACTTACGGTATCCCCTACAAGTTCTTTACAGACCGCCGTACTGTTTTCACCTATAAAAAGAAAAACTCCCCATCTATCGATGAGGATACCTATACACAGTTTGCCTATGCCTGTAAACAGCTGGGGGTTGAACTGGGATCAAGCAGTGTGCCTCAGGCAAAAGGACGTGTAGAACGCCTGAACCAGACGCTACAGTCGCGCCTGCCAGTCGAGTTAAGACTTGCAGGCATAACGACCATAGACGCTGCCAATGAATTCCTAAACTCCTACATAAAGGAATTCAATGAGAAGTTTTCCCTTCCCATTCATGGTATCAAGTCTGTGTTCGAAGTGCAACCCCAAATTGAAAAAATTAACCTGATTCTTGCAGTTTTATGCGAAAGAACGGTAGATACCGGACACTGTTTAAGGCATTCCAATAAATACTACCGTATGATTGACAGCAGAGGCAATCAGGTCCACTACCGAAAAGGAACAAAGGTAATGTTTATTCAGGCTTTTGATGGCAGTCAATACTGCTGTGTAAATGACAAAGACATCTACGCACTGGAAGAAATACCCGAGCACGAAACAAAATCAAAAGACTTAGATATAGACTATACTCCGCCAAAACCAAAGAAGCCCCGCATTCCACCAATGAATCATCCCTGGCGTCGCCAACAGTTTGGAAAGTTTGTCAAACAGCAAGAACACCACCAGAATGATCAAGATACAAAAATTGCCTGAGGAATGAAACGAATCAATTTAACAAGCCCCAGCAAAAAGCCGGGGCTAATACTTCAATTATTTTAGGACATTTTCAAAAACGCTTGACATAGTTATTTTTACTTTTTTTACATCTGTATGAACCATTTATGATAATGTCCTAATATACCACAAAGGAAAATGTCCCAA
>NZ_CAJLKP010000177.1 GCF_905207245.1 uncultured Bacteroides sp. | reverse complement strand
CCCCCCAGACGCGTACTCTACCGGGCTGAGCTACATCCCGAATTGCGGTTGCAAAAGTAGTGCTTTATTTTTAAATAGCAAATAATTTGGTTGATTTTTGTTTGTGCATAATATTTTTGGTTGATGTATATCTTTTGTTGTTATCTTGTTTCGTACTCTGTAAAATAATGATTTTCTTTACCTTGTGATGAATAATAGAAAAAGGAACGTTCCTCAAATCTGAAGAGGCAACGCTCCTTTTTTATTTGTCAGAGAGAATTTAGGTTTATTCTATATACGAAGTAAGTGCGTCATTATAGTCAACTTCCTTTGCAGGGAATACCCAAGTCCATTGGTTATTGGCCGAAGGATCGGCTGTTATTGCAAATTGTACGTGGAAACTGCCTTCCGGGTATGATTTGCGGGCGATAGGCTCTTTCCATCGTTTATAGTCGAACCAGTCGAAGCCTTCGCCCCAAAGTTCGATATTCCGGTATAGTTTCACTTCCTCCAGTAATTCATTTCCTGTTTTTGTGCAGGTGTACGATGGGTTGCGTCCGGAATCCTTATTCAGTGTTATCAATAAGTTCTGTGTTTCTGTGTCTTTTCCACCGATGTGGCAATTAGCTTCGGCTTCTATCAGGTACATTTCGGCGGAGCGGAAATGATTCAATTGGCCTATGCCCGGCTGTTCGGCACACAGAATTTTAAATTGCATGTAGGCAAAGATGTAGCTTGTGCTATAAATCTTATCGGCATAATCTTTCTTTGCCCGCTCAAACAAGGCGCCTTTGGAAGCGCGTCCGGTGGAAGTGGTGTAAGTTTCTCCTTCCCGGGGAGCCAGAAACATACTTCTGCGTATATCTGTTTCCGGAATCCGGTCATAAAGCTCTTTGCTGATGGAACATGCGTAACTTCTGCAAATGCTGGCACTCGAGTTGCTACCCTGATAGGCAAAAAACGAATAAAAGTGTAAGTTCTGGTCGGTGGCGTTGTAGCTGCTCCATATCCACTCCTGGTTCGGAGTATTAAAGCCGCCGTCTACATATTCGGAGTTGGTCATCAATGGATAGTTCTTGCGTGCCAGGGCTGCATACCGGGCTGCGGTTGCCCAGTCTTCGCGAATCAGTGCTGCCCGTGCATAAACGGCATAGGCGACATTCAGGTTTGGACTGTAATTATCTCCACTTGGACGGTCCATTTCGGATGTTGTGAAGTTGGAAATGGCATTGTCCAGGTCTTCATAAATCCGATTGTAGACTTCTGCCAGTGTGGAGCATTCCAGTTCACCGGTGCTTTGGTCTATGCGTAGGGGCAACCCGCGGCTGGCGCCATTGTTGCTGTCGCACCAGCGATGGCAATAAAGCTGGCTCAGCATCATGTAGCTGTATGCCCTGAACGTTAAGGCCTGGGCTTTTATGAATTCTTTTTCCGCTGCACTGCCGCTGGCTGCATCAATATTGACAATGATGGCATTGGCATTACCTATCAGTTTGTAGTAGTAAAACCACGGATAGTAGCAATAGGAGGAAGTGTTCCTTTCGTGATAAAGGGAATTGATGATGGATGACCAACCGGTGAGGTTCGACTTCTGAAAGTGATTTCCCGGATAGTTGCCATACCAGGTTTTGATGGTTCCTTCGCCGTTGAATCCCTGCGAACTGAGATACTGCGTGACCATTAACCGGCAAATGCCGTTTATGGCAAGTTTGGCATTATCCGTCGTCTCAAAGATGGTGGTCGTACCGGTAGACGATTGAGGTGCGGTGTCCAGATAGTCGCCGGCGCATGAAGCGAGCAGGACTATGATTCCTAATGTATATAATATTTTTTTCATAAGTGTTACTATTATAGTTTGATGTTGATACCTACAGTAAATACCCTTGGAGTTACCAGATAGTTGTTTTGTGAACCACTGAATGACTGTTGCGGATTCATGCCCTGGCGGGCGGTGAAAGTCCAGAGGTTTTCGCAACTTGCGTTTAGACCGATGGCCTGCAAATCCAGACGCTTCACGAAAGATTTCGGTAGCTGGTAGCTCAGTGTGATGTTCTTGACAACCAGATAATCTGAACTGACGAGCCATCTTGAAGAAGCGGCATTATTAGTGGAGCTTGTCGTACTGTTGATCTGCGGAATGCCGTCCGGCTTGATGCGGTCTGTTGAATTTTCCGTCATACCCTCGGGAGCAGCTTTCCATGACTTCATGATGTCTGAGTGGAAATTGCTCGGTGAAGTTCCTGTAGTCATCAGTCCGCGATAGACACCGTCATTGGTTTTGCCACCCAGTGAGTAGGTAAATAAAGCAGAGAGGCTGAACGACTTGTAGGCTACCGTGCCCGTGAAGCTGCCATAAATCTTGGGTAGTGCCGAGCCGTGGAACTCTTTCAGGGCATAAGTTGTATTGTTGGTATAGTAGGTGCCATTGATAGCCGTGAGGCTTTCATTATCGGTGATGTCGGTGCCTTCCGCATTGCCCAATTTGTTTCCGTCGGGCAGTGTGATGAAGTAGTCTTCCAGATTCAGCGTATATAAGGAATTACCCGTCAACTGGTCTACACCCACATAGGTTGGCAGGAAGAATTCGTACCGGCTTTTGCCCTCCACTATTTTGTAACTTCCCGATATGATACCGTCTTTGTTCTGTTCCGGCAACTTCACAATCTTATTTTTTACGAAAGTGGCGTTCGTGGCAAAGTTCACTTTCCACTTCTTGTCCTTGTAAATGTCGATGTCGGTATTGATTTCGACGCCTTTGTTTGAGATGGTTCCCAGATTCTTGGTGACAGTGGCTTCGGCGGATGTGGTAGAAGTGGCGCCTG
>NZ_CAJLKP010000176.1 GCF_905207245.1 uncultured Bacteroides sp. | reverse complement strand
AACCAATCTATCTGCTGCTGTGAATATACAACCGAATACCGCGATGTGGCCGGAGAGCCAACAGTCACATACTCATATTCGTCAAATGCTATTATTCGAATGGTAGCGGAAGGCGTCGTTACATCCTTATACCAATAACTTGAGGTCTGCGAACCCATAGTCACATACTTTTCGCAAAATGGAGCAATATATGTATTCCTGGCACCGATCTGATCACTCCCGAAGTCATCGGCTACATCATGGTTGCCAAGCATCAACAAGAAGGGTTTATCACTTGCAAGAATGGTAGATTTCATTTCGCCGGTAAGCTGCAGGTCGCCGGTTATAATCGTAAAGGGAATATCGGTATTCTGACCCATCAATTCGATACACTTGGTTATTCCGTGATTGAACTTATGCGTATCTGATATATGCAGAAAGGTAAATGTACCACCACTACCATACGCCTGATTCATAAATTGCGTCAGTGTCATGCCATTCACATCCGCATTCGCCGGTATCATCCCTACGGCTTCACGCAGCGGACCTACATTAGTAAGATATACAGCATCCGACACCGTCACAGGCAGTGGCATGATGCTGTTCTTTTCATCCTTTAATTGCACTATTTTCTTGTTCATAATTACCCAGCTATACAGAGTTTAAAACCATTGTAAATCTTAAGGAAGCTCCTGTCGCTAATGCCGACATTCCAATAGTCAATACCTTCTTGCTTCGTTGAAAGAATATCCGTATCATCCACAATCAGCTTTGTAACATAATCATAATTTTCTGTGCTGGCAGCGCCATCCACCTCAACCAGCATCTTTGTAATCTTAGACACCGGAAATGACTCACAGCACGACCTTTTAACGCTATACTGGACACTGATGTAATTACTCATAAAGAATATGGCCGGTATAACAGGTGAATAATTCGCCTTCAACAGCCCTCCTATAAACACAGATTCCTTTCCTCCATACTGTACCACATTTCCTTCGTAGTACATCTTCGTTAATGTAAGATTCCCGCCCTGCGCTAAATTAGAAGAATAATTTAGTACTCCGGCAACTTCAGTCGTTATAACGCCATTCTGCACTATGACGTTCGTCAAGTTATCGCAGTCAAACATTTCATCAAGCGAATATAATTTAGCCACCACTCCGCCGTCACCTAATTTATATCCCAAGAAATCCAACTTCGGAGTAGTGCCCAACAAAGCAACGTGAGCATCGTATTCATCTTGGGTGGCCGAAGCAGTACCCTTCAATATAACACCGCCATCAGCAACCACCCTGTCACAATACTCCTGAATAACACGTGACACACCACCAGAATAATATGTTGCAGAAACGGTAATTTCAGCAAAAACAGATGTGTCATAGGTTGAAGTTGCACGAATGACAATCGGAGACTGATTTGCATTTTCCTTTATACTCAGAATACCGGCAGTACTGATATCTGCATACTCACTACCGGACTGGATACTCCACGTCACACCCCTTTGAGTCGTTGAAACAGGTAGATAAGTGACAGTATAAACGGAGGATATGCCATAAGGCGTAAGATCACCATTAATATTAAGACCTACCACACCGACTGTTTCAATCGGTGTAGGCTTTACGGATAAATGCTCACCCAAATTGGATGATGCGTAGATTGCTATACCAGACATATTATTTAGCTTTAAAAGTTATATACATTATCATTTATTACATCATATTCAAGACTGCCGGTTACTCCTGCCTGATTCAACACCTGGACGAAGTGGTTAGAAACTTTAGCGACATCAAACCCGTCGGTTGTGTAATTCATCACATCATCGCCGGTTGAATCGGGAAAGTGAAAACCATCCTCTTCTACTGAGATAAGGCTTGCTATCTTGTTGACTATTTCACTGGCCAACATGTTGGTTGTTACAGAACCGTTCTTCAGAATAAGAGAAACAAAATGCTTTGAGACTTGTGCTGCATCCAGCCCTGAGGATGTGTAATTCATCACATCCTTTCCGGTCAAGTCCGGGAAATGGTACCCTTCTTCCTCGACAGAGACAAGAGTAGAAATCTTTCCTACAATATCCTTAGCCAACACATCAACAGTAACAGAACCGGCACTCAAAATGAGAGAAACCAGATGCCGGGAAACCTTGGCAGCATCCAAGCCCTCAGCAGTATAATTCATCACATCCTTTCCAGTTGAATCGGAAAAATGAAAACCACCTTCTTCGACAGATGTCACCATCCCGGCAAGAAGTCCGAAAAAAGTCTTCAATGTTTTACTCTCGCCAATCAATTGCTGGATGACGCTAACCATCTGGTTAAACTCTTTCGCCGACAAACGTCCTTGGGAGTTCTTACCTTCATTCTCAACTTTAGTGCCTATATTCAGTTCCATAGTTTATTCTCCAAATATTAAAGAAAACGCATAAGGGAATCCCTTACTTTCCTGTTCAACCTTTCCACCTGGAGCGGAAAGCGCGTGCATTATCAGGTTCGTTTCAAGCATACTTGTATCAGCCATATCACTTTCAATACGGCTGATACGCGCATAAGTAGTATTACCTTGCTCATCCGTTGTACGGCTCAAAACAAACTTGATATACCCCATTAGTTACAATTCAACTGATTAATAATTTCACGCTTCACAGCAGCTATAAGCCGCGAGTTCTTCACTACAAGTTCAAGAGCCTTGCAGTAGCGTTCCGGGATTTCTACTTCACCTTTTGAATAGTAGATAGCTTTCGCCAGGTCTTCAAAGCCAATATCCAGCAAGATGCTGCCGTTGTACATCATTTCATTGCCGACTGTTTCGGCTGCATCGAAGGTTTGCTTTCCACCTTCGAACGAAGTCTGAGCTTCGATTTGTCTAAAATTAATTTTCATATTCTTATTAAATTATAATGTTACAAACTATTCCATGTTTCACCACCATCAGAAGTCCTGAAAATTCCGGTGGTAGATATTTTGAGACCATATTTTCCTGCAATCAAATTTGCAA
>NZ_CAJLKP010000175.1 GCF_905207245.1 uncultured Bacteroides sp. | reverse complement strand
TGTCACTCGTAGCTTGTAGCTCGTCACTTATCGCGCTTCGCGCGATATATCCTCAATACGCATGTCCCCCATCCTTCATCTCCTTCTCGTTAATCTTATGTATATCAATGCTTCTCCATGCATAGAAGATATATGCCAGCACAAACGGAACCAAGAAGGAAACATAGAACATCACTCGTAAAGTAAACTCACTGGAACAACTGTTTGCCAACGTCAACGAGCTTTGAAGGTCGTTTGTAGACGGATAATAAGCTGTATTATTGTATCCTGCCACGAGCAGCAACGCAAGCACAGCCAGCACCGTACCTATACCCGTGAACCATATACCTTTATCAAAGGTTTTTTTCAGCAAACTCTTTCCAATGCCAAAGAGTACCAATACCACGCCGATAAGGAAGATTATCAATACCAACGGCATCTCTATAAAGTTCGTCAGATACTTATACGGTTCCATAAATATCTCCCCTGTAGCAGGATTAACCGCATAGCCATCCGCCAGCAACGTCCGGATAACGAACGCCAGAAAGAACACCAGAAACAACCCAGAGTTCCCAATCAGAGAACGGCGGCTACGTGCCACCAAGTCTTTATCATCAATATTATTAATAAAGTATAGAGCCCCCAGAATACGAGCCAGGAAGAACACAGCCAGTCCCAACACTACATTCCACAGATTAGTCAATGCATCCAGTCCATGCCAGCCATTCGCCCAATGACTGATGACCGGCATCACCGTATCCGCCATACTACTCTTATTGACATAAAACTCCGACCCCGTAAAGAACGTAGCCACCGCCCCGCCCAGCAGCACCGGACCAACCACACCATTAATCACCAGGAATGTCCTGTATGTTTTCTTACCCAACAGATTTCCAGCCTTGCTCTGGAACTCATAGCTGACCGCCTGCAAGACAAAACTGAACAGAATAATCATCCACAACCAATAAGCCCCACCGAAACTGGTGCTATAGAACAACGGAAACGATGCAAAGAATGCTCCACCAAATGTCACCAATGTAGTGAACGTGAACTCCCATTTCCGTCCCGTAGAGTTCACCATCATCTTCTTGTGCTCTTCCGTCTTGCCCAGACAGAAAAGAAGCGAATTACCACCCTGCACAAACAGTAGGAATACGAGTAGGGCTCCCAGCAATGATACCACGAACCACCAATATTGTTGTAAAAAAGCGTATGTCATGAGCTTCAATTTTTAATTATTAATTTTTAATTATTCTCCGGTCCCTTACGTATTGCTTTCAGCATGATACCTATTTCGGCTATCAGCATGATGGTGAACAATATCAGGAAGATGAAGAACGTGGTCTGCACAGAGCCGACATCCAACTTAGAGATAGCAGCATTTACAGGCAACATGTCCTGTATTGTCCATGGTTGGCGCCCACATTCTGCAACGACCCATCCTGCCTGTCCGGCAAGGTAACCCAGTGGAATAGTCAGCAGGGCCACCCAGTGCATCCATCGCATTTTCGAGAGGTCTTTCTTATAAGAAAGGATAAGCACTACAATAAAGAAGAGTATGAAATATCCGCCCAATATCACCATCAAACGGAATGCATAGAACGTCAGCGGTACATTGGGCACCAGGTCGTTCACATCTTTGATATATCCATAACCGAAATAAGCTACGTTCTCTTTCAGTGTCTGCTCAGCCACTTTCATCTCCGCTTCATTGCCTGCCTCCATGGCGGCCCGATAGGCGCCGAATGCAGCAATCGCCGTCTTTCCACGTTCTATCTTTTCTTCGGCGGACAGGGCTATCGTGCCATCTTTTTGTTGATACCCTCCCTCTATCAAGTCCGTAATGCCGGGCACAAAAGCATCCGATTTCCGTTCGGCCAGAAGCGACAACATCTTCGGTATCTCTATCCTGAACAAGAAAGGATTCACACCATCGTTATATGTTTCCTTTTCCGGGTTCAGCATGCCGATTGCTACCAATCCGGCACCTTGCTGCCCCTCATAATATCCTTCCATAGCTGCCAACTTCATCGGCTGAGTCTGCGCCACCTGGTAGCCTGAACCATCTCCCGTCCATGCCGAGAGCACAGCCGAAATCAGCCCTACCCAAGCAGCTATCTTGATACTCGACAAAGCAAATCGTTTATCGCGATTCTTCAGCAGGAACCAGCAACTTATCCCCACAACAAACACTGCACCCAGCACCCAACCGGACAGTACCGTATGAAAGAACTTGTTCACCGCCACCGGCGAAAGTGCCACAGCGGCAAAGTCCACCATCTCATTGCGCCCTGCTGCCGGATTGAACTCCATCCCTACCGGATTCTGCATCCAGGCATTTGCAACAAGTATCCACCAGGCAGAAATCGTAGCACCGAGTCCCGTCAGCCAGGTAGAGGCCAAATGAAAACGTTTGCTCACCTTGTCCCAGCCGAAAAACATCACTGCGATGAACGTGGCCTCCATAAAGAAAGCCAAAATACCCTCGATAGCAAGCGGTGCACCGAAAATGTCTCCTACAAACCAGGAATAGTTGCTCCAGTTGGTTCCGAACTCAAATTCCAGAATCAATCCCGTAGCCACTCCCACGGCAAAGTTGATACCAAAGAGTTTCATCCAGAATTTAGCGGTCCGTTTCCAGAACTCTTCACCTGTTCGGTAATACATTGTCTCCATGATGCCCATGATGACTGCCAGCCCCAGCGTTAGGGGCACAAAAATCCAGTGATAGATAGCGGTCAGTGCAAATTGTGCCCTCGACCAGTCAATCAACGAAGTGTCTATGTGCTCAAGCATAAGAATTAAGTTATTAGTTATGAGTTATAAGTTATTTGCTATAAAGGGAATTAATCAGGAGTGGAAGGAGGAGGCTCACCAATGGCACGCTCTATAAGTTCATTGCTGACATAACCTTCCTTGTCGCCATCCGTAGCAGCAGAATTCAAGAAGTTCGGGAAGAAGAATACACGCAGAATAGCGAACATGATAAAGAGCTTCAGTAAGATGATAAACCACAATGTGCGGCCCAACGTCATACTGCGAAAGCCATCTACGTAAAAGCGCCAGATGCTAAGTACTGTATTCTTCATAATAACAAAATTATAATGATTACAAATATAAAACTTATATACATATATAACAAATAAATGGGAAAAAAGTTAATCCATATACCTAATTATAGTTCATTTTCGCTCCGAAAGGAATAAAGTTACGAGCTACAGGCTACAAGCTACAAGTAGCTGTGCTATGTTCCGAAAGGCACTTGTAGCTTGTAGCCTGTAGCTCGTAACTGATTCAAATCCGT
>NZ_CAJLKP010000174.1 GCF_905207245.1 uncultured Bacteroides sp. | reverse complement strand
GTTATGGCAGCAGATGGGAAATCCCGTGAGGAGATAAAAGCCGGAATTGATGAACTGATCCCGAAGGTAAGAGCAAGCTTTGTTGTAGATACACTTGTGTACCTTTACAGAGGTGGCAGATGCAATGCTGTTTCTGCGCTTATAGGAGGAGCATTGGCGCTTCATCCCATGATCGTTGTAAAGGATGGTAAAATGGATGCAAGCAGGAAATATAGAGGTAAGAGATTACATAGCCTCTCTTGGCATTTTTAAGGAAATTATAGAGACAAGAGCAGGTGGTGTGATTTCATCACATTGTGGGCCTGGCACACTCGGAGTGTTATTTATTGCAAAATAATGGAGTTTCATATGGTAAGTACTTTGAAGCTGCTCGGAAAATATAAACATTTTATAAATTATTAGCACTCGCTATTGACGAGTGCTAATAATAGGTGTATAACATAGTCAAGAACAAAGGAAAGGAACAAAAAGCAAAGGCTTTGAGTTCTTGAAACATCCCGGTTCCAAAGAAACAGGTTGACACAGATTTTATAGAT
This sequence comes from uncultured Bacteroides sp., assembly GCF_905207245.1. Lineage (GTDB taxonomy): Bacteria > Bacteroidota > Bacteroidia > Bacteroidales > Bacteroidaceae > Bacteroides. Next base: position 2,824 of record NZ_CAJLKP010000174.1, on the reverse strand, counting down.
TAAGAAGGAGAGATGACTTATGTTGATGCCTAGTATTTTTGGAGAAAACTTATTTAACGATGATTGGATGGATTTTTCATTTCCTGATGTTGACAAGGCGCTTTATGGTAAACACGCAAAGAACGTTATGAAGACTGATGTCAAGGAAACAGACAATAGCTACGAAGTAGATATAGATCTTCCGGGATTCAAGAAGGATGAGATTGAGGCTAAGCTGGAAAATGGTTACTTAACTATCAGCGCAGCCAAAGGACTTGACAAGGAAGAGAAGGATGAAAAGGATGGCAAGTACATCCGCAAGGAGCGCTATTCCGGTGCTATGAGCAGGTCTTTCTATGTAGGCGATGAGCTGAAACAGGAAGATATCAAGGCAAAGTATCAGGACGGTATTCTTAAACTTTCAGTTCCGAAGAAGGAGCAAAAGAAAGTTGAGACCACAAAGCATATTGCTATTGAAGGATAAACTTAATTTAAATCATGTTATGAGAAGTCGCACAGGCCTATGGCCTGGGCGGCTTTTTAAATTAAAATTATTACAATACGGTCACAGGAATGATTTGAATATATGGAAGCTTTGGGATGCAGCATCTATGCAAGTCGCAAGAACAACGGTTCAACGGATTTACGAGATTGCCAGGAAGAAAATAGCAGATAGCTGTCATTAAGAAGAATAGAAAAAATAAAATGGTTATTCAGATAAAAGATGATCGGTTCCTTCTACAGCTTTTATTAATTTCTTTAAGACTACCTTTTCCTTGAGAGAAAGCGGAAGTTCATCAATCGGTTTTTTATCAACTGATTTTTCTAATAATAATTCCTTAAACGCAAATTCAAATCATTGTCTTCATTAGGGCATGCGGAATTTAGAAATTCATTTTACAATGAAAATCGAAAAGCGCTCGAAAGAGCTCTTCTTGTGTATAGAAAAATGGGAATAATAGAACGGTAATAATATTTGTATTTTGCCCCTCAATCCGCTATACTATAGCTAAGTATAGCGGATTGATACGTTTTGTGGAGGTTCATATGGTGAGTACTTTAAAACTGCCGGTAGGAATTGATAGTTTTGAAAAAATCAGAAGGAACAACTTTTATTATATTGACAAGACAAAACTCATAGAGCAATTGGTTGAAACCGGTGGAGAGGTCACTCTTTTTACGAGGCCGCGCCGTTTCGGAAAAACTCTTAACATGAGTATGCTTAAAGCTTTTTTTGAAACCGGTGCGGATGAGTCATTGTTTGATGGCTTATATATTGCGCAAAATAAGGCACTTTGCGAAGAACATATGGGTAAATATCCGGTTATATTCCTGTCATTAAAGAGTGTGGAGGGATTGAAATACGAGGATGCCATATATCGTATTACTGAGCTTATAGGAATGGAGGCAGAAAGATTCGGCTTTTTGGAAGATAGTGAATATCTGTCAGAAAATGAAAAAAAGCGTTACAAGGCGATTATTGCATTGAAGGATGGAACGAATGCAATGGATGAAAAAGTGCTTGTATCGAGTCTGCAGATTTTATCTCAATTATTATATAAGCATTTCGGACAAAAGACTGTAATATTAATTGATGAATATGATGTTCCTCTGGATAAGGCATTCCAGAATGGTTACTATAAAGAGATGGTTTCACTCATCAGAGGGCTTTTTGGAATGGCACTAAAGACAAACGAGAGCCTGCAGTTTGCAGTTTTGACAGGATGTTTACGGATCACGAAGGAAAGCATCTTTACAGGGCTCAATAACTTTAAAGTGATGTCTATTCTGGATGCAAGATTTGATGAACAGTTTGGATTTACAGATAATGAGGTGAAGAAAATACTGGATGATTACGATTTGGCATCACATTTCGAAGAGACAAAGGAATGGTATGATGGGTATCATTTTGGTAAGGCTGATATTTATTGTCCATGGGATGTCATAAACTATGTTGATCAGTTAAAATATGACAAGACTGCAGAACCGCAGGATTTCTGGTCAAATTCAAGCGGAAATGCGATTGTCCGCAGATTTATCGACATGGCTGATGTTTCTACAAAAACGGAAATAGAGAGGCTGATAGCAGGGGAGAGTATTGAAAAGGATGTAGCTCCTGAGCTGACCTACGACGAGATATATAAGAGCATAGAAAATCTGTGGAGCGTGCTTTTTACGACAGGTTATCTGACGCACAACGGCCGCACTGAAAGCGGAAAATATTGTCTTGTAATTCCTAACAGAGAGATTAGAAATCTTTTTGTCAAAAAAATAAAAGAATGGTTTTCGGATGTTTCTAAAAGTGATGGAAAAACACTCGAAGAGCTTTGTAGTGCGTTTGTGAATGAAGATGCACAAAAGATTGAACAGATATATGGTGAGTATCTGTGGAACACAATAAGCATACGTGATACAGCAGTTGCAAAAGAGAAGAAAGAAAATTTCTACCATGGAATTTTGCTGGGACTCCTGGGTTACAAGTCAAACTGGCTTATCAAATCGAATGCTGAGTCGGGAATCGGCTATAGTGACATACTTGTGGAAGTACCGACAAACAGAACAGGAATTGTAATAGAACTCAAGTACGCTGAAGACGGTGATTTGGATGCTGCCTGTGATAAGGCATTAAAGCAGATTGAGGAAAAAGATTATGTGGCAAAGCTAAAGCAGGATGGTATGGATAACTTTATCAAGTATGGGATTGCATGCTTTAAGAAAGTGTGCAAGGTTGTGTGTTAAATAACAACTGTTGTTCCATCACGATGACTTAATTCTTATTTTGCAATGCCCTTTCATAAACATGCTCGCATTACTATTGAGAATCAGCATAAAAATCCAATACCGG
>NZ_CAJLKP010000173.1 GCF_905207245.1 uncultured Bacteroides sp. | reverse complement strand
CGTGGTAGACACCGCCGCCGCCCGCGAACATGGCATCATCGTGACCAATATACCTGCATACAGCACTCCCTCCGTCGGACAAATGGTATTTGCCCATATCCTGAACATCACCCAGCAAGTGCGCCATTACTCCGACAAAGTCAGTCAGGGAGACTGGAGCAAGAGTCCCGACTTTTGTTTCTACGACACCCCGCTTATCGAACTGCTCGGAAAGAAGATAGGTATCGTCGGCCTGGGACAAACCGGATACAACACTGCCCGCATAGCCATCGGATTCGGTATGAAAGTCTGGGCCGTCACCTCCAAGTCGCGCCTGCAACTTCCACCGGAAATCAGGAAGGCAGAACTCGACCAGGTGTTTCACGAATGCGACATCGTCAGCCTGCACTGCCCCTTGACGGACAGTACCCGCAATCTGGTCAACGCCAACCGCCTTGCCCTGATGAAGCCCACCTCCATCCTCATCAACACCGGACGCGGCCCTCTCATCAATGAACAAGACCTCGCCAATGCCCTGAACACCGGCCAAATTTATGCCGCCGGACTGGACGTCCTCTCCGAAGAGCCGCCCCGTGCCGACAACCCACTACTGACTGCGCGCAACTGCTTCATCACCCCGCACATTGCCTGGGCCAATTTCGAAGCACGCCAAAGACTGATAACTATCACAGTAAGTAACTTAAAAGCATATATTGACGGGAAACCGGTAAATGTAGTAAAATAAGCTACAAGCTACGAGCTACGAGTTACAAGTGTCTTCGGTATGATAGCACAGCCACTCGTAGCTTGTAGCTCGTAGCCCGTAGCTTTATCACATCATGGGAAAATCAGAAATCAAAAGCCTCTTTCGCAGCATTCCGGTCCTCCTGACCATCGCTCTGGCCCTCATCACAATGGTAGCCGCTTTCTCCGGGAACTTTGACCCCGCCAGTTCAAGATACATGCCCGTACTGGGATTGGCACTTCCGGCATTATTACTCTGCAACTTGTTAGTTGCCATTTGTTGGGCTTTTGCCCGCAGACGCTGGGCATTCGTCCCACTTGCAGCAATCGTCTTCAACTATGGGTACCTTCTTGCCATCTTCCAGTTCAGCTTCACCAGAGAAATTCCCGAAGGGCACTACAGCAGCAACTACGCTGACGGCTACCTGAAGATAGCCACCTACAACGTAGGCAACTTCGGTGGTGAAATCACCGGCTATTCCTGCAAGGAAATCGCCCGCTACATGAAAGAACAGAAAGTCGATGTCCTCTGTTTCCAGGAGTGTGGCGACAACCAGTATTTTCCCATGGACAGCATCCGCAAAGTGTTTTCGCACTGGCGCTACGCCATGATTCCCACCGAAGACTCCATTCGCGGAGTGCTCCCCATTGCCGTGTTCAGCCGCTATCCGCTCGTCAACCCACGCTTCATCTCCTATGCCCAAAGTGCTAACTGTAGTATGCAGTGCGACGTCATCTTGGGGCGAGACACCGTCCGCCTGCTCAACAACCACTTGCAGACCACCAGCGTCAGCCAGAACCGCCGTAAATGGGAACGCGGCCTTGCCAACACCAATGACACCCGCCGCGAAGCCGAAGTCGTTCAGGGCGCCATCACCTCCCTGCACGACAATTTCGTGAAGCGTGCCGAACAAACGGACACCATCTGCCATCTCGCCCTCGCCAGCCCCTACCCCGTGGTGGCCTGCGGTGACTTCAACTCCCTGCCGTCTTCCTACACCTATGCCGAACTAAGCGACATCCTCAAAGATGGCTTCCGAACCAGCGGCCGTGGCTACATGTACACCTACCGTTACTTCAAACGCCTGCTGCGCATCGACTACGTTTTCCATTCCCCCAGCATCCGGGGATACCGCTACTACTCGCCCGACCTGGACCTGTGCAGCGACCATAATCCGGTACTGATGGAGATGAAAATAAAGAGATGAAACGACCTTCATTCTCAAATAAAAGATTTATATTTGTCTATTGATTAAAAACATACTGTATTATGAATAATCAAAAAACAAATCTACAGATGCCCAACGTGAATGAGTTGAACTTTACAATAGCTCTCATTTCCGAATTTTCCAAACGCTTTAATTTGGGACAGAAACAAGCATTCAATTACATCAACCGCTTTAAAGGTATGCAATTCCTTCGTAACCATTACCAGAGTTTGCATACCCAATCGTTCGATGACGCCATAGACGATATCCTTACAGTATGCCAACGCAACGGAGGGAAATTAAAATGAAACTATACCATGGCTCCAATGTAGAAATACATACCCCCGACTTATCTCGTTCAAAACCGTATAAAGACTTCGGACAAGGCTTCTACCTGTCGGACAATTATCCACAAGCAGAAGAAATGGCCATGCACAAGGTTGACCAACTGCAAACAGGGAGCAAATGTATCTCTGTTTTCGAATTCGAAGAACAGCACTTGTCATCCGGACAATTAGAGATTAAAATCTTTGACGACTACAGTGAAGAATGGGCATATTTCATTCTCGCTAACCGGGATAAGAAAAATACAAAACCCGTACATCATTATGACATCGTCATTGGTCCCATTGCCGACGATGGTGTCACTTTTCAACTAAGACGCTTCTCAATCGGAATTATTCCTATGGAAAAGTTAATAGAAGAATTGAAATTCAGTAAAGGAAAAACTATTCAATATTTCTTCGGTACAGAAAAAGCCCTTAATTATTTGATAAAGTTATGATAAAACAAGAACAAATTCAATTCCTCATAGAAGAAACAACCCGGGAAATCATCATATATTTAATGCAAGACTTCGGGTACGAGATGGATAAGGCTCTTGAAACATTCTACAATTCAGATACTTTCGAACGCCTAAATAATCCGCAAAGCGGACTTTATTATCAAAGTTCCGGCTATGTATACAGTTTTTTGAAAGAAGAACTACTCACCGGGAAAGTGGGATAAAAAAAATCTCAACCACTCATCCTTCAAAACAAAACCGCCTATGAAAGCACAACTACTCCTAATCCTCCACTTCCTGCCCGCCCTGTTGTTTGCCCAGCAAGAAGTGCGTTTCCCCGACGACTTCAAGACGAGCGCCCTGGACGGAAAAGAAGTGACCATCACCAACACGCTGACCCTGACGAACAACTATTACGCCTATCTGAGCAGTAAGAGCGTCACCCTCTCTGACGGACTTCTATGGACTCCCACAGAAAAGAACTTACCCGGCGCAGACATGTTCGAAGAAGAAAATGCCAAAAATGCGGCCAACCAGCTAATACTGATGCCCGGAGATTATAGTTACATCGATAAAGATGGCACCTGCCGCATCGGACAGACCATTACCAATCTCACCGGTACCCTAAGCTATAATAAAAGCAATAAAAAGTACACCCTGTAGTGTACTGAATAAGTTGACACTTCTAAAATTAGAAATTCATATGGAAGC
>NZ_CAJLKP010000172.1 GCF_905207245.1 uncultured Bacteroides sp. | reverse complement strand
GGCGGCAAGTACTACTCAGCCCGCCGATGCCACGAAGCTCGGTGGAGATGTGGGCACAGCCATTGCAGCGTCGGGATTGGTGAATGCGCGTGTCTACTATGAATTGAATCCGGAGACAGGTAAAGTGGAATTTGTAGGAAAAGACAAGATGCTGCTTCTGCTGAAGAATGAACCGGAACTGCTGGAAGCCTTCTTACAGGAAAGTAGTGAGAGGGCGGAAGTCACAGGTAAGTACCTACTGCAATTGAAATGACGAAATGATAAATAAATCCCGGTATCCTTTGCTGATATCGGGATTTATTTCTATATTGCGGCAGCTTACGGAAGTAAACTGATGACATTTTGTAACCTTTCATCCTGCATGTTATGGAAATAACCCTAAGTAACACATTGCCCCCTTACCCTACTTTCGTTGAGGGTATCCGGCGGGCTCCCGACCGTGGTTTTACTCTTTCGCCTGCACAGACGGCCACGGCGTTGAAGAACGCATTGCGCTATATTCCCAAAGAATTACATGAAACCCTTGCCCCGGAGTTCATGGAAGAGCTTCGCACACGCGGGCGCATCTACGGCTACCGATACCGTCCACAGGGCGACCTTAAGGCGAAACCTATCGATGCGTATAAGGGGAATTGCATCGAAGGCAAAGCATTCCAGGTAATGATTGACAATAATCTTTGTTTTGATATTGCCCTCTATCCTTACGAGCTTGTCACATACGGTGAGACGGGACAGGTGTGCCAGAACTGGATGCAATATCGTCTTATCAAACAATATCTCGAAGTGCTGACGCAAGACCAGACACTCGTTATCGAGAGCGGACACCCGTTGGGCCTGTTCCGTTCCAAGCCCGAAGCACCGCGCGTCATTATTACGAACGCCATGATGGTAGGCCTTTACGATAACCAGAAAGACTGGCACGTCGCCATGCAAATGGGCGTTGCCAATTACGGGCAGATGACTGCCGGAGGTTGGATGTACATTGGTCCGCAAGGTATTGTGCACGGCACTTTCAATACACTTCTGAATGCCGGACGCATGAAACTCGGTATTCCCCAGGGAGGCAACTTGCAGGGGCGTCTATTTATATCTTCCGGTTTGGGAGGCATGAGCGGTGCCCAGCCCAAAGCGGCGGAGATGGCGGGAGCGGCTTCTATTATTGCAGAGGTGGATATGTCCCGTATTGAAACCCGTCACCGGCAAGGTTGGGTGGGGCACGTCACAGATTCCATTTCCGAGGCCTTTTCACTGGCTCGCGAAGCGATGGATGGCAAGCGGCCTATCTCCATTGCCTATCATGGTAATATTGTCGATTTGCTGGAATATGCCGTAAATCAAACTATACATATTGATTTACTTTCCGACCAAACCTCCTGCCACGCTGCTTACGAAGGCGGTTACTGCCCGGTGGGATTGACATTTGAGGAACGTACGAACCTGCTGCATGAAAATCCGCAAGAATTCTGCGGGCTGGTGGATGAATCGTTGGTACGTCACTTCCGTGCGATAAAAGCACTTGTGGAGCGTGGAACTTATTTCTTTGATTATGGCAACTCCTTTATGAAAGCCATCTACGATGCCGGAGTCCGGGAAATAGCAAAAGAAGAGGATGACAAGAACGGTTTTATCTTCCCCAGCTATGTGGAAGACATTATGGGGCCGCAGCTTTTCGACTATGGTTACGGACCGTTCCGTTGGGTGTGTCTGAGTGGCGAGCATGAAGATTTAATAAAGACCGACCATGCCGCTATGGAATGTATCGACCCGAACCGGCGCGGGCAGGATTTGGATAATTACAACTGGATACGCGATGCGGAAAAGAATAACCTTGTGGTGGGTACGCAGGCACGCATTCTCTATCAGGATGCTGTGGGACGTATGAATATAGCACTGAAATTTAACGAAATGGTGCGTAATGGCGAAGTCGGGCCAATCATGCTGGGACGTGACCATCACGATGTCAGCGGTACGGATTCTCCTTTCCGGGAAACTTCGAATATTAAAGACGGCAGTAATGTCATGGCAGATATGGCTGTGCAGTGTTTCGCCGGAAACTGTGCGCGGGGCATGAGCCTTGTGGCATTGCATAATGGCGGTGGTGTCGGCATCGGAAAGGCGATTAACGGTGGCTTCGGTATGGTGTGCGATGGCAGCGAGCGGGTAGACGAGATACTCCGTTCAGCTATGCTTTGGGACGTGATGGGCGGTGTGGCACGCCGTTCGTGGGCACGAAATGAGCATGCGATGGAGACGAGCGAAGAGTTCAACCGGACATATGCTGACGGTTACCATATCACAATGCCATATGTGGCGGATGAAGAACTGGTTAATAAGTATATATAATGACTACTTTTTTAATCTGCCACCTGCCCTTTGGGCATTTTACTAAAGATATAATAAGAACACTCAAAATAGAAAACCCATATGAATAAAATCGTTGAATGTGTCCCCAATTTCAGTGAGGGACGTGACTTGCAGAAAATAGACCAAATCATATCACCTTTCCGTGGAAAGCAAGGTGTAAAACTCTTGGATTATAGCAATGACGAGGACCATAACCGCCTGGTCGTTACCGTGGTGGGCGAGCCCGAATCGCTTCGCGACGCCGTCCTCGAAGCCATCGGTATTGCCGTTCAGCTCATCGACCTTAATCACCACACCGGTCAACACCCCCGTATGGGGGCTGTCGATGTAGTTCCTTTCATCCCTATCAAGAATGTGACGATGGAAGAAGCCATCGCCCTCTCCAAAGAAGTCGGTGCTGAGGTAGCTAAACGTTATAATCTTCCGGTTTTCCTGTATGAAAAATCAGCTTCTGCTCCCCATCGCGAAAATCTTGCCGCTGTGCGTAAAGGCGAGTTCGAAGGCATGGCGGAAAAGATAAAACTCCCCGAATGGCAACCTGATTTCGGACCTGCCGAGCGGCATCCGACTGCCGGAACAGTTGCCGTTGGTGCCCGTATGCCGTTGGTGGCTTATAATATTAACCTCAGCACCGCCAATCTGGACATTGCCCACGACATTGCTAAGAAAATCCGTTTCATCGGTGGTGGGCTGCGCTATTGCAAGGCAATGGGGGTAGAGTTGAAAGACCGGGGTATTACACAAGTATCCATCAATATGACGGACTACACCCGTACTGCCCTTTACCGTGCTTTCGAACTAACCCGCATTGAAGCACAACGTTATGGAGTGAGCATCGTGGGCAGCGAGATTATTGGCCTCGTTCCGATGGAGGCGCTGATAGACACCGCTTCCTATTATCTCGGATTGGAGAATTTCTCCATGCAGCAAGTGCTTGAGGCGCGGATTATGGAAGAATAACTGAACACGAATTGCGCAAATTACACAAATAAAGTTTTTGAATATGACTGAAAACCTGATAATTTTCAATGCGCGTGTTGTGACGCCTATCGGTTTTTCCGCCCGTTGTGGTAAGGAAATGGGCGAGTTGTGCATCATAGACAATGCTACGATAGAAGTGACCGACGGTATCATTTCCTACG
>NZ_CAJLKP010000171.1 GCF_905207245.1 uncultured Bacteroides sp. | reverse complement strand
ATCTGGGTGGCGAAATGGTTATACCATATAATTTTTCCATGGCTCCGGAAGCCGGTCTGTCGGATGAAAAGGTCCCGGTTGCCAATATCCGCGCGTTGTTGCTGGAAAAGGAAGAGAAGGACTGGATCGAGTGGGTGAATGAACAGTTCGCGCGACTCACAAAATTACATTCAATTAACATTACGTTTTACAGAAATATAATCAGTCGTTATATTTTTGAAGTATACAGCGTGTTGAGAGAACAAATGGGGGAGGGAGAAGAGGGCTCCCTTTCCCAGCAATCCATTTTAGATCAGCTGTTTCATGCTGAGACACTGGAGCAAATGCGAAAATTATTGCTTCAGTACGGAATTAGTATTCGCAATCTCATTCAGTTGAAAAATGATTCGGCTACTTTAGGCATGATTCAGCAGGTCCAAAAAACCATACGGGAACGATATGGCGAGAATTTAACCATAAATGAATTGGCTGCGGAAGTGTATCTTACGCCTACGTATCTTTGCTTATTATTTCACCAAGCAACAGGAACCACCATTAACCGGTACTTGACTATGGTGCGTATGGAAAAAGCAAAAGAGCTGTTAATGGATTTATCCAACAAGCTGTATGATGTCAGTTATGCGGTGGGTTATATGAATCCAAGCTATTTTTCACGCCAGTTCAAAAAGAATGTTGGCTGCTTGCCTTCGGAATATCGAAATAAAATGATCGCCAGGGGATGAGGATACTATCTTTAGAACATAAAGGATAGTTTACCTCGTTTATTCCCCCGATAATGGCTTTGTTCATAGTGAAAGGGTGATAATTGTGCGCACTATGCGTGGAGCAAAATTTATTTCTGAATGGGTAAACTTAGACGGAGAATATCCTGTACCCGTATTTGATCATATTCACAGAAAACATTTGGATGTTTCTTACGGCCCGCATCATCTGCAAAAAATGGACATTTATCTGCCTGAAACTGGACAAGCACCTTTTCCGGTAATGATTCTTGTTCATGGCGGTGGATTTTCCCGCTGCGATAAACGTGATTTGAGCGTTTATCCTGGATTTTTCGCTTTGCGAGAAGAATTTGCGCTGGTTTCTGTAAACTACCGACTGGTGCCGGAATTTCGGTTTCCATCACAAATTATTGACGTGAAAAAGGCTATCCGATTTTTAAAAGCACACGGTACGGAATATGGTCTTGACCCTCAGCATTTTTTCTTATATGGCGATTCTGCTGGGGGATATTTGGTTTCCATCGTGGGGACAACTCAGGATACCGATTTCCTGGATGAGAAAACCGATGCGCTAACGGACGTTTCTTGTTCTGTAAAGGCGGTTGCCGCTGTGGCACCTTTAATCAATTTGGTGCGTCACTATGAGCAATTGACCGAAGTTGATTACTTATCTCCTGAGCTTCACAAAAATATGCTGGACGAGAGCAGTACGATCTTATCTGATTACCTTGGGACACCTAAAAATTGTTTGGGAGAATTAGCAAAGGTTGCCAGTGTAGATACTTATTTAAGCCAAGCTGCACCACCTTTCTATATTCAGCACGGAACGAAAGACACCATTATCCCACCCATACAAGCAATTGAGTTCGCGGAAAAACTGGGTGCTCAAATTGGAGAAGAAAATGTAGTGCTGGATATGATTGAAGGCGCAAAGCATGTCGGCACATCTCCGGAATTTATCGAAGAAAATCATGTTTTACCAATCTTGCGATTTTACCAGCGTTTTTTATGAGAACATGGTCTTGAAGGGAACGGGGGATATTGTGTATTTCGTGTTGTGTCCCCAAAATGTGGATGGATGACCAAATAAGTTTACCATTCGCACTGGGCTGCCAGCGGGGAGGAAAGAGAACTAAGATTAGAGATAAACTTAAGGCCTTCAACCAAGGAGTTGAAGGCCTCAAGTTTTGTATTCTGGAAACAGGTAAATTCGAGAAAAAGCAATTTTCTTAATTGTACCACAAACATAAATATCAAAACTTTTAGAATTGCAATAGGTGCTCCACTGACTCCCAATGTAGTGCCGGCTCAAGTATCTGCGGAACGAACAGAAATTACCATGTTTGTCCTCTTTCCGTAAGTTATAGTATAACTTTTATTGGGGGTGAGATTTTGAATATCTTCTGTGGAATTTAACAAATTGAGTCTTTTGGTTTTTTCGTCAATTTCAAAGTCTACATCCCATACGCCAAATGAACGAACACTTCGAAAACCACGAATATAAACGCTCTCACAAACCACGTAATCTTTCAGAATAGCATCTTGGGATAAATAAATTGAATATGAAGTAAGACCAACAAATGCAACTAAGCAGAACAATGCAATAACTTTGTGTTTGTTTCTCACAGTTTTTTTTGCACGTTGCTTTTCTTTCCTCCACAACCGATACTGAACGACGGCTTCAATTAAGGCTATTATTGAAAGGAGAAGAAAGGGGAAGGCAACTCTATAAATAATGGGTATCATTTTCAATCAATCCTTTATTTTTACATAGACAATTTTACCTTGCGAAGGTAATTCATGCATACGCTTCAAAAAAGAAAAGAGATCCCAAATACAAAGGGCTGACATAAGCAGCCCATTCCTGCCATGTTATCGGTATATTTCACTTAACTTACGATTGAGGCGGAGTAAAGGAGAGTACCATGTTGGTCCGTTTAGCGTAGGTTATTTCGTAAGTGCAGCCAGGGATCAGATCATGAACATTGACCACAGAATCCATCAGAGTAAAACAGTCTGTTGCTCCATCAATTTCAAAATTGACATCCCAGACTAAAAGCTCATAACGACTTCTATTAAACTTCAGAAAGACGCCTTCAGATGTCCTATAGTCACGGAATACTAAGTCGCAGGATAGGTACAGCATATAGGAAAAACAGAGCACACAAATTATGGAGGCGAAAACAATTTCAGATTTCCTCTTTTTCTCTGAAGAAGGAATCCCGCTTCTTTTTCGGCGTACTCTCGTTTTGCTTTTAAGAAACTGTCTGAAAGCATATACAAATGCAATAATAAAAAGCAGCAAAAACGGGAAGAAGATTCTATATAGAACTGGCCGGATATCCATAGCTTTTTACCTCACCAAATTTATCGTGGCAATAAGCGAACATGTTATATCCTACTATGCCAGCGCCCGTAGGAGTTTGCTTGACTCCATTGATAAACCGGCAGACCACGGGGGAATAGCAGCGGTTTTGCAGGTAGTAGAAGCCTGTTTCGGTATCGTAATAGTATCCACGGTACCGCAGGGGGTTGATGTCCGCTAGGCTGCCACTGGAGGAAATGAGTTTGCCCCAGGTGTCGTACTCGTAGGTGGTCAAATTTATTATATCGACTCGTTTCCTAAAATTCCAGCACAATAGAAGGCTTTATCAAAAAGGAAGGGCCCCGGTAATCACTAGGGCCCTTACTTTTTATGTATTCTTTTACTTTTTCTTCTTTGGAGGCATGCCGCGTTTCTTGGGTACCCACCGTTCATAGGGCATACTCCCATCGCGGCTCCAAAACATCAGCCTTAAAAGGA
>NZ_CAJLKP010000170.1 GCF_905207245.1 uncultured Bacteroides sp. | reverse complement strand
GAGCGGAAAACGAGACTCGAACTCGCGACCCTAACCTTGGCAAGGTTATGCTCTACCAACTGAGCTATTTCCGCGATTGCGGATGCAAAGGTAGATATTTTCTCCAAACCTGCAAACATTCCGGCTCTTTTTTTTCGCGAAGAAAAACGTACATCCACCCTGTATTCATGGCATTTTTTTGATTATCAGCTCATTCTGTCCCGATAATCTTCGTAAGAAAATTGCCTGAACACTTCAGCTTTCCCTTCTTTTGTCCACATAGCAATGGCAGGATGGTGAATTCCGTTGAACATATTTGTTTTTACCATAGTATAGTGAATCATATCTTCGAAGACGATGCGCTCGCCGATTTGCAATTCATGATCAAAGCTCCAATCTCCCATATAGTCGCCGCTCAGACACGAATTTCCACCCAGCCGGTATACATGGCAGCCACCGTTGTTTCCCATCTCAGCACCGCGCACTGCAGGCTGGTAAGGCATCTCCAAACAGTCGGGCATGTGACAGGTGAAGCTGACATTGAGAATGGCGGTACGGACGCCCCGGCTTTCTACAATATCCACCACTTCGGAAGTCAGTACGCCGGTTTGCCAGGTAAAGGCGGAACCGGGCTCCAAGATAATGCGCAGATGCGGATGACGGGCACGCAAATCTTTCAGCACACGGATGAGATGTTCCACATCATAATCCTTGCGTGTCATCAGATGACCACCACCCAGATTCAACCATTTGATTTGCGGGAACCAACGGGAAAACTTTTCTTCCAAATGTTTCAACGTACGTTCCAGCTCATAAGAAGAGGATTCGCAATGACAATGGCAATGAAAGCCATCGACGCCCCTCGGCAGGGTTTCAGTCAATAAATCCGCCGTTATGCCGAAACGGGTTCCGGGAGCACAGGGATTATAAAGTTCTGTTTCCACTTCTGAATATTCGGGATTGATACGAATGCCGCAAGAGATACCACTCCCCTCTCTCACTATCATAGGATAGAAACGACAGAATTGCGACAAGGAGTTGAAAGTGATATGACTGCTGCAACGCATGATTTCAGGAAAATCAGCTTCCGTATAGGCAGGAGAATATGTATGTGCCTTGCTGCCGAACTCTTCCAGCGCCAAACGCGCTTCGTAAACGGAACTTGCTGTAGAATGGTCGACATACTCCCTGAAAATGGGAAACGAGCGCCACATGGCAAAAGACTTGAACGCCAGAATAATTTCTACTCCGGTACGGTCGGCAACGCTCTTTATAAGGGCAAGGTTCTTTCTTAATAATTCTTCCTCCATGATGTAACACGGAGATGGAAAACAATTGAAATCTATCATAAGCAGCAATCTTTTTTAATTAAGAATGAGAAATGAAGAATGAAGAATTTTGCTGCGCTATGCGGATACATTGCAACGTAATTCTTCATTCTTATAATTTAACCGATAATTTTAAAACGGGCAAAGCGCAACAAAAGTTGCTTGTCGCCCGCATTCTTGAAACGAATGGTTGCTTTGGCATTATCACCATTGCCTTCTACCTTCATCACTTCTCCCAAGCCAAAACGTTCGTGCTCGATAAGCTGCCCCGGTTGCACAGTCATTGCCGAAACGGAAGACGGCGCAGCAGACGAAGCGGATGGAGTCACCCGTTTCAGGTTGCGCGGCACGCTTGGAGCAATAATCTGCTGTTTAGGACGCTGGGGAGTTTCCTTTTCAGGACTATACAATGACTCACGGGCATGGGGCGAACGAGAGAACCCGCCACTATTTTCCCTGCGGAAATGTCCGGCCTCTTCATCAACCCTACTACCCAACCCTGTATCCTGAGGTAAGCGTAGAAAGCGAATATCAATATCTTTCAGGAAGCGGCTGGGACTACCAAATTCCATCTTTCCATAACGGAAACGAGTGCGGGCGTATGAGAGAAAGCAATGTTCTTCTGCACGTGTAATGGCTACATAGAACAAGCGCCTCTCCTCCTCCAAAGCACGAGGCGAGTCTCCCACCATACCGCTGGGAAAAAGGTTTTCTTCCATTCCCACCACAAACACATTCTTAAACTCCAGCCCTTTGGCGGAATGGACAGTCATAAGCGTAATTTTCTCATCGTCTCCATCTTTATCCGAGTCCTGATCGGTGAGTAACGACACCTCAGAAAGGAAATCCGTCAGCGAAACGTTGGGATTACCTTCTTCCAGACGCATTGCGCAGAAGTCACTCATACCATTCACCAGTTCCTCAATATTTTCTTTACGGCTGAGGTTCTCCGGCGAATTATCCTGGCAGACATCATTGATAATGCCGGACTGACGGATGATTTCCGTACCTATCTCATAAGCATTCTTCTCTGCCACTCCTTCTATGAACGCTACTATCAAGTCACGAAAACCTTGTAGCTTGGTATGCGTGCCTTTATTGAAATTCAATCCGTACGCCAGCGGTTCGCAAAGTACATTCCAAAGGCTGACATTATTTTCCGTGGCAGCAGCAATAATCTTGCCCACCGTCGTTTCTCCGATGCCACGAGCCGGATAATTAATGATACGTTTAAACGCTTCCTCATCATTAGGATTCACTACCAGACGGAAATAAGCTATCACATCTTTAATCTCTTTACGCTGGTAGAAAGACAGGCCACCGTAAATACGGTAAGGCATCCCCCGCTTTCGCATGGCTTCCTCAAATACGCGGCTTTGTGCATTGGTACGGTAAAGGATGGCAAAATCAGAATAAACATAATGCTCCGAACGGCGCAACCCTGCAATCTTATTGACAACAATATCTCCTTCCTCCACATCACTGTATGCCTGGAACACTCCGATAGCCTCTCCTTGTTCCTTTTCAGAGAAAACCTCTTTACGTATCTGCCTTTGATTTTTCTCTATCAAGCTATTGGCAGCACAGACAATGGTTTGCGTAGAGCGATAGTTCTGTTCCAGCTTAAAGACTTTCGTATCAGGGTATACTTTCGTAAAATACAATATATTGTCAATATCAGCCCCGCGGAAAGAGTAGATACTTTGCGCATCATCTCCCACCACACAAACATGCTGGTGCCCTTTGGCCAACTGCAACACAATGCTATGCTGCGCATAGTTGGTATCCTGATACTCATCTACCAGAATATACCGGAACTGCTCCTGATAACGTGCCAGCACTTCGGGGTGATCCCTGAATAATATAAAGGTATAAAAGAGTAAATCATCAAAATCCATGGCATCCGCTTGTCTGCAACGTTCCCAGTAGCGGCGATAAATATCACGGACAGCGGGCATTTTAGCAGCGCAATCACCTTCGTATGCTTCCTTATTAGCCGCATATCCTGCCGGAGAAACCAGATGGTTCTTTGCATTGGATATACGTGCCTGCACACTGCCCGGTTTATAAACCTTCTCGTCCAGCCCCATCTCTTTTATAATAGAGCGCACCAAGCTCTTGCTGTCCGCCGTATCATAAATAGTGAACTGGGAAGTAAAGCCAATATTCGCAGCTTCCACATGCAGAATACGCAAAAAGATGGAGTGGAACGTACCCATCCACAAATGACGTGCCCGCTCTGCTCCCACCTGCCGGGCAATACGTTCTTTCATCTCACGGGCAGCTTTATTAGTGAAAGTCAGAGCCAGAATATTCCAAGGCTGGTAATCATTCTCCAACAGATAGGCTATCTTGTAAGTTAGCACCCGCGTTTTTCCGGGAGCCTGCCCCGGCTATAACCAGTGACGGGCCGTCGTTGTAAAGCACTGCCGCGCGCTGCCCCTCATTCAATTCTTCTATATAATTCGCATTCATGTATGCAAAATTAGAAGAATATTTCCACATTCATATAATGTCACTCCAACTAAAACAGAAATTAATATGAATCAACTACTGAAATTAGCCTATAAGGGTGCAGAAAGGAATAAAGTTACGAGCTACGGGCTACAAGCTACAAGTAGCTGCG
>NZ_CAJLKP010000169.1 GCF_905207245.1 uncultured Bacteroides sp. | reverse complement strand
GAACCACCGAAGTCGAAAGACAGCAGATTTACAGTCTGCCCCATTTGGCCACTCTGGTATTTGCCCTTACATTTAAATAAAGAACTCTTTTTTCCTTATTGTTTTTTTGAGCCTCTTGTCGGATTCGAACCAACGACCCCGAGATTACAAATCACGTGCTCTGGCCAGCTGAGCTAAAGAGGCAATTACTCAAAAAATGCAACCGTTACGTTCTATCGTGAGCGAAACGGCTGCAAATTTAGGCATTTATTTCTTTTCCGCAAAATTTTAGCGAAAATTTATTTGCTCCGTTGTTTTTCCTTGTGTTTTACCAGTTGCTTTTCCAAGGCTTCGACACTTAAATCGACAGACTCTTCAAACGTATTGCAGATTTTGCTTGCATAAAACTCACCATTAGGAATGATTACTTTTACGCCGGCTTCTTTATTTTCTGCGGTCTCTGGCTTAACCACCTTTAATGACACCTCTACTTTCTTTATATCATCGTAATACTTCTCCAACTTTGCGACTTTCTTCTGAATAAAAGACTGCAATTGCTCTGACGCATCAAAGTGAATTGATTGAATTCTTACTTCCATACTTACCTCCTTACTTTTAGGCCCGAGGATGAGCCTGGTTATACACTTTTTTAAGTTCTTCAAAAGTAGTATGCGTATAAATTTCCGTAGTCGCCAGACTTTCGTGCCCGAGAAGCTCCTTTATCGACCCTAAATCCGCACCATGATTCAACATGGCTGTCGCAAAGGTATGCCTCAGCACGTGGGGACTTCTTTTCTTCATCGTTACTACCTTCGAAAGGTTTCGTTTCACAATAGACGTCACGATACTACGATAAAGCCGCTTCCCGTTCTCCCGGACAAAAAAAGCATCCGTCCGATCTGCGACAGCTTCATTCCGCACGTTAACATATCCTCTCATTGACCGCTCTAACTCTTTGTCGAAAGGAATCAAACGCTGCTTATTCCGTTTTCCCGTCACCTTGATAAGGGAAGCTGAGAAATCCACATCTTTATCATCCAACCCGATTAACTCTGAAAGCCGCATACCAGTGGCATAAAACATTTCAAGAATCATGTGGTCACGACACCCCTCGAACCCCTCACCGAAATCCATATCATCCAGCAACCTATCCATTTCCTTCTCTCTCAGAAACGCGGGAATCGGCCTATTCTTTTTGGGCCCTGACACCTTCTGCAAGGGATCAGCTTGAATCTCGCCTCTGCGCAAAAGAAATTTATAATACGTCCGGATCGAACTCAGTTTTCGATTTATCGTAGAAGAAGCGCATCCTTTGTCCATCAGAGAAGCAATCCAATCACGAACAAGTTCCGCATCTACATCCGAAGGAGTTAAAGTCCCCAATTGTTCTTCACCAAACTTTTGCAATTCAAGAATATCTGTCCGATAATACTTAACTGTACCTTCGGAATAGTTCCGTTCATACAAAAGATAGTCAAGAAAAGAGTCTGTCAACAACATATCGCTACATATCTAAAATCATGCAACGAATGTATGAAAAGAATTCAATAATTCAAAGGAAATTACGAATTATTAATCTTCTACTTGCTGAAGTTGCTGTACGTAAACTGCACGCTCTTTCTTAAGTCTGTTAACAACAGATGGTTTGTCAAACTGCTGTCTGCTTCTTAATTCTTTAACGATACCAGTTTTCTCAAATTTTCTTTTAAACTTCTTCAGCGCTTTTTCAATGTTTTCGCCTTCTTTTACAGGTACTACAATCATTTTCTTTTTATTAAAATGTTAATGGTTTAAAAATCTCACGATTAAATTGAGCGGCAAAATTACACATAGTTTCTTTATTCACAAAACTTTCTGCCAAAAAAACTGTAAAAAGAGAAAAGATTATCCTATCTCAAACTTCTTCCGCCAAAGGAAAAAGACAAACCAATCGAAAATGTACTAAGAACTAATCGCGAGAGTGCAAGAAACTAATCTCCGCACCGCAAGAAACTAATCCCGCGGATACTAAAAACTATTTATACAATAAATAATAATGTTTCTTACAATAGTTGATGTAAGAAACTTATATAATTATTGTAGGAAACTTAAACAGTTGTTGTATGAATAGTTTTTAGTATCCGCGGGATTAGTTTCTTGCGGTGCGGAGATTAGTTTCCTGTAGCGTAGGGATTAGTTTGTAATATGCCGACAGATAAAGTATAGTGACCCACAAAAATATTCAAAGAAAGTGAGTATCTTTGAGGGATTAATGTTACACCTTATTATATTATAGAATATGAGCCAAACAATAAACAATCGGATTCAAGCCTTACGGGCATTGTTCAGCCGAGAGGGTATACAAGCCTTCATCATTCCGAGTACGGACCCGCATCTGAGTGAATATGTTGCTCCCCATTGGAAATCCCGGGAATGGATTTCCGGTTTTACCGGCTCGGCAGGAACCGTCGTTATCACCACAGACAAGGCAGGGCTGTGGACTGACTCCCGCTATTTTCTGCAAGCCGCCCAGCAATTGGAGGGCACAAAAATAGGGCTTTACAAAGAAATGCTCCCCGAGACACCAAGTATTTCCACATTTCTATGTGCACAGCTAAATCCGGGTGATGTAGTCGGCATTGACGGAAAAATGTTCTCGGCAGAAGAAGTGGAAAAAATGCAAAACGAATTGCAAAAATGCCGGATAGAAATAAAAAACATTCCAGATCCAATGGAGAAGTTATGGACTAACCGTCCGCCAATGCCGGAAGCTCCCGCTTTCATTCACGAAACCAAATATTCCGGAAAAAGTAGCCTGGAAAAGATTTCCATCATTCGGGAAGAATTGAAAAAGTGCAATGCCAAGGCGTTGTTTTTGTCCGCTCTGGATGAGATTGCATGGACGCTTAATCTGCGTGGTAATGATGTGCATTGCAATCCTGTAATCGTCAGTTATCTCTTGATTGAAGAGCAAGAGATACATTATTTTATCCAACCGCAGAAAATCACTCCCGAAGTTGCCGAATATCTGAAAGTAACCGGCGTAAGCCTGCACTCTTATGAAGAGGTAGAAATGTATCTTAACCGGATTAAGGTTGAAAATCTGCTTGTCAACCCGGCAAAAACAAATTATGCCATGTATTCGGCTGTCAATCCTGATTGTAAGATAGTCCACGGTGTTTCTCCGGTTACATTATTGAAAGCTATTCGCAATGAGCAGGAAATCATTGGAATACATGCTGCCATGCAACGGGACGGGGTGGCACTGGTGAAATTCTTGAAATGGTTGGAAGAAGCTATTCCATCGGGTAAGGAGACTGAAATCAGCGTGGATAAAAAATTGCACGGCTTCCGCGCTGAACAGGATTTATATATGGGAGAAAGTTTCGACACAATCGCCGGATACAAAGAGCACGGTGCTATTGTGCATTATGAGGCTACACCTGAAACGGATGTTCCACTGAAGCCGAAAGGTTTTCTACTATTAGACTCCGGTGCGCAATATCTGGATGGAACGACCGATATTACACGCACTATTGCATTGGGAGAACTGACTGAAGAAGAAAAAACTGATTATACATTGATACTGAAAGGGCACATTGCACTGGCAATGGCGAAATTCCCCATCGGCACACGTGGGGCGCAACTGGATGTGCTGGCGCGTATGCCGATATGGCAACGGGGCATGAATTTTCTTCATGGCACCGGGCATGGCGTCGGTCATTTCCTGAATGTACACGAAGGTCCGCAAAGCATCCGCATGAATGAGAATCCGGTGACACTGCAATTGGGTATGCTGACTTCTAATGAGCCGGGGGTATATAAAACAGGGAGTCACGGGATTCGTACAGAAAATCTTGTTTTGGTTGTTCCGGCAGGCGAAGGCATGTTCGGCAATTATTTGCAATTCGAAACGGTTACTCTTTGCCCTATTTGCAAGAAAGGCATCATTAAAGAACTACTGAACAAAGAAGAAATCGAATGGCTCAACGAATATCATCAGACTGTATATGAGAAATTATCTCCAAGCCTGAACAAAGAAGAACAGGCATGGTTGAAAGAAAAAACAAGTAGCTTATAACAACAACTATCCGTTGGCGGAATTAATTTGTTTCTATACGGATTTGAATCAGTTGACGAGGAGACAAGTTGACGAGGGAACAAGGTTCCATGCGGCATAGAAGCA
>NZ_CAJLKP010000168.1 GCF_905207245.1 uncultured Bacteroides sp. | reverse complement strand
CGATACTCTGAAAGTAGGCGGCTGGGGCGAATACGAACCACTGACGGACGAGGAAAAAGTCATCTTCCAGACCTGCATGACGCTGAAAGGCGTGGATTACACCCCGATGCTGGTAGCCAAGCAGTTGGTGGCAGGATACAATTATCGCTACTACTGCATGACAAAGACCGTCACCCGCGAACCGAAGTTCGGCTTTGCCAAAGTCACCATCTATGCCCCGCTGAAAGGCGAACCCATCTTGGAAAGCATCGTGGAATTCTGACGCGAAAGTAAACGAACTAAAGCCACCGCCAGACATCAGAGCGTAAGTCTGGAGTATGTAACCCTGTAAGGTGACGGCTGGTTCCGCAACCGCCGGTGGCACAACTTAACATAGAAGGAAAATATGAATAATAATCCGAACACCAATGCTGCAAACGGAACCGTCCAGCATTTCATTGAAAACATGGGTGACCTGAAAGCTTTCAGGGACAGTGTAAACAACGGTCGTGACTTCAGAAATGAGGTTGTCGTCCAGAATTGCAGTTTTGAAGAACTGAAGGACTGGGAGCCTATCGGTAACTTGGATCATCCTTTCTGCGGAACATACTGTGGAAACGAGCTTCCCATCAAGAATATTACCGTACGCCAGGACAGCGTAGCCGGGTTCTTCGGTTGCACGCGAGGGGGAATCCTCGAAAAAATCCGTATCGAGTCGGGAATCATATCCGGTTTTCGGGCAGGCGGCATTTGCGGAGCTGTCAGTTCGGGAAGCGTCATCCGTCAGTGTTCAAACGGAGCTGTCGTTAACGGTTTCGGGAATGCCGCATTCATCGGCGGCATCTGCGGTGAATCGCAGGGGCAGATTTCGGATTGCACCAACACCGGAGAGATTATCAATGAAAGCGACGGTCTGATGAAGCTGACGGGTGGTATTGTTGGTTCATCTGCCAGAAGCGGCATCATTGACGGTTGCCGGAATAAAGGGCATGTCCGTGCCGCAGCCGAATTTTGTGGCGGTATCTGTGGTGTCAACAATCAGGGAACCGTCAGATATTGTGTCAATAACGGCATGTATGAGGGCAGCATAACCCAAGGCGGTATCTGCGGCTGGAATAATGGTGCGATTATTAATTGTACGACAAGTGTCGGCAGTCTGATAGGAAAAGGGCTGGCTCCTGTCAACGAATATGTACAGAATAAATATGTGCTGAATGAATATTGCAAGGGCTTTGCCCAATTGAAAGATAATTGCTGGAACTACAGCATCATCGCCCGCGACCCTGACGTGGACGTATTCACCAACGAATACTATGCCGGATACATTCAAGGCAGGCTACAAGGGGAAGATGCCATAAAGTCAGCCCGCAACAATACGTGGAACAACACCTATTTGTGTGACACCTCTGAACCGGACAAGAAATTTCCTAAAAACATCGACCCGTCCGAAGAAGAACTGGAAACAGTCGGAAAGCGTTTGAACAGCAATTACCGCTATCTGCTCAGCTGGATAAAGGAAAACGAGAAAAACGAAGTCGCCCTCCACATCAAACGTCTGGTGGTGCGTATGCGCGGTATATATGACGGTGCCACTGCAAAAAACGATATCCCGCAGGAAATATGCCCCGATGTGTTGGATTTCGATTGCACAAAGTTCAGTCTGGCATACGGGGATGCTCCGTTGACCTTTGGCGACATTTATTTCATCAACGCCCAGTCCGACCTGTTCGATGCCCTTGCTTCTTCATCCAAAGAAGCGTGCCGCGGCCTGCATAAGTCCGACCACTGTTCAGCTTTCGTAAAACGCACTGCCGACGGTGACATCTACTGGACGCATAACACGTGGGCCGGTTTCCTCTGCCAGTCGCACACCGTCAGCTACGCCATCGGAGATGAATTCGTTACGCAAAATGCCTATTGCCCGGGACAGTTCGGCAGCAACATGGACTTCGGTTTCAACGGTCACGGCATCTGTTTCAACGAGACCACCCACCGTTACGCCCACACAGAAGTGAAAGAAGGCATCTGGATATGCTGGCGTGCCGCCGCTGCCGAGATGTTCGCCACAGACATTGACGATTTCTACCGTCATCTCACCATCGATAATACGGGCACTTACCAGAACGGCTACATGCTGATAGACGTAAACACCAATGAAACGGCACTGATTGAGATGAGCTACCGGCGTTTCGTACTGTTCCGTTCGGACGGCAAGGAACTGAAAGTGAAAGACTCCATCCCGGGTGAAGATACAGACGGCAAGAGTTATGATCAGCATCTGATTACTCCGGATTATATCCTCGGCGTCAACTACCCCATATCCAAGCATGTGGCCTACGACCTCGAATCGACGGATAACCGCCCGATGCGACGCATCCAGTTCTTCAATCAAATTGACGGTGTGAAAGACATGGAAACAGCGAAAGATTTGATTACCTATGTGGATAATGACAATCCGCTTTCCATCTATGGCCGATGGGACTTGGGCAGCGGCATCACGGAATATCCAAAGACCATACCGGACGGTGCGGTGGATGCCAAAGTCTATTCCGCCGGCAGAGTAAGGGAATTGTTGAAGAACCTCCGTTATACCCCGAACGAAAATGGTGGCAAGACCGCCTTTTGGATGCTCTACGGTACTCCGAAGATAGACGACAAGCCGTTCGTCTGGTCAGAATCGCAGTGGGCAAAATACAAGAAAGGGCAAGACAAGGATATGGTCCCCGACAGATTGGAAGGAGCATGGAATGAGACAAAACTCTTTATGGACTGATATAAATCAGTTGTTGACAAAGAGCAAAAATAGTATGAAACGCAACGGTTTCCGTAGGGGCAATACCTCTCCGGAGACCTCCTCTCAGGCAAAGCCGTGCGGCGTATGTCCTCGGTCATTAGAAACTTACTGATTTAAGTATCTTTAGAAACACGTATTGTTATGATTAGAACAGTATTCAAGGTTGGTGAAACAGTAACCATCAAACCTACAACTCAAGCCGGTACTCAGTACCGTTATGCACTGGCATATTTGTCAGGCAGCGCAATCCTTATTGACGAGAAAGAAGAGAAGGCGGAACAGCCGGGCGGTGTAACCGCACAGGCATTTACCTTCAAGTTCGTGAATCCCGGACAGGCAGAAATCCAGTTTGCCTGCTACCACAACGATGAAGAAGTGACGCTGGAAGACAAACTGATATATTTTGCATACGTTCCGGAGGAAAAACCGGCAGCAAACGGCATCGACGATATCAGCACCGTTATGGGAGAAACCATCAACGATATGGACAAGAACTCTATCTATTTTTTACTGCATGATGAAAATGGTAGTGAGAAGAAAAAAATGCATGTTCCCTCATGGGAGACTTATCTCAAGGTATTCAGCCGCATTACTTGGGAGAACGTACCCGGTGAAATCGTTAAACTTATACCGGATATGGAAAGCATGAGCATGGATCGTATAGGACTATTTTACGGACAGTCGACGGGTAAAGTCTATTTCTGTACCGGCAAGAAGAGATATCACATTCAGACGTGGGAAATCTTTGATAAAGTAGGTTTCGACAGGAATAAAATATTGAGTGTTCCTGATTATATGATAGAAGATACATTCCCGACAAATGCCGGTTTCTTGTTGCAATAAGATTGGAGCTAAAGCCGCCGCCGGACGCACGGTGCGTTAAGTCCGGAGTGTATGCAACCCTCTAAAGGCAGCACACTGGCAGCTTCGCCGCTGCCGGTGGCACAAAAGAAAAATGAAACTAAAAGAACAATGACAATATGAAACGAAAAGCATTCTTACAGACCGCTTGCACGCTGACGGCAGTGTTGCTGCTGGCAGCAGCCTGCACGCAGGACGAACTCTCCGGCGGGAAAGGCGAGACGCTGCCCGAAGGCAAATACCCCATGACGTTCGCCACAACGGTGGAGGGCGTGACTGCCACCCGTGCCACCACTGATAACTCGTGGGCAGGGGGCGAAGATGTAGCCGTACAGGTACGCACTGCTAATCCAAAGAGGTACACCGCCGCCACAGACGGCAAGCTCTCGGCTGCCACCAACGAAACGCCGTTCTACTGGGAAAGCACGAGCGATATCGATGTCTCGGCATGGTATCCGTACAGCGCCACGAAACCCACTTCGTTCAGCGTGAAGAAAGACCAGAGCGGCACAGATGGCACAGACGGCTATCAGGCAAGCGACTTGATTTATGCCGCCTC
>NZ_CAJLKP010000167.1 GCF_905207245.1 uncultured Bacteroides sp. | reverse complement strand
TACCGATAATGGCTTGCTGTGTACGAAGTAGTTCCCGAAACTGTGGATAAGTAATCTGGGAAGTAATAATGCCTTGCTTCTCAAAATGCCTCAAATCAGAAGAGAGCGCCAAAGCTCCTACGGCACTATAACCATCATAAGCCGTATAAGTAAGGTAGTAGAGGTCATCGATTTTTACGATTCGGGGATCTTCCACACCCTGACTTTCATAGCTATATTCTGGAACCAATAAAGGAACTGTATCTCTTTCCACAACCTTCAAAGGTCCCTCAAGACGACAATACCCAATAGACGAATGGTTTCCTTCTCTTACAGCACGATAGAACATGTGTACAGAATTTCCTTCGGCTATCACTGCCGGATTCATCACTCCCTCATTCTCAAATTCAAGCGAAGTGCCTTCCAGTATAATACCCTCTCTCTTTACAGATACCATTACACTTTGGGTATTACGCTCATTCCTTTATTGCTCTTGCTTCCTCTTTCTCTCTGATACTCAGTCAGTACTTTTATCTTATTCTCTGACTTTTCTTTCTTTGCTTCTTTCTTTCTCTCTTTACCTTTCATAATTCATTTCTTTTTAGGATAGTTTATACTCGGGGATAAAATAGGCGGGATTTTTCTTTTTTGCAAGTTACGATATTAATCCGCAAGAGTGTGACAAAGAGCTGATTATTGTCCTTTTATAACAGATAAATACAATTATAGCAGTGAATGAGGTTATCCGTCTGTAGTACTACACAATCACCTCCCGATATCTTAATCAAAGGTTTTCAAACTTATACGAGATCTGTTTCAGAGTGCAAAAAGCATAAAAGATAGTGGGTTATATGACTTCAAGAGGATGCTTAGTCCCACTATCCAAGAACAGCAAGAATGGCATTATATTTAGAATTTCCGTTGGGCAACATCCTTCCAACAGCAGTCGATGAAGAGATATTCAAAGGTGCATACCCTCGTATTTACGACAAAGATATTGCCCCAACAGATTTGGGGCAAATACAAACACCGTTTGCTGAAAACAACACCTACCGTTTCTTTCCAATTTCATCATACGCAAATGGACGGGGCGCACGCTTCATGCTTTTTAGACGGAATACAGAAAGAGATTAATAATCTGACAGCTTGAAGTTATAGTGATGTTCGCCCCGACTTACTTGCTGTTCTACTTTGATATTTCACTTTTTCATAATAGATTTGCAAAAACATCATTTGTTATCAATGCTTTGCTATTTATAATGGTGATAAAGATATAAAAGCGTCAAATGGAGTGGTCAAAAGTTGGTCTCTTAACCGAGACGATTGATAATGATAGTTTGATGACTGGCAACTGGATGACAAACAACAAGTAAAATAAAATAAAAAAAAAATCTATAAGCATAAACAAAGTGTATCTGTACTCTTTACTACCTATACTAATAGGTACTCCTGCTATCATTATCACCTACCAGGCTATCTATGGAACAGAATACAGAGAAATTCTATATCATAATCCAACATTATTAGTCTATTTCATATTATTGATTCCAATACTTATCATTCTGCATGGTGCAAGCTATATACAATTATCAACTTTTAAAATCAAAAAATTCATGGAAGTAACAGTAATGCCGAACACTGCATCGGCACAAAAGCAGCAAGGATTGAACCAAGTTGTTATCAACAAGGTCCAGAGAATGATTGAAGGAAAAATCGCGCAGGATTTCATTGCGCCAATCGGAGTAAACCTGCGTAATAATGACCGCCATCCGGTTATCTCATTTCAAGGAGGTGACCATGTGCAAATGACCATGCCGGAGGGCAACTTCAACCTGCATGGAAATGCCATCAGCCAGATATCCGAAAAGATGAATATTCCGGCAAAATACCTGAGAGAGTTGTCCGCCGGAGATGAATGGCAGAAACAACTGTGCGCCACCATCCTCAACGGATACCTGCAAGACCCTGGCCCTGCGCAAATACACTCGCTGCGACAAACGCGCACATAACGGATAAAAGGATTTTCTTTCTCATTGTCGAATCGTTTAAGGTGAGACATAAAATTGATTTCGACTGCAAATATAGATGGGATAATTTACTGAGATACAAGTATTTCATCAGGTGTCGGCAGATGTCATCAAATGTCTGCTAAATGGAACTGAATTGAAGGCGAATGGTATTTATTAACTAACTTCCGGTAATCCCAAACAAAAAGTTAACATATATGTTATCATTGTATCGGATTAATTCCCTATTTTTGTGCCATGATTGAATAGAAGAATGAAAATTTCACTTATAAAGTTGGACCAATTCTCAGGCAGAAGGACTAATTTCTATACTGTGGCAGTGGACGATGACGACAAATCCTTGTTCCAGCATTTTATAGAAAGTAATCTGGAGCAGCATGGTAAGGAAATCCGGAATCTGCTGATGCGAATCAAAGCGATGGGCGATGCCACCGGAGCACGGGAGCATTTCTTCAAACTCAGGGAAGGCAAAGCGGATGAATATGAAGACGACTAAAGGAAACGTATTTTTTGATAATCTGGCGGATTCGCTCGATGCAGCCGAATACGCGCGTGTTAAAAGCCGTATGTGTGTGGCGGCCAAAATTGCCGACGCGCTTAAACAGAAAGGCATGACACAAAGGGAACTTGCCCGTCTGATGGGGAAAAAACCCTCTGAAATATCCCGTATGCTCACAGGGACAATGAACCTTACGCACGATACGATGTTTGACTTACAGCAGGCTTTAGGCATAGAGTTGATAAATGTCGCTTCATCGGGCATACGTGAAGTTCCGGACATTAATTTGTCCGTTGTATTGAAACGAAATTCTGAATATAGCATACTTCCGGAAAAGGACTTCGTCCGCACCGGCTTCCTTGCCTATAGCGGTGAGGTAAAGGTGGTGCCTTAAAAATTAGAGTTATGAAAGAAGAGAAAGTGGTTAATATCGCTATGGTCAAAATCCAGGAGACCGCATTCAGGTTCAATACGGATTTCGATTACAACGGCTACGACAGGGAGAAGATTACAGTCGGTTATGGTCAGAAATTCCATGTTGACATGCAGGCGCAAACCGTCGGTGTGGAACTGACTTTTATTTTTTCAGATAAATCATCGAACACCGACCTGGTTGCGCTATCGGTAAATTCTGTATATGCCATATCCAACCTATCCGGCATTCTGAAGGTGGAAGACGGCGTTTATAAAACAAATGAAGGTCACGTCATACCTAAAATAATCAAACTTTCCATAGGTACGATGCGAGGCATTCTTTATATGAAACTGAAAGATACCGTCCTTTCGGATATGCTCCTGCCCCTGATACCAAGTGACTTTATTTCTGCCACAGGAAATATAGACGGCACAAAAGCAGGCTGATCGTCCGCTTTTTGAAGATAATAGCTAAAAGCCTGTGTATCTCTCAAAAGAAATACACAGGCTTTATCGTATGCATTGGCATGAATATTTAAACCGGATTTTTCGGGTAAAACATTGGCATAGGTCTTACAAGTATTGTTTCTGATGCTTTTATTCTCTACTTGGGAAGAAAAGACCTCAAAAAGGTCTGTCCCCCGGACAGCGTGCAGGGTGAGAGCGTCATGATTTCTACCGTATATCTCATCTCTTCCACCTCGAACTTCGGCACGGACTGCACGAATTTCAGTGTGTCGGACAGAATGGAGAGCGATTCGGCATACCGCCGTTCGTCATACACTGCCGCCAGCATCAGGTTCAGGTTCAGCAGTAGGGGCGGCGTCTGCCGCGTATAGCCTTCCACCGTGCGTTGCACCGGAGCAGAGATGCCGCTCGGCGTAGTATGTCAGAATCTTCTTTATCATGTCGTTTTCAGATAGTTTATGATACCTTCCACCATGATGTCCGTCACGCACTGCTTCCCGGCTTCGGCGTATGCCCGGTTTGCCCGGTCCACACGCTCTGCCAGCGGCACGTCTGATTCTTCGGGCACGATGCGGACGGCATCGATGCCCGCTTGTTGCAACTTGCTTGCTACCCGGATAGCTATCTCGCGGGTGTAGGCGTATTCCCTCAGTCGTCCGTCGGGCGAACGCTTGCCCGGAGTTTCCACTCCGTGGCCATTGTCAATCAATACTTTCATTGCGTCTCTGTTTATTCGTTTATACTATTCATTGTTCTTTCTCTCTTTTGTCGGATTGAAAATCCTGATGCTCATGACCGGCGGGTTG
>NZ_CAJLKP010000166.1 GCF_905207245.1 uncultured Bacteroides sp. | reverse complement strand
CGGTACTGCCGCCTTCAACGCGAGCCTGTTGCCCAGTGTGTCTACCCGTTCGTCAACCGATGTTCCTGATAAATTGTACAATCTTGAAATCCGGCAATATGATGCGAGCGGAAATCATTTGACAGGAAAGGATTACGGGACTGTGGATATCGGCAAAAGCCTTGAAGTCACTTTGCAGGAGGCTGATGATTGCCAACTGGTATTGGTGGCACGCGGCAGTGGGCCTGCCGTGTCCGCCCTGGAAACTAAAACTTTAGAAGCTGTACAAAGTATGATTGTAAATTCATCAGTAATAAATGCGATTACCCCTTCGGTGGCAAATAGCATGAACGCAATGCCTTATGTGCTTCATTTGAAACATGTAAAGGTGTCTACGGTCAATGGCGTTCCGGTTATTCAAAGTCCGGATGGCAGCTATGATGCACGCTTGATGTTAAAGCGTTTGGCTATGCGTCTGACTGTGACATGGAATTACAAGGTGGCAGGATATAAACTGAAACAATTATTGATTCAGAGTGTACCGATGAATTATGCAATCGTAGACAAGCCGGATACTGACGGTACTTACCCTTCCATCGTCTCTCAATTCACCACGCTTGCAATACCCATATCCGAAGACGATGCCTCGAAAGGTGAAGGTTCTTACTCCTGTTGGGTACCCGCTAATGTACGCGGTGAAAGTGCTGCCGCTACCACAGAAATCCAACGAACTAAAGCGAATGCTCCTGTGGGTAGTACTTTCTTCAATTTTGTAGCGGTGAATGATGCTGATGCAAAGAAGAAGCTCGACTACCGTGTTTATATCGGTTCGGGAGCTTCAACGGATTTCAATATGTATCGTAATAAAGATTATGCCTATACTGTGAATTTCGAGCATATTGGCATCCCCACAGGGGATAATCGTGTGACGTATATAGATCCGATTCCTGCTTCTGAAAACAACGATAACCTGGTGCCCACCGCCAACTGTTTTATGGTGGAGCCGGGTGGTGCCTTCTGTTTTGATCCGTTTGCATACCAGCAGCAGGGGGCAACCATAACCAATAGTACTCTGAAAAGTTGGTGTAGCTCTACTTCCGGCATTAAATCTGTGAGAGTGCTTTGGCAGACAAAAGAAAACGGTGATGTGGGTGATCCGGTACTGGGGATTATGAATGCTACAGATGATCATGCCAACATTGTAGACATAAAAACTGCGGATGGTAACACTTTTACAGGGCCTGCTTATGACATTAACCAATGCCGTATATATTGTCGTGTGGCTTCAAATACCACTGGTGGTAATGGAGCGATAGCAGCATATGATGGGGAAAACGGGACAGGGAATATTATTTGGAGTTGGCATATCTGGGTCACTGACTATACGCCCGATTGTACAGGAGGTGAGCAGATATTAGAACCTGTCAATAAACGGAAATTACGTTTTACTTATGGGAATTCTGATGTATTGCCCGTGATGGATCGGAATCTGGGAGCTATGGTAGGGTATGTGGATATGGTTCCGACCAGCTATCGGGATATGTCGAAAGCAAACGGTTTGCATTATCAATGGGGCAGGAAAGACCCGTTTCCAAGTAGTTATACGGAAAAAGAAATCGTAATGATTGATAATAAAAACTCATCTACGCCGCCTGAAGGTATGCAGAATCGTTATGGAGCGGATGGTATTACCTATGTAGTGAATGATGGTAGAATGGATCTTATGAATCTTCGGGGAGTCTGCCAAAATCCGACAGTCTTTTATGCTAAAAAAGGTCAAATTACCGGTGGTATTACAACAGGTATAGGGCCTGAATGGACTACCGAAATGGGCAGTGCCGTGTGGGGAGATACCAAAACTGTCTGGGACCCCTGTCCGGCTGGTTGGAGAGTAGCGTCGAAGACTGATATGGGAGCTATAATACTTAGTGGGAAGAACGTAAGCAATGATGCCACGAAAAGTAAAGATGGAGGTTATCTGGTTTATTATGAGGCTAAGGGTAGCGGACATACCTCTTATTTCAGGTTTACGGGATATGGCAGGTATTTCAATACGTTTGTGCAGATTGGTAGCTTGTGTACTGTTTGGTCTTGCACCGGAGAAAGTACTACGAAAGGATATTCTGCTGCGAGGTTATTTATGGATGGTGACTATGATGCAATCCCTATGTATAAGAGTGATGCCCATACAATCCGCTGTATTCAGGAACGGGAATAGAATTGAAACACTATTATAAGTTCGCTCTTTGACATGCTGGAATAACGGAAAACAATTAGTATCTTTGCTGTACTTAATCTAAAAGTAAAGGTATATGAGTGGCAAGATTTATCCTATCGGTATTCAGAATTTCGAGAAGATACGCAAAGATGGTTATTTCTATATTGATAAAACCGCTTTGGTATACCAAATGGTGAAGACGGGAAGCTATTATTTCCTTAGCCGTCCGCGCCGTTTCGGCAAGAGTCTGCTGATCTCTACCCTGGAAGCATATTTCCAGGGAAAGAAGGAACTGTTTACCGGATTGGCGATGGAGAAGCTGGAAAAGGACTGGATAAAGTATCCGGTGTTGCATCTGGACTTGAATGCCCGTAATTATGAAGATAAGAATTCTCTGCTTGAAGAATTGAATAAAAATCTTGAAATTTGGGAGCAAATCTATAACAGTCCGTATGCTGATCGTGCACCTGAAGAGCGGTTTTATCACCTCATCCGTTTGGCTTATGAGCAGGCAGGACAACGTGTTGCCATTCTTGTAGATGAGTATGATAAACCTATGTTGCAGGCAATAGGAAATGAGGAACTTCAAAAACAATTTCGGGAAGTATTGAAACCATTCTACGGAGTATTGAAAACTCTGGATGGCTGTATCAAATTTGCGATGTTGACGGGAGTGACGAAGTTTGGCAAGGTAAGTGTGTGCAGCGATTTGAATAATCTGGACGATATTTCGATGCGTAATGAGTATGTCGAAATTTGTGGCGTCAGTGAACGGGAAATTCATGATACTCTGGAAGCGGAACTACACGAATTTGCCGAAGCGCAAGAACTGACGTATGAAGCCCTTGGCTCCCGTCTGAAGGAGTATTATGACGGTTATCATTTTACACATAATTCCATAGGTGTCTATAATCCTTTCAGTCTGCTGAATGCTTTTAAATATAAGGAGATCAATAATTATTGGTTTGAGACGGGTACCCCCACTTATCTGGTTGAATTGTTGAAACGTAATCATTATGATTTGGGACGTATGGCACACGTGGAGACCGATGCTGACGTTCTGAATAGTATTTATGGTGACGAAGATCCCATTCCTGTCATTTTTCAGAGTGGGTATCTCACCATAAAGGGCTATGACAAGGAGTTCGGGCTTTATCGTCTCGGTTTCCCTAACAAGGAGGTGGAAGAAGGCTTCATGAAGTTCTTGATTCCCTTTTATACCCACTTCAACAAGGTAGAAGCTCCTTTTGAGATACAAAGGTTTGTGAAAGAGTTGCGTGCTGGTGATATCGATGCTTTCTTCAAGCGTCTTCGGAGTTTCTTTGCGGATACTCCTTACGAACTGGTGAGTGAGCTTGAACTTCACTATCAGAATGTGCTTTTCATTCTTTACAAGCTGCTGGGCTTCTATGTCAAGGCGGAGCGCCACACCTCAGACGGTCGTATTGACCTTGTGTTGCAGACAGATAAGTTTATCTATATCATCGAGTTTAAACTGGACGGCACTGCTGAAGAGGCTTTGCAGCAGATAAACGAAAAACGCTATGCGCTCCCTTTCGAACAGGATGCCCGACGTTTGTTTAAGATTGGCGTGAACTTTAGTAATACGACACGTAATATTGAGAAGTGGCTTGTGGAAGAATAGGCTTGCTTCTGATTCTCATCAATAATTTTAGTTTTCCGTCCCGCTTCGTGTGCCGCAAAGTACACGTGGCGGGACGGTTTGTTTTCCGGCGTTCCGGCTTTGAAATATGAAATTGATTATAAGATAATTAATATAAAATGATAAAGAATATGAAAGTGAAAATAATGAAGTTATCCCTGCTTTGGGGATTGGTTGCCTTTTGTGGTGGTTTGTTGGGATGTGAAGACTGCGTGGATGATGTAACTTCGTCTATAAATGAAGACGGGCTGGTTCCGGTTTACTTGTCTTTCGGCTTTGCCGAAGAAACAGGTGGTTATACTCCCGTTCCGGGCTCGCCTCGAAGGAGGCAATGCCTCCTTC
>NZ_CAJLKP010000165.1 GCF_905207245.1 uncultured Bacteroides sp. | reverse complement strand
ATTTACGGAACAATTCCTGCTGCAGCAGGTGCATTTTGCTCAGTTGAAAGTCCATTTGGTACCTCCTGTCAATCAAAATCTGTAATAATTCGGATGCATGTGACCACATGTAACAACAAGGATCAACTTTGCGGTCATTGTAGCTTTTTTTGTACATATTGTCAATTTGCATTTTGAATACGAATTATTTGCTTTTTCGATTAAGGTGAACTATCAAGAGATATATACCTTTTAAACTAGGCAAACCACTAGCACTTGCCATAGATACATCTTTATGAGAAATACCGATTAATCACTCCGAAAATATGAATTGTACAAAACGGAGACATCAATTATAATCACTGACAAGGATTTAGCTAATCCAAACAAAATTGAGTGTTTTCACAACAATACAAAACGAAATTGAAAGGAGCTGACCTGTTATGAGTGCGAATAAGGGTCCTCTGTCTGGCATTCGTGTCCTTGATCTGGGCCGCCATATTTCTTGCCCGACTTGCGGTATGACACTAGGCGACTTAGGTGCGGAGGTCATTAAAGTCGAAAAACGTATCTGGGGCGATGATACTCGCCACAGCGGCGAAGAATACAAGGGCGTCAACCTGTATTATCCTACGGAGAACCGCAACAAAAAAAGTGTGACAATCAATTTCCGCAGTGACGAAGGAAAAAAGTTGTTGCGTGAGTTAATTGAAAAATCTGACGTACTTATCGAGAATTTCCGCCCCGGCACCATGGAGAAGATGGGGTTGGATTGGGAAACCGTTCACAAGTTGAATCCTCGACTGATTATGGCCTCTATCAATGGTTATGGGAAAGGCAGCCCCTACTATATGCGGCCTGGATTTGACTCCATCATGGCTGCGTCATCCGGTATTATGGACATCAATCGCAGTGAAGAAGGCCCCCGTATCACAGGTGGTATCTGGTTTATCGATATCATGGCTGGCATGTGGGCTACTATTGCGATTCTGGCAGCTCTCCATCGCCGCGAGGCCTCGGGCAAAGGACAGTATATTGATACCGCTATGTATGATAGTTGTCTGTTTGCACTGAACACGTTCATTCCCTTCTTTGACCAATCCGGCATTATTACCCGCAACTCTACCAAGAACGCTTATGACTGTCCTGCTGGTCAGTTTAATTGCAAGGACGGTAAGGTCATTTGTCTCGCAGGGCAGGACAGCTTGTTTGAACGCCTCCTGACCATAACTGACGACCCAATTCTTCATGATCCTCGATATAAGGATCACGCTGAACGGTTGAAGCCTGAGAATTACGATATAATTAACGGTGCAGTGGATCGCCTTATGCAAACGAAAACCGGAGCGGAATGGGATGAGATTTTTGACCGCATTGGCATTCCTGGCGGTAAAATTAAAGATTTAAGTGACGTAATGGCTTCTCCCGCCACATACGCTCGCAATGCTACCATTAAGCTAAACGTGTCCGGACTTGGGCCCGTTACTTTTCCTGGAACGCCGCTGTGTTTCTCCGATGATGAATTGGGCTTTGAACCTGCACCTGAGTTGGGCCAGCACAACAAAGAAATCTATTGTGATCTACTTGGTCACAGTGAGACTGAATTGGCGCAGCTATTAGAAAATCAAGATATTTAATGAGTCTTTCATATGATATGCAGCTCAGCTTTTACGCAGTGTTATAATCAAGCCAGTTGACATTTGTGGGAAATCTTACAAAAACCTTTCTCATTTTTTATGAAGAACCCTACAGCAGTGTGGAATATGAAATGTCTGCATGGCAGATGTTGACTGTATTCCATGCTGCTGTAGTCGCTAAACAGACGAAGAGGGACACGCAGGTGCAATATGCGGTTTTATCTTTGTCGCAAATCAAAATGAGACATTCTAATTTGACAGTGTAGTCTTTCACTACAAGCTTTCAGGCAATACAGCCAAAACGTCAAGCTCAGACGATTCTGTGCTTTTATGCTACACGAGCAAAGCAGATATTCAAGGAGAAAAATATGTACAATCAAGAACATAATGCGCTCTCTGTTTACTGTTGGACGATGACCTCTCACAGGTAATTAGGAGGCGGGAATGATTCGACGATTATATACATACTGCGGAAGCAGTACAAGCCCCTATCAAAATTTGGCAACAGAGCGTTATTTTACCGAAAAAGTGGTAGACAATGCATCCTGCATTCTCTATCTGTGGCAAAATGAAAATACCGTAGTCATTGGCCGTAATCAAAATGCTTGGAAAGAATGCCGCACGGGTCTTTTAGAGCACGAGGGAGGTAATCTTGCTCGTCGTTTATCTGGCGGTGGCGCTGTATTTCATGATTTGGGTAATCTGAATTTTACATTTAGTGTCAGCGAAGAGAATTATGATCTTTCGCGTCAGCAGCAAGTCCTACTCACAGCCTGCCGCTTGCTGGGTATCCGAGCTGAACTGTCCGGGCGCAATGATCTGTTGGCCGATGGGCGAAAGTTTTCTGGTAACTCCTATTATTCCCACAACGGAAAAGCATTTCACAATGGTACGCTGTTAATAAACGCCGATATGTCTAAAATGAGTCGCTACCTCAGCCCATCACAAGCAAAAGTTTCCAGTAACGGTGTGAACTCTGTTCGTGCCCGTGTAGTAAACCTAAGAGAACTGTGCCCGGGACTGACAGTTGCGACAATGGCCGCTGTTATGAATAAGGCGTTTGAAATTGTCTATGACCTTACATCCGTTCCATTACATGAAGAAGATTTTGACCAGTCTATATTGGATAAATTCCAGGCGGAGTTCAGCAGCTATGACTGGATATACGGGCACAATCTGGCATTTGATTTCTCATGTGGTGACAAATTCTCGTGGGGAGAGGTCAATCTGCAACTACGAGTAGAGGACGGCATGTGCCATGATATATCGGTATATACTGACTCGATGGATGCAGATCTGGCTTCCATTATAGAATGTGCGCTGAAAGGCTGCACTTTTTCTGCCGACGCATTGTGTTGTGCTGTGAACGCCACAGAAATTTCAGATAAAATCAGAACTGACATATGTGCGTTGATTCGCTCACAGAACCTCTGACAAATTTTGCACATAACAGTCGAGAGGGGGGCTACGCAAAGTGTCCTTCAAACGCAGAATATGGCTTGTATTGGCACTTCGGCTTATAATGCTCGAAATTGTACTGGTTGCTCTAAAAATTTATAAATTACTGGTATCACTCTGACACGGGGCCGATCACCCATCTGACACAGATAGTCGGAACAAATGATGAATATACAGGGCAATTAATACTCTGACGACCTTGCCATTATAGCAATACCTCTACTATTGCGTTATAATGCGTTGTAATCCAATGAGTTAAATAGACAAAGCCGTCGCTGGCAAAATGGTAATCACATTGCTTTGCTGGCGGCGGATTTCTCTTTGTTAAAGCCAATCTTGCGCGGGGAATTTTACTTCCATTAGAAATCAGTCTCATTCGATTTCTCTTTGTTTTCTGCAGCGCAAAATATGAGTAGCGTAATCATTTGTGAAACACTCATGTTTGTGGTATATTATTGCTGTCTTCAAAATGTCTGGAAGATAAGGATACTTGAATATGGTACCCGAACGAAAGAAAATTGATGATTTAGCTGGGGGCTGGCGGATATTTTTCATCGCCCTCCGCAGGCAGCATGGCTTATACGGAGTTGCTGTTTGATATTTGCCAGCAATTTGGCATCCACTATTATACGGCGACCAAGAAAGAGCGCTATTTCGTGGAAGAAGTAACCCGTGTCACTTAGGCAAAACAGCAGGAGGAGAAATCCAGTATTCCACAGAATATCCGTCCCGCATTCTCTGCTTGACCCACATTTTGACCCATACGAAAAACTTACCGCAAAACGAAAGAGCCACCCGACGGGAACGGAGTTCTCCGTTGGTGGCTCTATGCTTTTACCAAAGTATTCTCTTATTGCCTACAGTAGTGAAAAACACAATGATTTCCACGCTGCCGAAAGTTGCCCCACACCGGTGCTGACCCACACCCTGACCCACACGGGGAAACGAACGGACGGAGCACATGGAACAAAGAGTTTTCGACCTCATCCTTTTTGCGGTAAAAACGCCCGCAAAGCCTTATATACCAACGGCCGGAGGCCTTTTTATCACTTGGTAAGGATGAGGTCGGCGGTTCGAATCCGCCCAGCAGCTCCAAGTTAACAAACAGGTTTAGATGCCATGCGGTGAAA
>NZ_CAJLKP010000164.1 GCF_905207245.1 uncultured Bacteroides sp. | reverse complement strand
TTGCGGTACAATTCACCAATGGATTCTTCGGCGAAGCCGAAACTCAAATGTACTGTGACCAACTCTTGTCCTGACACCGGAGACACTGAATCATCTATCCGGTCATCACACCCGATAATACCGCTACACAGGGCTGTAAACCCCAAAAGCAAATAAATATTTCTTTTAAATATCCGTTTCATATATTCTTTGTTTTAATTATCAATTTTAGTACAGGAATAACAGAAAACAAACCGTCCCGCCTCATGCACTTCTGTGCACGGGGCGGGACGGAAAACAATATATTAAAACAACTTATCTGTAAACAGCAACCCGATCTTCATCTGTCATTATAACAGATATCACGTAGGATGGTACTAAAATACTTTCTCTACAATCCACTTCTCAATGTTCCGCGTCTTGTTACTAAAGTTCACGCCAATCTTGAACAGTTGCCGGCTATCCTGCTCAAAAGGCTGTGCATAGCCTTTCTCGTTAATCTGCGCCAAAGCCTCTTCGGCAGTACCGTCCAATTTGAATTCCATCACATAGATAAAACGGTCAGTCTGCAACACCAAGTCAATGCGCCCGTCCGAAGTATGGCGCTCCGCATTAACATAGAACCCCAACAGTTTGTAAATGATGAAAAGCACATTCTGATAGTGAAGTTCAAGTTCACTCACCAGTTCATAAGGAGTATCAGCAAAGAAACTCCGAAGACGCTTGAAGAAAGCGTCAATGTCTCCGGCACGCAACTCCATCACGAACTTTTGTATCTCAAAAGGAGCCTCCACTTTATTGAATCGGGTATAGAAAGGCACCAAAAACTTGATGAAACCCTCCTCGACCTCCCTATTGGGAAAACCGAGACGATAGAGGCCGAATTCCTTGTCGTACCCTTTTATGGTGAGATACCCACTCTGAAAAATCACAGGAATGGGGTCTTCGTCACCATAGATACTATTCAGAACATCGGCATCAGTCTGTACGTGTGCCATACGTTCCAAATCGTAATGGCTACGCTTTAACAATTCCACGAGATAGGTAGGCGTACCTGTCTCAAACCAGTAGCTGCCGAACTTCATCTTATAGAAAGTGTTCAGCACGCTGAAAGGATTATAGATGCCTTCCGTATTCTCAACGAAATGATAGCCATCGTAACACTCTTTCAGTTCGGCGGCGGCTTGCTCGTAAGTCATCTTTTGCGCGGCGGCCAGCTCATGCAATTCGGCTTTCAGATTCTCATGTATTTCCCGCTCCGTCATTCCACAGATAGAGACAAACGGTTCGTACATAGAAATATCATTCAGATTATTCAAGTCACTAAACACACTTATCTTACCAAACTTCGTAACTCCCGTCAGCAAAGCGAACTTGATGCAGCCGTCCAAAGTCTTCAATACCCCGTAAAAGGGTTTCAGCATGTTGCGGAACTCACGTTGCAAGGCTTCATTGCCAATGGCTTGCAACATAGGTTTGTCATACTCGTCCACAAGGATTACGACACGCTGTCCCGTTTGTTCATAAGCCAAACGAATGACATGGTAAAACCGTTCTTCAGGCGCACGATCGGAATAGGGGCTGCTATAGGTCCGCTCCCAGATTTCAAGATTTTTATTCAGTTCCTCAAGCAGAGAATCGGCATCTTCATAGTTACGGGCATTCAGATCAAGATGCAGCACTGGATAATTTATCCAGTCCTTTTCCAGCTTCTCCATCGCCAACCCGGTGAACAGTTCCTTCTTCCCCAGGAAATAGGCTTCGAGGGTAGAAACCAGCAAACTCTTTCCGAAACGGCGCGGACGGCTCAGGAAATAATAACGTCCCGTCTTCACCATTTGATAAATCAAGGCCGTTTTATCTATATAGAAATAGTTATCTCTACGAAGACTTTCGAAATTCTGAATACCAATAGGATAAATCTTGCTGCTCATACACATTGCTTTTTACATTGTTTACGTACAGCAAAGATAGCAATTGTTTTCCGTTATTCCAGCATGTCAAAGAGCGAATGTATTCAAATTACTTTGAATTATTCCTTATCGTTAATCAGCCTTTTCCTGCACGCAACGAAGCGGATGGGCATCAGACTGGTATTTAGTTGGTATGTCATAAGCATTGCTTGTATGAAACCAACCCGAATATGCATTATAGCCATTATCAGTTCCCTTATTTCGGGTCCATATCGTACACAAATCTCCAATAAACTCGAATGTATCCATGTATCTGCCATAACCTGTAAACCGGAAATAAGAGGCATGCCCGCCATCCAACTGTTCGAAATAAAGCAGATAACCACCATCATCATCCCTCGTATTATAATTCTTTATATTATTGTTAGGCAGGCTACTACCATTCTGATATACAGCAGCCAGATCAACCCGGGATATAACTCTCCATCCGGCAGGACATGGGTCCCAAACAGGTTTATCCGTTTCATCCCACCCTCTGAATGATGTGGCTGCAATATTTGTCCAGGCAGGACCTTTGCTATTGGCAGCATAAAACACAAGCGGTTGCCGGCAAGATGTCTGGTAGCTGATTGTCCCCGATTGTCCTCCATTCACCACATATGTAATCCCATCCGCCGCATAGCGATTCAGCATACCTTCGGGAGGCGTAGATGAATTCTTATTATTAATTGCACTGATCTTTTTAGTCGTATAGCTACTTGGGAACGGGTCTTTGCGCCCCCACTGATAATGGAAGCCATTGGTCTTGGACATTTCGACAAAGGAAGCCGGAGCTTCATCTACATATCCCGCCATTGCCCCCAAATTACGGTCCATCATCGGAAGTACACTTGAATTGTTCAACGAAAAGAGTAGTTTCCGCTTGCTGACCGGTTCCAAAACCTGTTCACCTCCACGGGCATCCGGTTTATAATCCGTCACCCATACATGCCAGCTCCAGACAATGTTTCCCGTACCATCCGGACCGTCGTATGCAGCAATCACTCCGTTACCTCCGGTAGTGTTGGCAGCTACACGGCAATAGATGCGGCATTGCCCTTTACCATTGGCTGGCACTGTATTGATATCACTATGATCTATCGTTCGTTTAATGTCTACAATATTGGTATGATCACCATCACTATTGGCAATTCCCATTACAGGATCACCGACATCACCGTTCTCACGGGTTTGCCAAAGCAGCTTTACCGATTTGATACCGGTAGTACCGGTGGAAGGATACCAGCCCGTCATTTGTGAGTTGAGTATTTCCGCTCCGTTTTGTTGGAATGCAAAAGGGTCGAAACAGAACGCACCACCCGGCTCTACCATAAAGCAGTTGGCAGTAGGCACCAGATTATCGTTGTTCTCCGAAGCCGGAATAGGGTCGATATAGGTCACTCGATTATCATCCGTAGGGATGCCGACGTGCGCGAAGTTCACGGTATAAGCATAATCTTTGTTGCGATACATATTGAAATCCGTAAAAGAACCGGAACCAATATAAACACGGTAGTCGAGCTTCTTCTTTCCGTCAGTTGTATTCACGGCTACGAAATTGAAAAAGGTACTGCCTACAGGAGCATTTGCTTTCGTACGCTGCGTTTCCGTGGTAGCGGCAGCACTTTCGCCACGCACATTGGCCGGCACCCAGCAGGAATAAGAACCATGCGCGGCATTGGCATCCGCAATAGGTATTTCAAGCGTGGTGAACTGCGAAACGATAGAGGGATATGTGCCGTCAATCTCCGGCTTATCCACGATGGTATAATTCAGTGGCACACTCTGAATCAGGAGTTGTTTCAATTTATAATCTGTAACACCATAATCCCACGTTACAGTCAGGCGGGTAGCCAGACGTTTCAGCATCAGGCGCATGTCGTAGCTTCCGTCCGGACTCTGAATGATAGCTTTACCATTGACAACGGCTACCTTTACATGCTTTAGATGAAGCACGTAAGGCATAATATTCATGCTCCCTGTGACCGAGGGGTCAATCGCATTTATCAAGGAAGAATTTACTATCATACTTTGTACTTGTTCTAATGTTTTTGTTCCTAAAGTTGTCACTGCAGGACCGTTACCACGGGCTACCAGTACTAACTGGCAGTCGTCAGACGCCTGCAAAGTGACGTCCAAGCTCTTACCTATATCCACCGTCCCATAATCCTTTCCTGTCAAATGAGCGCCGGTCGCATCGTATTGCCGGATTTCAAGATTGTACAATTTGTCCGGAACATCGGTTGACGAACGGGTAGACACACTGGGCAACAGGCTCGCGTTGA
>NZ_CAJLKP010000163.1 GCF_905207245.1 uncultured Bacteroides sp. | reverse complement strand
GTACCAAACCCACATACAGAGCGGCCAGAGGAAAAAAGGAAGCACAAAGCAAGAGTCCGGCGAGCGGTTCCCAGATAATAAGTGCTGACACCATCAACAGCACCAGCACAGCTTCTCCCGCCATGCGAAAGACCGGAGCCAGTACACACGAACTGAATGTATAACAGACATAATTTACCTCATGTCCCAGTTGCACGCTGCTCTTTCCTTTCAGGAAAAGCAGTCCGCGATGATAGTAATTGGCAAACATCCGCCGACTGAATTCACGGTATACCTCCAATTGATAACTGCTTTGCACACGTGCCAAAAGTGTTACCACCGCATTTTTCAATAAAACAAAAAGCAACACGGCGCCACACAAAGCCAGCATCCTACCCCGTCCATCATCCTGTTTTATCACCACCAGCAGTATCGGTACCAATGCCGCTACTCCGGCAAAGTCGAGGACGGAACGTAGCAGTACTGAGAGAGCTACCCATATTCCTCCTTTACGTTGCTCCTTCGGCAATAATTGAATTATCTTCTTAATCATTCGTTTACTTTTATCTATCGTCAGAAGCAACTCTTTTTCTTTTTATATCTCTCAAAAAGTCTTTTGCAAACAACACCCAACCAATGCTTCCTGCACAGCTCACTAGGATACACCCCACAATGATTATCATCTTCCGGGGCTTCGATGGGGCAAGTGGAACCTGCACCGGCTGAATTACTGCATACACAGGTCTCACCTTCTCCACCTTTGCAATGGCGGCCTGAACCTGCTGTTCGGTCTGATTATACATAACCTGAGCCAGATTCATCTCATTCTTTAACCTTGCCAACTCAGCAAGTGAGGTTGATTTTACCAGCCCTTGATTGGCGTCTGCATACCGGGTATATTTCTCCTGTGTCTTATAATACTCCACCTGCGCCTCTTGGCGGAGATTTTCTGCATATTCTAAGATTTTACGCGCTTTGGCTGTCCTATATTCCGTGACGTATTCTTTCAAGTGTGCCCGTACGGTATCTGCTACAACTGCAGCCACCAGCGGGTCTTGCATGGTGACAAATATAGTTATGGTTCTTTTTTTCTTGTCTACCTCGATATTGATTCTGGAAGCGATGGTACCCGCTATGCCCGCTTCTTCACGGGTCAAACGGAAAGGGTCTAGCGTATGCTTTGTTTTGTCCACTTCTTCTTTCTCACTGAACAAGGAGATTGTCCAGCCTATCAGTCTGAATGGTGCCGATGTAATGGTGCTCCACCATGGTCGTTTCTGCCGTTCTTTCAGATACCGC
The DNA here is from genome assembly GCF_905207245.1 of uncultured Bacteroides sp. Classification (GTDB taxonomy): domain Bacteria; phylum Bacteroidota; class Bacteroidia; order Bacteroidales; family Bacteroidaceae; genus Bacteroides. Next base: position 3,083 of record NZ_CAJLKP010000163.1, on the reverse strand, counting down.
GAAAGGGCTATAACAGTGCTGCCGCTTTGTTCACGTACCTTTATGTCGAAAAGCCGAACAAGGAATGGTGTAGAGTTGACGATGGCAGGATATAGGGATGGAAAAATGGCATCCCTTTCAGTAGAAGACGAAGAACTTACATCAATGTCCACCATATTCGTCAGTCCGCTTATGCCCGAAGAGGATTTTCTACTTTCCGGAACAATGAGGGTACTTGCCGTGTATTCCTTGGGTATACCAGAAGAGACAATTAGTCCGAATACAGCGCCAATGACGCATGCCATAAGTATTGGTTTCCGGGAAATCCAGACTTTTTGAGCTAGTTCCAGCCAGTCAATTTCAAGTTCTTGTAGAAGAGGTTTCAAGTTTTCCCTGTTTGTTGTACCACTGTTCATCTATATTGTAATGTATAATCAGAATATTCTCTACCTTGCCGAATTTGGAGCATATTTTTTGTTTTCCAAAAGAATAATCCCTACTTATACATTTCAATAAATGCATAGGTAGGGATTAAATAATTTCAATCAGGAAGGTTCTGTCATTCTTTCAATCTTTGCCCGAAATACATCTGGTAACGAACCATAAAGAACCTTCTTACCTTTTATTTACTGGGCGATAATATTGGCCTTATCAGTATCAGCACCACCTAAATAGCCATCAAAGTCGGAACAATTAAGTGTTCCTGCTTTGTATATATAGCCTTTCACATAAGCAGTGGTTATTGTTACGCTACTTCCTTTCGGAATATTCAACTCATGACCTTCACCAACGATAAGCCCGGCGTAAGTTTTTCCGGTAGTATTCCAAACAACCGCTGAAGAGCTCTGTATATCAATATACGACACAGAGTCTGATATGTCGCCAAGAGATGTACAATTACCAGTAATCACAACATAGTTCGCTTTTGTACCAATTTCAGCATCGGTTACAGATGCTGCGGTCGTGATGACCTTGATAAAGCCAGCTTTTCCACCAGAAGCTACAACAGTATTCTCATTGCCTGTCTCAAACAATTCGATAGTACCAATCTCATTAGCCTCATCAGCAAAAGCAGCGGTAAATCCGGTACCCATGGCATTAGTACTTACATAAGTATATGCACTAGCATTTTCCTGCTTAATGTAGCCGTAATTGTTGATTTTACCAGTGGAAGGTTCTGTTCGTACACCTAATCTTCCGGCATTATATATTGCTCCATACTCAGTCTCAGTAGCCTTATTGGTCAATTCTGCTCCATTCATAAAGAACTTTGCATCTGCAGGGATGTTGATTGTACCGTTGTTGTTCATGTTCAGTGCCAGGTCGGTTGTACCTGAGATGTTTACTGTACCGTTATTGGTAATTACAACTGCTGAAGGATTAGTTGCTGTAGCTTTTATTGCATTTGTCATTGTCATTGTTGCACCTTCAACAATTTCCAGTGAAGCAACATAATCAAATGTTTTGTTTTCTGAATACTTCCAAGTACCGGCGAACTTAATCTGAGCAGCATTAGTACCAAACTTCAAGACTGCAGGAACTTCTGTTTCTTCAGTGCTTACGAATTTAACAGTACTACATTCAGTTTCAGGATCACCAGTACTAAGTTCAAAAGTTATTTGATTTCCAACATTTGCAACGCGTGCTTCGTAAGCAGCTGTAGCCTCAGCCTCCATTACGAATTCACCGTCTGCATCACCATCTAGATAGAAAGTAACAGGCTCATTTTCAGCAATTGCATCATACACCTTCAATGCATCAAGCAGATGTTGTTGGTCTGTGATGTGCAAGCCATCCATATCAAGGGTTGACATGTCTGCCGTGATCTTACGGTTGAAAAGACCGCCAGTTTTTTCATTGCCAAAGTTAGAGCTCGATGTCCCTGGTGCAACCCATGTATTATTAAGGACGTTTTCAATACCTACTTTAACAGCCACAGCAGCATCCGAACCTTTGACCCAAGTCTCAACATTTTCATCCAATACTACCTTACCATAGTTTGTATTGATAGTCACGGCAGCGCCAGTTGCATCAATGCTGCTTTTAGCAGGAAGTAATGTAAATACAGCTTTATCATTGGATACATTTGTAGTCGTCAAACTATTGACTAAAGTCAAATTACTTTCAGTCAAATCTACATCAGAGGCTTTGTTCCAAAGGGCTTTGATAAGATCATCACTTCCAGTATAACCAATAGCATCATCAGTAGCTTTTACATGAAGACCTGTAGTAAAAATGTTACCGCTAGCCTCCAATCCCGCTTTTGTAACCTTGAGTTCTGCTACCCCTAAGTTGTTGATCTTCTCCACATTCGTAGGATTAATTTGTAAAGCAAGCACAGAGCCTATTGGCTTCAGCACAATAGGATAGTACTTACCATATCCGGAGGTATTGGCTCCTGCTGTCCCATCTGTACGTCCTACTATATCTAATACTTCAGACATATAAGGCATCAATTTCACAGTATTCTCATCCTGATCCCGTGCAATGCTTACCTTTGGGGCATTCGTACCCGCACCATTAACAAAAGTGGTATCAGCAGGGTAAACCATGATAGCCTTGCCTTCTAGTACCATTGACTTGGTTGTGAACGAGAAAGCATTTCCGTCTTCTGCGGTTCCAGCATAAATGGCATTTTGATACGATACCATGGTTTGTTTCTGGTCACCAGCACTAGCATCTACGGTAACACCATGAAACAAGGACATCAAATCATTATTTTCAAAATTAATTTTAAACTTATCTGTCAAAATTGCTTTGGTCAATGGAGTTTCACCATTGGCCGTTTCCAGAGAAACTGTAAATTTGATGGGTGATTCTTGTACTGACGAAGCCGAAAAGTCCTCATCGGCATTACAAGATGCTAAAGCAATGCTACCCAACAAAGCACCGAATAAAAGTTTTGATTTCATATTCTTCTTTATTAATTAATTGTGAATTAGTTCTCAATTTTATCTTTCGTCAAGATCTTCGGTATAGTCACCGCCTGATGCTGCGAATCCTTTTTCCACCATTACTTCCAGAACTTCTACTTCCGGAGCCACATACTTCATTTCCTTTTCTACTTTCATAATCATAAAATTTAATTGTTAGTAATATTAAAA
>NZ_CAJLKP010000162.1 GCF_905207245.1 uncultured Bacteroides sp. | reverse complement strand
GCAGCAACTCGTTACTGGTAGCTCGTAGCTCGTAACTTTATTTAGCGCTCCGCGCTAAATTATCATTTATGCCGCGAGCCCCGGCGGAGCACGAAGAGATACTGTCTGTTTTAACTCTCCCTTCACTAAGGGCGTCAGTCGTTCAGCTTCCAGCACAGCCAGAAGTATCCTCATTGGATGTAATTCCTGATATACATCAACCTCCGGAACTTGGAAAGTTGACAACCGGCCTATAACGACAAGTTCGGATTTGGAGTGTGTATGCGTACCATGAAAAGGGTGGGAATGCGTAATAATCACTCCATTGACGTAATGAACATGGGTAAATGCTGTAATACTTGCCTGATATGCCACAAACAGCACCAACAAGCATACAGCTCCTATGATTCTTTTTACCTCTTTGTTCACGTCTCTACAGTACTATTAAAAATTGCGACTGCAAAGATAGCAATTATTTTTCCACTTTTCCAAACAAGTACTCATAATCGCGTTTAGCGGCAGGCACAGTCCATTCTTCAGGGATAAACTTCCACTGCCCCAACGCATGTGGCTCAACCACACCTTTCTTCTCAATGTATTGCATCAGATAATAACGCAAATCCTTATCTGTAGAAAACAGGATGCGATCTTTCAATTCATCTTGAGAAATACCGGCTCCCTTAGTCAATAATTCTCCACCGCCGTTACCACGATACGAATTCAATGCCACTTTATACATCTTGTCCATAGAGAAAGGAGTGCCATCTGCCATACTGATGATAGTCACCTTTTCCTTGTTGGGTTTTGTCACATCCACCGTATAAATGATTCCGGCAGCCGAATCGAAGTTAAAGCTGAAGTTCTGGAATGAAGCACGGTCGTTTGCCCCGTCACGACGTTTCTTACGCAGCAACAGCAAATGGTCATCCGGAGATTTCATCTGATTTGTCCATAGACTGTACGACATTTCCAAAGCATCTTTCACCTCCCTGCCGGACAACTTCATAGTATAGAGCATATTCTCATACTTATACAGATTGAACATATCACTCACAAAGACATCCCCTTTGCTAATTTCCGTATCGTATGACAAAGGAGCGGAAAGGGATATTTCAGCACCGGTGATTTCGAGCTGCAACGTATGAATCAGGTCAATGAAAGCCGATGAACCGAAATAAGCAGGACGCGTAGAAATTGTTTCAGTGAAGTGGCCTATCTTCTTGGATACAAAGTCCTGAACGGCATCGAACTGAGGAGCAAAATGTTTCATGAAATCTTCACTTACACCGTAGTCCTTTATTTCTGTCAATGCTCCATTAATCTGTTTATCTACCACTTTTCCGTTACGCAGCTTCAAGGTAACATCCGCATTTGCCACAACGACTCCTTTGCTTGCCGGGTCCATAATCAACACAGAATCTCCCACTATGTTTTTAATCTTTTTCAGTTCACGGGCATGGTCGTGTCCCATCAATACAATATCGAATCCGGGAACATTGCGAGCCACTTCCAAAGAAGCATTCTCACGATATTTACCTCCCATCAACAGTGCCTCCTGTCCGGCATGGAAAATGCCGATTACCAAGTCAGGCTTCTCTTTTTCACGAATAACCTTCATCCATTTGCGGGCGGTTTCCTCCATATCGTCAAAGTGCAAACCTTTCCATAAGTTTTCCGACAACCATACGGGGATGGCAGGGGTAATCATACCCAGCGCCACAATCTTTATACCGTCACGTTCCAGTACTTCATAGGGTTTGAAGTGCGTCTTTCCCGTAGTCGTGTCGATGATGTTGGCACCCAGAACCGGAAATTTACAATCACCTGCCCAACGGTCGAATACAGCACGTCCGGTTTCCACATCATGGTTTCCCATATTGCCGGTGCTGTATCCCATGAAGTTCAATACCTCGGCTGCCAGATGGGGAGAAACAGTATCTATATAATTGTAATAATAGGCACAAGGCTGACCTTGCAGAATGTCTCCGTTATCCAGTAATAACAGATTATCCTTATAAACCTCACGCTCCTTCTGCACAAGAGCATACACACGCGCCAAACTTCCCTCTGCTTCATGACGAAGCATAAAGTCGTAAGGGTAATAGTTCCCATGTATATCACTGGTTTCTATAACTTTTAGCTTAACAATCTTATCCTGAGCCGACAAGACTCCTATCAGAAAGAATATACATCCTAAAAAAAAGTAAACTCTCTTCATAGTAATAAATTATTTCTTTAGTTGTTCTATATCTAATGGATGCGTAAACATAAATCTGGCTCCATCCATATACCCCGCATCCACCCAGATTTCTCCTCCCCATTTCTCTACCGTCAGTTTACAGATGGACAAGCCCAATCCTGTGCCCTGAACATATTCGTTCAGTTTTTCAAAGCGTTCAAATACAAGTTTCTGCTTCTCCAGCGGAATGCCCGTACCCGTATCCGATACAGAGAAAATAGCCACTCTCTTATTTTCATCTACTTCCAGTTTCAAGGTAATCTTGCCATTCCTGGTGAACTTATCGGCATTGGAAAGCAAGTTTATAATGACCTGTTGCAAACGCTGCGTATCGGTACGCATATCCATGCTTTCACGGTCACATTCAAAGATAAATTCATTTTCCGATTTACGAGCCTGACTGACGGAAGCCAATACGCGCTGACACAGTGGTACTACATCGCAATCTTCAAAGGTAAACGTAACCCGGTCGGCCTCCAGGCGTGAAACGTCCAATATGTCATTAATCAGGCGGAGCAGCAAGTCTGAGTTGGTTTTGATAATATCCACATAACCTTGCTGTTCATCTTCCGAGCTTCCACCCGAAGCCAGCACATCCGAAAAGCCAACAATCGCATTCAATGGAGTACGTATTTCATGGCTCATATTGGCAAGGAAAGCACTCTTCAGGCGGCTGGACTCTTCCGCACGGTCTTTCGCTTCTCTCAAAGCACTCTCGGAGTCTTCCAGCTCATCTTTCAATTTCTTAGTGTGATAATAGAAGTATAGTGAGACAAACAAGCCCGTCAGCAGCACAACCAAGATAGTGCCCACCGTCCAGATTTGATATTTATATTGCTCATAGAATGATGGAGTTTCATTCACCATCTCTATCGGCTGATGGATGAAAGACAAATCCAACTTCTTTTCCTTCACAATCTTATTATCCATCATCACTTTATTCGGAATCACTTCTACCTCTACCCTATCACTGTCAGGTCCTTGCAACAAACGGACAGCCTGACGCGCCATATCCTTGCCTAATGGCCGGTAAGCAGGATTAATGCCACCCACGGCCCAATAACCGATACCGACAGAAGTAATGGAGAACGTGGGTATATCACCGGCAGCCTCCATCATCGTATAAGTAGCATTCCGCATGAAATACCCGTCATACATATCCACCCGCCACGTACCCAGCAATACAGCCGTATTTGGAGGCAGTTCATGCAACTTGTCACTTATCGTATAAATCGTATTCGTCCGTCCATCCAGCAGAATAAGGTTCAACTCCGGGTGTTTCTTCATTTCTGCCACCACATGTGCCTGCAAAGAGACACCACCGTAGCTATTATCAGAAATAAAAGCAACATTTCTGGTATCTGGATATAGTTTCTTTATCATGTTGATGTTGGCTTCCACATCATATTCGTAAACAAAGCCGGCCTTAATCGGAGAATCAGCATAATCATCAAAAAAGTCTACAGCATCAGGCATCCATGTTTTCAGGTTAACAGAATCATCGGGAAGAATAATAGCATTACGGCTTGCCAGTGCAGTCAGCACCGGAATATTTCCCCGAACAGAGTCTTCTTGCGACAAATAGGCCGCCCAGGCTTCTTGACCAATTAATACAAGTAACACGGGAGCACGTTTTCCTTGATATTTATCTAATATCTCCTTCATCTTGGATTTCCACAGAGGAGACTCTGAAAAACTCTTGCAGTTCATGTTTTCCAAAGCTATCGGAGCTTTTCCGCCCAGACGCTCAAATTCTTCCATAAAATCGTAGATATTTCCGGAAGTCTGGCGTGCATCCGGATTATACGAGCTGATAATCAACACCGGGTGTTCTCCAGTTACCGCAAAAGTCGGTGATAACCCCCAAAGGGATACCAACAAGAAACACAGAAAGCTATATATAAATTTTCTAAATAAGCTCATTCAGTGAATATAGAGGTTTGTTGCAGCAAATATACAACAAAGTTATAAGGATAGGAAAAAAGTTGTAGAAATTAAACAAAATTTTAAAAAGCGAGCGGCAAGATATAGTTATCGTACTATACTCTTGCCGCCCGTTATATTAGAAATATGAGATATTTATAATCTCATTTACGCATTACTTATGCAAATAAAAATTCTTCTTCATAAACAATACATAAACAATACTTAATAAAACAATCACTCCCAATAGGTACCAATATCCGTATTCTTCAAAACAGAAATAGCCCGATATGACTAAAGCCTGCACTGCCATATAAATCAACGATACCACTACATGAGGCATCTTCAATTCGTTCGCCATCAATTGATACATATGTTTCCGATGGGGCAAACCGATATTCTCATGAA
>NZ_CAJLKP010000161.1 GCF_905207245.1 uncultured Bacteroides sp. | reverse complement strand
GTCTGCCGCTCTACGAGCTGACCACGCCGGGCAATATTTCCGATTCTGCCGTCACCGCTGACATCCTCGCGGCCGTGGATCAGACGATTTCTTTGAAAGAGTGCGCCTTCCTTGCCGACAAGGGCTACGATGTGAAAAGCATCTACAATACCGTAAAAACAGTCTATGAGGGCGAGGCATTTATCCCTCTCAATCCACGCGGCACGAAAGCCTCTAAAACGCTTTCTGCCGGTAATCCGGTCTGTGAGGCCGGGCTGGCTATGCACAAGGATGGTAAGACCACCGATGGCAAAGGGGGGATCCGGCAGAAATACTGCTGCCCCTTCCGCCAGTCCAAAACCGGTGTTTGCCCTTGTAACCACAAAAACTGGAACAACGGCAAGAGGAACCGGGGATGCACCAAATATAAGACCATTCCAACAGACTACAGACTTTCCATTGACAGGGAATGCCTGCATTTTAAGCGTATCTATGCCTTGCGTACAGAGTGTGAGCGTTATAACTCCCGCTTTAAGGCATCTGGTCAAGAAAGGCTCTGGGTTCGAAATGGCAGCAGTGCTGCTAATCTCAACACACTGGCTCATATCTCTGCCTTAGTGGTTGCGCTGGCCGCCGTTCTGCACGGCTCTCACTCCTACCGTTCTGCCAAACAGCTTCGGCGTTCCGCCTGATCTGCCTTTTCCATACCTTCTTCAGGTGCGGCGGTTACCGCGCTGTGGTTTTTGCGCCCTTGAGATGCCCCAAACTCTTTTGATTCCCGTTTGCCTTGTTTGGGGGCAGTTCCTTCCAACTGTTTTGCTCATCTCTTATAGTATCAAAAAATTTGTTATAATCTTCTTCAATTTTTACTTGAGCGTCAGGAGTTAACCCCTTTTGTAGTAAATCAGATAGTGCTTTCGACCCTAATTTATCTGCGTTGGACGCAAATCCGTCTCTCTCTGCTGGAAGTTCTACAGAGCAAAACTTAGCAAGAGTTTCATAAGAAAGATTCTTGCCTTTTCCTGGTACTGTTATTGAACACGAAAACAGTGCCATCGGCAAAAGACTCATTTTTGTCCGATCGTTATATGAATCTGACTTAAGAACATCTCGAACCCGTCTCAACAGATCTTCTGGGTTTTTTACATAATAACGATAACAAATACCGCCGACCCATTGTTCAGCTTCACCCTCACACAGGATTTCTCTTATATTGTAATGTTCATTTTCGTTTGGCTGAAAATATAGTTTAATTATAACCTCCGGCAAAGAAGGAATAAATTGCTCTACCGATAGGCTTTCATTAAGGATGCGTTCTTTGTTTTCAGACAAAAATGTATAATATGCTTCTTTTGCTTCTCGATTAATATCATGCCAAGATAAATGTTTAGAATTCCCAGAATCATCAGATAGTAACGGGATGGATAATGCACGCAAGAAGTTTGACTTGCCACAGTTATTCTCACCAATAAGCGTTACGGTGTTTCCGAGGGTAACATCAACGTTCTTTAGATTCCGATAGTTTTCAATTATAACACGGCTTATTTTCATATGTATTTCCCTCACACACATCATTATTCACTACTTGTTTGTTTTTTCGAGAGAATTCAGATGTTCTTTCTCGATAGAGACATTGTACACTCAAAAAACACCTTAACTGTATTCTACCAAAGCCAAAGTGCATGTGCAACTCTAACATCTATTTTCTTTGCATCCAACCAAATTTTACATATAATGTTATATCCGTCGATATGAGCAAGGATCTAGTTAGAACTCACCCAGCTAATCGAGAGCCACCCCGGCCTCGTGGAGCGACTGGACTACGAGGCTGAGCTGGCGGTCATCATCGGCAGGGCGGCGAAAAACGTGAAAGCGAAAGACGCGATGGACTACATCTTCGGTTACACCGTCCTCAATGATGTGTCAGCCCGTGTCTTGCAGGCCGCCCACAAACAGTGGTACTTTGGCAAAAGTCTGGACGGCTTTACCCCCATAGGCCCTTGCATCGTCACCGCTGACGAGATCGCCTTTCCGCCTGCCCTGCATATCACCGCCTGCGTCAATGGCGAGCTGCGGTAGGACTCCACCACAGACCTGCTGATTACCTCCATCGCGGACATCATTGAGGAGCTGTCCTCCGGCATGACGCTGCTGCCCGGCACCATCATCTCCACCGGCACTCCCTCCGGCGTCGGCATGGGCTTCGACCCACCGAAATTCCTGAAGCCCGGCGATGTGGTAGAGTGCGCCATCGAAGGCATCGGCACCCTGCGAAACACAGTGCGATAATCATATCAGGCAAACAGGTTTTACGTTTGGTGTTCAATGTGGTATAATACGATCATTCTTGAAGCAGGAGGACAGAACTATGCGTAAGAATTTTGGAGCAAAGCCCTGGCTGTACCCCCAGCCTGTTTTGATCATCGCGACCTATGGCGAGGAGGGTACTCCGGACGCCATGAACGCCGCGTGGGGCGGTATTGCTGACATGAACCGCATCGCCATGTACCTCAGCGGCAGTCACAAAACGGTGAAGAACATCCTGAGCCGCAAGGCATTTACCGTCAGCATGGCGGATGCGGCCCACGTGGACGCCTGCGATTATGTTGGCATCGTCTCCGGCAATACAACGCCGGATAAGATGGCGCGCGCCGGATTCCATGTGACCAAGAGCGAGGTCGTGGACGCGCCAGTCATCGACGAACTGCCTATGACGCTGGAGTGCAAGCTGATCAGCTTTGACGAGGAGTCTGAACTTCTGCTGGGTGAGATCGTGAATGTCTCCGCCGACGAACGCATTCTGGACAGCGAGGGAAAGATCGACCCGCAGAAACTGCGCCCGATCACCTTCGACCCTGTGCACAACGACTACCTCGTCCTTGGCGAGAAAGTTGGCAACGCCTTCGAGGACGGCAAAAAACTGAAATAAGCGTAAAGCACGGAGCCGAAAGGCTCCGTGCTTTGCTTCATCATAAAAGCTGTCTGCGGGGAAAAGTGTGCAATGATTGCACACTTTTCTGCCTTTATGGCATGCAGTCTGCCCTACATGTTTTAACTGATAGCCATTGCCGCCAATACAACCGCAAGAAAGTCTTGAAAGCTTTTTGCGTCATCAATTCCGTTCTTCAGTAGCTCCTTTTCCACTGGTGTTAACTGGCGCTGTCCGTTTTCGATTGCCCACTTGCATAAAAACTTGACATCTTGTTCGGTCATATTCCTCTCCTTATCGTCCATTTGCTTTCCAGCCGTTTCGCATCTATTAACAGGTCGTCTATTCTATTTTTAGTATACCGCATCCACCCCCGTATTTCAAACTTCTCTCACTTTTGACATGAGTATATGACAGAGGTGAAATTTGGCTGTTTTAAAGTTTAGCAGTTTGATTTATAGCCTGACTGAACCGTTGAAAGAGAATGGCCCTAATCGAACCTCATCGCTGCACTGTTCGAGCCGGGTGAAAATAGCTGATCCGCGCAGGAAAAATAAGCCAATCGCGGCCAAAGATAAGTCCCAGTTCAACTTTATGTTCTTGAGGACTATAAAGCTTTGTATCTTCAAGGGTCTGATCGGGCATAGGAAAACAAAAGGGAATTGGGAAAAAGAGCCACTACATAAACCTGTACAGTGAGAAGCTTCAGCCGCCTTGATGGTAGCGGCGGAAAGCACCATCCTATAGCGGGATATATGGCATAGGTTTTACTTCTGTTCTGACATTACATAGCCGAGGGGCTTTCATAGTGAAAATTTCTGGGCTATGTAATGAGTTTTAGTCAAATATACCTTTTCCTCGACAACATTTTTTGAATTTCTTTCCACTGCCACAAGGACAAGGAGCGTTTGCTCCCACTTTTCGAGAATGTCGTGTCATATACTTTCCCTCTCTCCATGCAATGGCTATTTTACCGATTTTTTCGTGGTGAAACTGAGTCCATATTTTAGCTGGCAAACCACCGTTCAGTAATGTTGTTTCTCCACTTAAATTGTAATCGACAAAACCAATAAAATTTTCGTTGCCTGGTAACAATCCTTTATTTCGCCGAGCATCTCTGCGATATATCGTTATATATAATGCATCCGCCTCCATTGTGCCGTTTTTTCGGTGAATTGTAGGAGAATCTACATTACGAATCTTTTTGAGCCATTCAATGCTTTCCTCTATAATTTTGATAATTGTTTCCCGACAGTCTATGTCGCCAATATACAATCGGCATTTAAGCCTCTTCCTATCAGACAAACTTGCATCCTCAATCTGACTGATTTTGTATGTATCGCATTGATAATTTGGAAACCTAAAATGCTTTATTTCCTGCAAATCAATGGGCTCCGTCGATGGATTGAATATCATGACTTCTCTGCTGTTAATGACCTCTTTTACAATATCTGCTGGTTCTCGATTCCGATTCAGCATATCAAAAACTTGCTGGTTACTAAAACGCATCCAGCTTGTGGCTAATCGTTCACCACTGAATGATATATAGTACTTTTCATAATCGCCATAGATGTCATAAATTGCCATAATTAAGAGAACAGCGCATTCAATGAGATACCCTTTTTCTGTGTCTTTAACCCAAAATTCTGCATTCAGTTGCTCACCCGAGGGAGATTCACTGTAAGCGCACAATAATCACCCGGACCGAACAAAATTACGGCAGAGTCCCGTTCGCGGGACTCT
>NZ_CAJLKP010000160.1 GCF_905207245.1 uncultured Bacteroides sp. | reverse complement strand
TGAATAATAAGATGCAAGGAAAATATTAGTTGTTAGCACACGAGAGATTAGTTTCTTGCAAGCACAGGAATAGTTTTCAGTACCCCGCAACTCAATTGCCAGCGAGCCACCTTTTCTTCCATGATAAACCGCACCTCACGAAGCATCTTAGAAGTTAAAGAGCAAGGGATTGAGTTTTTTTTCCCGAAAAAGGAAATGCCTTCCGTTTTCTTTTACTAATTTTGCAATTTGTAATCCTCAGAACAGAGATGAAGACAGAATCAACAACATATAACTTGCTAAATTCTATTTTTGGCCCCGAAGACCTGCGAAAACTTAGTGTTGAGCAACTTCCAGAAGTATGCAAAGAATTGCGGCAGGACATTATAAAAGAGGTCTCGTGCAATCCGGGACACTTTGCAGCCAGTTTAGGGACGGTAGAGTTGACCGTCGCCCTGCATTATGTATTTAATACCCCCTACGACCGCATTGTGTGGGACGTAGGCCATCAGGCTTACGGCCATAAGATACTGACCGGACGCCGGGAAACATTTTCCACAAACCGGAAGTTCAAGGGTATCCGCCCCTTCCCCTCTCCCGATGAAAGCGATTATGACACTTTTACTTGCGGGCATGCGTCCAATTCCATTTCGGCGGCACTCGGTATGGCTGTAGCTGCAGAAGAAAAGGGAGAAAAAGACCGTCATGTAGTTGCCGTAATAGGCGACGGCAGCATGAGCGGCGGGCTGGCATTTGAGGGCTTGAACAATGCTTCGGCAAGTTCCAACAATCTGCTTATCATCTTGAATGATAATGACATGGCTATAGACCGGAGCGTAGGCGGTATGAAGCAGTATCTGTTCAACCTGACCACCTCGAACCGGTACAATCAACTTCGCTTCAATGTCTCCAAGATGTTATTCAAAGTAGGTATCCTCAACGAGGACCGCCGCAAGGCACTCATTCGCTTCGGAAACAGTCTGAAGTCGATAGCCGCCCAGCAACAAAACATCTTCGAAGGAATGAACATCCGCTACTTTGGCCCCGTCAACGGACACGACGTTAAGAATATCGCACGGATTCTGAGGGATATCAAGGACATGAAAGGTCCGAAAATACTGCATCTGCACACTATCAAAGGAAAAGGCTTCAAGCCTGCCGAAATAGCACCGGGCATCTGGCATGCACCGGGCAAGTTCGACCCCGAAACAGGTGAACGCTTCACAACGGACACACACAATCTGCCCCCACTCTATCAGGATGTGTTCGGCGAAACCCTTGTGGAACTCGCCAAACAGAACCCACGCATTGTTGGTGTCACCCCTGCCATGCCTACAGGCTGCTCCATGAATATGTTGATGCAGGCCATGCCCGACCGTGCCTTCGATGTCGGTATTGCCGAAGGCCATGCAGCCACCTTCTCGGGAGGTATGGCAAAGGAGGGAATGCAGCCATTCTGCAACATCTATTCCTCGTTCATGCAGCGTGCTTACGACAATGTGATTCATGATATTGCCATCCTCAAACTTCCCGTCGTGCTCTGCCTCGACCGCGCCGGACTGGTAGGTGAAGACGGACCGACACACCATGGTGTGTTCGACTTGGCATACTTCCGCCCTATCCCCAACCTGACCATATCCTCGCCCATGAACGAGCATGAATTACGTCGCCTGATGTACACGGCACAACTGCCGGACAAGGGCCCGTTCGTCATCCGTTATCCACGTGGACGGGGTGTGCTGACGGACTGGCAGTGCCCGTTGGAAGAAATACCCGTAGGCAAAGGGCGCAAGTTGAAAGACGGTAAAGACATTGCCGTCATCACACTCGGTCCGATAGGTAACGTCGCCGAAAAAGCCATAGAACGGGCAGAAAAAGAAAAGAACATCTCAATAGCACATTATGACCTGCGTTTCCTCAAGCCGTTGGACGAGGAGATGCTGCACGAAATAGGACGCTCATTTTCCCGCATAGTCACCATTGAGGACGGCATACGGAAAGGTGGTATGGGTACTGCCATCCTGGAATTTATGTCGGACAATGGATATACGCCGCACGTAGAACGTATAGGTGTACCGGATAAGTTTATTGAACACGGAACGGTACAACAGTTGCACCACTTGTGCGGAATGGATGAAGAAGGAATAATGGCTGCGATAAAACATATATAATATTATGACAAAGAAAGAAGCCATTAAGGTTTTTGAAGAGAAAAAAGTACGCACGGTTTGGGATGACGAGACGGAAGAGTGGTACTTTTCGGTGATTGATGTGATAGAGGTTCTGACAGGAAGTTCCAATCCCAGAAGATATTGGAGTGACTTGAAAGCCAAGTTAGAAAGGGAAGGAAGCCAACTGTACGCTAATATCGTACAGTTAAAAATGTTGTCTACAGATGGTAAAATGAGACAGACTGACGTAATGACTACCGAGCAAATGTTTCGCCTCATTCAATCCGTACCTTCTCCCAAAGCCGAACCGTTTAAGCTCTGGATGGCTCAGGTAGCCAAAGAACGTCTGGAAGAAATGCAAGACCCTGAACTCACCATTCAGCGCTCCATGATGGAATACAAAGCCTTAGGTTATTCGGACAACTGGATAAACCAGCGTTTGAAAAGTATTGAGATACGTAAAGAACTAACAGATGAATGGAAACGTTGTGGCCTGGAAGAGGGAACGCAGTTTGCCACTTTAACGGACATCCTTTATCAGACTTGGGCTGATAAAACCACCAAAGAGTACAAGCGCTTCAAAGGTTTGAAGAAAGAGAACCTACGGGATAACATGACTAATAAAGAATTGGTATTGAATATGTTGGCAGAGCTTTCAACCAAAGAAATCTCAGAAGTCAGCAACCCGGAGAATTTTGATGCACATAAAGATGTTGCCCGCCGTGGCGGAAACATTGCCCGCGAAGCAAGAATCAGGTTGGAAGAAGAAACGGGACAAGCCGTCATCTCTCCTCTGAATGCAAAAACAGTTTTGGAATTAAAACAAAACAACGATATAGAGTAAAAGAAAAGCAATGAAAATCATTATTGCCGGTGCCGGCGCAGTAGGCACACACTTGGCAAAATTGCTGTCCCGCGAGAAACAGGACATCATACTGATGGACGACAACGAGGAAAGGTTGAGTACGCTCAGTTCCAACTTCGACTTGATGACGGTTACGGCATCGCCTACTTCCATTCAGGGATTGAAGGAGGTAGGAGCTAAAGAGGCGGACTTGTTTATAGCCGTCACTCCTGATGAAAGTCGTAACATAACCGCTTGCATGCTCGCCACCAACCTGGGTGCGAAGAAAACCGTTGCCCGTATTGACAATTACGAATATCTACTACCTAAAAATAAGGAATTCTTCCAGAAACTGGGCGTTGACTCGCTGATTTATCCCGAAATGCTTGCAGCCAAAGAAATCGTATCTTCCATACGTATGAGCTGGGTGCGCCAGTGGTGGGAGTTCTGTGGCGGGTCACTGATACTTATCGGCACCAAGATGCGCGAAAAAGCGGAGATATTGGATATTCCCCTGCACCAGCTTGCCGGAACAGACAAACCTTATCATGTGGTAGCCATCAAACGGGGTAACGAAACACTTATCCCCCGCGGTGACGATGTAATCAAACTGCACGATATTGTTTACTTCACCACCACCCGCAAGTACGTACCTTATATACGTAAGATAGCCGGCAAGGAAGATTATGCCGACGTGCGCAACGTGATGATTATGGGTGGAAGCCGCATTGCCGTGCGCACCGCACAATATGTGCCCGACTATATGCAGGTGAAAATTATAGATAATGACCTGAACCGTTGCAACCGCCTGACGGAAATTCTGGACGACAAAGTGATGATTATCAACGGAGACGGACGGGACATGGACCTGCTGATTGAAGAAGGCCTGAAAAACACGGAGGCTTTCGTTGCCCTGACCGATAACTCGGAAACGAACATTCTTTCCTGCCTTGCCGCCAAGCGCATGGGCGTCAGTAAGACGGTGGCGGAAGTGGAAAACATTGATTATATAGGTATGGCGGAAAGCCTCGACATCGGCACGGTAATCAACAAGAAAATGATTACTGCCAGCCACATCTACCAGATGATGCTGGATGCTGACGTCAGCAATGTGAAGTGCCTGACTTTTGCCAATGCCGACGTTGCGGAATTCACCGTGAAAGCCGGTTCCAAAATCACTAAACATCAGGTGAAAGACCTCGGATTGCCGAAGGGAACCACCATCGGAGGATTAATCCGCCAGGGCGAAGGTGTTGTGGTAATGGGTAATACGCAGATATTACCGGGCGACCATGTAGTGGTATTCTGCCTGAATATGATGATTAAGAAGATTGAGAAATACTTTAATTGAATGAAAAACAAAAAAATGAAGAACAAAGAAATGAAGAACTAAAAATGAAGAATGAAGAATTGACCTGCGGTATGAGGGCGTATTCTTCATTCCTCATTCTTCATTCTTCATTAATATATGATATGATTAATTTCAAAACGGTTATACGGATTATCGGCATCCTCCTGTTGCTGGAGACGGTGATGCTGTTGATTTGCTCGGGTGTTTCATTCTATTATCAGGATGAAGCTCTGGTGGACTTCTGGGTATCGGCAGGTATCACAGCAGGCGTCGGACTGCTTCTGGCAATCCTGGGTAAAGGCGGTAACC
>NZ_CAJLKP010000159.1 GCF_905207245.1 uncultured Bacteroides sp. | reverse complement strand
CATCCGCCGGCTGCGTCCGGGTCGGCGGCAAAAGGAGGAAAAACGGATATGAATGAAGTCAAACAGCCAAAGAAACCCCTGATTTTCTACTATACCCTGGTCATGGTCGCGCTGGTGCTGGTCAACTTCCTGCTGGTTCCCTGGATTGCGGAGCAGCAGATCATCGAAGTGGACTACGGTACCTTCATCACCATGACGGAAAATAAGGAAATCGATCAGGTAAAGGTGGAGGACAACCAGATCCTCTTTGAGGGCAAGGACGGCAAGATTTACAAAACCGGCCTGATGAATGACCCTGATCTGGTGAACCGGCTCCACGATTCCGGCGCGCAGTTCGGCGGAGAAATCGTGGAGGAAACCTCCCCGCTCTTAAACATCCTGCTGACCTGGGTGCTGCCCGTCGTGTTGTTCGTTGCTCTGGGGCAGTTCATGGCCAAAAAGCTGATGGACAGAGCCGGCGGCCCCAACTCCATGATGTTCAACGGCGGCAATTCCAGCGCCCGGGTGTATGTCCAGTCCTCCGACGGCATCAAATTTGACGACGTGGAAGGCGTGGACGAGGCGGTAGTTATAGCAGGTAGTGACAAGCGGGGTACTATTTACGGTATCTATGAATTGTCACAGCAAATGGGAGTATCACCTTGGTATTTCTGGGCGGATGTTCCGGTGGAAAAGCACGATATTATATCTATTAAAGAAGGTATATATACAGATGGTGAACCGGCTGTGAAATACCGTGGTATTTTCCTGAATGATGAATGGCCCTGTCTAGGAAACTGGGCGGGCGATACTTTCGGTGGCTTCAATAGCAAATTTTATGAGACTGTCTTTGAACTGGTGCTTCGCCTGAAAGGAAACTTCATGTGGCCGGCTATGTGGAACAGTGCATTCTATGACGATGATCCAATGAACGGTCCGTTGGCTGATGAGATGGGAATTGTGATGGGAACTTCTCACCACGAACCTATGGGACAGGCTCAAAAGGACTGGAAACGCCGTGGAACCGGAGAATGGAATTATACAACGAACGGCGCCGTACTGCGTGACTTCTGGCAGAAGGGTATGGAGCGTTGTAAGGATTGGGAAGCAGTGATTACCCTAGCTATGCGCGGTGATGGTGACGAACCGATGAGTGAGGATGCCAATATCTCCTTATTACAGAATATAGTGAAGGATCAGCGGAAGATTATAGAGAAAGTGACCGGTAAGAAAGCGAAAGAAACTCCGCAAGTGTGGGCGCTCTATAAAGAAGTGCAGGATTATTATGATAAGGGTATGCGTGTGCCCGACGATGTGACCCTTCTGTTGTGTGACGATAACTGGGGAAATGTGCGCAAGTTGCCCGATTTGAAAGCTAAACCCCGTAAGGGCGGTTATGGAATGTATTATCACTTCGACTATGTAGGAGCTCCCCGTAATACTAAGTGGATCAACATTACCCAGATACAGCGCACCTGGGAACAGATGATGCTGACTTATGAATACGGTGTCCGTGAACTGTGGGTAGTCAACGTGGGTGACTTGAAGCCTATGGAATATCCGATAACCTTCTTCCTGGACATGGCTTGGAATCCCGGACGTTTTAATGAAAACAATCTTTTCCAGCATACGGTAGACTTCTGCAAGCAGCAGTTTGGTGGCAATTATGCGGAAGAGGCGGCGCGTCTTATAGATACATATACCAAATATAACCGCAGAGTTACTCCTGAAATGCTGAATGACAGAACGTACAGCCTGGAAAACTATGATGAGTGGCGGCGTGTGAAAGATGATTATGCAGCTTTGAGCCTGGATGCCCTGAAACTCTACTATCTGATGCCTGCCGGTTACCGGGATACTTTCGACCAACTGGTACTCTTTCCGATACAGGCATGTGCCAACCTGTATGATATGTATTATGCCGTAGCAATGAATCGCAAACTGGCGGAAACCGGTGATGTGAAAGCCAATAAATGGGCGGGCAAAGTGCGCGAATACTTTGAACGGGACTCTGTATTGACCTGTCATTATAACCATGTAATGAGTGGTGGTAAATGGAATCATATTATGGATCAGACGCACATTGGCTATAGATCATGGAATGATCCGAAGCATAACATCATGCCTAAGGTCACTCTGGTTCCCGAACCCCGTATAGCTCCTGCACCTCCTGTTTTTGTAGAGAAGGATGGCTACATATCCATCGAAGCGGAACATTACACCCGTTCTGCCGACTGTGCTTCTGCCAAATGGATTACAATCCCTAATCTGGGACGCACTCTGTCGGCAGTCACTACTTCTCCTTGTACTGCTACTCCGGAGGAGGGTATGTATCTGGAATATGATTTCGAAACGGAAAAGAGTGGTGAAGCAACTGTTATCGTGCGTTTCTCTTCGACTCTGAACTTCAATGATTATAAAGGATTGCGTTATGCAGTCAGTCTGGATGGAGGTGAAGAGCAAATAGTCAACATCAACAGTGATTATAAAGGTGAACTCGGCAGGCTACAGGCGGAGCATATTATTACGACTCAGACGAAACATCTGTGTGATAAGAAAGCGAAGCATACTTTGCGCATCCGTCCGCTCGACCCGGCACTCGTCATGCAGAAAATAATGATTGATTTCGGAGGATTGAAACCTTCGTTCCTGGGTGCTCCTGAGAGTTTTACTTATGAATAGAAATTGTACTCCGGTATTATGCCGGAAATTTTAAAAAATATTTCTTAGATAATATGAATTACAAGTCTGTTTTATTAGTAGCGGTGGCCTGCCTGTGCTCTATACTGGCAGAGGCTAAAGTTGAACTTCCCTCTGTTCTTTCGGATGGAATGGTGTTGCAACGCGAACGTCCCATAAAAATATGGGGTACTGCCGATGTCGGTGAAGATGTAGTGGTGACATTTAAGAAAAAGAAATACACGGCGAAAGCTGATGAAAATGGCAAATGGCAGGTGGAACTTCCGGCTATGAAGGCAGGTGGTCCTTATGAGATGGTTGTAAACGATATTCTTGTGAAGGATATTCTGATAGGTGATGTTTGGTTGTGCTCGGGACAGTCTAATATGGAATTGACTGTGGCTCGGGTAGCGGATATGTTTGGCAAAGAAACTGCGGTATACGAGAATCCAATGATTCGCTACGTCAAAACTCCTTATGGTAATGATTTGCATGGACCAAAAGAGGATGTTCCGCAGATGAACTGGACCTCTCTGGCACCGGAAGTTGCGCAGTCGTATGCTGCGTTGCCCTATTTCTTTGCCATAGAGATGTATAATGAGACAAAAGTTCCGGTAGGAATCATTAATTCGAGCTGGGGAGGCAGCGCTATCGAGGCGTGGATGAGTGAGGATGCATTGCAGGCATTCCCGAAATATCTGCGTGAGAGGGATCTGTATAACTCTGATGAATACAAGGCCTTGGTGAATAAGGCAGGCGGAATGATGTCGAGGTTTTGGAATCTCTCTTTATATAAAGGTGATGAAGGGCTTCATGCTCCGGTCAAGTG
Source organism: uncultured Bacteroides sp. (assembly GCF_905207245.1). Lineage (GTDB taxonomy): Bacteria > Bacteroidota > Bacteroidia > Bacteroidales > Bacteroidaceae > Bacteroides. Next base: position 1,195 of record NZ_CAJLKP010000159.1, on the reverse strand, counting down.
GTATGAACCCGGCTTGGATGATTCTGATTGGGAGACTGTAAACATGTTCTCTTATCGCTTGGGGGACAAGAACGGCTATCCGGTCAGCGGGTCGCATTGGTTCCGCCAACATATCCGTCTGACATCCGCACAGGCCGATAAAGATGCCATATTACGTTTGGGATGCATGGTTAATGCGGACTCAGTATATGTGAATGGTGTGTTTGTGGGTACTACGTCCTATCAATACCCGCCTCGTATCTATAAAGTTCCGGCATCAGTGTTGAGAAGCGGTGAGAATTTGGTTACGGTTCGCCTCATTAATTCTGGTGGCCGCCCCAGCTTTGTGAAAGACAAGCCCTATTGTCTGGCAATAGATGGGGATACGGTACGTTTGACTGAGCAATGGAAGTATAAGTTAGGTTGTGAAATGCCTGCGGGGAGAGGCGGTGTATCTTTTCAGAATATCCCGACAGGTATGTACAATTCAATGATTTCTCCTTTGCGGAATCTTACCTTTAAGGGGGCTTTATGGTATCAGGGCGAATCGAATGCAGGCAGACCTAATGAGTATGAAGCATTGCTGAGTGCCATGCTTAAAGACTGGCGTGAGAAACTGGCTGATGAAAATCTTCCTTTCTTCATCATGCAGTTACCTAATTTCATGCAGACTCACCAACAACCGGTGGAGAGTAGCTGGGCCGGTATGCGTGAGGCTCAACGGCAGGTTACTTTGAAGTTACCCAAAACTTCTCTGGTGGTAGCCATAGATTTAGGGGAATGGAATGACATTCATCCGTTGAATAAGAAAGAATTGGCAAGAAGGATAGCTCTTCAGGTAAAGAAGAAAGTATATGGTCATAAGGATATTGTCCATAGTGGTCCGTTGTGCGCTGCTGCGTCAGTGGAAGATGGAAAAGTCATTCTTTCTTTTGAAGAAGGCACGGACGACCTGATGCCGGTAAATGAGTTGAAGGGCTTTGCAGTGGCCGGAAAAGACGGACGTTTCAGGTGGGCTGAGGCTACCATAGAAGGTAACAAAGTCATTGTCCGGAGCAAAGATATACCTCAGCCGGTGAAAGTGCGTTATGCCTGGGATGATAATCCGAGGGAGGCGAATCTGAAAAACAGGGCAGGACTCCCGGCTTCACCGTTCCAAATGGTTATGAATTAGTTGACGAGGGGACAAGTTGACAAGGGAACAAGGTTCCATGCG
>NZ_CAJLKP010000158.1 GCF_905207245.1 uncultured Bacteroides sp. | reverse complement strand
CAGCCTTGATTTTTTCTTTGGTATCTTTCTTTTGCATCAAGGCAAAAGAAAGTACATATCCCCAAGTACATATACTTTAGATTATATTTGTTTCTTTTTTAACCTTAAATTGTTACCTTTGCAGCCTCATACTGACTTAAATATGAAACAAAAATATATAACTTTCATCCTTTTTCTGTTCTCCTTACTCGTCGCGCATAGCGCATCCGCACAGATAAAAGGTGTCGTTACCGACTCCCTCACCAACGAACCGTTAATGTACATCACCGTTCAATACGAAGGAAAAGGCGTGGGTGCCATCACCAATGCCGAGGGAGAATACGTGGTAGAAACCCGTAAAGGCTGGAATGACCTTACATTCTCCGCCATCGGATACAATACTAAAACCGTCAGACTGCAACCCAACACCAAAGTACTGAACGTGAAACTGGCACCGGCCGACGTCATGCTCTCCGAAGTAGTGGTGAAGCCCCAGAAAGAGAAATACTCACGCAAAAACAATCCTGCCGTGGAGTTCATGAGGAAAGTCATCGAAAACAAGAAGCAACTGAAGCTGGAAACCAATGACTACTACGAGTACAGGAAATACGAAAAGATGAAGATGTCCATGAACGACGTCACCCCCGAGAAGATGGAGAAAGGTATCTACAAGAAATTCTCGTTCTTCAAAGACCAGGTGGAATTATCCCCAAAGACCAACAAGATGATTCTCCCTATCTCCATCAAGGAGACGGCTTCGCGCACCATCTACCGCAAAAGTCCCAAGAGCGAAAAGACCATCATCGAGGGTATGAACTCCAGCGGCATTGAAGAATTCTTCAACACCGGAGACATGCTGGGAACCATCCTCACCGACGTCTTCTCCGACGTGAACATCTACGATGACGACATCCGCCTGTTGCAACGCCGCTTCGTCAGCCCCATCGGACGAGGGGCCATCAGTTTTTACAAATACTACCTGATGGACACCATCATGGTGGACAAACAGGAATGCGTGCACCTCACCTTCGTTCCGCAGAACTCACAGGACTTCGGCTTCACAGGTCACCTCTACGTGGTGAAAGATTCCACCTATGCCGTGAAGAAGTGCACCATGAACCTGCCCAAAAAGACCGGTGTAAACTTTGTGGACAACCTCGACATCGTGCAACAATTCGAACAGATGCCGGACGGCAACTGGGTGCTGACTGATGACGACATGACCGTGGAACTGCAATTCGTGAGAGGCTTGCAAGGCCTCGAAGTGCAGCGCACCACGAAATACAGTGATTACAAATTCGACGAGATAGAACAACGGCTTTTCCGTTTGAAAGGCAACGTCATCAAAGAAGCCAACATGCTCAACAAGAGTGACGATTATTGGGCACAAGTCCGCCAGGTTCCCCTCACCAAAAAAGAGAGTAACATGGACGTCTTCATGAACCGCATTGAGCAAATCCCCGGTTTCAAATACGTCATCTTCGGTGCAAAAGCCCTGATTGAGAACTTCGTGGAGACGGGTACCAAGAAGAACCCGAGCAAGTTCGACTTCGGGCCTATCAACACCACCATCACCAGCAACTACGTGAACGGCACGCGTTTCCGTCTCAGCGGTATGACCACCGGTAACCTCGACCCCCACTGGAGTTTCAGCGGATATGGCGCCTACGGTACGAGAGACAAGAAATGGTTCTACAAAGGACAGGCAGCGTATTCGTTCAACAAGCGCGAATATGTGTTGTGGGAATTCCCCAAGCATTACCTGGCTTTCGATTACAGCTACGACGTTATGTCACCCATGGATAAGTATCTCTCGACGGATAAAGACAATATGTTCGTCGGCTGGAAGTGGACCAAGGTAGACCAGATGTCGTACATGCGCGACGCTACCCTGACCTACGAACTGGAGACCAATGCCGGCTTCTCCATCAAAGCCATGGCACGCCACCGCAACGATGAACCTGCCGGAGGCGTACTGCAATACTGGAAAAACGACGGTAACATCGCCGGTTCATGGGACGATACGAATACCTTCGTAAAGGACATCACCACCACCGAACTGGGCGTCACCCTGCGTTATGCTCCGGGTGAAACATACGTCAATACCAAGCAACGCCGTGTGCCCGTATCGCTGGATGCACCGATATTCTCCCTCTCCCACACCATCGGTCTGAAAGGCGTGCTGGGTGGCGAATATAACTTCAACCTCACCGAAGCCAGTGTCCGCAAGCGTTTCTGGTTCGGCTCATGGGGTAAACTGGACATCACCGCCCGCGCCGGAGCGCAGTGGAACACCGTACCGTTCCCCCTGCTGAACCTGCCCATGGCGAACCTTTCATACATCACCCAGCACAACGAGTCATTCAGCCTTATCGATAACATGGAGTTCCTGAACGACCGTTATGCCTCTCTTGCCCTGACGTATGACATGAACGGAAAACTCTTCAACCGTATCCCGCTCCTCAAAAAGCTGAAATGGCGCGAAGCTTTCCGCATCCGTGGTATGTATGGCACGCTGACAGACAAGAACAACCCGTACAAGAGCCACAACAGCGAACTGTTCCTCTTCCCGATGCGCGATGGTGTGCCCACCAGTCACGTAATGGGTAGCACTCCCTATCTGGAAGCCAGCGTAGGTATCTACAACATCTTCAAACTGTTGCATATCGAATACGTTCGCCGCCTCACTTATACCGACATTCCGGGAGTGAAGAAAGGTGGCATCCGTTTCATGATATTAATGATTTTCTAAAGAACCACGAATTCATCATTCTCTTATTTTTAATTTTTAATTTAAAATGACCCCATTAGCAGAAAGGCTTCGCCCTAAAACCTTAGACGAGTACATCGGTCAGAAACATTTAGTAGGACCGGGTGCGGTGTTGCGTAAAATGATTGATGCAGGACGTATCTCTTCATTCATACTATGGGGGCCTCCGGGTGTAGGCAAGACCACTCTGGCACAGATTATAGCTAACAAACTGGAAACCCCGTTCTACACACTGAGCGCCGTGACCAGTGGTGTGAAGGATGTGCGCGAAGTGATAGAGCGCGCCAAGAGCAACCGCTTCTTCTCACAGGGCAGTCCCATCCTGTTTATTGACGAAATCCACCGTTTCAGCAAGTCACAGCAAGACTCACTGCTCGGTGCCGTAGAGCAAGGTACTGTTACACTGATAGGCGCCACCACAGAGAACCCTTCCTTTGAGGTTATCCGCCCGTTGCTGTCCCGTTGCCAGCTCTACGTGTTGAAGTCTCTAGAGAAAGAAGACCTCATGGAATTGCTGCAACGTGCCATCGCCACCGACCATATACTGAAGGAACGTAAAATCGAACTGAAAGAAACCACCGCCATGCTTCGCTACAGTGGCGGAGACGCGCGTAAGTTGCTCAACATACTGGACCTTGTTGTCTCTTCCGAAGCAAACGACCCCGTTATCATCACTGATGCAACCGTCACCGAGCGCCTGCAACAGAATCCCCTTGCCTACGATAAAGACGGAGAAATGCACTATGATATCATCTCCGCTTTCATCAAGTCCATACGCGGCAGCGACCCCGACGGTGCCATCTACTGGCTGGCCCGCATGGTAGAGGCCGGAGAAGACCCCGCCTTCATTGCCCGTCGCCTCGTTATCTCCGCTTCGGAAGACGTGGGACTGGCAAATCCGAATGCTTTGCTTATCGCCAACGCTTGTTTCGACGCCGTCATGAAAGTGGGCTGGCCCGAAGGACGCATCCCACTGGCAGAAGCTACCGTCTATCTTGCCACAAGTCCGAAAAGCAACTCCGCCTACATGGCTATCAACAGTGCCCTGGAACTTGTACGCGAAACCGGAAACCTGCCTGTTCCTCTACATTTGCGCAATGCGCCCACCAAACTGATGAAACAACTGGGATACGGTGATAACTATAAGTATGCGCACGATTATCCCGGCCATTTTGTCAAGCAGCAATTCCTGCCCGATGAATTGAAGAACCGCCGTCTCTGGGAAGCACAGGACAATGCTGCCGAACAGAAACATGCAGAAAGGATGAAAGCGTTGTGGGGGGAGAAATACAAGTAATAAGAGCTATTCCAGCTCTTTAATCTTTTTTTGAACCACCGGAAGCATTTGAGGAATATCTTTCTCTATTGTAGAGAAGACAACTAAATATCAACATCGCTATGTTCCGTTTGCTCCCCACGAGCCACAGAGCCGAATATTCCTAAGCGACTAAAACCATATTTATGAGCATTAGCTTGTTTATACAACTTCAATAATTCTAATATTTCCGAAGTAGATTTCATATTCCTACAAGTTATATCTATATAAAGATAGGAAGAAAGCAAAGCAATCTGCGGCAAAAGAAAACACACCAACAAAATTTCTCATTATTTCCATAATGAGAAATCTTTTCCCTAAATTTGCATACTCACTTTAAATATATACAAAATGAGAATTGTAGTATTAGACGGTTACACAGCCAATCCCGGCGATTTATGCTGGGATAAATTGAAAGAGTTAGGCGAGTGCACAATCTACGACCGCACTGCCCTCGGCGAAGTTCTTGAACGTGCTGCCGGTGCAGAAGCCATCCTTACCAATAAGGTAGTAATCAACAGCGAAACAATGGCCGCCCTGCCCGATCTGAAATATATCGGCGTGCTGGCTACCGGTTACAACGTGGTAGACACCGCCGCCGGCCGCGAACATGGCATCAACGGGACCAATAT
>NZ_CAJLKP010000157.1 GCF_905207245.1 uncultured Bacteroides sp. | reverse complement strand
ATCGGCGGAACCGCTGTTGGTGGCATTGGAGGTCATATACATCATGTTCTCCACACCGTTAATCTGGTCTTCCAGCGGTGCGATGACAGAGTTCAGTACCGTTTGGGCGTTGGCTCCGGTATAGGTGGCGCGTACCGATACGGTAGGGGGTGCAATGTCCGGATATTGGGTGATAGGCAGTGTTGCCAGACCAATAAGCCCCAGGATTACTATCAGCACGGAAATTACCGTGGATAGCACCGGACGATTAATAAATCTATCTAATTTCATTTCATGAAAAATTAAAGAATTAAAGAAATAAAGAATTAAAATGGGATAAGAACTAATGCTGTGCCTATTATGCGCAGCCTTTCATTCTTTCATTTTTCATTCTTTCATTGAAACGCCGTTTGGATATTACCGTCTTTCTGGTCTTGCAGCGCTTTTTGATACTCGGTCTCTTTCTCGGCAGGAGTGATAGGAGTGATGGTAGCTCCGTCTTTCAGATTCTGCACGCCTTCGATTACAACTTTGTCGCCAGCTTTCAGACCTTCGGTCACGTAGTAGTACTTGCCATCGTTCAGCTTGAATACCTGTACTTCGGTATTCTTCAAAGTGTTGTCTGGCTGTACCACAAATACGAACTTCTTGTCTTGAATTTCAGTAGTAGCCGATTGTGGTATCATGATGACGTCTACCATCGGGTTGGGGAATACTACGTTACCCGTACCGCCGCTACGAAGAATGTTGCGCTGATTGGGGAAAAGAGCACGCATGTTAACCGAACCTGTTGTCTGGTCGATAACGCCACTGATGGTTTCCACGCGTCCACTGTCGGCATACATGGTTCCATCGATAAGTTGCAGTTGCACCGCAGGCATTTTCTCCAGAATCTCCTTGATGCTGCCACCTTCGTGTATCAGTGCCAGCAATTGTCTTTCGGTCATTGAGAAGTAAGCAAACATCTCGGATATATCGGCAACGGTAGTCAACGGAGTGGCTACGGAAGGACTAACCAGGCTACCTACACGGTAGGGGATGGTACCTACTACGCCATCACTGGGACTGGTTACATTGGTATATGACAGATTGTTCTTGGCGTTTACTAATTGTGCTTCGGCTTGTGCCAATTGTGCTCTGGTTTGTGCCAATTGGTTTTCGGCCATCTGCAAGTCGTAGTCGCTGATAATATTCTTTTTGTTCAACTCACGCTTATTGTTCACGGTGAGTTCCTGCGTGTTTACAGCAGCTTTGGCTGTTTCAACAGCAGCTTTGGCTGAGTTCACGGCAGCCTGATACTGTACGGGGTCAATGCTGAACAGTACTTGCCCTTTACGCACTACGGAACCTTCGTCCACGTGCAGCTTGGTGATGAAACCGCTAACCATCGGGCGGATTTCCACATCTTGTTTACCCTTAATAGTCGCCGGATAACTATTTGTCAAATTAGCAGTGGTGGTATTCACTGTAATTACTGCGAATTCGGGTGTTTTACCCGTAGTTTTGTCACCTTGTCCACAACTGAACAGTGACAGGCAACAGCATGCCAATAAAATCAATCTACTCTTCATACTCGTAATTATTCTCTGTCTTTTGGTTTATTTTTTCATTTTGATGAATAAAGGCTTTTATGTCTTGCATAGTTGGATTGTACGGTAAGCAAAGGGAAAACTAAAAGCACTCTTCTGGTTTTCCGAGTGCAAAATTATCTATTTTTGAACAGATTAGTTCTATATTGGTGTATTTTTAACTATGTTTTATACATCTATTATATATAGGGGGCTTTGGGGAATTATAGAGGTAGTCTGCGTAGGGGGCGTTGCCGAATAACTACTTTTCCTTCTTTCATCTCTGTTTCCTTCTATATGTATTTGATAATCTCTTTTAGCAAATTCGGTTCTTTCCCGTAAATAGATATGTTTAACCGAATTTGTACCGAATATATACCGAGTTTGTACCGAATATGTATTGAACTGATTGAGAGGAGATCCTTCGGCTACGCTCAGGATGACAGATACTAACAGGGCATTCTTATATATATCAAAGTAATTTTGAATCAGTATTTGCCTGTCAGAGAACGAACTTTTCACTGCTATCACCTGTTTTTAAATACTATATTTCTCTTTTTTGATTAAAATACTGTAAAGCATACGGCTTATTAATGGATAAGCTTTATTTTTGCAAGATGTTACGTAACAAATATTCGAATATGAAACCTCTTTTCAAACGTTTGGCGGGTGTTGCTGCCATTGCTGCTGTACTTTATTCCTGCGCCAGTATCGGGCGTCCGGAGGGTGGTGATTATGATGAGACTCCCCCCCGCTTTGTAAGTAGTACGCCGGCACCGGGTGCACTTAATAATAACCGGAAGAGGATTTCGATTGAATTCGATGAGTTTATCAAGCTTGAGAAACCGGGAGAGAAAATCGTGATTTCTCCCCCTCAAGTGCAACAGCCTGAGATAAAATCCAACGGGAAGAAAGTTGTCATCAACCTGAAAGATTCACTCAAGCCGAACACGACGTATACGATAGACTTCTCAGATGCCATTCAGGACAATAACGAAGGCAATCCGTTGCCTGATTTCGGATTTACTTTTTCTACAGGTACCGCTCTTGACTCGATGGTTGTTTCGGGCACCGTGCTTAATGCTGCAAATCTGGAGCCGGTGAAAGGAATGCTGGTAGGTATGCATTCCGATCTGGCTGACTCCGCCTTTACCACGAAGCCTTTTGAACGGGTGGGGCGTACCGATAGTCGCGGGCGTTTCACTATCCGGGGTGTGGCTCCGGGCGAATATCGTATTTACGGATTGCAGGATGCCGATCAGAATTTCTATTATAGCCAGCCCAGCGAAATCCTTGCTTTCGAGGATTCTCTGATTATTCCCTCTATGGATGAACGGATACGCTTCGATACCCTTTGGGTAGATTCCTTGACGATAGATACGATTGTGGAGAAGACATATACCCACTATTCTCCGGATGACGTCATTTTGCGTTGTTTTAAGGAGCTGACCTCTTCACAGCGTCTCATCAAGAGCGAGCGCCCCGAACCCCGGAAGTTCTCTTTCTACTTTTCGGCCGTAGCAGATAGCTTGCCACTGTTGAAGGGGCTGAACTTCGATGAAACCGATGCTTTTATTGTGGAGATGCCCACAGGACGCATGGATACGCTTACCTACTGGATAAGGGACTCTTTAGTCTATCAGATGGATACTTTGAAAATGAGCCTCAGTTATCTGTATACGGATACGTTAAACCAACTGGTGCCTCGCACCGATACGCTGAAACTGGTATCCAAACTCAGGCCAAAGTCGGAGAAGGAATTGGAAAAAGAGCGGGAAAAGAAGGAAAAAGAAGTAGAGAAAGCCAAAAAGAAGGCGGAGAAAGAAGGCAAGGAGTATGTAGAGCCAACCATCTTCCTTCCTGTTGATGTATATGCCCCGGGCACGATGGATATTTATGATTATATCACTTTTACCTTTACTGAGCCTTTGGCAAGTGTGGCCGACAGTGCCATTCATCTGAGGCAAAAGGTGGACAGCTTGTGGCGGGACGTTACTTTTGACTTTGTGCCGGATTCATTGAACCTGATGCGTTACAATGTCTATGCGGATTGGGAGCCTGGTGAAAGCTATAGTCTTGAAGTGGACTCTATGGCTTTCCACGGAATATATGGCATGTTTACCGATAAGATAAAGAAAGAATTCAAGGTGAAGAAGCCCGAAGAATACGGGCAGATTTTCTACAATGTGAGTGGGGCGGATTCGGTGGCATTCGTAGAGTTGCTTGACGGGCAGGACAAAGTGGTGCGTACGGTGCCTGTTGTCGATGGGAAGGCGGATTTCTACTTCCTGAACCCGGGCAAATACGGTGCACGCCTCATAAATGATACGAATGGAAACGGTGTGTGGGATACCGGAAAATATGAAGATAAACGGCAACCGGAAAAAGTGTATTATTATCACCAGGTGATAGAGCTGAAGGCGAACTTTGACCTGACACAGACCTGGAATATACATGAAAGGCCGCTGGATAAACAGAAACCGGTAGAACTCAAAAAACAAAAACCAGATGAAGACAAGAAAAAGAAAAATCAAAATAACCGCAACTCCGGCAATCGCCGGTAAGCGCGGATGGGTATTCTGCCTGTTGGGAGCCCTTTTACTAACTATTGCTATTCCTTCCCGGGCGCAATGTACAGCGGAGAACACCGCATTCCAGTCCGGTGAGCATGTGATGTATGATTTGTACTTTAATTGGAAGTTTATATGGAAGAAGGTCGGTCTGGCAAGTCTGACGACTTTCTCCACTACTTATCAGTCACAACCTGCCTATCGTTTCAACCTGCTTTCCGTGGGTAGCAAGAAGACAGATTTCTTCTTTAAGATGCGAGATACGCTGACATGTTATGTCAGTGAGAAACTGGAACCGCTTTATTTCCGCAAGGCGGCCGAAGAGGGAGATCGCTATACGGTAGATGAGGCATGGTTTTCTTATAAAAATGGTGTATCCAACGTAAAACAGAGGCGTATCTGGCACAATCCGGTCCGCGATCCGCAAGAGATGGAATACAGTGACAGCCGTTGTATCTTCGACATGTTGAGTATTCTGGCGCAGGCGCGTTCTTACGATCCGGCAGATTATAAAATAGGCGACCGCATCCTGTTCCCTATGGCTACCGGACGCAAGGTAGAAGAACAAACGCTGATTTATCGTGGAAAAGAGGAAGTTAAAGCCAATAATGATACGATTTACCGTTGCCTTGTATTCTCTTTTGTAGAATATAAGAAGGGAAAAGAAAAAGAGGTGATTACTTTCTTTATCTCAGATGATAAGAATCATCTTCCCATCCGTTTGGATATGTATCTCAATTTCGGTTCGGCAAAGGCGTTCTTTAAGAGTGTACAGGGGAATCGCTATCCGATGACTTCGGCTGTAAGGAAGAAGTGAGACAGCTACGAGCTACAAGCTAC
>NZ_CAJLKP010000156.1 GCF_905207245.1 uncultured Bacteroides sp. | reverse complement strand
AGGCATGGATATTTGCTGTGGGGGTATCATCGGTATGGGCGAAACGGCATCACAACGGATTGAATTTGCTTTTACACTGAGGGATTTGGAAGTATCATCCATACCCCTAAACCTATTACAACCCATTCCGGGAACACCCCTGGAAGGCCAAGCAGTGCTGACGGAAGAAGAAGTGCTGACCACCATCGCCTTGTTCCGCTTCATCAACCCTACAGCCTATCTGCGCTTTGCCGGAGGACGTTCACAACTGACGAAAGAAGCTGTGAAGAAATCCCTGTATATCGGCATCAATTCCGCCATCGTGGGAGATTTGCTGACAACACTCGGCTCAAAGGTTTCCGAGGATAAAGCTCTGATAGAAGAAGCAGGATATCATTTCAGTGATTCACAGTTTGACAAGGAACATCTGTGGCATCCCTATACTTCGACCACCAATCCTCTCCCAGTATATAAAGTGAAACGGGGAGACGGAGCAACCATTACATTGGAAAACGGAAAGGTGCTCATAGAGGGTATGTCGTCCTGGTGGTGCATGGTGCATGGATATAATAATCCGGTGCTGAATGCAGCCTTACAGGAACAAATCGGCAAGATATCCCACGTCATGTTCGGCGGTCTGACGCATGACCCGGCGATAGAACTGGGCAAACTACTGTTGCCACTAGTGCCGCCATCCATGCAAAAGATATTTTATGCAGACTCCGGTTCGGTGGCGGTGGAAGTGGCTATGAAAATGGCGGTACAATATTGGTATGCCAAAAGTCAGTCGGCTCCGGAACAGGCGCACCTGGCAAAGAAAAGTAATTTTGTAACGGTCCGGCGCGGGTATCATGGAGATACCTGGAACGCAATGTCAGTATGCGACCCGGTGACGGGGATGCACTCGCTGTTCGGTTCGGCATTGCCGGTACGCTATTTCTCATCCCGTCCCCGCTCCCGCTTCGATGGAGAGTGGGATGCAGACGATGCACTGGAACTGCTGGACATCGTAGAGAAACATCATGAAGAACTGGCTGCGCTTATCATTGAACCCATCGTGCAGGGTGCAGGCGGAATGTGGTTCTACCACCCGCAATTCCTGCGTGAAGCTGCGCGGATATGCAAAGAATACAACATTTTGCTGATTTTTGATGAAATCGCCACAGGCTTCGGACGCACGGGTAAGATGTTTGCCTGGGAACATGCAGGAGTGGAACCGGACATCATGTGCATAGGAAAATCGCTGACGGGAGGATATATGACTCTCTCCGCCGTACTGACAACAAATGAAGTGGCAGACACAATATCCAATCACGCACCGGGAGCTTTCATGCACGGCCCTACATTTATGGGAAACCCACTGGCATGTGCGGTAGCATGCGCATCCATAAGGTTGCTGACTTCACCGGAATATGACTGGCAGGGAAAAGTGAACCGCATCGAAGAACAATTATGGCGCGAGCTGGAACCGGCATTAAACTTGCCACAAGTGGTGGATGTACGGGTGCTGGGCGCCATCGGAGTAATTGAAGTGCAGGACCCGGTGGACATGGCATGGATGCAGCACCGGTTTGTGGAAGAAGGCATCTGGGTGCGCCCGTTCGGTAAACTGGTGTACATCATGCCACCATTTATCATAGAGCCGGAACAATTGACGAAGCTGACAAGCAGTTTATTGAAGATATTGTGGCAGGCAAATTAAAAATTAAAGAATTAATAATTAAAAGGGAAAATCGGCGTTATTAACGCTCAAAGAACAAATATGATTATCTGCTTATGAATGTAATAGAGCAAATGCAACAGGAGTTGCAGGCACTGAAAGAACGCAGCAACCTGCGAACCCTACCTGCCCTGACACATGAAGGGCGGGATGTTATTGCAAACGGACGGCGGATGCTGAATCTCTCTTCAAATGACTATCTGGGACTGGCAGCCGACCGGAAACTGCGCGAAGAATTTCTGCAAGAGCTGACGGCAGATAACTTTCTGCCCACATCTTCATCATCACGGCTGCTGACAGGCAACTTCACTATCTACGAGGAACTGGAACAGACACTTACACAGTTGTTCGGAACAGAAGCCGCATTGGTGTTCAATAGTGGTTATCATGCCAACACAGGCATTCTGCCTGCGGTGAGCGATGTGCAAACTCTGATACTGGCGGATAAACTGGTACACGCAAGCCTGATTGACGGCATCCGCCTTTCGGCAGCACGGTGCATCCGCTACCGCCACAACGACATGAAGCAACTGGAACGTCTGCTGGCCGAAAATCATGCCGCTTACAGGCAAATAATCATCGTTACTGAAAGCATTTTCAGCATGGATGGAGATGTAGCAGACCTAAAGGAACTGGTGCGACTGAAACAGACGTATGACAATGTATTGCTTTATGTGGATGAAGCACATGCTTTCGGGGTACGGGGAGAGCAAGGTTTGGGTTATGCAGAAGAAACCGGGTGCATCCGAGAGATTGATTTCTTGGTAGGAACTTTCGGCAAAGCCGCTGCATCTGCCGGGGCTTACATCGTATGCCGACGCACCATAAGGGAATATCTGGTGAACCGGATGCGGACATTAATATTTACAACAGCCCTTCCGCCGATAAACATAGCATGGACTTTGTTCATTGTGCGGAGACTAGCCGGATTAAAGGAGCGAAGAATACATCTGAAAAATATTAGCAATATTCTTCGCAACACCTTAAAGGAGAAGGGTTATGATTGTCCAAGTGCAAGCTGTATAGTACCAATGATTGTAGGAACAAGTTCTGAGACCATTTTGAGGGCGGAAGTTCTGCAACGGCATGGTTTCTACGCCCTGCCCGTAAGGCCACCTACCGTTCCGGAAGGCACATCACGCATTCGTTTCTCGCTGACAGCGGAAATTACAGAGGAAGAAATCAGAGAATTGATAAAGTATATACAATGATATGATACAAAAATTCATTATACAAGAAAGACATTCCCGGCTATTATTGTTCTTTGCCGGATGGGGAGCCGATGAGACTCCGTTTAAGGATTATCGCCCCGCAAACAGCGACTTTATGATTTGCTATGACTACCGTAATCTGTCATTCGATTCGCAAGTATTGAAGGATTATGAAGAGGTGAATGTTGTGGGCTGGTCGATGGGAGTTTGGGCGGCATCGCAAGTATTAGGGAAAGTAATAGCAGGTGAAACTTCGGAAAACAGCCGGTTGCCTCTCGGAAAAACAATCGCCATCAACGGTACGCCGTTTCCCATTGATGAAGAACGTGGCATACCACCTGCCATTTATCACGGTACACTGGAAGGACTGACGGATGCATCCTTGCACAAATTCCTCCGCCGCATGTGTGCGGACAGTGCAGCATTCAGGAAGTTCCTTGCCATCACTCCGCACAGACCACTGGAGGAGCTGCGGGAAGAATTGACTGCCATCGAAACAGCTTATACCACCGGACCCGCCTATCCTTTCGACTGGTGCACATCCGTCATAGCCACAGAAGACCGCATCATCCCATCCGAAAACCAAAAAAAGGCATGGACACGTGATGAGAAAAGCACACCTTTTATGGCTGAAGCGCATATCGTCATCAGAATAGAAACGGCACATTACGCCCAAGAACTATTTGAAACCTATCTGGAAAAGGTATGGATAAACGACTGATAGCCGAACGCTTTGCCCGTGCACGGGATACATACTCACACGAAGCACGGGTACAACAGCAAGTAGCCGAGAAGATGATGCGCCTATTGCCCGATGCACCCTTCCACCACATTGTGGAGTTCGGATGCGGTACCGGTAGCTACTCCAGAATATTGCTGCACCAGCTCCAACCAGAAACATTGCTGTTGAACGACCTATGCCCGGAAATGAAGGAATGCCTGACTGATTTGCTTCTGCAAGATGCCGTGCACTTCATGCCCGGTGACGCCGAAATACTGGAATTTCCAGAGAAAACGGACTTAATCACTTCATGCTCCACCCTGCAATGGTTTAATAATCCGAAAAAATTCTTTGCCCGTTGCCACAGCTTCCTGGCAGATGGCGGTTACCTTGCCTTTAGCACCTTCGGGGCTGAAAATATGCGGGAGATACGTGCATTGACAGGACACGGACTCGATTATCTTCCGATAGAAGGACTGAATGAGTTGCTCAGTCCTCATTTCGAAACCGTATATGCAGAAGAAGAGATAGTACCCCTCCCCTTTGCTACCCCTCTCCAGGTTCTTCAACATCTGAAACAAACCGGAGTGACGGGCACAGAAAAGAAAATATGGACGCGCGGACGCTTGCAGGCATTCTGCAACGGATATACCGGGCAATTCGGTCAGGAGGACGGTAACGTTAGCCTAACGTATCATCCCATTTATATGATTGCACGAAAGAAAAACAAATAGAACAATGGAAAATAACATTTATTTTATCAGTGGCATCGATACGGATGCCGGAAAGTCTTATTGCACCGCTTTCTTTGCTTGTGAACTGATTCGTAGCGGTAAACGTGTCATCACACAGAAATTCATCCAGACAGGCAACACAGGGCATTCTGAGGATATAGACCTGCACCGGCAGCTCATGGGCATCGGCATGACGGAGGAAGACCGAGAAGGACTGACCATGCCGGAAATATTCTCTTATCCTTGTTCTCCCCACCTGGCAGCCCGGATAGATAACCGACCGATTGATTTTGGAAAGATAGAACGCGCCACGCAGGAGCTTGCACGCCGCTACGATGCAGTACTCGTGGAAGGGGCAGGCGGACTGATGGTGCCGCTTACCGAGGATTATCTGACGATTGATTACGTTGCGGAGAAGAAATATCCACTTGTTTTTGTCACTTCGGGAAAACTGGGAAGCATCAATCACACTTTATTAAGTTTTGAGGCGATACGGAACAGGGGAATACAATTGGATACTGTGTTATATAATCTGTATCCCACCGTAGAAGATACTACGATACAGGAGGATACGATGCAGTATATCCGCCGGTATATGGATAAATATTTTCCCGGGACAAAGTTTATGGTGGTGCCGGAAATGATAATTTAGTGCTCCGCGCTAAATTAAGTTACGAGCTACAAGCTACGAGTTACGAGTTGCTGCGCTGTACTCGTGGGCAAATAATTATTCGCCCGGCTATCACACCGAAAGGCACTTGTCACTCGTAGCTTGTA
>NZ_CAJLKP010000155.1 GCF_905207245.1 uncultured Bacteroides sp. | reverse complement strand
AGAATCCAAAGCCAAAGGCTTTGGAAATTAAAAATTAAAGAATTAAAAATTAAAGAGAATGAAAAAGTCAATTTGGGATAAAATACTCAAGGTGGTGATTGCGGTGGCTTCGGCTATTATAGGAGCACTGAGCGCTAATGCTATGAATGTGTAAAAAGGTAAAATAAATACCTTCTAAATGAAAAGTGCCGGAGAAGTAAAATCCTCCGGCACTTTTTTATTGAAATATCATTTACTGATGTTGTTCTCTCAGCAAATCGTTTACCGTCTTCACCGGGTTGAACGTATTCAGGGAAACTTCTACAAACACCGTATTCCAGTCGCTCATGGCACCGTTCCACAAACCGGGAAGTTCGAGCGCTTTCAGGTCTTTGCCATTCTTTGATTTGTAAGAGATGAAACCGGTAGCTTTATCCACGAAGTTAACGAGGTCGAATTTATGACCTTTATAGTCGCGTACGGCACAAACCAAATCCACGGGATTGAAGTGCGTTCCCTTCTCAAACATCTCCTTCTTTTCCGGATCGTCCATATCAATCTGAGAACTTTCAAGGATTTGCAGAGAGATAGTTCCGTCACTATTATATGCCAGGAACGGACCACCACCCGGCTCGCCTACATTCTTCACCATACCGCATACACGCATCGGGCGGTTCAGTTTCTCCTTCAAATAAAGCACCAGCTCGGCATCTTCCAGATTCTTTGTTTCAGGATTCTTGCAGAACAGTTTCTTTTGCAGGAATTGCAGGATTTCGAGCACTTGTTCATGAGTATATCTGCCGCTATCCAGAATCTCCAGATAGGCAAACGCACGCTGCTGCAACGCAACCAGCACTCCGGCAATCAACTTCTTGTACAACACTGTATCCCCCTTCAACTTATCGGGCACCACGTTATCGATATTCTTAATAAAGATGATGTCTGCATCGAGGTCGTTCAGATTCTCAATCAGTGCACCATGACCGCCCGGACGGAACAATAACTTGCCGTTGTCGCGGAAAGGCTGATTGTCCATATCGGCGGCAATGGTATCCGTACTGGGTTTCTGTTCGGAAAAAGTAACATTATAATCCACTCCGTACTTCTTGGCATAAACAGTGGCCTTGTCAGCTACCAATGCTTCAAACAGACGCCGATGTTCAGGAGAAACAGTAAAATGCACATTTACCTTTCCATTCTTATTGGCTGCATAGAGCGCACCTTCCACAAGATGTTCCTCCAATGGCGTACGACTTCCGTCTTCGTACTTATGGAACTTGAGTAAACCTTTCGGTAGCGCACCGTAATTCAGTCCGGCAGCTTCGAGCAATGCTGCCACAACAGCTTTGTAATTCCCATCGGCTATCAATGCATGAATCCCCTTCCCGGACATATTTTCACAAGCGGCATTCAAGTCATCATAGAAAGCAAACTTTTCAATTTGTTCGAAGAAAGTTTTTTCAAATTTGGTTTCGGGTGCATCGTAATCAGCTCCAAGAAATTCGAATAAATTCTTGAACATGCGACTTGCCGCACCTGATGCGGGGACAAACTTCACCACTACTTTATCTGTCCGTGTATATGCATCCCATGCATCGAGATAGAGCTTCTGCTCGTCAGCGGCAGGTGCCAGAATACCTTTCTCTATAGAAGCGGCTGCAGCCAGCTTCAAGTACGGGAAACCTTTCTCAAAACAGGCCAGTTGTTCGGTTATCTGTTCTTCTGAAATACCTTTTTTGGTAAGCAACTCTTTGTCTTGCGGTGTTATCATACTATCTTAATTTATTAATTGATTGCCAAAAATACAAAAAAACCTCAAGCCCTGTCAAGAAAGAGAAGAAAAAAACTACCTTCTTTTTGAAGAATATATTTTATTTTTCAAAAAGCACTGAACTTCAAGAGGTTTCAATAGTATATAACTCCAATAAAACGTCACATTTGACGCTATTTTATTGTCGAAAACTATGGCTAATTTATCACTTGTTATCGTGCCTGCAAAGGCATTAAAAGATAGGAGTCACAAAATAAGAGTTGCAGTTTCTCATAATGGAGAAACTAGGTATATAATTACTGATCTTCGTATAAATTCTGCGAAGGAGTTTAAAAACGGACAGGTTATCAAAAGGAATGATGCAGGCTTTATGAACACTAAACTGCGTTCTATTCTCTCAGAATACCAGAAGATATTCCATTGCAATATGCAGACGAAGGCATTTGTGCCGACTTCCCTAGTCCTTGCTCAAGATTACATGGAGCAAGCCATCGACTTGAAGGAGACCAATAGGACAAACCGACACATATATTTTATGAAAGAATTGTATCAGGATTATTTCCGCTTAACATTGCACGATTTGCAGCAATAGTACTATTCACAGCTTTTATTACAACATCAGAAGGAAAAGTCTTAGTACAATAGTTGTACAAGATATTTCGAACACTAGCAGAATGTGGAGCTAGAGTCAGTAGATTATGTTCTATATTTGTTGTATAAGTGGGATGTGATCCAACATGTGCTGTTCTTCCCATTAAATATGATAATCCCTTTGTAGATGGTAACAACATTCCATTAAATCCACGATCATCAAGTGGAGTACCTGTTACCACTCCTGGATGATACAACTCCTGTGGAATAATATGATGAGCTTGTGTGTTGTCTCCTATATTTGCACCATTAGCACCCAATAAACCTGTTATTGCTGCAGGAGGAATTCCTAAAATAGTCATTCTGGTGGTCGCCTGTTGAAATAAGTTGGCTGAATCCACAGAAGTTCCGTGCCACATCTGAATGGTTTGGCTTCTATTATCCACGAAACTCTTTAACTGCCTACTACTAATTCCACTATTAGCAATCGCCCTACTCAATTTATCCCTTTGTTCCCTACTATATTCTGCCATAATATACCATTTTTAGTTAGTGTGTAAAAATAAGAAATAATATAATAGGTTGTCACTCAACATAGGATGTTAGATAGCATGAAATAGGGATATAAGAAAAAAGGCAGCTTATTCGGCTGCCTTAATAAAAACGACAATATTATCAATCTATAATTCTACTGGCTAAATACTCCTCAGCAATATATACATCAATTTTTGGAAGATTCACATATATATGTGTAGCATCTGGGAATCTATCCCCAATGACAGGAGAATATACAGCGGCCAAATACGCTTCAACCCCCAACATAACTTCTTTGTCCTTAATAATAGCAAAAGTGACAAGTAATTCCGGATGTTTACAGATTAATGGATTCTGCGAATGTTCTTCCAGTCGTTCTGCTATACGACCGCTCCCAACTCGCACAACTCGCTTTTCTGTTTCCGACCAAATAATGTACACTCCAGTATTACACTGACCATTTTCCACTAAACTCGGACTTGTTAAGTCTAGTGTTTTCAAATGCGCCCAATTATCATAAGCGCATTTCTCCCAAATGACTTTTTCTTTCATTATGTTATTTTTAATTATTTATGCCACAAAGATAATTCTTAAGATGAATACAAAGTTGTTATTTTACAACTTTATCATAGCAATACTAATAAATAACAAAAAGCCCCGACTGTCACCAGCCGAGGCTCAAATTCATCAATGATGAATTACTTCTACTTCTTTATTCTCTTATAAACAAACCTACCTATTATACATAGGATAAGAGCAAGCGATGCACCGAATGCCCAGCCTCCCAGTTCGACCTTCATAGCTTGCCCTCTGGTCAGCCTCCTTTCGATCTCTACAGGCACCTCTACATATTCCTTAACGGTAATCTTCTTAGAAGGTATGTAGACAGTATCTTGCGGCACTTTCATCTTAGCTATCACATTCCCAAGGCTATCAATCGCTAGTTGCGCCTGCACATTCTTCGTGTTTGCAATGTCCAACCACCGGAGTACAACCGGCCCATTTTCATCACACTCAAAAAGCGCACGAATAGCGGCACTATCAGCAGAATTAGCTACTGGAATCAACGTTTTGATATAGATGCTATCAGTTCTACTTTCAATCGGCACCTGTTTAAGACTCCGACAAGCACCAAACCATATTCCTAACATCAAGAACATAGCTATATAAAGCAAGCGTTTCATGGCTCAAAAGGTTAAGTTATTAATCCGGTTCATCCATCCCCGGCGAAACTTCTCATTAGCTGGTCGGGCTTTGCAGATTTCATCTATAAATTTGATGCGATCCGCTTTAATAGCATAAAATAATTCTTTCGCATCCCTGGCATTAACAGAGGCAAGAGTCTGGCTACCAACAATACCATCTACAGATACACCTAAAATTTTCTGCGGTCGTTTAATGCCATGAACACCTGATGCCCAAACCCAATCAACAAGTATATTGGCAACATTCTGGTTAGCTATCTTGTTAGCTTTCCACCTATCCCAATACATTGTCTTTAGAATCTCGGTCCATTCGCGCTCAGAGAGATTTTTCAGCCGCTCAACGGTTGGCATCGGATAACCTTTCTTCCGGCAATACTGTGTATAAGTTGCAAGTGTTACGCCTCTATTGGTTGCTCCACCCAAGTCATCAGGATCATTCACAAATCCGCCCTCCCACTTCAGGATGAACGGAACTAACTTTTCTAAATTCGCCATTAATTATCCTCCTTATTAATTTCGTTTTCAATTCTTTCAATTACCCCCTGAACGTGCGAAGGCATCGCACGCTTGAACTCAAACCTTATCAAATGGTAGATTATCCGGAAAGCCTTATTTTTCGGGTATGCTATAATCAGGTTCTTAAATGCATTCTGAAGATAGACATACGTGATAGTCTTAATCACAATGAGAACACTGTCACCATCTCCTATTGAGTTCATAAAGATAAATACCACCTCAATAATAATCAGGTATAAGAGTAACTCTGCAAGTACATTCTTAAACTTACCCCAAGAGAAGTTCTTGCACCGAACAATACTCACGCCATCGGCACGCATACCGCACCAAATATTAAAGGCAAACATCACTGCCAAAGCTATAAGGAATCCTTTGGTAGGTGTCAGATACGCTAATATCGAGCTAAACAGCTACACGCATATCACCCGAATTTGGTCTAAAGTCAATAATTTATCCATTCTCAAACATTATCTAAGTTATTTAATACTACCTTTGTTATTGCATAAGACCATTGGAAAAACCGGTTCATACTGCCCCCTTAAATCCAAATTAAAGAATCCCCCCTCT
>NZ_CAJLKP010000154.1 GCF_905207245.1 uncultured Bacteroides sp. | reverse complement strand
TGTCAGTGATGGCACAACCGCTTATCTCAGTTCAATAGCTCCATGCACTTATCCGCAATGAAAATACTTCTTCACCAATGCCAGCATTGCATCCGGATTGTTCTGTATATCATTACGCAATGTCTTGTCATTATAAGAACGCAGTTTACTGATAATTCCGTCAATCATTGCAGGGCTGAACACTCCGTACTGTTCAAAAGAAGCACGCTGTTTTTCCAGACAATCAGCAGAAGCGGCACAGCTATCGGGCAGTTGCGCCAGTTGCTTCAACTTGTCTTCATTCTCTTTCTTATGGATATTTACGTTTACATATGTCTTTTCTGCAATACCCAAAGCATTTTCCATCTCAAAACCATAACGGCAAGCCACCGCCAGTCCGGCTATCAACTGATATAAATCTGCCGAACCGTCGGGAGAGCGCATTTCTACAGTCTGCTTTTGCGTAGTGTCATAGTGGCTCGGGGCTTCCAGCGGATTAGCCAACATACACATATCCGTCTTTGCCGACCAGCCCAACGGTACACGTACCAATACGGAACGGTTGCGGTCGCCCCAACAGATATTCGTCGGTGCCTCCTGGTGAGGAACAAGGCGGAAATAAGAAGTAGGATTGGTATTGCCGAAAGCAGTAATAGAGGGTGCCAGCTCCATCATTCCGGCAATGGCTTTGCGGGCTGTCTCGGAAAGTACACCGTCTTTCAGCATCTGATTCTGACCGTCCTTCATGATACGCATATGTATATGCAGACCGGAACCAGCTTTTCCTGTTGTGATCTTGGGTGCAAAGGTGATATCATATCCATATTGATAAGCCAGGTTACGGATAACCCATTTAGCTATCATCAACTGGTCGGCAGCACGATCGGCACGTACCGGCAGGAATTCGATTTCATTCTGCTCATAGATTTTGCCATCGAGCGTGAAGTTACCCACTTCGGAATGGCCGTACTTAATTTGTCCGCCGGCTTGCGCGATATGCAACATGCAGTCCGTGCGGAAATCATTGAACTTGGCATAAGGAGCCGATTCATGATAACCACGCTGGTCGGTAGCCGGGAAGAGTCCGTCATCCTCTGATATAACATAATATTCCAATTCGCCCATAGCCTGGAATTCCATCCCCGTCACATCGGTAAATGCTTGGCAAGCTTTACGCAAAGTATATTCCGGAGAGCTTTCCAACAATTCGCCGTCTTTATTGAAGTAAGAGCAAAGCATGGAAAGCGTAGTTGTCTCAGCAAAAGGATCAATGAAAGCGGTACTGAAACGAGGCACCACATATAAGTCACTGCTACCCGCCTCGATGAACGAGAACAGACTCGAGCCGTCTACACGTTCTCCGCAAGTAAGTATTGCATCAAGATAAGCAGCATCGTTAATAACAAAATTCAGTGTTTTCAATCGTCCGTCCGCAGCAGGATACATGAAGTTCACCATACGGATGTCGTTCTCTTTGATATAAGAAATGATGTCGGCTTTCGTAAATTCGGAAGCTGGTTTTTGAAGAGCAGCCACCAATTGGTTGGCGCTCATTGATAGTTCTTGATTCATAATACGTTGGTTGTTTTTTAAGTTTATTGTTACGGTCAACAAAATATTGTCATGTAATGATTCACCACAAAGATAATATATATATAATAAACTATTTACCTTTTCGTACTGTTTATAACAAAAAGAGTTACAATAAAAAAACAATGTTATGCAAAAAACTACCGACAACCTCGAAAACAATGAATTGATACTCCGTGACCATCTGGCACTCGAACGTACCAAACTTGCTAACGAAAGAACTTTGTTTTCATATATCCGTACGTCGCTTTACCTCCTCACCGCAGGAATTGGAATATTACAGATTGAAAGTATTTCACGTCTGGACAGGCTTGCATGGATATGCATAGCTTCCGGCATTATTCTGTTTTTTGGAGGCTTTGTCCGCTTTTGGCGAATGAAGAAGTATCTGAATCATATCCCCACTTCACATAAATAGCTCCCCAGGCAAATCCCGCTCCAAAGGCTGTGAAAATCAGCTTATCACCCTTCTTCAACTTGCTTTCAAAATCCCAGATACAAAGCGGAAGCGTGGCGGCACTTGTGTTGCCATAACGCTCGATGTTAATCATCACTTTTTCAGTTGGTACCTCCAAACGTTGTGTCACGGCACTGATTATGCGCTGGTTAGCCTGATGAGGAATCACCCAGGCGAGTTCATCTTTGCTTAGGTGATTTCTCTCAATAATAGATTCGCAAGCCGATGACATATTGGCAACAGCATACTTGAATACTGTGCGACCCTCCTGATAAATATAATGCATGTGATTATCCATTGTATAATAGGAAGGAGCGCATACAGAACCACCGGCTTTAATATGCAGGAAAGGCAGTCCCTTACCGTCCGTTCTTAAAACGGCATCCATCACACCATAATCCTCTGTGGTAGGTTCCAGCATGAAAGCTGCTGCCCCATCACCAAAAATCGGACAGGTGGCACGGTCGGTATAATCTATTATTGACGACATCTTATCAGCTCCCACAACGATGATCTTCCTATAGTTTCCTGAACGGATAAAATTAGCTCCTGTCTCCAAAGCATACAAGAAGCCGCTGCAAACTGCTTGCATATCAAAAGCAAAAGCATGCTTTAAGCCCAGTTTTTCGCAAAGAATGGAGGCTGTTGAAGGTAAACGATAGTCAGGAGTGGTAGTGGCTACAATCACCAAGTCTATATCCTCCGGAGCGGATTTTGTGCGTTGCATCAATTGCTTCACTGCTTTGCGGGCCATATACGAAGTACCGCGTCCCTCCTCATTCAAAATACGTCTTTCCTTTATACCAATGCGCCCCATTATCCATTCGTCAGTGGTATCGACCATTTTTGAAATTTCATTATTTGTCAGGATATAATCGGGTACATATCCCCCTACTCCTGTAATTACCGCATTTATTTGCTCCATTGGTGATATAGTTTAGTACATTCTGAATTAGGTAGTTAATAGTGGCACTGATAAAATGCGGGCGCAAATATACAGAAAAGAGGATGAATTACAAGAATTGACAGGAAAACAGTTGTTCTTTTACCAATGAAAAGGAAATTTTGACCAAAATTTAGTTGAAAATTATTTCTTAATCCAAATATATCATTATCCTCTTAATAAAAACCGGCTGATAATCGGGAAATTTTGCTCTATCACCTGCAATGCCAGTATGGATAAGCTCAATCATCGATGATATTTCCCTTTGTCTTTTACCAATACCACTTTCAACTGTGGATCGGACAACATTTCACGCCCGGCAGAGGACAATAAAAATCGCAACTGGCTGCTCTGGTGTTCCCAAGTCAGTAAATCGATGGAGCGATTCAGTTTCTCTTTTATGGCAGTATACCAATCTCCAGGGAATGACAATGCACAAACCACATGCTTATCTGCAATCTCTTGCAACTCTTCAATGCAATTGTTCATTTCTTCAGTGCTCAAACCGGACGGTTCGTCGTAAGGCACATAATATGAAGTATAATAACCTGCTTTGGTAAAAGATTTTAAGGCTTTCCAATCCTGACTCTCTATTATCAGGCGATCTTTTTTAATCTGAAAATACTTTGTGAGTTTATTCAATCTGACAAGTGCTGCCATATCATTCCTGTAAGTCAGATTTTTGATATCCAACCATATTTTTCCTTCATTACGTCTCATATACGAGAAGTAGGAAACTAAACTCAAATTGAAACTGGTATCAATATCATGCGTCACATCAAATGTTTTGTTCGCACGAAAAACAAGGTCAACCTCTATATTCGGATATTTCTTATGTTTCTCAAGCAACTTTTCTATTGAATTGCAACGATGAAGCCAGATCTTATTTGGATAGCAACCTACATCCCGTGCACCTATAAAAAGAATACATAAATATAT
The DNA here is from genome assembly GCF_905207245.1 of uncultured Bacteroides sp. Classification (GTDB taxonomy): domain Bacteria; phylum Bacteroidota; class Bacteroidia; order Bacteroidales; family Bacteroidaceae; genus Bacteroides. The sequence goes on along the minus strand of NZ_CAJLKP010000154.1, from coordinate 1,356 downwards.
TCCAACCAAAACTGGAAGTATCTTTTTCAGGATATTCATTTCACAAAGATACATCAGAAAGAAGAAACAAATATAGATGAAGCACCCTTTTTTAATAACAAAAGGCTATAAAAAAACATAATCAGGATTTTCTCCATCATAAGTATTATAATAATTTATGCAATAGTTATTGAAGAATCCAAATAAACATCCTGAATGGCATTCAATAACTGAATCCCCTCTCCTATTGGCTTTTGAAATGCTTTTCTTCCGCTAATCAATCCCATTCCGCCAGCACGTTTGTTGACCACTGCTGTAACAACGGCATCACGCAGATCTGATTCTCCATGAGACTCACCACCCGAATTAATCAAGCCTACACGCCCCATATAACCATTAGCAACCTGGTAGCGGCAAAGGTCAATAGGATGTGAAGTTGTAAGTTCAGAGTACATTCTTTCATCTGTTTTGCCAAAATGGATAGCTGTAAATCCTCCGTTATTGGAAGGAAGTTTTTGTTTTACAATATCAGCCTTTATTGTCACTCCGATGTGGTTAGCTTGTCCCGTAAGATCAGCTGCCGCATGATAGTCAGTGCCATCTTTCTTAAAATCATTGTTTCTCAGATAACACCATAGAATAGTTGCCATGCCTAACTCATGCGCATACTCAAAAGCCTGCGATATTTCAAGAATCTGACGACGGCTCTGTTCCGACCCGAAATAGATAGTGGCACCTACCGCTACTGCACCCATATTCCATGCCTCTTTCACCGTTCCAAACAGTACCTGATCGTAAGAATTTGGGTAAGTCAGCAACTCATTATGGTTCAGCTTCACTATAAAAGGTATTTTATGGGCATATTTGCGAGCTACGGCTCCCAATACACCGAAGGTGGATGCAACTGCATTACAGCCTCCTTCTATAGCCAATTTTACTATATTTTCAGGATCGAAATAAATAGGATTCGGAGCAAATGATGCCCCGGCTGTATGCTCTATATCCTGGTCGACCGGCAAAATGGATACATATCCGGTATTTGCAAGGCGCCCGTGTCCGTAGAGAGTTTGCAAACTATTAAGCGTACGGACGTTCCTGTCAGAGTCCAACCAGACCTTATCAATCATGTCAGGGCTCGGAACATGAATTAATTTCTTATCTATTGTCTTACACGTATGGTTCAGGTAATATTCTGCCTGTTGTCCCAACAAATCAACTACTTTACTCATTGTATATCCGTTTTAAATTTATATAATTAAGAAACAGTTTTCCTTTGTTTATTGTTTCAGCGTTCCACAGAATAAACGATTGCTTCTTTTAGCAAACGACAAGAGCCAACCTTGCCATTAAATAACACACAGTCGATTCGGCTCCCTG
>NZ_CAJLKP010000153.1 GCF_905207245.1 uncultured Bacteroides sp. | reverse complement strand
TTCCAGCTTCCTTGTATATGGCTGCAATCAGGCCAAGAACATCCGAGTCCCACTTTTGCTCCTTGATTGCGGAGTAATTGAAGGTTCTCATTCCCTTACCCCCTTTCGCTTTCCCTTAAATAATAATATAAAACAAGGGAATAGTCAATGGGCTGCGTCTTAAATCCCTTACTATTATGCCTGAATTAAGGGATTTATACTCAGATAGTGGAAAAGTGCCTGCGATTATTTTCATGCTGTAAACTCACTCTTCTTTGTCTATAGCGCCGCAACTGCTGAGCTGCCACCCTTGCAGAAACCACTTGCACACCCCTACCATTAGAGTTACAATTCAGGTAATCCAAAACGATTCCCGCTGAGGGTAGGCGAAAGTTCACCGAAAGGAGCAACTGACATGGATAAAGAGCGTATGGCAGCGTTAGAGGAAATTGAATCTCATGGTGCCGAGAACGGCTGGGTTGCCTTGATGACAGAGGATGACAGAGAGTTCTTTGCATATTTTCGCTCGGTGTTTAATCGCTACAATATTTCGCCTTCAAAGGCAACACGGCTGGAGTATGATTTTGTGACGCGGGTTGCGGAGAGTGAGTTCTATCTTCAAAAGGCGAAGGCGTGATGCTATTCTTTGTCTATAGCGGTGCAAATTTTGCCCCATATAACTCCACAGGAATATCTCGCCTAATCATCAGTCACTTAACATGGCAAAATCTTACAACACCTATGATGGAGGTAATTAGCAATGACAGAAACACAAAACAGCGTCACAGCATGCTTAAACTCCGCCCTTCAAAGTTTTAATCAAAATGAGCAGTATTTGATATCCAGAGATTTAAGCGAACGGTGTATTTGCGCTAAGTTTGCTTCATATCTCGAACGTGCTATTGCAGAATCTGAATTTTGCGAGTATGTAGTAGATGTAGAATATAACCGTGGAAGCCGCGGGAATGAGCACGCCGCTAAAGTGTTAAACGGTCATAATATTGTTGTAGATTTAATTGTACATAAGCGGGGCTATGACGAGCAGAGAGGGTTTGATAATCTTTTTTGTATTGAAATGAAGAAAGCCTACAAGCGCTGCGATCTTTCATCAGACAAGGAGCGCTTAAGAATCCTGACAGATAACTTTTGTGGCTTTGGGTACAAAGCTGGATTTATGATTACAGCTACTGCAGATAAGATCCATGATGAATATAAGTTAGTAGTTGAAAGTGCTTTCTATAATCACTCCGAAAATTAGCTTCACTTTTCTTATCTATAGCAACTCAACTTCTGTCTCACCTCTCGCAGAAACCACTTGCATAACACCCTCCTCAGAGTTACAATGCAGCCAACAGCAATGAGAAACGCTTCCCGTCCGGCACCGGTGAATCTTCACCGAAAACCGGGCGGGAAGCGTTTTTGACCACATAGATTACCACAGACGGCTCTGGAACACCCGGAAACAACGGAGATAAGAGCGTCAAAGAGTAAGTAAAACAAATTTAAAAGCACCAAAAACTGCTACAAATGAGTAGAAAAAGTGTTTTGTACTTCTTTGGGAGCAGGATGCCGCAGGTTCGAATCCTGTCACTCGGACCACCTTTCCTGGAAAAACCGCCTAAAAAGGCGGTTTTTCTGCGTTATTAGTTCTATTTTGAGTCGTGCCTAACCACATGACAACTGTGGCCAGAGGGACAAAATTGCGGTGAAAACCGGAGCATAGTCGGACTGCAAAAATGCAAAATCCCTAACCCATCCCTAACGGGTGCATTTTCGCCATTTTTTACACGTAGTTGTGACAACATCTTGAAATATTCGTCGCTATGCACTATAATATCTCCACGGTAGGCCTTTGTGCCACCAAGGCGACCGTATGGGTGTGTTCCCATGCGGTCTTTTTTATATCATTGTGATCCCTTTATGATAAGGAGAAAGAAATATGTATCAAAACAACCAGTTAGATTTACTGATTAATGCTTATGAAGGTAGCATTCCCCCAAATGTAGCCCAGGTTATTGCTACAATTCAAGCAATCTACAAGGCATACAACGATGATTACAGTCGATATACTGAAAACTATATTTCTATGATGGAAAGCACCTTCAACAGTTTGAAAACTGCTCAGTTAATCCCTGAGGCTAAAGGCGGAACACTACGCACCACAAAGCCAATCGACTCAGAAAATATTTTGGCCCTCTTGTCGGATTATCATGACAAATTATTCGGCCTCCGCTATTTGAAGTTCTTAAGTGAGGAAAAAAAGACAGTTGTATTTGTCGGACCAAATGGTTGCGGGAAAACTACCCTTTTGCGAAATCTGATTAATGCAACCGGCGAAGATCAGATTGGGTATTATCCAGCAGATCGGCTTTTGGTGATTAATGACAGCTATAATCCAGAACGTGATTTTGCTACATTTTCTAAGAGCTACCAAAATGCAGACAAGTACGCAAGCGATATTGATAATCAATCACAGACGCACTATATCGTTCAGCAAATAAACCAAACCATTACCCTATTTGAGAAGAAGCGAGCAACAGAAATGGATCTTTATGCAAAGGGAAAGCTGCGGCTGGAAGATAGCCTTACTGAAAAAATACTGGGCATATGGAATGAGCTGATAAAAGATCGTATTCTATTCTCGGAAGGAGCTCTAAAGGTTCAAACATTAGGCGGAACGGAATATCCTATTAAATATCTTAGTAGCGGCGAAAAAAGTATTTTCTACTTTCTTGCCTGCATCTTTCTTAAAGAGAAAAAGTCATATTATTTTGTTGACGAACCCGAGAACAATCTCAATCCGTCAATTGTCTCCAAACTATGGGATATCATTGAGAAACACCGTGAAGGAAGTATATTTGTCTACCTAACTCATGATAGCAACTTTGTTGCGTCGCGAATAAATAGCAAATTATTCTGGATTGAAAAGTATGATGGCACCGAATGGGTCTATAAACCACTGCCCGAGAACGATAATCTTCCTCAGCACCTCATGGTAGCCCTTGTGGGCAACAGAGAACCTGTCCTGTTCTGTGAATCGCAAGATGAATACAAGTATGACGATATTGTATTCAAAATGATGTTCCCCGAGTTCAAAGTTATTCCTGCCGCCGGATGCGATGCCGTTATTGCCAAAGTAAAAGCATATTCAATTGCCGGCCTCCCACAAATAGCATTTGGAATAATTGATTGCGATTACAAGGATCAAAGCTATTTAGAAGGGCAGGAAACCGATGGTATCTTTCATTTGCCATTCTTTGAAATCGAGAATTTTCTTTTCTCAGAGGAAATCATAACCGGTGTGATTGCAACGTTCAGTCGTGACAAAGAGAATGCATTCGCAAATCTCAAGTCTGCGCTAAAAAACGATTTCATCTCAAAAAAAGAGCAGTGGATTATCAGAAAGATTGCATTTCGTTTGAGAGAAACATTCTTCACCGGGAAAATTAAGAGGCTAAAAGATTTTCCGGAATTAAAAGTGGAATACACATCTTTTAGCAGTAGTGTTGACTTAGATGCTTTACATGCCAGTTATGAGGCTGAAATCCAGCAAGTAATTGATGCAGATGACTACAACACTTTGCTTCGATATTACGATAACAAAGGTATTTTCACAATGTTCCTCCCACAATTGAAACTCGAAAATAAAATGCCGTATAAAGAAGCCGTTTTTACTTATTTAAGCGAGCACAAAGATGTGTTGACAGGTCTGCGAAGCAAGTATTTCCCTGGCATTATAGTATAACAACACTCCGAATCTTACTTTCGCACAAAATCCGAGCGAGTTTTTGCATTGTCCGCACAAAAATGAAGGAGTTTTCCTTTCAACTGAAAAAGAGTAGCCCAAGGGACATAGTTTTGTCCCTTGGGCTTCGTTTCCTTTATCCTACCTTTTCGAACGGTATCACCTTGCACCGGTTCTCCTCCGGCGGATTGGGAGGCTCCGGGGTGTTGGCTGCCGTGGCCGATTCCATGAAGTCGCCGATTTTCTCCGCCGCACCTCGCTGCATATCGTTGGTGATGTGCGTATAGGTGTCCAGCGTAAACCCGGCGCTGAAGTGGCCCAGCATACTGGACAGGGTTTTCACATCCACGCCGCTGGAGATGGCCATGGTCGCGAAGGTGTGTCTGAGGTCATGAAAGCGCACATGCTCCTCGATGCCTGCGCTTTTCAGCAGCTTCCGGTTGATCCTTGACACGGCGTCCGGACTCCAGTAGCCGCCCGTCCGGGGCGACGGGAACAGGATTGGATTGTCCGGGTGCTGTTCATGCTCCTGCTCCAGCAACGGGAAAAGTATTCCCGATAAGTTTGGGAGCTAGATGCCGCAGGTTCGAATCCTGTCGCCCGGACCATTTTTCGAAAAAAACCGCCAAAACGTGTTGTATTTGAGGGTAGAATGAACTGCAACCGCTTTACGATCTGAGGCGGTAAGAAAAAAGCGGAAGAAAACATCATGCCAGACGCTTAGACGCGGAGCAGGATCTGATGAGGAATCGGATTTGCTCTGCGTCTTTTTTGTCAAAATTCTCTGGAATACAGGGCAGAGCCGCGCCGTTCTGGCTATGAGGCCATCAAAATCCCGATATAAGCATCGGCCGTGCTTTTCCCGGATCAAAGGAGGAATCACAGATGAACTATATTCGGATTACAAAGGAAAATATTGACAGGGAACATATCTGCTGCGCCATGTCCGGCAAGCAGAGCATTGCGAAAAAGGAATGGCTCAGGCAGCGCTTTGAGGAGGGGCTTGTTTTTTACCGCAGTGAGGAACGGGGCAAATACTTTATCGAATACATCCCGGCAGAAAACGCATGGGTGCCAATTATGGCTGACGGCTGGCTCTATATCAACTGTCTGTGGGTATCCGGCTCCATGAAGGGCCACGGATACTCCAACGATCTGCTGGAGGAGTGCATCCGCGATGCCAGGGCGCAGGGAAAAAACGGGCTATGCATTCTGTGCGCCGAAGGCCGGAAACGGGAATTCCTCGCTGATCCGAAGTTCCTTACCTACAAGGGATTCCGAGTTGCAGACATATCCGACTGCGAGATCGATCTGATGGTTTTGCCGCTTGTGCCCAATGCGGAACCGCCGAGGTTCCGGGAATGCGCAAAGCATCCGGCAATTGCAGAAGCCGGTTTCGTCCTGTATTACACCGATCAGTGCCCTTACACCTATTACGGGGTTCCAAGGGTGCAGGAGGCGGCAAAAGAACACGATATCCCGTTCAAGGTCATCCACATCACGGACAAAGAATCCGCGCAGAACGTACCCGCGCCGGTCACGACCTATGCGCTGTTCCGGGACGGCAGGTTTTTGACGCAGAGCATTCAGACAGATAAAAAATTTCTGGCACTGGCTGGGATCCGGGACTGAGTCATCGTACATCGGAAAGTCGTCGATTCATGTGCGGATACGCGGAGCTTATCCCCGCTCCCGGCGATC
>NZ_CAJLKP010000152.1 GCF_905207245.1 uncultured Bacteroides sp. | reverse complement strand
TGCCTTGCAACCTGTACCGCCACAGATCAGGATTTGCAGATGCTCAGTTCCCAATGCCAACCCACAGCATTGTTCCATAACCGCCTCGTTGCTTTCTTCACGCAACAAGAGTGTGCCCTCTGCCCTCTTCCTGATTGTTTTCAGATCATGGATAGTTAGTACTTTCATTTTGTAATAGATTTGGGGTCGGGAACAAAGATACAAAAAGAGTTGATAATACAAAAGGAAAGCTATAAAGATTACAGGAGGGAAAAGACAAGGCTACAGATTACAATATGACATAATTCAAAGATAAGTATTCGCGAAAAGGATATTCACTATTTGTAGGTATTGTCCCATCTCCACATTTATACAACCTTTGCAACAAATAAAAATAAACTTATGAACTTAAATTTCGGTACTAAAAAATTCCCATATTGAAAAATTATATATTTTTGCACCCGCTTTCGGAAAAAGGTCCGAAAGAACTATCAATATTCAATATAACATTTTACAAAAAACATGAATCACCCTTACAAAAAGATCATCGTTCCCGCCTTGCTCGGAACGTTGTTTTTAGGCGCCTGCTCAGACGATGCACCGTCTGAGGGAGAAGGTAAACAACAAACTTATTCATTAGTGGTAAAAGGTATTACGACTTCCGGTTCAGATTCTTCTGAGGAATTACGGGATGTATCAGTTTTCCAGTTCAGTGATGGTAACTTATACAAAACGCAACAATTGACTCCCGAAGCCAATGGTCAGTCCAGTGTTTCCGCACTCAACGGTTCACGGCTGTACTTCCTCACCGGAGTGACACTTCCGGTTCAGGAAGGAAACATTACCGAAGAAGAATTCCGCAACATGACCATCGGCGAAGGACTGCATGATAATTCAGCTCCTGACTTTATGGCCGCAATCGTTGAATTGGAAAGTACTCCCCAAACACGCAGTGGTCAGGAAATCAATGTCGGCATGAAACGCGGTGTAGCCCGCCTGGACCTGAATACCACAGCAGACAGCAAAACATTAATCAAAGAAGTAATCGTGGAGGATGCTCCGGCCGAAACATATCCGTTCATCGAAAACACTTCCGCATCAGATAAAACAGTAAGTTACTTAAAGAAATTTGCTCCCGCTTTCGGTGGAGAGCAACAGGGAATATTCCGCATTTTCGAGAGTACACGTCCTGTACATATCATCCTGCGTGGTACATACGATGAAATCCCCATCAGACTGGAGATGCAATTACCCAGTATAGAACGTAACAAAGTTTACGAATTGTCAGTACTCAACGTAGGTGCCACAGTAGAAGGAATCTTCGAAATCAAGCCTTGGGAAGAAGGCGAAACGATTATCGGGAAACCTGATACGGAGCATCGTATCCTGCTTAATGCTTCCCAATCCAAGATTCCGGAAGGAGTAACAGTAGATTATGAGAATAATATAGTAGAGGTACCCGCCACAGGAGTCAGTGACATGAAGCTGGCATTTGTTTCCGACACCCGAATTGACATATCGGGTACCGAGGGCACCGGCAATGACGTGAATCTCAGCGACATATCGGTATCCGAAGAGACAGAAGGCATAGTTTCGGCATTCAATGTATCGGTGGCCGCACAAGGCAGTGGCCGGCTGGGCTATACATTTCTGGTACATTTAAAAAATGCTTTGCTGACCGGCTCTTATGACTATGTAGAAATTCGTGTGGCTCCGAGCGACAAGCAGATTGAAACTGTTGAAATGGGTGGTAGCACATGGATGGCGTTCAATGCACGCAGCCGGGAGCTGGAAGACCAAGTATATCCTTTAGACGGTGCTACTGTTGAGGAGATGTACCATACCGGTTGGGTCAGCAGTATCGGTGGTTTGTTCCAGTATGGACGGAAGTATATGTATGTTCCCTGGCAAGGATACAACCCCTCAAACAATCTGGGTAACCAAACAGCCGACATACCCTGGCAAAACGATACCCACATGCCTTGTCCGGAAGGCTACCGTGTGCCAACCCGCAACGAACTGAATTCCCTTCTCCCCAAAGGACAGGAAATCCCCGGCACTTATACAGCAGGAAACGGAGAAAAAATAACCGCTACACTCCACATTGGCGAAGGAACCCTGACTACCCCGACCGGTGTAACAGGAACGCAACACTATGTGAAATTTACTTCAGAAGATACCGGACGTTACCTTATCATCCCCTTGGCAGGCGGAAAAGGTGACAAGTCTACCACCAATAATCCGGCTTTCGGAAAAAGAGCCGTGTTATGGACAAGCGAACGTAACGGCTGTCCGGGTGGCTATGCATGGACTTACTGGTTGCCGTTTGAAGGCAAGGAAACCACTGCCATTTCCGAAAGACAATTGCAGATGGAAGCGTTTGCATCCTTACGTTGTGTAAAAAAATAAAAGAGGAATTCTATGAAGATTGCAAAAATCATACTATTATTTCTGGCATTGCTGCTGGCAAGCTGCTCAACCGAGCTTGAACAGGAATCCGGCCTTATGCCGCCTGCCTCCGGTCAGGTAACATTTCTTCTTGGATTGCAGGAAGACGGCACTGCCGTACAAACACGCAATGAGGAAACGGAACAGATTGCCCGTATGTGGTATGCCATTGCCGATGACCGGGGCCAAATACTCAAACCGTTGTATCAAAAGCTGGAAGCAGACTTCTCCAAACTGACCATTGAAGGATTGGAATACGGTGACTATACGGTTGTATTCCTAGCTACCACGAGTGCGGAATCAGATGCGACGATCAACGAACCTGAGCAATTGTCGGATGCCTGGCTGCTGAATCAGGCGGCAAAAGCCCCTCTTGACGATGTCTACTTTTACAAAAAAATAGAGCTGCACATCGGCAAGGAACAAGCCACGGAATCGCAGACGGTGACATTGGAGAGATGTGTAGGTAGAGTTGATGTAGACTTGAGCGTCTCGTCCGATTATATGTGGCGCTTTATCCGCAAAATCGACATCACATTTGATGATGCCGAAGGAGTATATACCGGTCTCAGTGCCAATGGTGAATACTCCGGCACGGAAGGTATTGAATCTTATGACATCACGGAAAGCCGTTCATTTTACTCATTGCCCGGTAAAGAGGCACTTTCCGGATTTGTAACGATCGAGTCAAGCCGCAGTGACGGCACATCGTTCGTACACAAATACCGCTTCAGTAACTGCAAAATCGAGGCAGGACGCATATCCCACATCAGCATTGACTACCGGCATCCGGAAAGCCTGGACGGATTGCTTTATATCCGCGAAGAAGATTTCTCCCGCTTCGGGACCGACACCATGTTTTTAGCCAACGAGCCACGAGACATCTTCTATGACAGTAAGCACCGTTCCTTCTATGCAAACGCACCGTTACAAGTATCTATCTCGGATGAACATCAATTACTGGTTAAATTCTTCTCACCGGTTGCTATCCATGATGTGACTATTCTATGTCGATTCAATAATATCAGTACTGAGTTCCTTGAATTGGCACATTTTGATGCGATCTATCCTTTCATGGAAGCCACTCTCCCGTTGCCCGTTGTAAGTTCCGACCGGACATTCACCACCAGCAGCGGCAGAAAGATAGTGATACCTGCACAACCGGAACTTTCCGGTGACGATGTCACGCTTATTATCCGGACGGAAGATCCGTATATGAAGAAGATAGAGCAGATAGACAGCCGGTGGTTCATCCGTTTCTCAGCTTATCAAGCCGACAAGGGACACGCTTACTGGCGGCACATGGATCCATTATTATGTCGCCACGGGGTGGCATTGGCCATCAATATGGCTTTCATGTTCTCTTCCGAAGAGTTTAATACAGAAATGAACAAATATGAAGGCAAACTGAAAGACAACGGAGGAAATGCCATCAATCTGGATGCATTACGCCAGAGAATCCGCAGTCATGGAGGGCTCGTATTGGGTCGCGTATCAGGCGTCGGCGGTCTGGGAGGTGGCAACACTTACGGATTGGCGGACTACTGTTATAGGGGAGTCTATTTTGATGCAACACCGCTGGGCTCCAATCCTCACAACTATGCCCGACAAGCTATGTTCCACGAATACGGGCATTGTTTAGGTTATAGCCACAGCAGTACCATGACTTATGGCGACCAATGGACCGTACTCTGCGCCACAGTATTCGTAAACATGGGGCAAGAGGGCAAATTGCCAATATGTTCGAAAGACATAATTGACAATTTACCGATGTAAAAGGGAACCAATAGCAAATAAAAGCAAAAAGGGAGGAAGCAGTAAATCAAATTTCTGCCCCTCCCTTTTAATTATGATATAAATAAAGACCTATTACTTCTGAACCTCTCCTTTTTCATTGAAAAGAACAGGATTCTCGGCACCGGCTGCATCCACCAATGTTACCTTATAAGTCTTAGTTCCATCTTCAGCAACTTCAACGGCTGCCTCTTTGATGGTTGCTTCCGAGTAGTTTTCCTTGATGGCATCCTGAACTGCCTGCGGGAGTTCTTTTACATCAATCGGTTTAAACTCGTTGATCATCGTTACGATTTCAACATCCGATACCATGTTGTTAGCAAATGCTACTGAAGTACCCAATCCCATCACCAATGCTACTGCTAAAAATAACTTTTTCATAATTCTAATTGTTTAAATTAAACATTTCTTGCTTGCTCTCACATAATATAGTGCAAGACGCATGCCAAAGCTATTACCAAAGTTATATTTAGCTATATATCAACCACTTGAATAACTATGAAATAAAAAGCATTTTTCTATTTTGAGTATTTTTTCCACAATTATGTGGAAATCGATCCACAAACAAAAAAAGCCACCATCCTTATGTGGATAGCGACTCTTCTTTCTACTACAAAAATAGTCTATAAAATATACTGACTGGAAACGTGATTATTAGTAATATACTTAATAAAATAAGTATCTTCTACAATTGAAAAGAAAACATACCAAGTAGTATTTGCATTCCTTTGATAAGTAATATATTGCATATCCTTACCATACCGTTCAAAAAAAGCGGAAGCTTTTTTCTTTAATTTAGAATTTATGTTTTGTTGAATATCAGAAATTAAGTCCTCTACATAAGAAATAGCAAAAGGATAAGTTCCTAAGTACTCTTTTTCAATAAGCACTTCTATAAGTTCATATAAATCCTCTTCAACTTCAGATGCAAATACAACTTTCATTTAAATAAGGCTTTTATACGAGGGCGAAGTCTATCCAATAATTCTTCACCAGAAATAGCAGATTTTATATTGTCCCGTTCTCTCGTAGCAATGCTAGGATCAATCTTTGAATAAGCAACAAAAGACTCACTTGCTTTCTGCTGTATCGGTTCTTGTTCTTTATATACTTTAAACTTACCCATATCTCAATATATTTTCTACAAAGGTAATTTACAATATTGGATTATCCTAATAATCATTCAATAATTTGTACTGCTACTTTTTGCAACAGCCTTTTATTTGCTCTACAATATAAGCCACATTTTCATCCGTCACCCAAGGACCGGCAGGAATACATAAACCCATATTAAACAAACGTTCAGATACACCATTCACATAACGAGGATTATGGGTATAAACAGGTTGAAGGTGCATTGGCTTCCACAAAGGACGGGTCTCAATACCTTTGGCATCAAGTTGCACACGAACTTCGTCATAGTTAGTACCGGTCTTTTCAGGATCAATCAGAATCGTAGACAACCAATAATTGGCATTGAAACGATCGTCAG
>NZ_CAJLKP010000151.1 GCF_905207245.1 uncultured Bacteroides sp. | reverse complement strand
CGTACTGAATGTGAACAAGCAGGTCTACGATGTGCGGGGCCAGCTTCAGATCAGCACACCCAAGACGAAGAACTCCGTCCGCAAGATCGTCCTGCCGCCCGCCGTGGTGACGGTACTGCGGGAGTACAAAAAGACGGTAGACTCTCGCTGGATGTTCCCGTCTCCGGTGAAGGAGGACTGTCCCATCACCCCTGGCGTGGTGCGCCGCAGACTACAGCTCATCTTGGAACACGCAGGGTGCAAGCATGTGCGCTTCCATGACTTGCGCCATACCTTCGCAACGCTGGCGCTGGAGAACGGCATGGATGTCAAGACCCTCTCTGCCATGCTGGGGCATGTGTCAGCAGCTACCACGCTGGATATCTATACTCACATCACCGACGATATGCAACGCACGGCCGCCGCCAACATCGACCGCGGCATCGGCAAAGCAGCGCCGCAGGAGGACGCTTCAGAGCCGGGGCAGGAAACTGCCCCGGCCCAAGCGGAAAAGCCGAGTATGACCGACTTCAAGCCCTATGCGGGCCGCAAGCGCAAGTCAGGCACCGGTTGCGTCAGCCAGATCAACGACCACCTGTTTGAAGGCCGCTATTCTCCTAAATGGCCCGATGGCAAAAAGCACGCCCGCAATGTCTATGCCCATACCCGCGAGGAGTGCGAGGAGAAGCTGAAGGTGTTGATTGAGGAGACGAAAGCCGAACTGGTAGAGCTGAAGCGGCAAAAAGCGGAGGGGGCTCTTCCTCCACAGGAGCTGGAGAAGGGTAAGAAGAGAGGTGGGAAGGTAAGGAAAGCGAGCAAATAATAGTAGACACCGAGCGAGGTACCAAATGATCGGTACCTCATTCGGTGCTTATTGTTTCATGGTAAAACAATAGGGAATCACTGTTTTTGTTATTGCGGTGAAATGCGGACACAAAACGAGGAGTTGACTTATTGTGTGAATTGAATATAATTATAGTGGGGTGGTTTAATGAACTTGCTACATGTGTTCGCAACCAATCTTAAGTGCTATCGTAACGAAAAAGGTTTATCACAAAGAGAGTTTGCGGATTTAGCAGGATTGCATCGTACATATATTAGTGCCGTTGAACGAGAACGCCGAAGCATTGCCCTTTATAATATTGAAAAGATAGCTTCTGCACTAAACATAGAGGCGTACTTATTGTTTGTTGATCATGAAAGTGATTCATAAGGAGGTGAATTCATATGCCGATCGCTGCATTGGATTTGTTTTGTGGTATAGGGGGACTGACGCATGGACTTCAATTATCAGGTATTCCTGTTATTGCCGGATTTGACATAGATGACTCTTGCAGATATGCATATGAAGCTAATAATGCCTCTGAATTCGTCGTTGCAGATGTTGCCAACCTCCAAGGACAAGATCTTTTGGATTACTACCCGGTTAATACAACAAAGATCCTCGTAGGTTGTGCACCTTGTCAGCCATTTTCCAAATATACCCAAAGGTATCGAAAAGAAGGTCACACCGGGAATAAATGGAGATTGTTGGATTCGTTTGCAAGACTGGTACATGAGCTTCATCCTGAGATGGTATCTATGGAAAACGTCCCTGAACTATCAGGGCAATCTGTTTTCCATGATTTTGTTCGTGCATTGGAAGCAGAACATTACCATGTCGCATGGGAGGTAGTATATTGCCCTGATTATGGTGTATCTCAGGGTAGAAAACGACTTGTTTTATTAGCTTCGCGTTTGGGAGAAATACGATTGATCCCACCAATTTTTCGACCAGACAATTATCTTACAGTACGAGATGTAATAGGAAATCTTCCTCCTATTTTAGCAGGACAGGCAGATGACAATGATCCACTCCATTGTGCATCGCAATTATCTGCCATAAATCTGGTGCGCATAGCACATTCTGTGCCTGGAGGGACTTGGCGAGATTGGCCGGAAGATCTTCAACTTGAATGTCACAAAAAGAACTCTGGCAGTACATATCCGTCTGTATATGGACGGATGTCATGGGACGAACCTGCGCCAACAATTACGACTCAGTTTTATGGGTACGGTAATGGTCGATTCGGTCATCCTGAGCAAGATCGTGCATTGTCTATTCGAGAAGGCGCAATGTTACAATCGTTTCCTGCAGACTATGACTTCGTTGCTCCGAACGAAAGAATTAGTAAGCGTGAGCTCGGTATTCATATTGGAAATGCTGTTCCTGTTAATCTTGGGGTTGCGATAGGACTAAGTCTTCAAAACCATGCACGGGAGGTCGGAATTGATGTCTAAGCGTAAATATATTACTGAGGATCAGCGGTTAACAGCTGATGCACAAATTAAATCTTTGCAACGACAGATTAACTATGATACCAAAGATTACACAGTAGAGCTTGTGGTTCAAAAATTTAAAAAAGATGAGTTTTTCATTCCGGATTACCAAAGAGGGTTTGTTTGGAAAGAAAAGAATAAGTCTTCGTTCATTGAGTCTGTTTTGCTTGGGCTGCCCATTCCGTTCATGTTTTTTGCCGACTGTGAAGATGGAAAGTTGGAGATTATTGACGGAGCTCAAAGGGTGCAAACTTTGGTGGCTTTTGTGACTGGTAAGCTTGTCCTGTCTCAATTACCAAAGCTAAGCGCTCTGCATGGATTTAGATTTGACGATCTATCGGAGGCGCAAAAGAGGCGCTTTTGGAATAGGCCCCTTCGTATTGTAGTATTGGAAGAATCAACGCCTAAAGATGTTCGCCAAGATATTTTTAATCGAATTAATACCTCGGGAATAAAAGCTAAAGAATCTGAAATTCGCCGGGGCTCTTATCCCGGTCGTTTGACAGACTATATTGATGCATGTTCTGCGAATGAGCGATTTGTTAAACTATGTCCAGTTACTGATGCCCAAGAAATACGGAGGGAGCGCTTCGAGCTATTATTGCGCTTCTTTGCCTATTCGAATTGTTATTTGGAATTTGACCACGCAGTAAAAGATTTCTTAGATGAATTCTTGATCAAGAATCAAGATACCTTTGATGAGGCTGCATACACTTCTGAGTTTACCGCAGTTTTGACCTTTGTAGAAAATAACTTCCCCTTTGGTTTTGCAAAGACGAAGACCTCCAAAATAACGCCAAGAGTACGATTTGAAGCGCTCTCAGTCGGGGTTGCACTTGCTTTGCGCCAAAATCCCACTTTGACGGTTTCGAACGTCGATTGGATGAAATCGGATGAATTCAGACGCTTAACAACATCAGATGCCAGCAATAACCAAGGAAAGCTTAAAGAGCGTGTTGAATATGTTCGCGATCAGCTATTAAAGGATGCGTTACCCAATGAATAACACATTCATTCTATTTGAAGATAGAAAGGCAGAAATAGAGTTCTACTACTCTATCATGCTGGACATTGAAAACAATACAGGAAAAATTCAAACTATTGATAACTCAAAATTTTTCCGTATCTTAAAGTCCAATTTTCTGCTTATGCTTTACAATTTGGTAGAAGCTTGTGTCGTAAGTGGGATGTTGGAAATCTATGAGAGTCTTAAGCAAAGCCAAAGTGGGTACAATGAACTGATTGAAGAGATCCAAAGCCTGTGGTCGAAATATAAAATCGGTGAGATCTACAAAAGCTCGGGAACTCGATCTTCTTACGAAAAAGGCGTACGAGAAATTATTGCACAGGTTATTACAGATGAACCGGTGTTTCTGAATCGAGCGGCTCTTGAGATTAGTGGAAACTTAGATGCGCGGAGGATAAAAAATCTCTGTGATAAACATTGTATCCGTTATGTTGCTTCTGATGACGATGGATGCCTTAAAACGGTTAAAGAGAAACGGCAAAATCTTGCCCACGGAGACGAATCCTTTGGAGATTGTGCCCGCGACATGACGCTTAGCCAGTTAGAACATATTAAGGATGAAGTTATCCGGTTTATTGGTTCGATTTTAAACGGTATGAAAAACTATTACGATAATAAACTCTATCTTAGAGAGCCCGAAAAGAAAAAGAAGAAAGCAAGCAAATGTTGACTCTGTAAGCAAAATGAGGAAAACCGTAAAATCGCCGATGTAGTTGCGGGAGAATTTCTGCCACATCGGCGATTATACATTACCTGAGGATTTGATTTAGGAGAAACTTATGGTCAAGGGTTTTATTCACTATAAAGACGCCAGAATTCCGTTTGTTATACAGGATTATAGAATGGATTTGTTTACCGACGATTCTATTCTTAATGCGTTTATAGAGGAATATAATTTCCGGACTGACTATGTATTAACTGGAGAGTGTTTTGATTCGGGCTCCATTTCTCGAAAAATAATTTTAAATGTTGAGAGAACAATGGGTAGTACCTGTTATCTAAACTGCTTCCTAATTAATCAAATTGGTTACGATAGCCGGTTTGATTCCGTCACGTTCAAATCTGACTTGCTGGATTGTATTTTCCAATATAAGTATAACTACTTAGATATTGCGAGATCGGGGACCAATCTCTCTGCTGAAACTAAAGAAGTGTATCGAATTCCGTTTTCAATTGATAACAAATATTATGAACTGAAATACATTATTGGGCATCAGCAGCAGTTAGGGCTTTTAGAAAGTTTCGAAATGTCTGGAAAAGCTGTTGTTTCGTTGAATTCTACTGACATAAGAGAATGCTATAAAATCGTCATATTACTTGAGAGGTTCATGAAGTTTATTTCTAACTCATCGGATGTATACTTTCGACGTATTACTTTTACTGATGGAGTACGTCCTGCAGCATTCTTTTATTGTAAATCTGTTTCCGAAAAATCATCAGGGGGAATGGATGTTTTTTATCATGATTTCAATGTGATGAAATATGTTCCGAAAATCATTGAAAATCTTGCAAAGGAACTCGGAAATAGAATTACTGAAAGCGTGACATTGGGACACATTGAAAATTACGAATCGATGTTTACTCCCCAACGCTTCATTGAGCAAATCATGGCGTTTGAATACTTGTTTGAAAAATTAGAACCCGAAAAGGCCAAGCAGCGAAATTTCCACTTGATTGATGAATTGGAACTGATGCTCGGAGTTTTTCCAGATGTTATTGCTGGAGTTCGTAAAAGCACCCGTAAAATTGCGGACGAAATCAAAAACTTACGGGTAGATATTGTACATGGGCATGCATACTATTACGATTTTGCCAATGATCACAATATTCAGTATTATATGCTAATGCTTGATAAGTTGATTGAACGCATGAACTTAAAGCTTGTAGGTTTTAACGATGAGGAAATAAAGACTTTTTGCTCTTATTAATGGTTGCTTACTATTTTCTGCGCTCATGCAATAGAAGTGGCCGGTGACAAACATGAATCATTAAAAGGGGCCTCACCCCCTGCGCCGCAATAGACAAAGAATAAGAAAATCCCTCTGAAATCAACGATTTCAGAGGGGTTTTGGTCCGAGTAGTGCGGCTCGAACGCACGGTCTCCTGGTCCCAAACCAGGCGCGATACCAACTTCGCTATACCCGGATATTTACTTTTCTCCATGATACCACGGAGAACGGTAAAAATAAAGTTTTTTCTGTCTGTGGTCATTTATGTGGTCTAAGCCGCTTTTATGGCACTTTCGGCAATCGGGGGAAATCCTGCAAACGCAGGTGTCGCAAGGCTTTGCGGCGTTTCGCCTCACCCTATCCCGGATACAACCACGGCGCTCCCAAAGCAGGCGCGCTACCAACTGCGCTACACCCGGTTATTCAGTTTTTTATCCGGCTGGTCGTATTCTCCCAAAGCTAGCGCTCTACCAAACTGAGCTACGCCCGGGGATATTGCCCTAATATTATACACGGGACGGGGGAGAAATGCAAGCTTTTCTGCGGCTGAGATCACAATTCCCTTTACGGGCGTGCGAAAATCTGGTATAATGCAGGAAAACGAGAATGGATCCGGGAGAGAATCACCATGAGAATGAGAAAAAGACAGAATCTTGCGCCGCGGATGGAGGCCTGCCGGTCGGTATGGCTGGGGGAGG
>NZ_CAJLKP010000150.1 GCF_905207245.1 uncultured Bacteroides sp. | reverse complement strand
AATAGTTACGTTTTGTTGCTTCGCTGGTAGGAAATTCAGACAAATGAATAGAAAGTATTTCACTCATTTTTGACGGGTTATGAATTAGTTGACGAGGGGACAAGTTGACGAGGGAACAAGGTTTCATGCGGCGTAGAAGCATTGCGCAGCTCCTTGTCTCCTTGTCAACTCGTTCCCTTGTTCCCTTCGCTTCTGACAGGTTATGAATTAGTTGACGAGGGGACAAGTTGACAAGGGAACAAGGTTCCATGCGGTACAGAAGCATTGCGCAGCCCCTTGTTCCCTTGTCAACTCGTATCCTTGTTTCCTTCCTTTCTTATCAAAACGAAACAAACTTTTGGTGCGGTTGCCCTGAATGCCGAATGTAATTCAACATCTTTACAAGTATTTGTGTACGTCTGAGATAGGGATTATTTATAATCATATCTTTCTTTTAATTAGGTCTGTTGGCATATTCTTCGTAAAAAGATCATCTTATGCAAAACTATGATTGCGATGAAAAGGAGGATAAATGATATGATTACTTGGTCTTAAAGTCTATGTGTTACATCAATGAAGGTTCATGCTACATATTATCTGTAAGGTGTAACGTTACTTGAATTATTTGCAATAGAAGCATGATATTTATCATTATTGCATTTAATAATTTTGTTCTCGAAAAACATTTTTTTATTAACTAAATTTATTAATAGTAAAATGAAAAGCACAATTCATTATTTCAAGTTGTTGACATTGATGTTTTTGCTTTGCCTTATACCTATATGGGTAAATGCACAAAGTCAAGTCGTGAAAGGCACAGTAAAAGATGCCTTAGGTGAAGCCGTAATTGGCGCTAATGTAACGGAAGTGGGTACTTCTAACGGTACTATTACAGACATTGATGGTAATTTCTCATTGAATGTCTCTCTCAAAGGACAGCTTCGAATATCTTTCATCGGTTACCAAACTCAGACCGTAGATATTGCCGGGCAGAAAAGTTTGAATATTCTTTTGAAAGAAGATACTGAAACATTGGATGAAGTAGTTGTAGTGGGTTATGGTACGGCAAAGAAACGTGACTTGACCGGTGCTATTACTCAGGTGAAGGCAGAAAATCTGATGGCTACAGCCCCTACTAACATACAAGAAGCTTTGCGTGGTAAAGCAGCAGGGGTTATGGTAGCTGGTGGAGGTTTGAACGATACGCCAATGATTCGTGTCCGTGGTAATCGTTCCATTTCAGCCAGCAATGAGCCTTTATTTGTTATTGATGGTGTACCTGTGAACGGTGGCTCTGATGTACTGAACCCTTCGGATGTTGCATCTATTGAAATTTTAAAGGATGCTTCGGCAACTGCTATTTATGGTGCACGTGGAGCAAATGGCGTCATACTGGTCACTACTAAGAAAGGTGAAATCGGGAAGGTTAATGTTGAATATAATGGTTATCTTTCTATAGGTAAAGTAGACGAATATCGCCGTGTACGAAATGGAGCGGAGTATCTGGAATATTTACGTGAAGCAGATCGTAACTATATATATGATGGTGAAGGTGGCTATACCATAGATCCTAGTTGCACTTATCCTTCTATGACTCCTAACTGGGAATATGATCAGAAACTGGAATATGTAGGTTCGCGTGATATCTCGGGCTACGTTTTGGAATCCGTCAGACGTGCGTGGGAAGGAGGGACATATGATCCTTCAAAATTGCGTACTTTTGACTGGCAGGGTGCCGGCATGCGCGATGAAGCTATTTCACAAAGTCATAATATCAGTATTCGTGGAGGAAGTAAAGATACCAAAGTTTTCATTTCAGGTTCTTTTATGGACAATAAGGGTATCACTCCACGTTCCTATCGTAAGCGCTACACTTTGCGTATGAATTTGGACCAGAATTTGGGTAAATATATTACAATGGGTGCTACGACGAACTTTGCCTACTGGGAATACTTCAACGGGACCGGAGTAGGTGGCAACTGGAATCCACTGGGTACTCCATATTATTCTCCCGGAGGCAGTGGAGATTATGGTGTGGGCGGAGACGTAACCCAGGACGGGGACCCTTCATTAGGGTTGGTGCCTCACCCCACAGGCGAAGGTATGTTGTGGAATCCTTTTTATGACTTTACAGGAACAGAAGGCCGTACAAAAAGAAATCGTATCGATGCCACTCTTTATGCCATGATTAAGCTGGATAATGGCTTATCTTATCGTGTAAATTTTGGTACTGATTATTACAGTGGGCAAGAACAAATGTTCTATGCCAAGGCATCAACTTCACAAGGGTTTGGTAATGCCAAAGCTGAACAAAAAGTTGCTTTCGATAGAGGATGGACCTTGGAGCATATTCTCTCATACGCAAAGACATTTGGTCAGCACAGTCTGAACTTGACTGCCGTGCAATCAACTCAGAAGTTTACTCAGGAGCCTCTTACTGCCAGTGGGGTAGGAATTCCGCTCGAATCGCAATTATATTATAACTTGGGCAGCGCTACAACACAAGGTGTTACTAGCGGTTTCACACAATGGACCATGATGTCTTGGATGGGACGTGCTATCTACGGTTTTAAGGATAATAGATATATGCTGACTGCTTCTTTACGTTACGATGGCTCTTCACGTCTGGCTGAAGGCCATAAGTGGGTTGCTTTCCCGTCTGTTGCTGTGGCATGGCGTATTTCTGATGAATCATTCATCAAAGATAATATTAGTAGTATTAGTAACCTGAAATTACGTTTTGGTTATGGTAAGACCGGTAACTCAGCAGTTAATCCTTACGAAACGATTGGTAAGATAAGCAGTAGCCGCTATACATGGGGCAGTACAGGTGTTTTAGGGTATGCACCGAGTTCACTTTCCAATAAAATACTGACTTGGGAAACTACAGGACAATATAATGTCGGCTTGGATTTTGGTGTTTTTAATGGACGTATCTCTGGTAGCATTGAATGGTATAAACAAAACACTTATGACTTGCTGATGCCTCGTGCTCTTCCCGAAGTTTCTGGTTTTGGCAGCATTACAGAGAATGTAGGAGAAACAGAAAATACAGGTATTGAAGTGACATTGGAAACAGTTAACTTCCAAACCAAGGATTTTAGCTGGACCACCTCATTACAGTTTGCTACCAATAAAGAGAAAATCGTGAAATTGGCTAGTGGATTGAAGGAAGATGTTGCAAATATGTGGTTTGTCGACCATCCGGTAGATACTTTTTATGACTATGTGAATACCAAATATGTGTGGGGATATTCCAAAGAAGATATGGAAGAGATGGCTAAATTCAATGCTAACGGGCATTCTTATAAACCGGGTGATTTACGTTTTGTAGATTTAGACGGTAATTATAAAATAGACTCTAATGACCGCACTATTCGTGGGCAAAAGATGCCTAAATGGACTGCGGGTATGGGTAACACATTCCGTTACAAATATTTCGATCTTTATGTATTCATGTATGGCATGTTTGGACACACCATTTATTGTGATCCGGGAGTAGGACATGATGGTCGTATGAATACTCGTTATGCAGACTATTGGACGCCGGAGAATACCCAAACCCAGTTTAGAAAACCTACCAAAGGAGATGCTGACCAACCTAACAGAGAGGCTTATTGGTATAATAAAGGAGACTTTGTCCGTATTTCAGATATTACCTTGGGTTACAGTCTTCCCAAGAATATTATTAATTATGTAGGATTAGAAAGAGCACGTTTTTATGTGCAGGTACAAAATCCGTTTACTATTACAAGCTATCCGAATAATGACCCGGAAGGTTCAGTTAAAGCCGGACGGACATGGGATCGTAAGCAAGAAGCATATAGTGACCCCATGACGATGAAGAATTATATTTTCGGTGTGAATTTAACCTTCTAATCCATTAAAAATCAACAAAAATGAAAACTCATATCAAACATGCACTTTTTGTAGGAGCATTAGGGCTATGTCTAGCTGCCTGCTCCGACTTTCTAGACGAAAAAGGTTATAACACAGACTATAGTTATTATGAGACAGCGGAAGGTGTGGAATCCCTTGTTGCATCATGCTATCAGAATGGTCGTGGTATGTTTTCTACATCCAATACGCCTTCGGGTATCATTTTCCAGGAAATTGGTACTGATATGTATACCATTGGTGGCGATGGTGGTACAGACTTTGCACTTTATACTTCCACTATGAATCCATCTAATGAAACTTTCTCGGCTTTTTGGACGGACTGTTACAATGGTGTGGCGCGTGCGAATCTTGGCTTGCAATACTTAGCTTCCAATCAGGACATGAAAGAGGACGTCAAAAGAATACGTGAAGGTGAATTGAAATTTTTGCGTGCATATTATTATTCGGTACTGGTCATTCATTACGGTGATTGTCCATTGCTGTTACAGCCTGTGGATAAGCCGACTTTCAACTTTACACGTGCACCGCAAAGAGAAGTTTGGGCGCAAATTATTCAGGATGCTACTGATGCTTATAACATGTTGCCTTGGGCAGATGCGGATGGTAAAGTGACAGGAGACTACGGTCGTGCCAGCAAAGGTGCAGCAGCTCATCTATTAGCAAAAGCTTATATGTTTCGTTACAGCCAGAAATGGGCAGGAAACCAGTCAGATAGCCACATGAATGAGGAGCGTGGAGCAGAAAGTACAGACTTGGATAAAGTTATTGAATATGCAAGCGCTGTGTGTCATTTTGGTAATGGAGCAGGGAGTGGTAGTTTACATGAACTGGCTCTTGACTACTCCGATTTGTGGCGCTATGATCCCAAGACAGGTGGCCCTACCCCCGATGATTATGCAGGTTCTGAGGTTTTATTTAATATTCAGTTCTCTACTGACCATTTTTATAACAATCAGTTAGCAACGGATGTAAATACAGGTGGTAACTGGCTTCACATGATGTTCACTACTCAAGCAGAAGGTATGCCTATGACTACTGCAAACGGGAATGGTACTGAAAGTGTAAAGTGGGGTACGAGCAACGGTATCGGTCGCGATTTGATAACGGGTCGTCCTTGGAGAAGAGCTTCTCCAACTCCTTTCTTATATGAAGATGATGGTTTGTATGGTCCGCAGTACTATACAAGTAACAAACACGGGAAGTTAATAGACTCACGATTATACAAATCTCATATCTGGGTATATTATTGTAATCAGGCTCCCAATGTCACTTGGGAAGAATTTTCTAATGCAACAGGCAGTTTTAGTCCCTCTAGCATAGGGAAAACAACAGGTAGCCAGCGTTATGCTATCGGTGATACGGCTATTGTTTTCTCTTTGGAGAATGTAGAACAACGTTTTTCTGATGGAACGATGTCTGAAAAACTGGCTTTTGCACGTGCAATAGAGCCATATTGGTATATACCTATGCAATCAATCAGCCGACCGGGGCTGAATAACAGAGGTGATCGTGATGGCATTCGTAATACTTATCCTTCACTGATTAAATATCTGGATAGTCGACGGACATCAGCCAATGACCAATCCGGTTATCGTGACTATTTCTGTTATCGTTTGGCAGAAACCTATATCATGTTGGCAGAAGCATTTGCGTTGAAAGGTGATTATACTAACTCTGCAGCAGCTTTGAATATAGTACGTGAACGTGCTGCCTGGAAAGAAGGTGAAGAGAAGACTCCTAACTTCTATAAATATGACGGTGGTGCTATTGCAGATTTAACTAAATCTACCGTAGAGGAGATGAAAGTAACAACAGACTTCTTGAGCGGGATGGATGATGAAGAGAAGCTTATATTCTTTTTAGATGAATATGGTCGTGAAATGGAAGGTGAATTACATCGCTTTGAGCAGTTGGTACGTAATGGAGCTGACTTTTTTGTAGCAAGAATAAAAGAACGTAGTGAACTTGCTGCAGAAAATATTCAGCCGTTCCATCGTTTCCGCCCTATTCCGCAGAAACATATAGACCGTCTGGAACCGGCTGATCCGAATCCACAGAATTACGGATACTAATCAATAGGTTATATCAAAAATAACAATACACTTTTGGGGCTGACTAAAAAGTCTCTCCTTGATATTTTCTTTGTTCTCCTTCTTATGTGC
>NZ_CAJLKP010000149.1 GCF_905207245.1 uncultured Bacteroides sp. | reverse complement strand
CGTAACCGGATGTATCTGTGGAGAAGTTGCTGCTGGTAAATCCTTGAGTCCCTATAAAACTATAACTATCATAATAGTTCATGATGTGTACAGTGGTTCCGGAGGTAGTTACCTTGTTGGTGCATAAGCCTTGTTCGGTCAGTCGGTTCAATTGATCATATTTATAATAGGTCCAGTTTTGGGTGGATAACGCACGCTGATTGCCATCTTGCGAGAACGTCAGTCGGTCGTAATTGTCATATACATACTCGATGTATTGTGTGCCGGGCAGTTTCTTCCGGATGCAGCGGTTAAACCCGTCATACCCATACTGATACGCATAAAGATTCAGGTTATCGGTACTGATATTACCATTTATAGCCGGTGGCAATACATAGCACAGATTTCCATAGTTATCATATACATAATAAGTATCAAGCGTTTCGCTGCCGTTCATGCTGCGTTCAAGCAGTGTGCGCCCTATCTTGTCCATAAAGGTGTAGAACACTTTTCCGTCTTCATCCGTTGTTCGGGTTACGTTCATCGTGCCGTTGGCATAGTCTCCTGAAGCCTCTAAAGCACCTGCCGAAGTTACTTTATACCGGGTGCAGCGTAACTGCGCGGTTGCACTATTGCCCATAAACTCCATTGCAACCGGATGCCCGCTGTACCAGTCTGCCCCTGCGCCGTATTGCTTCACAATGCGGTTTTGCGGAGAAGCTTCGTAAACAGCCTCTTGATAAGGGCGGGAGTCATTGCTGTGACTGCCGGGCGCACTACTTTTAAAACTGACCGGAGCAAGATAATCAGAGGTTATAACTGCCGGAAGCCAGGCCTTCGTCTCACGCCCCGCAGTATCATATTCTTGCAGGGTGGCAAGGGTTACTCCTTTCTTGTCAGTGTTCTCTATCGCCTTGTTCACTGTCTGGAACGGACGTCCTAATCCATCATAATAAACCACTTTGCTCAAGTAAGACTTTGTGTCCGATTTAAGCATGGTGCGGGTCAGGATGTAGTTCTGAGAGCTATCCTGAGCATGTCCTGCCGTTGCCTGAAGCAGCAGCAATAGATATAATAGATAAATTCGTTTCATATTCATTCTGTTGTATTACTGTTTATATTGATATTGATAAGTCTCTACTGTCCCATTGGTGTCGGCTGTTTGACTCAGGCGTCCCATTATGTCGTACGAATAGGTCTTTTTATATCCATTCGGCGCAGTCTCTGTGGCTATTCCTACAGAAGGGGCATAGGTATAAATAGTGACTAATGCATTGGATAGAGAGGAACGTATGTTGTCCAGTTGTGCCTGAGTGGGAGCAGTGCCGGAAGCTATTGACGAAATTGTGCTTTCGCTTACTTTCGCCGTTACTTCGCTATAAGTCAATCCTTCTATGCGTGCTATGGGATAACGGTAGTTGTATCCCCATAGGATGACAATTTTCCGGTTGTCGAGCGTAGTCAGGTATTGCGGATTTCCTTTGCTGTCATATCTCTCGTAGCGTACCAGTACCCTACTTGCGTTGTTGCCTTTCTGCTGGCTGATGTTATTTGGCAGAAATCTGTCACCCACTTGCTGGTAGGCAGTAAAGTCAGTAGACAACAGGGTTGAGTTGCAATATTTCTCTTTCTTTATGGGGGTATCCACATAATTTTTCGCAGTCATATTGCTATAAACTGTTCCGGTCTGCTGAAAGGGGTAATAGGTTTTAGTGATATAATTGTCCCCGTCACTATTGGTTACGGTTTCCGTTATCGGCTGTAAGCAGCGTAGTTGAGGGTCGTATTGATAAGTACGGGTTGCAACTACATTTCGTTCATAATCTGTTGTCTTTACACTTGTCAGTTTTCGCAGTTTCCTGTAACCGCGTACATTAGTATATACGATGGAACTATAATATTCGTCCAAATCACTATAGGGTGCACAACTGAAGTCTATATTTTCGTAATAGACCACCCCTATGCCCAATCTTCCTAACCGCACGCCGATAGAAATAGAATCATTGGGGGGTACAAGTTCCGTATATTCATATTCTTCTGACAACTGCTTGACGTAAGTGCCATTATTGTTCTTGTAGAAAGTTTTCTCTTTCAGCAAAGCCGGAACTATGCCTTCGTCATTGTTGTAAAGACCGGAGTAGAAACGTAAAGGTACGGGGACAGGCACATCTTCCTCCTCTGCTCCGGGATAGCTGCTCTCAAAGTCTTGCGTAAACTTATAAACTGTTTTTCCTACGTTAGACGATTTTAGCCCCTTGTATTCTGTCACCTCATTGTAAAAGATGGGACTGCCGCTCCAACCGGTGAGGGGAAGGATGGGTGAAGCCACGGCAATCTGGTGCAAACGGCCCTTAGATTGGTATGCTCCATTTCCTTGTCGTATAAAATAATGGAAGTAATCATCATAGGCGAACAACTCGTTTGAGATTTCCATTGTAGCTTCTCCTTGCCCATATTCATAAGTTTTCTGCTCTAAGATAGTGCCGTTGTGGTCTTTATTTATAATTTCCGCAACCCGCAATCCACCGATGTATGAATAAGTGCCAGTCCGGTTGGTTTCAAAGTTGAAGGTTGTGCTGCCTCCTGTCGGGTACTGAATTGTTTTAAGAAGACACATCTGCATATGTGAAGGAGAAGCACTTCGATTTGCCAGATTTGAGGCAGGGAATACACCATTGGGAATCATATTATAACTCTGTGTTCCATTATAATATCCCCAATAGTCTTCACGGCAATAGGAACTTGAAGAGCCTCCTGCATTGGAAGCATTGTAATGCTCCGGAGGTGTCGATGTGTCATACGAGAATGTATAGTTGTCGGCTATGGCATTGGTTGCGTTTCCTTTCATAGAAAGACTGCCGAGTTTCATCCTGTAGTTGGAGGAACGGTCGCCGAAGTATGCATTATTATTGAAAATAACATGCTTGACGGTTGAATTATTGTCTTTTACCGTAATAGAGGTTAGACGCTCTTTCTGCGTGTCCAGCCTGTCTTTGGCATAACTGAAAGTTATATTGACATTGTTCCAACTGATGGAACTTAACATGGGGACTCGGTATGAGTAGGTTGGCATAGATACATCTCCGCCATAATTGCCGGTGGTTTCATTCGCGACATATTGTTGTCCCACTCCTTCACTGTAGGTAATAACATTTCCCTTGTGCAAAAACTGAGAGCGATATCTTATAATATAACTATCTCCTGTGGTGTATGAAAGGGTAATCACGTTATTGCGGCCTGCTGTTTCTATCTTGGTCAGATACCAGGCACTGGTATAGGTGTTCATTTGGGGCGAAGTGCATGATTCCTTTGCCTCAAAGTAATAAGTCGTGCCATCGGTATCAATTACCTCATATCCCTTGCTTGTTCTCTCTATTTTTATCGGTTCATGAGGGATGGTAAAAGGAACTTCATTATAAACATTGTAGCGGAATATACCGGCTTTGCCTGCAAAGTTATAGCTGTATCGGTCTGATTCGGAATCGTATTCGGGAACGCCTGCAAATACACGGTTCCACAATCTTGTTTCCATGGCCGATTCTGATAGTCGTTTTTCTACATCTGCCTTACTTTTGAAGAACATCCGGTAGTTGTAACCTTCAAAATCAGGCATTCCGCATACCGTACGGGCTATCATTCCTCCGGCATTCAACGTCCATCCCAGTCCTACAGGACTGGAAACATCCAGTACTTTGATGCCCGAAGCGTGGTATGAAATAGAGATAGGGAGTTCATAGTCTCCGGTATTCAGTGTATAGATCGGAATTTCTATTTTAGGAACTCCTGTAGAATGCTCCACCGGGTATTCCCCGTAGCGGGCATAGGCGGCAGATTGTGGGCTGGGGTGGAATGTAGCTTTCAGTAACTGGTCGGCTACTCCACCTTGTGCTCCTAAAAAAGAAAACGGGAGCAGGAAAAATATTAGCAGATAGTAAATTTTATGATTTGTCATTGCTGTATAAATATAAAAGTGAATTGGATAATTGGTTATTCTTTCTCTTGTCGGGAGACTACCCCAATGCATAGCATCTTATTGCATTGGGGTAGCGGATTGCCTCTTACGGTGTCATGGCGTTCACTCCCAGTACCCCGGCAATGGCTGTAGCCACGGTGACAATTACCTTCAGGATGGTCTTCCAAGTATTCTTACTTATTTTCATAATATTCAATGTTTTAATTATTTATAGTTCCTTCTTCACCTCAAAACACGGGCATTCCTTCACCCACTCTTCCGGTTTCACCACCCCGTTTCCGTTCAGGTCCGGACTGAGGTCTCGATGCCCGCAGACATAGCTGTTTCTGAACCGTTTCAGCAACTGGTGCACCAGCAACCGCAGCGCACTGCGTTGTTCCGGTGTACGGGTATCTGCCGCCTGCCCGTTGCAGTCCAGTCCACCTTCGTAGCAAAGGCCGATTGAATGAGCGTTGTGCCCCTTTGCGTGTGCACCGATAAGTTCCAGGGGGCGGGTGTTGGTGACGGTGCCATCCCGGCGGATGTAATAGTGGTAGCCGATGCCACGGAAGCCACGACGGCGATGAATGGTTTCCAGATCTTCTGTCGTAAGGGCATGATCTGCCCGGGTGGCGCTGCAATGCACCACAATCAAGTTGATACTTCTCATGGTTTGTGAATTAATAGTTTAGTTTATAAAATAGATGATTCTATCTTAAAGATGATTGTTTAGTTTTGAAATGAATAGTTTAGTCAGTTTCTGAATTTAGTTTCCGGTTTATCCCTATACAAGGTGTTGGGGGTGCAAGAGTGATGAAGCTGCAAGAACATTGAGGCTGCACGAGTACTGAGGCCACGTGTGGGCAGGAGTTACAGAGGCACAGAGCTTTTTGCTTTGTTGCCCGGGCGAAACTTTGTGTCTCTGTAGCTGTTGTTTTCAGTGCTTCTCTGCTGTACTCAAATGCACTTCTATCTATCACTCAATTTTTTAGCCCAGCGGGTCTTCTTCCAGACCTCCTTCGCCTTCGTTGCCACCACCGCCTTCGTTGCCGCTACCGGAACCGGTAGTTCCGGACTTGTAAGGCACGCACTTCACCCCGGTCACCATTGAACGGGTGGCGACGCTATGATCCGGATTGCGGGTGGAGGCAGGCGTGAAGCGGACTTTCAGGGTGGACTGGGCCGCAGATACTTCTTTGACCGTTGACACTCCTTTGCCTGCCGACTTCATCGTCATGCGGAACGTGCCAAAGCCATCCAGCGTCACGCTTTCGGAAGATTGCAGGTGTTGGGTCATTACGGTGACCAGGTTGTCGATGGTATTCTTTACGTCACCTGTCGAAAGGGAGGAGTAAGCTGCTATTTCACGGGCAATCTGCTCCGTACTTACGTTACCTATCAGATAGACGCGTGGAAAGAAAAGTTTTTTACCGGATTTGTCCTCAAATACCGATTGGAATGTTTTGTAAATTACTGGCATAATAGAATAGTTTTTAATGTAAATAAAATAGTTTTGTTTGTGTCTTAAGCTTAACGACAATACAAAGATAAGGCTCTTTTTCTTATTTACCTACCGATTTTGGGGTAAGCGTTAATTTCACCGTTAATTTCTTTATCCTGCCAATTCAGGATGTTGCGATTATTTCTTGCACTTCCTACTTGTTGCACAGGCTTAGCAGGTAGCGTCCCGGTTGACGAATCTTCCCGTGGCTCTCGCGTATTTCGCCAAAGCCTTTCCACATGGGGTGCCCGATGATGCCAAAGTTGCTTTTGCAGATGATGGCGTATTGTTCGGGCAGTGGCACATGGTAGGAGCGCAGATTGTAGATCAGTCCTTCGAGGTTGCGCTGAAGTCCATCGGCAGGGGGCTGCAGGCGGTCAATTTCGGCATTGGTCCATTCTTTCCGTTGTGTGTTCCGGTCGGTTCTACCAGTTTTCGGCGGTTGGGTGCAGGCAGTCTGTGAGCAGGACGTTTCCTCTTTTTCCAAAAAAATCTCCTCTTTCTCCGCCTCTCCTCCCGGTCCCCCTGAGGGGGAGTCTTGAGGGGGATATTCTGTGCTATGCTCTGCTATGCTATTCTGTGCTATGCTATGTGTACCGGGAGTAACATTTTCGGGGGTATTTGTAGCAGTTTCAGGTTCGGATGTTACAGTTTCGGTTGGCGGAATCAGGTTGAAGGCAGG
>NZ_CAJLKP010000148.1 GCF_905207245.1 uncultured Bacteroides sp. | reverse complement strand
AGCGGTCGTAGACGCCGTGTGGGAGGCCAAGATTGGCAACATGGGCAAGGCGATCTATGTCTTTGAGGTCCAGTCCAAGGGCTCCATTGACAGCCTGATCCTGAATCTCAAAAAGGCACAGAGCAACGCTGCTGTTCAGGCCGTCGTCGCTGTCGCCGACGTGGAGCAACTTGCGAAAATCATCCGTGAAAGCGTCGGCGTCATCGATGAGAAGTCTCTTCGCACATGGAACTCCGATGACGTCCTCGCCGTCTACGACTCCCTTGCCCGAGCCCACGAGTCGATCAATAAATTGGCGCTGGTGCCGGAGAGCTTTTAGAAACACAATAATTATAAGTAGGAGGTTACAGAATGCAACAGCTGCAATTGGACGAGTTTTTACGCTCACTAAAACAAAATATTGACATGCCGCATTCTCTCCTACTTGGGGCAGGTGCATCTATTGAATCGGGTGTACAGTCTGCTACAGAATGTATTTGGTATTGGAAAAAAGAGATTTATCTATCTCAGAACCCTGGCGCGATTGGGAATTATAGCAATTCAAAGCTGGAGATTGTCAGACAAGTGATCCAAAAGTGGATCGACTCTCAAAACGGATATCCTGCACTTAATAGCGATGAAGAGTATTCTTTCTTTGCAGAAAAAGCCTATCCATTGGCAGAAGACAGACGAAAATATTTCCAGCATATGGTATCCACGCATGATCCCAGCTTGGGTTATCATATCATTTCGATGTTGGCCAAGAAAAACATAATTAAATGTGTTTGGACAACGAATTTCGATGGCCTTATGGCTAAATGTGCACATCAATACACTCCGCTTGTCCCTATAGAGATTACATCTGAGACGTCAGAACGAGTTTATCGAAATGATGTTGACCAGGAGCTACTATGTATTGCATTACATGGTGATTATAAATATGGATCACTAAAAAATACCGAAAACGAGCTCGATACACAAGATGGAGAACTAGAAAAAGCATTACGCCACCAATTGCAAAACAGGGATCTCATTGTAATCGGATATAGTGGTAGAGACCTTTCATTGATGCGCGCGCTTGAAAAAGTATATTCCGAAAAAGGAGCAGGCAGGCTCTTTTGGTGCGGCTATGGTTCGCATCCATCTTCAGCTGTATCTAAGCTGATAGATGATGCGAACACTAATGGAAGATCGGCGTACTATATTCCTACAGAAGGATTTGACAGCACCTTGTTTTCCATTGCTCGTCACTGTATGAGCGATGACAAGACATTTTTGACTGATCTAGACACCGTTCGAAAGCAGTTATCTGTTGTATCTCCCATCCAATCAAACAGCTTCATTCTCCCAAACGAGGTCGCAAATAAAGCAGTTGTCACAAACGCATATCCGATCACTTTTCCAAAGCAATGCTACATATTTGAAGTCAATTATAAGAGTGAGGAAAAACCTTGGGACTACTGTAAGTTTTTATATCAAAATAACATTATGGCAGTTCCGTATAAGGGCTTGATCTATGCTTGGGGAAGAAAAGAAGATATTGAAAACATATGTCATGGCAGACTGAAAAGTAGTATTGAACTGTGTCCAATAGACAAATCCTTTGCCGCTCACAATGTCACTATTCAAGAGTTGATTCTTAAAACGATTACTAGCCTTTTAGGAATTAATGGCCGCTTATGGTATTCAAAGGATAAGCTATGGGATACCAGAAGAGTTATCAAGTATCAAATTAATAAAAAAACAATAACGGGTTATCAAGGTGTTCAGCTATCGCTGCAGTTCGACGTGAAGTATTGCTATCTAACCTTTGCACCAAGCTATACTTATGCTGATGAAGCAGTATATTCAAAAGAAGAGAAAAAAGCATTTGCTGATTATTATAATGCTGGCGTTAATAACGGCAGGCCAAACAAAAACACGTATGACTACATTTCCAATTGGGTTACACGTGTTACAGGTAATAGTAATTTGAAGCTCTGTTTTCCGATCCAAGATACATCGCCTTTTATCTTCAATATTAGCTGTAAAAGCGCAATGTTGGGCGTTAATTTCGGGGGGAAATACCCTGTGAGGCTCTCTTCGGGTTTTTCTCCTAAGCGCATCGTGTTTACTGGAAGAGAATATAATGATCCAACTCTTTTGTTTTATAATCCTTCATCTGGTAAAACGGCTGGCGACTTCCACCCAATGCGGGGCTTGATTAATAATGGGCCGATTGACTTGCCACTTTATGCTAAACTGTTTAGTTCATCTATAAAACTAGGAGTGATATGTCCCAAAGGGTTTGAACAGAAGTTTTATTCATTCATATGCGGGCTTAACCTGCGCTCTGAAACGAGGCACAATCCCGACTACTTAATCTCATTCCCCGGCTTTTTTGAAGCCTTCAAGACGGGAGTTGACATTCCTGCCCCAGCTTCTGCTAATTGGGTTGATATTGAAGCGACAAAAGGACAAAACGAAGTTGACGCAATTCGACGATTTTGTGATCAAATAACTCGAAGAATAGATCAGATTAGTACAAACGTGGATGTTGTTTTGATCTATATTCCTAAGGAATTTGAGGTCTATACTGCCGTTTCTGACGGTTTTCTAAAATTTGACTTACACGACCATGTTAAGGCTTTTGCTGCACAAAAGCAAATTGCTACACAGTTTATACGGGAAAAAACAATAGAAAGCGATTTGAACTGTCAGATCATGTGGGCCCTCTCTCTTGCCATTTATGTTAAGGCTGGCAGGACTCCTTGGACAATTTCTGGTATTCAGCCTGATACTGCTTTTGCTGGGATTGGGTATAGTATTCTACCAGGTGGCGGCGGCAACAACATTGTCATTGGCTGTAGTCATATCTATACTTCCGATGGCTTGGGTATGAAGTATAAACTATCGAAATTGCAGGATGTGACAATCGATAAAAAACACAATCCATATCTTTCCGAAAATGAGGCGTATAGATTAGGGCTAAATATAAAAGAGCTGTTTTACAAGTCGTTCACGGAATTGCCTAAAAGAGTTGTAATTCACAAACGCACACCTTTTCGCAATGACGAAATCAAGGGCCTTGTAGATAGCCTTTCAAGCGCCGGCATTCAAGATGTTGAACTAATAGAAATAACCTATGAAGATGACTTGAAATGTTTTGCACTGAATTACAATTGCTCCGATGCAGATGCATTTCCAGTATTACGAGGATTGTGCTTTCCGTTGAACAATAACACCATGTATCTGTATACACATGGTAGTGTTGTTTCCATGGGTCATTGCTGAAATGCTTCCACGGCTCGAGAGTGTTATAGACCTTGCGGATTGCTTGCAGAATGGGCTGCGTTCTGAGGCTGGCAACAATATATTCCCACTTATTATTCTTATCAACGGTGTTCGCAAGCATCAGGTTCATGAAGTTGATAAGGTAATTGACTTGCTCTTTTTCGTCCGTCTTTGCTCTCCAGCCACCGGTGCGAATCTTCATACGGATTTCGTACAGGTTGGATTTAGGAACATCGAGATTAAAGAAGTTCGATGTTACGAGGTTGTACAGGTAGTCGGCCTCATCGAAATGTACCAGTGCATTGACCAAAGTGAGCATATCAATGGCAGGCTGGGACATATACAAGTCACCGCCTGTGTTGGTGTGTACGCTAATTCCGAGTCGGGCACAATCTGTACGAATCATGTCAGCCTGCCAGTTTTCGCGAACAAGGATTGCAATGCTCTTTTCTTTTGCAGAGAGCTTCATGCCATGGCTCTCTTCATACTGGATACGCTTCTGAATGCGCTTGATTTCTTCAACAAGAATCGGGATGCGCATCTCTTCGCTTGTGGTGGGAAGCCTACGATAGAAACGATTTACACTGGTTAAATACTTGCCGTTATAATCCTGTGTTCCAATAAGCCTGTCCTTATCTTCATCATAAGTAAGAAGTTCTTCGTCCAGTTTCCCCCATTTGGTAAAGGACCGATCAAAGATATCAAGTAAATGTTTGTCGGTGCGGTAGTTCCGCTGCAGAGAGAACTCCAACCATTTATCGGGATTTTCTGCGATACCTAATTGGTCAAAGGCTTTTTCCTTTGCGCCACGGAAACGGTAAATACACTGCTTAATATCGCCTACAAGGAACAGCTTATAATCAAGAACCTGTGAAATACGCAGCAGAGACTCGATTTGAGAGTCATCGGTGTCCTGGAACTCATCGACGAACATAAACTGCTGGGCGTGTTTATCTTTTTTTAGTTCCCTGATTCTGCTTTCGCTTTCTGGATTGTTGATAAAACGATTGAGAACAGACATCATGGAACTAAGGTGAATTTTGTTGTCCTCAATGAGTTCCTCAAAGTATTCACGCTCCACGGCAGGAATTACACTCGCAAGAAGCTCATGCAGTTCGCCGTGAGATTCATTGTTCAGAAGGGTCCCGAAGTCTTGGGGTTCAATAGCTCCAATGTCTACACTCTTGTTGTGAAGTTTTCCGATAAAATCAAGGATACTGTCACGGATAGCATAAACAGGCATACCCAGCTTGTCGGTATAGTTTTTGCCCTGCTCCATTTCTTTTTGATAAATATAGGCATCAAGCAAATCAGAGATCTTTTTACGGCGATAAAACTCGCTGGATGTAATACTTAAGTCAATTCCATATCCAAACGAAGTACCCATCTGAGCGATAAGGTTCTTGGCGTAGGAGTGAATGGTGCTTATCTGCATATGGTCAATCTGCGAGATCATCTGCAGATAATCGGGTTTTGAGGTTACCAGGTAGCAATTTTTGAAATATGCTTTGAGCTTTTCCTCCATTTGGTCGGCAGCTTCATTGGTGAATGTAATCATCACAATGCGGTCGGCCATCTTCTGCAGCGGGACATTTTGCGTATAGCAGATAAAGCCAATGCGAGAAATCATGGTATAGGTTTTTCCAGTACCGGCACCAGCACGAATGACAATATTCTTTTCGGGGGTTGCATGTTCAACTTGGTACTGCTCAAAGTTAAACTGGCTCTGCTCACTAAGCTTTTCGAGTATGCGTTTCTGGGCAGAACTGTAACTGCCATTTGGGATTGCGAAGGAAGTCGTATTCTTATCAAAGGGCGCACTCAATACACTCATGGAACAATGGAATCCCATGAACATAAGCTGATAGAGCTTGGTGTCCTGCGGGAACCGATTGATGAAGGGTACCAGCGCAGAGCCGTATTTAATCAGTCCGCAGCCGGCGTCGGCATTGGTGATATAGCTCATCTGCTCATTGGAGATGTTCAGGAGCTTGGCAAGCTGCCCTCTGTCGGAGGCCGCCTGATTCAACATGACCACAAATTCCGAGTTGGAAAGCATGGTGCTGGCCTGAACAGAATCCAGCAGATACTCCACATTCTGCGTGATCGCCGTGGGGTATGCGTTGCGCTTACGGAACTGTCGCCATGCGGAGTTGAAGAACTGCGCCGAGAACTCGTTCTCGAACACCACATGGAACTCGTCAATAAAGACATGGGTGC
The DNA here is from genome assembly GCF_905207245.1 of uncultured Bacteroides sp. Classification (GTDB taxonomy): domain Bacteria; phylum Bacteroidota; class Bacteroidia; order Bacteroidales; family Bacteroidaceae; genus Bacteroides. The sequence continues at coordinate 700 of NZ_CAJLKP010000148.1, read as the reverse complement.
GCTTGCCCTTCTTCCAGTTCAGCGTCACGCGGTTGAGCATGGTGTCCGTAATCACCAGCAGGCCGGTGGGCTTGAGCTGGGAACCGAGACCGTGAATGTCGAACACCACGACACGCTTGTCGAGATCCACATTGGACTGCTTGCCGAAGATGTCCAGAGAACCGGTGGTATAGAGCTCAAGGGACAGCGCGATCTGCTTTGCTTCGGGTTCAGGCTGCTCCAGCAGCATATCGCGTAGGGTGCAGAGGGTGGGGATCGTCCCGGTGTCCGCCGCATTGCGGTACACATTGGTGATGCAGCGGTCGATGATAGACTTGTGCTGCGGGCCGACGCCCTTCTTGTCGATCTGCTCGATCAGAGACATAATGAACTCGGACTTTACGACAATGGGGTTGTTTTCACCGTACCCGTCCACCATATACATGGCATTGAGCCTGTCTCTGCCGCCGGCAGACACACGGATCACCGAGCCGAGACCGCCCATGGCTTCAATAAGCGGCGCGTATTCTCCCTCGGGGTCACAGATCAGAATATCATCGTTGGTGTTCAGAATGAGGAAGGTGATCAATTCCTTTGCCGAGAACGACTTACCGGAACCGGGAACGCCCAGCAGAAAAGCGGACTGGTTCAGAAGATTTGCCTTGTTGCACATGATGAGATTGTGGGAAATGGCATTTTCGCCGAAGTAAATGCCGCCCTT
>NZ_CAJLKP010000147.1 GCF_905207245.1 uncultured Bacteroides sp. | reverse complement strand
CACTAACCTGATCCCCAAGCCTATGGTGGAGATCGGTGGTAAACCCATCCTCTGGCATATCATGAAAACCTACAGCCATTACGGCATCAACGATTTCGTGATCTGCTGCGGTTATAAACAATATATCATCAAGGAGTATTTCGCCAATTATTTCCGTCATAACAGCGATATGACCGTGGACCTTTCCAACAATACGACCACCATTCTGGACAACCATTCCGAGAACTGGAAAGTCACGATGGTCGATACTGGGCTGAATACCCAAACGGGCGGGCGTATCCGGCGTGTACAGAAATATCTCGGGAACGAACGTTTCCTGCTGACCTATGGTGACGGTGTCACCGACCTGAACATCGGTGATACCCTGAAGGCTCACGAGTCTTCGGGCTGCCTCCTTTCCCTTACGGCCTACAAACCCGGTGGTAAGTTCGGCGCCCTGCAGCTCGATCTCGATACGGACAAGGTCCTCTCTTTCCAGGAGAAGCCCGACGGTGACCGTAATTGGATCAATGCAGGCTATTTTGTGTGTGAACCCGAAGTGTTCGATTATATCCCTGAGGGTGACTCCACCATCTTTGAGCGTCAGCCCCTCGAGTCTATAGCCAAGGCGGGCCGGATGCACGCTTTCCGTCATACGGGTTTCTGGAAACCGATGGATACTCTGAGAGACAATACAGAATTGAATGAAATGTGGGATCAGGGAGTTGCTCCCTGGAAAGTGTGGTAAGCCGTATGGGAATTGATATATTTGATAATTTTTATCGGGGCAAACGCGTCCTTGTCACTGGTCATACGGGTTTTAAAGGTAGCTGGCTCTCCATCTGGTTGCATGAATTGGGGGCCGAGGTGATTGGTGTGGCCCAAGACCCTTTTACGGCTCGAGACAATTTCGTACTTTCCGGTATCGGCGAGAAAATTAAGGCCGACCTTCGTGCCGATATCCGCGATGGCGAGCGTATAAAGGCTATCTTTCAGGAATATCAACCTGAGATTGTTTTTCATCTTGCTGCCCAACCTCTGGTTCGCTTGAGTTATGACATCCCTGTTGAAACCTACGAAACCAATGTAATGGGAACAATCCATGTTCTTGAGGCAGTCCGTTCTACGGATAGCGTGAAGGTAGGTGTGATGATTACCACAGATAAATGTTACGAGAATAAAGAGCAAATCTGGGGCTATCGTGAAAACGAGCCTATGGGCGGTTATGACCCTTATTCCAGTAGCAAGGGAGCCGCTGAGATCGCGATTGCTTCGTGGCGTCGCTCTTTCTTTCACCCCGAGCAATACGATAAACACGGAAAATCCATCGCCAGTGTAAGAGCTGGTAACGTTATCGGTGGTGGAGACTGGGCTTTAGACCGTATCATTCCGGACTGCATCAAGGCTTTGGAATCTGGAGCGGCTATCAATATCCGAAGTCCGAAAGCTATCCGTCCCTGGCAGCATGTACTTGAACCGCTGAGTGGCTATATGCTGCTTGCGCAGAAGATGTGGAGTGATCCTACGAGATATTGTGAAGGCTGGAACTTCGGTCCGAGAGCCGAGTCAATCTCTACTGTATGGGATGTGGCTACGGAAGTAGTGAATAATTACGGTTCCGGTGAACTTCGTGACCTTTCTGATCCGCATGCGTTGCATGAAGCGAAGTTGTTGATGCTGGATATTTCGAAGGCAAAATTCCGTTTAGGTTGGGAACCGAAGATGAATATTGAGCAGACGGTTGAGTTGACGGTGGACTGGTATAAAAGATACCGGGAAGAAGAGGTATATGATGTTTGTGTTGACCAGATAGTTAATTTTATACAGAAATAAGATGGAAACAGTATTTCTGATTGGAGGGAGCGGCTTTATCGGCAAGAACCTGGCACAATATCTGTCTCAAAAATATCATGTGCATGTATTTGATAAGTATATTGATCAGCCCTTCTTTACATCTTGTCCCTCCATTGAAACAACGGAACTGGATTTGGTAAGTCAACGTATCCCACAGGATGTACCATCACCTGATTATATCATAAATCTTGCTTCGATAGTGACGGCGGAGCGGAATATGTCTTTGTTTGATGAACTAATTTCGTCCAACTTAAAGATCCTTCTCAATTTGTATGAACGTTTCAAAGAAGAATCCTCGTTGAAACTTTTTGTTCAGTTCGGCAGTTCTGAAGAGTATGGTTCTGAACAATCTCCCTTTCGGGAGGAAGACCGTGAGTGTCCTAACTCTCCGTATGCCTTGGTCAAGCAATTGACAACCAATACATCCATGATGTTGTATCGGAATTATGGCTTTCCGATAATGGTTGTCCGACCCGGTAATTTGTTTGGTCCGCTTCAGAATAAGGATAAATTCATCCCCTATGTTGTCGGACAACTGAGATCCGGGCTTCCTTTGAATGTTTCCCCCTGTGAACAGAAAAGAGATTTTATTTATGTGGATGACTTCTCTTGTGCAATAGAATCCCTTTTACAGAACCATTTCAAATGTCTTGGGGAGATTGTGAACGTGAGTAGCGGAGAAAGTATTTCTTTGAAACAGATTATCGAGCATTGTAAAGCATATCTTCACTCGTCATCGGATGTGAATTACGGTGCTTTACCCTATCGGGAGAATGAAGCTATGGATCTTAAATGCTCCATAGCTAAACTATCATCAATAACGGGATGCAATATCCATTTTGATAACGAAAAAAGACTAACTGATTATTTAAAACAATAACTATGAAGTATTTGATAACCGGCGGATGCGGTTTTATAGGGAGCAATCTTGCAGCGGAGGTGCTAAAGAGAGGTGAAGAACTCTTTGTCTTGGACAATTTATTTCGTTATGGCAGCAGCTCAAATCTTGAGTGGTTACGTACGAAAGGTGACTTTACATATTATCCTTATGATACCCGCAATACCAACGATGTCGAAACGGTAATAAAGGAGGTGCAGCCGGATTATATTTTTCATTTGGCGGGCCAGGTTGCGATGACCACCTCCATCTCCAATCCTCGGTTGGACTACGAAACAAATGCTTTGGGAACATTCAATTTACTGGATGCTGTCCGTAAGTATTCTCCGGATTCTGTAATCCTGTATTCTTCGACGAATAAGGTTTACGGTGATTTTGAGTATTTGCATTTCAGGGAAGAGTCTACCCGTTATGTTTGCGAAGAATACCCTAATGGCTTTCCTGAATCGATTTCTTTGGATTTTCACTCTCCTTACGGTTGTTCGAAGGGTTGTGCCGATCAATACCTGCTGGACTTCCATCGTATCTATGGTTTAAAGACGATTGTTTTCCGTCATTCTTCCATGTACGGCAGTAATCAGCACGCTACCTACGATCAGGGGTGGATTGGCTGGTTCTGTCAGAAAGCTCTGGAGATCAAGAACCATACTTTGCAAGAACCTTTTACAATCTCGGGTACCGGTAAACAGGTCCGTGATGTTCTTCATGGTGAGGATGTTGTGAATTTGTATTTTACAGCAAAGGACATTGACAAAGCTTATGGCGAGGTGTTTAATATTGGAGGTGGTATAGAAAATAGTCTTTCTTTGTTGGAACTGTTTGATTTGCTTGAGAATAAACTTGATATTGAGATGACCTATACTCAATTACCTTGGCGGGAGAGTGATCAGAAGGTTTTCGTGGCGGATATTGAAAAAGCTACAAGGATTTTGGGATGGCTGCCGAAGGTATCGAAAGAAAGTGGCATTGATAGAATGCTTATTTGGTTAATGAAGTAATGAAGTTCTTTAAGAATGTAGATTCTTTGACCAAATTGACTGGCAAGAATATTGTTTATACTTTCGTGTTAAAGGGGCTGTCATTTATTATATCTTTATTGTATGTACCAATTCTATTGAGTTGCCTTGATGAAAAGATATATGGTGTTTGGCTAGCTTTGACATCAGTAGTTTCGTGGTTAAGTTTGTTTGATATTGGAATCGGAAATGGATTAAAAAATAAATTGACAGAATCTTTAGCTGTAAACAATATTGAGTATTCAAAAAAATTGGTTAGTACATCATATGTATATTCTGCGCTAATCTTTTCTGTTATATTAGTGATATCTTTGATTATCAATTGTTTTATTAAATGGAATCTTCTTTTGAATGTTGAACAAATATTTAATAATGATCTAACTATAACAGCTTTTCTGGTGATTATAGCATTCTGTATGAGGTTTATACTTCAAATAATAACTCCAGTATTGGCTGCCACGCAAAATATAAGATTTAATTCATTAATAGAATTTATTGGGCAAATTGGGGCTTTTATTGGGGTTATACTTCTTAATTATTTAGGAGTAAAATCTATTATTATTTTTACAATAGTAGTATTATATGTTCCATTAATAATTTTGTTTGTTTTTTCTATTTATTTATATTCTAATAAATTGAGGGAATTAAGGCCTTGTATTAGATATTCTGATAAACAACATTTCTCTGAAATCTTTTCTCTTGGTATTAATTTTTTTATTATACAGATATCTGCTATTATAATATTTCAGACTAACAGTTTTCTTATAGCTAATAGTTTTGGTCCTGCTGATGTTACTAAATACAATATTGTTTTTAAATATTATAATATTCTAATCTTTTTGTGGGGTATTCTTATGACACCTTTATGGCCGTCTTATACGAACGCATATATTCTGGGAAACTATAAATGGATTAAGAAGTCTGTAAAATATTGTTTATTTGTGTTTTTATTAACAATAATAGTGGCTGTTATTATGGCTTTTGTAGGTCCAGCAGTTATTGAATATTGGCTAGGGCAGGACTTGAATATAAGTATGTCTCTATTGTTGGCAATGCTCCTATTTGCATTGGTAAGCATCTGGAATAGTATTTTTGGATGTATTGTTGGGGCCATTGGAAAGGTTAGATTAGGTGTTTATTCAACCAGTTTATCTGCTTTGATATTTTTTCCATTATTTTATCTTCTCAAATCTTTAGGATTAGCTATTGAAGGAGCTATTTGGAGTATGATAATTTGTATCTCATTAAGTGCTTTTCTATCCCCTATTCAAATATATTATTTTATTTATATGAAGAAAAAGTCTTCCTTCTTAACAAAATTATTGAGCTAATGAATAATTTGTTGTCCATTTTTATACCTACTTATAATAGGTGTGATGTCTTAGATACTGTTTTAGATCGTGTTATTAGTGCTGTAAACGAATATGATGTTTGTATACAAGTGTATGATAATTGTTCTCTTGATAAAACAGAAAATATTGTATGTGCAAAGCAAAAGTTGTATCCTTATATATTCTATTGTAAAAATGAAACTAATATAGGGATAGATCGAAATATGCTTAATGTCCTTAATAAACAAGTCTCTAAATATACATTAATGTTGGGAGATGATGATTTTTTGGTGGACGATTTTTATAAGAAAATAGAATCCTACTTAAAACAATGTTTTGATTTTATTGTCCTTTCTGTTGATTCGACATTTAAAACAACTGTTTATGTAGAGAAATTGAGTGCTTTCTCTTTTTTATGGGATAAAATGCCATATGGTACTGTAATAATTAGAAATGGATTAATAAATCGTTGTGATGTTGAGAAATATATTGGTACTAGTCATGCATATTCTGCTATTCCTTGGGAGTCAATGTTGAGTGGTAATGCAATTGGACAATGTTTGTTTTATTCAGATTATGTATTAGTAGAACTGGGAGAAATTGAGAAAACTTGGAAATCTAATGCTATAGATATTTTTATGTATCAAATACCTTTGTGGTTTTCAATACTACCTGAACAATATATCATGAAAAATAAGATATATAGGGGCTATATGAGAAATCTTTTTTCTTTAAGAAATATTTGGTCTTTATATAGGCGATATAATTTTAAGAGTTTAAGTAGTATGCGGTTTTTGTCAAATATTAATAGGTTTAAGTTTATGTTGATTAGCAGATTGCAATAATATATGAATGCACTTGTTACTAATCCTTTGGTATCTATAGTAATTCCGGTATATAACAGAGAACTATACATAGAAGATGCTATAAGATCTGCTATTAGTCAAACGTATCAAAATATTGAGATTATTATAGTTGATAACTGTAGTACAGATTCAACTTGGAATATTTTGAATACATGGGCAAGAAAAGATTATAGAATTAAAATATATCAGAATAAAACTAATATTGGCCCTGTTTTAAATTGGAACGAATG
>NZ_CAJLKP010000146.1 GCF_905207245.1 uncultured Bacteroides sp. | reverse complement strand
ACCGACTCCGAGAGCCGGAAAAGAATCCTGTTTATGATCCTGGCCCCGGTTATAGGGCTTTTGCTTTTGATTGCCTTCATCCTGTACCTCATTACCAGCCCCTTTTCCATGCTGTCCCAATGGCTGATTGGAGATGAGGTAAATGTGGTGGAGGATTTTCAGAAGCAATATGGTTACAACCAGCAGCTCGGCATTTATGAGAAAGACTATATAGACGGTAGTGGTCAGAGCTATGAGGGCGTCATCTTTACGGATGGGGCGACCGAAGTTGTCTACTACAATCAGTTGGATGAGCGATGGGCCGATCTTCCGTATGGAACCGATAATATTGGCGGTTATGGATGTGGACCGACCTCTATGGCGATTGTGGTATCCAGCCTGACAGACCAGACCGTTGATCCCCCCACAATGGCAGAATGGGCGTATCAGAACGGCTATTGGTGTTCCGGCAACGGGTCCTATCACTCGTTGATACCGGGGGCTGCGGAGGGCTTTGGGCTTCAATGGGAAAGCATCAGCACCGATGACCCGCAAGCTGTGGTGGATGCTTTGGCATCCGGGAAATTGATTGTGGCACTCATGTCAAAAGGCCACTTCACATCCAGCGGTCACTTTATGGTGCTGCGCGGAGTGACCTCTGAAGGAAAAATCCTGGTGGCCGATCCTGCCAGTAAAAAGCGAAGCGAACAGGAATGGGATATATCAATCATTCTGGATGAAGCCAGAAAGGGCGCAGCAGCAGGCGGTCCCTTATGGGCGATCTACTAAAGGGGTGCGATATGAATAACCGAAACAAGCTGATTGAACTGTTTATCTACATCGTGATCGTGACGGTGGGCATCGTGCTCTTGCTGACCGGCGGGGCGGATGACAAAACCAATGCTGAAACTATGGGAGGTGAATCCTATGCTGTTGTACTTGACGAGTAACCAGAAAAGTAACCTGATCGACCCCGCCGTGCGGAGTATGACTCTGCCCGCCAAGAAGCTGGTCGGCCGGTTCAGCCTGAAAAGTTTCGTGACCAAAGATATGCGCAATTATGCCAACGCCAAATTTTTTGTGGTGGATGCGGCGTGTATCGAGGAAAGCGGCAATGATTTCACCCTTGCCCTGCAATCCTTTCAAATGATGTTCTCCGCCCGGATCATCGTCATCCTCTCCGGCTGCGAGGATGTGAACGGCGAGGTACAGAGGCTACTGTCCATCGGCGTTGTGAATCTGGTTACAGGTGAAACGCTGGATGACGCCCTGGACGAGCTGACAGAAGCGCTTTCCGAAGATGGGATGCAGCGGTATGTGGTAAAGGCTCCCGTCTACGAACAGCCAGTTACTCAGCGTGAGAAAGCCCCGGAGCCGGATGAGATTATTCCGTACCGCTGGAACGCCCGGAATATCCGTATTGCCGTGGCCGGTTCGCAGCGCAGGAGCGGCGTGACGGTGACGGCCTTTAACCTGGCATCTTGGCTGGCGGCCAGAGGTGCGGAGGTGGCGTATATCGAAGTCAATCAGAACCGTCACCTGCAGCTCCTGCTGAACATCTACGAAGCGGCGCCGGATGGGGAGCATTACACCATTGATGGGATCGACTGCTACCTGACCAACGAGCCGGATAGGGAGTATCAGTTTATCATCTATGACTGCGGCGTGATGCAGACGCCCACCTCTATTTTCCGTGACGCGGATCACCGGCTCCTGTGCGGAAGTGTCCTGCCCTATGAGATTCCGGTGTTCCACAAGGCATTGTCCGAGTGTGGTTCGTTGGAAGTGCGCCCGATAGCGATCTGTGTGCCGCAGGAAATTCAGGAATACTGTATGGAACTCTTTGGGGAAGATGTGCGGATTGCGGCGGCATCCCACGACCTGTTTGCAAAACGGGTCAACGGACAGATTTACCGGCCGCTGGTGGAGAAGTATATTGCAGGAGAAAAACGCCTGTAACAGTAAGACATGATTGGGAGGATTGGAATATGGCAAAGTTTGAGTATATGCAGCGGGCATTTTCTTCTGAACTGAAGCCCAGAGCGCGGCTTGTGCTGCAAGTCCTGGTTCTGCATTGCAACAAAGAGGGCGAGTGCTTCCCCTCTGTCAAGACCATAGCCGCCAAGTGCGGCTATGGGGTGTCCACCGCAAAGCGGGCGCTGGATGAGCTGGTGAAGGCGGGATATATCATCAAGCAGGCCCGGTTTGACGAGCGTAAGAACGGCGGCCAGACCAGCAACCTCTATACCTTATGCTCCGACTTGCCCTGCCCTGACGAGCCGGAAAACGCTCCTGTGTCGGAAGATGATGCGTCTGATGAACCCCCGGCAGTGCAGCCGGAAAGTGCCTCTGCGGATGCCTGTAACACCCCTGATCCCACACTTGGGGAGCAGTCTGCCACTTTGCCGACAGCGGATTCCTACTTCTTTGCAGATGGCTTTGAAACAAAAATCGGGCGGCAAAATTGCCGCTCGATTCGTATGTGGACTGGGGGGCAGTCCATTTTTATACCCCCTTGAACCGTACAGGTGAACAGATACTTACGAATGAAAATAGAAATAGGTAGTGCGCTATTGCGAATATCTCAATGATTACGAAAAAAGGCACTACATTGATTTCTCACTGCGAGAAAATCAAGTTCCAACCGGAATGGAAGAGAAATATCTGATAGCTACCGTTGCCTTCTTGTTTTATTGTCTATTATCGGGAGAGAATGAAAGAGGTGGATGCTATTGCAATAGCAATGAGCTAACAATGTTGATGAAAACATCGCAAGCCAAGGCTACATATAGATAGTAATCTTCATCAGGTAATTAAATTCGCATAACTTATAAGTGAATACTATTAAAACTGATATACATTTTTTACTACTGATTTATTAAAATTAAATGGAAGTAACGAAAGGGTAACAGGGTGAATCCTATGGAACACGTATATGATACAGTTATTGAAGAGAAAGACTATGGAAGAGTTCTTTTGAATGTCAAGGAAATAATGGACAAAAAGGGAATCAACAGAAATATGTTGGCGAGATTAGCAGGAATTCGCTTTGAGGTGGCCAATCGCTTATACACAGGAAATGTTTACAGACTAGACCTAGATGTCTTAGCTCGTGTGTTACACGTCTTGCAATGTTCTGTTGAAGATATTATTCAATATGAGCCAGCAAATAAATAATCACTTTTCCTTATCTTTATCGTCATCTTCATGACGATTAATTAACACTATAAGTGCGTCAATCTCATCTTTAGTTAATCCCTTTTGGGATAATAATGAGGCGAATAAAAGGTTCAAATTGCCTCCAAATATGCGATCCGCTAGTCCAGTAGTTTCATTGCGGACTACCTCATCTTTAGAAATTAGGGCGGAACAAACAAAATTTGGTTCAGTTCTTTGGATTAGTCCTTTTTTAACACAACGCTTTATCAAAGTATACGTAGTGTTTTTATTCCATCCTATTTCTTTTGTGAGAATATTAGCAATTTCTTTTGCAGGCATTTCATCATGTTCCCATAATATTTCTAGAATTCTCAATTCTGATGACGATTGTCGTTGCGACATTTTTATATTCCTTTCGAGTGTTTTAATGTAATTTTTAAAGATTAAATTGTGTTTTTACTAGTTAACAATAACGGACGCCGGACTTCAATCCGGCTTTTTTGCTGTGGCATATCATTGATCAATTCAAATGGTAGTTGATAATAGCGAAAGAACAGTATCACATGGCTTCAACTTTTCTCTCACGACATTATTATATCACATATAACCGCTTGATGACAATTCAGGAAAACATGCGTAAGGTTAATCTGCTAACTCCAACCAGCTTCACGCAGACTACTAATAGAAAACAAAAAAAGTTCATCAAGGCAAAAAACGCACAGATTAGCAATGTGTCACAAATAAACTACACATTAATAGTAGCATTTTAAACAGAATTGACTTTTATGGATAAGTCAATTATACTTATGTCAGACTACAAATGTATTATACCGCTACATACAATATGCGTATTTTGCCTTTATCGAGATATAGAGTATTGCGGTAATGATCTTCAGGGCCACAACACTTTGCTAACGGAAAGGCTTGATGATATGCCACAAAAAAGAAGTTTACATGACATTTTTAATCTAAAATCACACACTTTGAAAATAGTAGTGCTAGTTTTGCTTTTCGCAGCAAGCACAGCTTTAGGCGTTATAGTACCACTTCTTGAACAGCAGCTCATTGATGACGGCCTTATTAAGCTTGATACAAATGTAGTCCTGAGATTCAGTGTGCTTTTTCTGTTGGTTATCTCAATCAGTAAGGGAATAGAGTTTTTAGAACTGAGCATTCAGAATAAGATCCAGACTGATGTAGGAATCAAACTAAAGCAGAAAATTTTTGAACACGCATTTCAACTAAAGCCTTCTCAATATCAGAAAGATGGTTTCTTAAAGATACTCTCTGACGCTTTATATGACGTCGATAACGTTTTGGAAATTGTAGAAAACAATTTCCTTATTATAGGAGGAATTGCGATAAAAACTGCCGGAGCGATTGTCGCTCTACTTATTATCAGCTGGAAGTTGACATTAGTCGTACTATGTTTTATTCCAGTGAAGATTCTATTAAACAGTATCGCAAAAAAAAGAGTAGCACATCAGAGTGAATCGCTTCTAGAAACCCACAAAAAATACACACATTGGCTCAATAATACCGTTCTTTGTATTCCTGATATTAAGCTATGGAATCTTAAGAAGCAAAAAGAACACGAAGGAATCCAGTATGAGGCGGACATACATCGGCTTCTTCGGAAATCTTTACTAGTCAAACAAGCTAATAATAGCTGTTCACAAATATTGGATCATTTGGTTACCTGTGCGCTCTACCTTTCGGGCGTATTGATGATGCTCTCGCAAAATTTGACCCTTGGAGGGTTAATGGCTTTTATCTCATATTCAAGCTACATAGTTTCTCCTTTAGATATTATTCTAGGGCTAAGACTATCTATCAGCGAGATTCAGCCATCCATTGCTAGTTTAAGACAGTTTTTTTCTTTAGAGCGAGAAAATCATGATAGCATCACTCACATTCCTGATGATATCAAGTCGATTTCTGCAACTAACCTTAGCTTTCAAATTGATGATAAGTAAGTGCACAATAACCACCCGCCTAGAATCCCGGCCAACGATGTGAGATAATATCCCAAAACTTGAAAAACGCACGGTGAGTTTTTCGAGAAGGAGGGAGAGATGCTATCAAATGGCAGATGTATTGGCAGTGCGGGACGACTATCGGGCGCAGACATGGAGAATGCTTATTCAGGAATGCAGCAACAGTGGACTGACAAAACGGGAGTTTTGCCGGCGGCGTGGGATTTCCGAGAAATGTTTTCAAACTCCGAAAGGTTGTTATCTTTATGATCGGTATTCCAACTCTGTTATTCGTGTGAGTACAGAGCAGTATGATGAATTGGTAAAAATCGAAGCTGGATTAGCAGAGGCATCCAGCAGTTATGTCATTAAGGAATTACAAGAAAAAGGAATTTGTCTTCCTGGTGAGGTAAAAGAGATTTTTCATCCCATGACCCCATTCTTAACTCATCTTCTGCAACACAGAATTAGAGATGTGATTCTGCAAGTAACGCAAAATTGCAATTTGCGGTGTGGTTACTGTACATATGGAGGCAATTATAAAAATCGCACCCATAGTCTTAAGACCATGAATTTTGAACTTGCAAAAAAAGCTATAGATTTTGGCGTGGAACGCAGCCAAGAATCCTCGGATTTTGTCGTTAGCTTCTATGGTGGCGAACCACTCCTTGCCTTTAACCTTATAAAAAAATGTGTCGCATACGCTAAAGAGAACATACAAGGAAAAGAGCTTCATTTCAACATGACAACTAATGGAACATTACTTACTACGGAAATCATGGATTTTCTTGTAGAGAATAGGTTCCAACTTCTTATTAGTCTAGATGGCGATAAGGAATCTCATGATGCCAATCGCGTATTTAAATCTGGCAAAGGGTCTTTTGACCTTATAATGCAAAATGTGCGTAACTTCAAAGCAAGGCATCCTTCGTATGTTGCGGAACACGTACAATTCAATACAGTAATAAATCCCAAAACAAACCCATCATGTTTTGATGAATTCTTCTCTGTTTCATCTGTGTTCCAGGACACACATATCATGTTTAACGAAGTGGCTTCATCAAATGTTAAAGAAAACTCTCTTGTTTCGTTTGGCGAGAATTACCGGATCAAAAGGAAATTTGAATTTCTCAAACTTTTCATGTCCATGTCAGGAAAGTTGGATGAGCGCTATGTTAGTCGTCTTGTAAAAGAGTCTAAGCGCTCATATTACGACCTTTACAAGGAGTTACGATTGCATACAGCGATTTCTAGTGTTATGCACCCGCAAGGTCCTTGTATCCCTGGCATAGTACGGCTCTTTGTAAATGTCAATGGAGAATTTTTCCCTTGCGAAAAAGTTCCTGAACTAGCTTATTCTTGTATTGGGAATATCGACAATGGCTTTGATATCGAGAGGATTAAACAAGTCATGAATATCGGCCGTTTGTCTGAAAAGGAGTGCAAATCCTGTTGGGCAGTGCGGTTATGCTCATGCTGTCTCAATGACATCGAATGCCATAATTGTACAATTGACTGTCAAAGTAAGTTAGCTGGATGCGGCGAAAGAAAAAATATGGCATTGTCAAATCTCTTTGACATTACTGTACTTAGTGAAAATGGCTTTGAACTCCCATTGGAGGAAGAATGATGAAGAAGGCAATAATTTTCCCATACACAGCGGACGCAATTACTCTCTTTGAAAACAGAGATGATATGATTGGATACGATCCTAGCCTTGCTACGAGCAGTATCCCGCAGTAAACGTTCCACAATAGAGCCTGAGTCTTTTGTCTCCAGAAGATTGCCTAGAAAGGAATAGTAGATAAAGGTTAGCTGCATATAAAGTATTAAAATTCGACACTGCTTGTAACAGGCGG
>NZ_CAJLKP010000145.1 GCF_905207245.1 uncultured Bacteroides sp. | reverse complement strand
TTCCACGGGAAAACCAGCACCATTTGCCGTTGGAGATTTTCAGGCTGTCGTGCTCACGGGTGCAGTAGGTGCCGCCCCCGAAATGCACCAGCTCCTGCGGTTCATAAGTCCGCAGATAGGTCAGCAGATCCATCTCACGGGCTCTTGCCACCACCTCCGGCGGGATATATGGCATATGTTTCACCTCCGTTCTGACATAAAAATAACCGAGGGGCTTTCATAAAGAAAACCTCTCGGTTATGTATGTGATAGTATAATCTGTGCGCTGTACTTATCCTCTCAGATCAATAACTTCCCAATCGGTATCAAATACACCATTGCTTTTTTCGTAAGTTGCCGCCTGCATGGCTACGCATAATAGCTTTTTAGGCCTACTCATACCAACATACGCAAGCTTACGGCTGGAATCATATAGATTTGAGCTACCACAGCGACCAACACCAAAGTACGGAAGAATCCGATTCAAATCTGTTGCGCCTTGTCTATTGGTTTCAAGATATAGAGTCGCATCGTGCGTTTCACCTTTAACGCCGTGAATAGTGTCAAATACAATTCTACGGCCTCTAATAGGATCAATCAACACATTTTTCTCGGATATATCTGCAAAATTAACACCAGTGGCTTCTTCAAGAAAAAACTCTGGAAGAACAGCAAATATATCAGTTAGGTTCGGATTTCCAATCCTCAGCAATTCGTTTATCTTCTGCCGCAACAATTGATCTACCGAATGTCTATCAATTGTTTGTATCCTCGGCATTTCATATATCCATTGACGATACTGCTCTCTGTATTTTTCGTCGAGAGCGTTTTTCATTGTTACCATGGTATAGTCTTTTTCTGATACAGGGTGCTTTATCGAAATGTAGTGGAATACTCGGCACAAAAGCCTACGAACACTTTGCTCTGTCTTATACAATTTTCCCTCCAGCAAATACTGGACAATCTCATCTACTAACCCCCAGTAGCTATACTCGTTTTTCTTATTTGCTGAACCATCAAATTCACTCCAATAGCTTCCGATTTTCAAGCCGGCCGAATCTTCTTTTTTTATTGCACCGATAGCTTTATATATGCCATTGATATCGTAGAGCTCATGTCTTTCTAAGGCAGAAATGAACCCGCCAATAACTCTGTCAATCTTCTCGGGAGAAAAAACAAACAAGACTGGCTTAACGCCTGTCTCTCCGGCAAACGTTACGATATTTTTCTCGCCTTTTTTTAGCTTGCAGATCACGTTGGCGATTTCTTGGTTAAACCTGCAAGACGTCATAATCGGTAGAAAGTCAGGTTGAGGTATCCAATCAGGGGTTGTATCATCTGCTGAATTGTAGATGGCCTGATCAGGATCTCCAATTTTGAATACTGCGCATTTTTGTGAATCAAATATCGCATCTATGGCTTGCCGCTGAAGATTATTGCAATCCTGATATTCATCTATGAATACATACTGGAATCGTGATGAAAATAGGTCGGTATACGCTGTTGGCAATTCAGCAATAGCTGCGTTTGCATATGCATAGGCATCTTGATACCGTATTATTCCTTCCTTTTTAAGAAGCTCGGTTTGCAATTCCATATATTGTTTAGTGGACGGTTTTCCCGCACCTGCCAAAGCTTTTTTCTGCTTTCCTACACGGAGTGCCCCATCCGATCGTATATTTAATGCCTGTATATAGTCCAACTTGGATTTGAATCGATTCCCAGAACCGAAGTTTAATTCAATCACGTAGTTCAGCGCATAATACCGCTTGTTGCATTCTATCCCGTTCAACATATGTTGTGCATATGTAAGACCATCAACCACCTGCACATTCTGTCCAGAGATATTTCGCAAGTATGGCATAGTCACAAATCTGTCAATAAACGACTGGATTGTGCCTATGTAATTTGGATAGTTGAGAAGCCTATCTGCATAATCGGAGAGCCGGTTTTTGATCTCATTGACGGCAACATTTGTATGAGAGAGCACACAGATTCCTGCGCCGTTTTCGAGTGGCATTTTATCTGCTAACAATTTTAGTTTTGCGAGAAGAACGGTTGTTTTTCCGCTGCCGGGACAGGCTGCTACATCTGTTGAATGCCACCAACGTATAACTTTTCTTGCATCTTCAGGGAAGTGTGCACCATGCGGCAAAAGGAGTTCTTCTACGGCTTGAATATCTTGGTCGGAAATCTGCCACTCCATTATAGAATCCTCCTATCTACACCGTTTCTCCTGCTGCATATTTGATGGCATTCACAATATAACTTAAAAACGGAT
Organism: uncultured Bacteroides sp.; assembly: GCF_905207245.1. Lineage (GTDB taxonomy): Bacteria > Bacteroidota > Bacteroidia > Bacteroidales > Bacteroidaceae > Bacteroides. The sequence goes on along the minus strand of NZ_CAJLKP010000145.1, from coordinate 4,806 downwards.
CATTCTCGATCTCAGATTTCAATGCTGCTTTCTTATCCTCATCGGTTTTGAATCCATACAATTCGAGATCGAACATCTTTTCTTGTGTCAGCCCATCTGGAACTATGGATATTTTCCAACGCAAAAGCGAAGCCAAGCACTGAGCAGTAATCGCTTTCAGACTGCTTTTTCCATCGCCATTAAGCATTAATTTATAAATATGGTATGCCCTTTCAGCGGAGGAGACCCCATTCCACGCCTGCGTTTCTGCTTCGGCGTCACGATTTGCTTCATCAATCTTGGCATCAGTCAGTGAAATATGCTCTTTCGCATTCAGAATTTTCTTCCCGTAATGAACCGCCTTATGAAAGTCATCCGAAAGGCTACTCAGGGCGATGCAATATTCGAGCGTCCATCGTGGTGAAATAAAGCCGTGCACGGAGCCATTTGTATATTTTCTGTCTCCTTTTTCTTTAGCCTGCAAAGATTCAGCTTCTTTCTCGTTGAATGTTTTCTCCTTTGTCGTGGGCTCGACATCGTATGGTCTAACATCACAATCTGTTATTACAGAAACAGGTATTCCTATATCGGTGCCGTCTTTTCTTACCATAATTCCGCTATATCGAAGAAAAGCAGTGCTTCCAACATTTACAATGGATATACCGTATTTCTCCAATGGATAGCCGAGAATGTCTGCAATGACAGGAATTAAAATATTCTCTGCATCACCCTCGACCATTATGATACCCTTAGCAAAAAACAAATTGGCCTTTGTTGAGTCGAGAAAACGCTGGAGGAACAGGTAATCACCCCTTTGTAATCCGGTTCGCCCTTCAGCCAAATCATATCCGGCACCATTCTTCATTAAAATCAAATTCTTGAGGTTGATTTTTGATGCCAAAATGGGGCTATGAGTGGATATGATGATTTGGACATCATTCTCGTTATACTCGTTCTGGAGATAACTGATTAGTCGAAGCTGCGCTTGCGGATGCAGATGGGCTTCCAATTCTTCGATTAGAGCTAGTTTCAGGCCACCATCTGTATCATCCTTAAGGAGCAACAACTCCGCCGCAATAAATAGCAGATTCAATTCCCCAAGCCCGGGATTGATCTCAGGAGCATTCAATGACAGGGACTCCAGTATAGCTTTTAGCTGAATATCCGAGGTTTTTAATTCTGCATCGCTGGCTTGGCCTTTATCACTAAATGACTCTAAATTACTGCGGATCGTCTGGAGAATGCGTTTTCCATCCGTATCACCTATAAAATAATCCTCAATGCGTTGATTCGCATCTCGAAAAATATCGAGAACTGCATGTTCTTTTTTATCTTTGAAAACAGGGTGATTTAGAAGTATTTGCGAGATTCTGGAACCACGCCCGGAACTCATTTCTCGCTCGGCATCACGGAGTGGTTTCAAATAAACAGCTTTCAGCAATTCTCTTGCTTTTCCATCAATCGAAATTCCATCGTCTATATCGCCCGCACGCAATTCCTGATAGATTTTATGTCCTTCTTTCCATGCACGATAATGAAGTTCAAGCGTATATTCAATTCCATTCTCCGTTTTGTTGAATGAAAGATATTCGATAAAGTTCTTTGCTTCGTTCTGTGTAAAATCTGAAATCGTACAATCGATCTTGAACTCTGAGCACGCATCTTCACCAACAGACTTATAAAAATCCTTATCTGACGGCCTGATATACTCGTTGCTCTGTGTCAACAAGACTAATTTTAATGCATCAATCACGGCGGTTTTTCCCGAATCATTTTCGCCAATCAGAGCGTTTAGACCTTTGTGAAAAGTGATTTTTAAGCCGGGAGCACCATCCACAGATTTGAATTGGCGGAAGTCATACACTCTTAATTCGGATATAATCATTTTTTCACACTCATTTCCAATAGTAAATTCGTCGGGACTGTTTCCAAGAATGCACCATCGGGGTTATCGCTGTTAACCGTTATCTGCATATATTTTGACTGTTTTATATGCAGAAACCATACTGACTTGTGCAGCTACTAACTCCCTTGGTGTAGCACTGCATAGCAACGCTCACAGCAGATTCTTTGTTTTTCCTGCAAGGTAGAGCGGAAGATTCATTATCTCCCCATCCTTGCGGTAGCCACGCTTAGAAAAGCGCAGTGCATGTTTTGGATGATGTTCTGCAATATATCGTTTGAACGAAGGGGCAGACTTATCCTCGCCGCCTTTGGCTTCCACGGGAATGATTTCCGTCCCGTGTTGTAGGACAAAATCAATCTCACTGGTTTTATCAGAATAATATCGGGGGGCGACTTCAAACTGTCCTCGAAGCTGCTGCAGAACATAATTCTCCGTCAGAGGGCCTTTAAACTGATAGTCCGCTTTCAAAAGAATTGCACTATTATCAATACCCGCCATGTGCTTGAGCAGTCCTGTGTCAAAGACGAAGAGCTTGAACTGATCTAGCTTGTCAAATGCAGACAACGGATGCTCCATTTTGGAAACGTTGTAAACCCGGTTCAGCATTCCGGCAGAAACGAGCCATTCAATGGCTTCTTCAAAGTCACGTGCCCGGCCACCTTCCCGGACAGCGCCGTACATAAATTTTTCATTGGGCTTTGCAAGCTGTGCAACAATGCTGCGGAATACCATTAGGATGCGTCCGCTGTTGACCTTGCCGTTATGCTTGGAGAAGTCGTTTTCATAGACTTCAATAAGTTCACGCTGGATCTGAGAGACCCTTGCCGGGTCTTTATGATTGACCCAGGATGCCACGCATTCCGGCATACCGCCGATAATGAGGTAATTGTTATAAGCTTCCAGTAGCCGATTGTGGAAAATTTCCTCGATCTGCTGCTCCTTCTGAATGCTATCGTAGTAGGCATAGAGTGCTGGGTCAGTTGCTTCCAGAAACTCCTCAAAGTTCAAAGGATAGATGTCGAGCAGATTGACCATGCCTACCGGGTAGGACTTCGGTTTCGCCAAAAGTGTGCCGAGCAAACTTCCTGCCGCAATGACATGATACTCATTTGACTTTTCCTTAAAATATTTGAGTGTGTTCAGTGCCTCCGGGCATTCCTGTATCTCATCAAAGATGATCAGAGTCTCTCCCGGAAGAATCTTCTCTCCACAAATCAGGGAGAGCAGTTCCAAGATGCGCTGCGGATTCTTATTCGCCTCAAAGATGGATTTTAGTTCGTCCTCTTCGTCGAAGTTGAAATAGACGAAACTCTTATAATAGTTCTTTCCGAACTCCTTCATCAGCCATGTCTTGCCGACCTGTCGTGCGCCTTTCAGGACAAGAGGTTTTCGTTCTTCGTCATTTTTCCAGTTAATCAAATCTTGAATCGCATTGCGTTTCATGGCGGCCACCATCCTTTCAGGGGGATGATAAGAGTGTAACACATTTTTCTGGAAACATCAATGCGGTTGTCGCACGTTTTTCCGCCATTATTAAATGCAAATTTCCACGTTTTTCAGACTAAACTATATCTTTTATAAGGATTGACGCGAAAGTTAGCTTTGGTCAAACGTTATAAAGCACTGCCTCCTCGCCATAAATGGCCAAACGCTTCGTTGTTGACGATAGTTTTTATTGAAATTTCAGAAAAACTTCTTGCATTACATATCTTTTTCGACTCGTTTTGCATTTTGCTAACAGAAAAGCGGCGCAGAACTCTCTGCACCGCTTTCATCGTACTTATATCGCTTTGATTTTTTTGAGGTAGGCCACAGCATCGGTATGTCCGCGGAAGTAAATGTGCTGCCGCTCCATGTCCTCCATTTGACGGACAAGGTTCAGATAATCCACATACGCCCGATGCTCCTCGGCGGTCATGCGGATCTCGCCGCTGCCCTCGTTCATTTTGTCGATGACGGGGTACTGCGTTTTCAGCTTGTCCATACGGTCGGAAAGCGCAGCGTAGTCCTCGTCGGTATTCAGCAGATCCATCACAATATCGCTGTCGATCTCCGCAAAGGCGTCCTCAATGCGGGATGGCAGATCAAAATAGCTGTCGCTCACGGTGTTCACTTCCTTATCGTTTTTATTATACTGTACCCAAACTGCAAGGCAATATCAAAGGTGCAAAATTCATCGTTCAGGCTGTTCCGCCTGCCGTGTGGCTGCGGAGCGGACAGGAAAGGCGGGTGACCTGACCCGGTATTCGTCTGGGATGTTTTCGATGTCGCCGTCGTAGATGTCCACGAAGCGGCCGCCGTTTGACCGCACATATCCGTTATCTCCGAACACGCCGCCTTCTTCATACCGAATATCCCGTCCGAAGCTCTCATAGTCGATATAGTTTGCCAGTGCGCCGAGGCTGCTTGTGTCATAGCAGCCGCTTTCCTCGATCCAGTAATAGCCGAGATCGTAGTCATTCCGCACGCCGGACAGGTAATCAAAGCAGTCCAGGTTCTCGGTCAGGTTGATCAGCTCCTGCACACTGCCGGTGTTCTCGCCCAAGTCCAAAACCGCCTGCCAGAACTCGCTGCTCTCCCGCATCTCCATGATCTGCCCGGCAAGATAATTCAGCTCGCTCAGGCTTTCGTATTCGCCCAGCACCTTGCCGATGGCCGTGTCCGGGCAGTCGTAATCGGTGATGAACCATTCTTCATAGCGGCGGCCGATGCCGATGCGCCGGAAAACCACCTGCATTTCTTCATTTGTCACGGGGAACTTGACCCATTCGCCCACCAAACAGCCCTCGTTGTATTTGCCGAGGTTGGTAACAAAGGCTTCAAAGGCACAGTCCCTTGTATCTGCTATATTCATCATGATCGTTTGCCTCCGTTATCGCTCCTGTACCGGCGCCTGCCTGCGGGGAATGAGAAAGCCGTAA
>NZ_CAJLKP010000144.1 GCF_905207245.1 uncultured Bacteroides sp. | reverse complement strand
CTACAAGTAGCTGCGCTATGTTCCGAAAGGCACTTGTAGCTTGTAGCCTGTAGCTCGTAACTGATTCATAACCGCTCAGAAAAGAAGAAAATTAGTATTAACATCATGAATAAAAGAACCTTTGCAGCCCCCTGGTGGAAATTTGCAGCCCTGTTGATAGTCCTGCTTTATATTTCCCCTTTGTCTGCAACTAACCCCCAAAAGAAAGAAATGAAAGAGTTGAATGTAAAGAAAGTAAGTCTGGCAAATGTGTCGGTAGAGAATGTTCCTGCCTTGCTTGACGAAGAAAAGGTACCTTTTCAGCCAATCAACACTGTGAATTGGAAAGCATTTCCTTATCAACCGGAAGTGCAATTCCGCATAGCTCATACGGATGACGCCATTCTGTTGCATTATAAAGTAAGAGAAGCCAGTGTGCGTGCCGTAGCTGCCGGAGACAACGGTGCTGTGTGGGAAGATGCTTGTGTGGAGTTCTTCTCCATCCCTGCCGGAGACGGAATTTACTATAATGTGGAATGTAACTGTGTCGGAACCCTCCTTATCGGTGCCGGTGCAGGGCGTAACAACCGTGAACATGCACCGCAGGAAGTGATGGACAAAGTGCAACGTTGGTCTTCCCTGGGTCGCAAAGCCTTTGAAGAACGGGTCGGCGAGTGTAGTTGGGAACTTGCGTTAGTCATTCCTTATTCCGCTTTCTTCAAGCACCAGTTCACTAACCTTGATGGAAAGTCGATTCGTGCCAATTTCTATAAATGTGGTGATAAGTTACAGACTCCCCATTTCCTTTCCTGGAATCCCATTGAACTGGAAAAACCTGATTTCCATCGTCCTGAATTCTTCGGAACACTGAATTTTGAATAACTACGTATTCGTTAAGAGGACTCTGACTATTTCCAGTCCTTGAGATTATAGCTTGCTTCTACCGCTCTTTCTATATCATCAGGAAGAGCGGGGAAGAAGTCTATCCCTGTAATCCGCTCCACTTCGTCCACTGTATTCACATAGGCATCCAGTGGATTATTTCCCTCATTATTCTTATAGATGAAACCGATAGCTTTCGGCTTTTTGTGCAAAGAGAGTATCACCTTGAAAAAGGCATCGGGTACGGCAACCTTGTGCTTGCCTATCGTTTGTGGCTTCCGGTTGTAGAATATAGGTCCGGCTACGATGTACAGGCAACTGTCTTTCTTTACCCATTTGCGGCATTTCTGTTCCAGTTCGTTCCAGTCACCACGGTTCAGATTGTGATGTTGGGGGCAGATATTGGTCATATAGAAACTCTCTATCATGGCCTGGCGATTCCATTTATTGTCTCCTGCCGGGCAGAGGTGACCGCGATCCCAGCCACTACCTTTATAATCTTGCGTAGTGGCGGCTTTCGTTTTAGGAAGGTCGGGGTCGGGGTGGAAATTGTTGATGCGTTCGGTGTTGTCCTTTAAACGTTCGGGAGTTAACTTCCAGGCTACCCAGTTCGCTATGCGGGTATTGGAATTGTAGGATACGAGATACCCGGTGCGTTGCAGAAGGATTTCGGGGGTGCCGGGAGCGGTGGTTTGCTTGATGTAAGCCTCGGAATTAAGGAGGGAGCTTTGGGAAACTGCTTCTATCTGTTTGCTGTCGGTGGCCTTTTCCTTTGAATTAGTGGTCTGATAGGCGGTGATGATGCCACATACTATCAGGACTATCAGCAGCATCAGTTGGTTCTTGCTATTCTTTTGTTTTTTCTTTTTCTTTCTCATAATCTGAAATGGATAAGGTGGCGCAAAGATAACAAAAAAGAAGGTGTATCAAAAGCACAGCGCTTTTGGTACACCTTCCTGTTATGAGAAAGTATCTCTTTTATCTCACAATGCCTTTCGAATCCCGCACGAAGTTAATGATATTGTGTATCTCATCACTCATCGGCACTTGGTCTTCAATCTTCTGTAAAGCATCGTGTACACTGAAGTTACCTTGATAAATCAACCGGTAAGCATTTACGATATGGCGCAGAATACGGTCGGAAACCTGATGCTTGTGTTGCAAAACAACGGCGTTGATGCCATGATATTCTGCCGGGTTACCATTCATGATAACATACGGTGGAACATCCTTTGCAATGCGGCATCCTGATTGTATCAGTACCCAGCTTCCGATGTTGCATTTCTGTTGCAGAATAACGTTGCTGCTCAGAATAGTGTAGTCGTTTACGCGGCAATCACCGGCTAAGATAGTCTTGAGTCCTATGACACAATGATTACCTATTTGCACGTCGTGGCAGAGGTGTACACCGTCCATGAGATAGTTTTCGTTGCCGATACGGGTAGCATCGCCTTCATGCGTGGCACGGCTTACGACTACATTCTCGCGAATATCATTCTTGTCACCGATAATCAGCAGACTCTTCTCACCCGTATAGTGGAAATCCTGCGGGGTGGTACCGAGTACGGCGCCATGATGCACTTTGTTGCCTTGTCCCATACGAGTACCTTCGAGAATGCGTGCACCGGACATGATTATGCAATCATCGCCAATTTCTACATCGCCTTCAATATATGCGAAAGGCTGAACTGTTACATTCTTGCCGAGCTTTGCGGCAGAATCTACAAATGCTAATGGACTTATCATAATAGTAGATGTTAAGTATTAAATATTAAATATTAATTGTTGCACCCAATGAATGGCAGCCAATTAATATTTAATATCTAATAGTTGATAATTACTTCTCTCTTCCTCCTCCGAGTGCCTGATACAAACTGATTACAGCCTGCATGCGGTCGAAGGTATCGGATACCTCGGAGATTTGTGCACTGAGGTAAGATTGCTCGGCGGACAGCACTTCGAGATACGTTGACGTGCCTAAGTTAAACAATTCTTTTGTATCTTCTGCAGCTTTACGGGCAGAATTTACTTGAATATCACGAGAAACCGCCTTTTCTGTGGTCATCTGATATTGATACAAAGCATTGCTTACTTCATTTCCGGCATTCAGAAGAGCATTCTGGAATTGAATCTTAGATTGTTCTTCCTGTGCTTTGGCTTGTTTCAAGCGGGCGATATTGGCACCACGATAGAACAGTGGCTGCGTCAACGAACCTACTGCGGAGGCCAGTAACTTAGCAGGGTTTATGATGGCCGAACCGGCACTGTTGGTCCATCCGGCAGAACCGTTTATCGTAATCTGCGGATAGAAGGCTGCGCGTGCGCTGTTAGTATCGTAATAACTTGCTGCAAGAGCCATTTCGGCTGCTTTCACGTCAGGACGGTTGGACAACAACTGTATGGGGACACCGGCGGAGAATTCTGTCGGCAAGTGTTGCTCTTCCAGTGCGCTGCGTTTGATGCTCTGTGCTGGTTGGTGCAGCATCAGGCACAAGGCGTTCTCCGTTTCCCGGATGCTTTGGCGCATGTTGGGCAGGGATGCCAATACCTGTGCGTAAGCAGCACGGGTCTGTTCTACTCCGGCAGAAGTGGTATTGTAGATACCTGCATCTTTCATGGCTTCTACGGTTTCCACATTCTTTTTCAAGATTTCTGCAGTCTCCTCAGTGATTTGCAACTGACGGTCGAGCATCAGCAAAGTGTAGTACATGTTGGCTACATTGGCAATCACTTGTGTCTGCACGGCTTGTTCATAGAACTGCGTCTGTTTCAGTGATACCTTTGCCGCACGTTTCGGATTCAGTATCTGACCGAAGAGGTCGATTTGCCAGCTTGCCGTTACAGGGAGCGAGTAAGTCTGTGTTGCTTTTCCCTTATCCCAACTGCTTACGGTTCCTTGCGGAGACAGAGCCAGTGTGGGGGCATAAGCCAGACGCGCCGACATGAGGGCAGCTTCGGCTTTTTTCACGTTCAGGGCAGCACTGCGCAGGTCGGGATTGTTGGTGAGTGCTTGTTCGATAAGTGCTTGCAACTGAGGGTCGGTAAAGACTTTCCTCCAAGGCAGATTGCCGAAGTTGGAGGTATCGGCGGCAAGTGTATCGTTCACGGCTGTCGTGTCGCGATACAGTCCGGCAGCCGTAATGTCTTCGGGTCTGTCGTATGCTTTGTAGATATGGCAACTGCTCAGGAGAGCGGTTGCACACATCAAAGTTATTATTTGTTTCTTCATATCATATTGTTTAATGAAGAATGATGAATAATGAATGAAGGATTGCCATTCGGCATGCTTATCATAGCGCAGCAAATTCTTCATTCTTCATTCCTCATTCTTAATTTATTTAGTATATTGTTCTATTTCGGGTTCTGCATCCGAGTTGTCCACATCGGCCCATTCCATCGGGCTGATTTTCTCTTGCAGATACTGGAATGCCACAAACAATGCGGGTACAACAAAAATCTGCAATATCATACCGATTAACATACCACCGATGGCTGAGGTACCCAATGTACGGTTACCGTTAGCTCCCGCACCGGAAGCCATCATCAACGGAATCAAACCGACAATCATAGCCAATGATGTCATCAGGATAGGACGCAGACGGGCGGCGGCACCCAGTACGGCTGCCCACGTGATGCTCATACCCATCTTACGACGGTCGAGGGCGAACTCAATAATCAAGATGGCGTTCTTCGCCAACAGACCCATCAACATAATCAATGCAATCTGCATATAAATGTCGTTCGACATGGACCCCATTATCATCTTCAGGATGGATATGTTACCGATGGCACTCATGCCGTTGACGAACAGGAAGCTACCCAGCAGACCGAACGGAATAGACAACAATACGGCAAGCGGCAGGATGTAACTTTCGTACTGTGCACTCAGCAACAGGTAGACGAATACGAAACAGAGCACGAAGATCAATCCGGTGGTGCTGCCACTGGTTTCAGCCTCTTCACGTGCCATACCACCAAGTTCATAAGCAAAACCGGCAGGCAGATTCTCTTGGGCAACTTCGGAGATGGCAGCCAGTGCCTGACCGGAAGTATAACCGGAAGCAGGTGCAACCATTACTTTCATAGAAGTATAGAGGTTGAAACGGCTGATGATGTCCGGACCGTATACCTTTTTAATAGAAACGAACTGGGTGATGGGAGCCATCTCATTGCCATTGCGCACCTTTATGCTCGACAGTGATTCCAGGTTTTTGGTTGCTTCGGGTTCTGCCTGAATCATTACACGGTACATCTTACCGAAACTGTTGAAGTTGGAAGCATACAGACCACCGAAATATCCCTGCATTGTGCTAAGGATGTCGCTCGGGCTGAGACCTGCCTTTTTACAAGCGGCTGCGTCAATGTCCAACATATATTGTGGGAAGTTCGGGTTGAAACTTGTCTTGGCGGAGTTGATTTCCGGACGTTGTTCCAATGCAGCGGTGTAGCTGTTCACCACGTCGAAGAAGTGGTTCAGGTCACCACCGGTTTTATCCTGCATGTTCAACTCGATGTCGCTGGATGCCGAGTAACCCGGAATCATAGGAGGCGCGAAGAACAATACCTGTGCTTCTTTGATAATCTTCTGTGCACGCATGAAGAGCGTGATGTAAACGATATTGGAATTCTGCATTGTGGAACGTTCTTCCCAATTCTTCAGCTTGATGATGATAGAACCGTAAGAAGGTCCCTGACCACCGATAAAGCTATAACCGGAGATTACCGTACGGGATGCAACGGCAGGCTCGGCGGCTACCAGACTGTCCACACGGTTCAGCACTTCTTGTGCACGTTCCTGTGAAGTGCCCGGAGGCAGGGTTACTACACCCATGATGGTACCCGTATCTTCGTTCGGCACCATACCTGTCGGAGTAATCTTCATAAAAAATACCAGCAATACGATGGAGGCAGCCACGAGGCCGAAGGATAACCATCTCTTCTGGATGAAGAAGAGTACATGGTTCTTATATTTTTTCAGCATCTTGTCGTAAGCCACATTGAAGCCTGTATGGAAGCGGCTGATGAAGGTTGATTTCTTATCTCCGTGTTCTTCGTGCGGCTTCAGGAAAATGGCACACAATGCCGGACTCAGTGTTAACGCGTTCAGTGCGGAGAAACCGATAGCGATAGCCATCGTCAGACCGAACTGCCGGTAGAATGTACCTGCCGTACCACCCATGAAGCTTACCGGGATAAATACGGACATCATGACCAGAGTGATAGAAACGATGGCACCCCCCAATTCACTCATGGCATCGATGGAAGCGGCACGGGCAGACTTATACCCCTGGTCTAACTTCGCATGGACACCCTCGACGACGACTATGGCGTCGTCGACCACTATCGCAATGGCGAGCACCATGGCCGAGAGGGTCAGCAAGTTGATACTGAAACCAATCAGTTTCAGCACGAAGAACGTTGCAATCAATGCAACCGGAATGGCGATTGCCGGAATCAATGTGGAGCGCATATCCTGCAAGAAGATATATACTACGATAAATACCAGGATGAACGCCTCGATCAATGTCTTGATAACCTCGTGGATAGAAGCAAACAAGAAGTCGTTGGCACTCTGTGCAATGTTGATCTGCAAACCGGCAGGCAATTTCTCAGAATAGTCATTCAGCAATTCTTCCAGGTCATTGATGGTCTGCGTAGCATTACTACCGGCCATCTGGAATACGATACAACTAACGGCTTTATGTCCGTTTACGGTATTATTGAAGCCATAAGTCAGACGTCCCAATTCGATGTCGGCAATGTCTTTCAGGCGGAGCACTTCTCCGTTTTCCTGTGCCTTGATAACAATGTTTTCAAATTCTTCCGCCTGTTGCAGACGTCCTTTGTAACGTATCGTGTATTGGAATGTCTGGTTACCGCGTTCACCGAATTGTCCCGGAGCAGCTTCAATATTCTGTTCCGCCAGAACTCCGGCTATATCATTAGGTATCAGCTTGTACTGCGCCATGATGTCGGGCTTCAGCCAGATACGCATGGAGTAGTCTGTACCCAACACCATGGCATCACCCACACCGGCTACACGTTTCACCTCAGGGATAAGGTTGATGTTGGCATAGTTTTCAAGGAATTCGATGCTGTACTGGTCTGTCTCATCATAAATAGAGAATACCATCAACATGGATGTCTGTCTCTTCTGGGTAGTCACACCGACTTTGGTTACTTCGGCAGGCAACAGACCTTGTGCCATAGAGACACGGTTCTGTACGTTGACGGCCGCCATCTC
>NZ_CAJLKP010000143.1 GCF_905207245.1 uncultured Bacteroides sp. | reverse complement strand
CTGGCTTGTTTGCCTAATACAGAGGCAGCACGCCTTTCCTGTGAAACAATCTTTGACCCATGCGAAAAATAACGGTATCCAACGACTTCTTCGTCGGAGTGACTGAGGCACTGGCGCAAAGACAAACGGTAAAGCTCCTTATTTAGCGGACAAAGTATGTATCCTTTTATTAGGGGATAGATATAGTAGAGGTGGTTCCTTGCCTGCCGGAAGAAGCATTACCTACCTGGTGTTGTCCTTTTTATCAGTGGGAAGGTCGGTACATGATTCACCTATCTTTAAAATGATACGAGCTACGTAAATTATATCTCTGATATTGTACCACCTTTTGAAGTGGCACAACTATAGCTACATGCCAATGCCCCTTTTTACTATTAATATCAAATAAATAGGAGAATTTACTTGGTATTATGTTCTTAAAACATTATGTTTGCAAAACATAATAATTAAGATATGAGGTTTGTAGATAGAAGTGAAGAACAACGTAGATTACGCAGAGCCATTGAATCGGATATGGCACAGTTTATTGTAATTTACGGACGTCGCCGACTGGGAAAGTCCACATTGGTAAAGAAAGTACTGAATGAAAAAGACCTCTATTTCATGGCAGATAATTCGGAACAAAACCGGCAACGGGAGTTATTAGCACAATTACTGGCAGACAGCTATCCCGGATTCGATAAAGTGAATTATCCAAGTTGGGAGTCACTGTTTGAACATTTGGACATGCGATGTGATAAAGGGACGACACTTTGCTTGGATGAGTTTCCCTATATGGTGAAAACTTGTCCTGAATTGCCTTCGATACTTCAAAAGATAGTGGACAGGAAAGAACGGAAATATCATCTGATTCTGTGCGGATCATCACAACGGATGATGCAGAAGCTGGTGTTGGATGCTTCCGACCCGTTGTATGGTCGTGCTGATGTTATTCTGAAATTGGGGTTCATACCCTATCCATATCTTCAAGAAGTATTGGATATTGATGCTGTACAAGCAGTGGAGGAATATAGTGTGTGGGGAGGCGTACCACGGTATTGGGAACTTCGAAATAAAGAAGATAATCTGTTGGAAGCTATACGGTATAATATGCTTAGCACAAATGGAACGTTGTATGAGGAACCCATGCGATTGTTCATGGATGACCTAACACAATCTACCCAGTCGGAAACTATCATGTCCGTAATAGGAAATGGCTGTAATCGGTTGTCGGAAATAGCTGCGCGGTTAGGTAAAAAGGCTACAGACTTGGGAAATCCTTTGAATAAATTGATACAATTAGGATATATCGAAAGAGAACTGCCGTTTAATGAAAATCTAAAGAACTCGAAGAAATCTATTTATCGGATAGCAGATCCTTTTATGGACTTTTATTATCGTTTTATCATACCTAACCGTTCATTGATTGGTTTGGGGCATGTCAAACGTGTGGAACAACGAATAGTAGCGGAGTTCCCTAGATATGTTTCGCTGCATTGGGAAAAAATATGCAGGGATTCAGTCAGCGGAAACGAACTATTCGGTCATGTGTGGGACATTGCAGCACGTTGGTGGGGAAATGTATCGGAAACGGAACGAATAGAACTTGATGTGGTAGCGTTGTCAGAAGATAAGAAGCATTTGTTGGTTGGAGAGTGCAAGTGGACTGAGAAAGAGAATTCGGAAATATTGATGAAACAGCTTGTAGAGAAGGCCAGTAAACTGCCATTTGCGCAGAATAAAGAAATCATTCCTGTTCTGTTTCTGAAACATCCACCGTTGGGCAATGGCAAAGAAAACATATTGTTACCTGAGGCGGTAGCACAACTGAATTGTCGTTTATAAAAACGGTAATTCAGTATAATATCAAAAACAATAAAAAGGATGATATTCTGGAATATCGTCTAAAAAAGCATTAATATATATACTTCTCACTTGTATTAAAGCAAGTTCCTGCTTTATCGTTTGATCACTGCTAAGATAAAAAGAGAATACAGGATGTGTTTGGCATATTCTAAAATGCTTCGTAACCGAATAGTCATATCGCTCAAATGTCGTATTCTCTTGCGCCGTTATTAGAAGAGAATGCAAAACTTCGGTAAACTTATTTCTTGTCATTGGTGCCTGTAAATGGTGTCATTTATATTTCTTATAACAATCTATTTTCTTATTTCAATAATCTCTTTCTTCTTGAAAGAAAACAGGTTATAGCAGTTATTCCTTGTGGAATAAGGTGTTAAAATGTAGTGTCAATATGCTTGGGGTATTAAAACTGCTTATTTGCTGATAGGTGGGAAAAGGATTGTAACTCAACATCTTCGTTCATATTATTTGCATTTAGAAAATTCTTTTCTTTTGATATTAAGCTATCTTTATTAATGGCTAATACGTTTATAATCAGCTAAATAAAATCTAACTTTATTTAGGAAATTTATTTTTTACTTTGCAGGCTGAAAAGAGGGTTTGGCTATGCCTGTTCATAATAGGAATGACAAGTATAATGTAAGGGATAGCCTGAATTAGCGATAGATAGTATTACCAGTTGATAATGATAAAGACAATTTTAATATTACTAACAATTAAATTTTTATGATTATGAAAGTAGAAAAGGAAATGAAGTATGAAGCTCCGGAAGTGGAAGTTCTGGAAGTGGAAGTAGAATTGGGATTTGCAGCAAGTCCAGAAAACGGTGGAGCAGGTCCTATAAATCCTGATGATGGTTTTTAATGAATGTATTTAAAATGTATCTAAAATGAAAACAAGAAATTTATTTTTAGCGTTGGCATTACCTGCAGCATTTGCAGCATGTTCAAACGAAGAGTTTATGGATAATAATGCTGTTCCTGCCGAAAATAATTTGGTGGAACTGGGAGAAGGATTTGTTTTGGCCGGTCAAGGTGCAAATGAAACTTCTACTAGAGGAGTTTGGGGAGCAGACCTTATGTGGAGTTGGTTACCTACTATATTACCAAATGGGACTGGTGCCAATAGTATGTTAGGAAGTCTAAATGTCAGTGCCGATGAAATCGGTTTATGCTGGACGGGCGAATTGCCTGATGGAACAGGAAACATCAGTAATATGGTATATACCAATTATCAGTTTTTACATAATGGATGGTTGGCTGAAGGACAAGATGCCGCAAAGTTCAATGAGTGTACATTGGAACTTGAAAATGGCAAGGTTTACAAGGATATTGTTAAAGGTAGTTTAGACGAAAATTCAGATATAGCGACGATAAAAAATCAACTTGCAGATGATGCTAATAAAGTTAGTATTGAAGGCGTTGATACAAAGTTAGATCTGAATACCGGTATTTTCACAACGAGCAACAAAGCCATCTTTGGTGGTAGCTACATTGTTTACTATCCTTATAATGGAAATTTTGCTGATGCAGCAAGTCTGCCTGCTATATCTCCAGTAGCATACAATGATGTAACAACAGGTGATGTTTCCGTTCCTCATGTGGCAGAAAATACATTTATGGTTGGCTATGCCCGAAACTTAATTGGCGGCAGCCAGGCTTCTAAATTTGGTGTGAATCCATTGTCTGCTATCATAAGCTTACAATTGAAGCAGACAGGAAGTGCGAAAGACATCACAAAAGTTGCCTTATGGAGTCAAGACGGTTTCGTTACAAGTGTAGGCCTAGATGCAAGTAAAATTAAATCTATGGGAGCTGCCGGTGGTGAAGCTCTGTATGTAGAGGGAACCAAGAAAACTGCATCTACTATTGTAGCAACGTTGAAATCTTCCGTGACATTGGGAACCACAGCCACAAAAATTTATCTTCCGATATTGCCGACTACAGCAAAAGATTTGAAGGTAATTCTTTATACTACTACTGAAACTGCCGTAATTGATCTGGGTAAAGACTATACATTCAAGGCTGCCCAAGGTGCTGTGGTTAGTGTAGAGATGGATGCAGACGACTTTAAAACAGATGCTTTGATTGCTGTAGATGCAGTTTCATTGAAGAGTGCTGTTGAAGGCGATTATAGTAAAGCAACCAACGTAACAGTAATCGGTGACATTACACTTACCGATAATGTAGAGGTTAAAAATTATGTAACCGTAGAAGGTGGTAAGATTATTGTTCCCGAAGACAAAACTTTAACTATAGATGGTGGATCAACTATCCAATCGGCTGTCGAAGTCCAGGGCCAAACTTGCTGTGGTGGTGGTAGCGCAGCAGGCAAAATGCTTGTAAATACTAAAGCTATCATTGCAGGTAATGTCAATATATTAGCTGGTTATGGTGATAAAGCGGATGGCCTTCTTGAATTCGCAAACAACGCTGGTGAGGTATCTACAGTAGCCGCAACTGCAACTATTGTTGCTGACGGTGGTTCTATTGACTTCAAGGGTGTAACCGATATCTATGGAACACTTACTCTGAACGCAGGTGGCGTAGCAACATTATCAGCCGCAACGAGTGATGTGAACGTAAAGGGTGGTACTGTGAATAACAACGGTACATTTGTAGTGGACAATGGTAAGTTTGCCATGCTGGATGCAAGTGGAAATACGATAGCAGCAGCCGGTAAGAACTTTAAGAATAATGGAGTATTTATTGACAATATTGGTACAACAATTGGTGGTGCTACACAATACATGGCGTTCGGTACAAATGGTGATTATATTTGTAAAGTCAATGTTCAAGCCCGTCTTGATGAAGCTTATGCTAATAAGGCAGCTTGTAGTACTATACAGTTTGTAAACGCTGCTACTGCAACATATGACCTCAAAAATGCTACTCAACACAATAATAAGTATATTAATGTGGTTGATAACGGAGTATTAACTATCATTACGAACTCTGTAGCAGCAGTAACTATTGGTAATCTGACTGTAATGCCTACTCGTACATTGAAAGTTTCGACAGGGGCTAAACCAATCAACGTTAGTGGTAATATTGTATTAGATGGAACATTCACTACAGAGGAGGATGTACAGGGCATGACTGCAAACAATTTGACTGTCAATGACGGTGGTGCAGTTACCTTTGAAAATCGTAATACAAAACTAGGTGTAACACTGGCAGTTGCCAATACTATTGAAGTAAAGCAAGGCGGCACGTTTACAATGACTCCCGCTGCAAGTGATAAAAATGTAGCTGATGTTACTTGTAAGAAGTTGATTGAGGGTGGTACATTTGTCGGTAAACCAAGAGTTATTGAATAATATATCATTCAGAATTTTATAAATAAAAGCTCCCGACTATTTGCAGCCGGGAGCTTTTTATAAGAAATCTTTTCAATATATCCAGTAGTATGAAGCTCAATAGGATCTTGCCGCATTATATTCTTCTTTTTTCTTTTCTTTTTTTGCTTCTGCTGCTTATGTCTATTATCTCGTGTAAACATCAAGCATCACAGCAAGACCATGCAAGCAGTGTTTTTACGGCGCAAGTCACTTTCAATGACAGTATTCATGACTTTGGAACCTTTTCTTCGGGCAGCCCGATACAGCGACATGTATTCCGTTTCGTAAATAGTGGCAATGTTCCTGCCGTTATTCTAAACATCGACCCGTCCTGTAGGTGTATTTCTGTCGAATATACACAAAAAGTTGTCCGACCGGGTGAGTCCGGTAAGATAGAGGTAACTTTTGACGGTACGCAGGCTACTGTCGGTTATTTCAATAAGAGTGTCCGAATAAGGATAAACTCTTCCCAAACCTATACATTGAATATAAAAGGATGTATGAAACAGTATGACAGAGATTGATTTACTGGAACAGATTCGAAAAATCCGTATCTTCCAAAAGCTGATACTTAAAGCATGTGCTCTCGGTGCCATTGTTGGAATATTTATAGGGTTCGGCATTCCTAAAGAATATACGGCAAGTACCCTTATTGCTCCGGAAAGCATCCGTAGAAGTTCTTCTCCGGGCATAAATGCATTAGCTGATATGGCGGACAATATCAGTTCTTCCTCCACTACCGAACGGGATGCCATCTATCCGTCCCTTTATCCTGCCATTGTCAATTCTACACCGTTCCTCATCCGCCTTTTCAATATTAAAGTACAGGAACAAAAAGACAGCATCTCAATGCCCCTTACCCAGTATCTGAAAGAACGCCAGAAAAGAGCGTGGTGGAGTGCCATTACCTCGGCACCGTCCAGACTAATGGGATGGACAATATCTCTGTTTAGTGAAAAGCCAGAAATAGAAAAGACAGGAACTAAGACTAAAATAGATTTATTCTGTCTGACCCGTGAAGAAGCAGGCATGGCAGGTGCCATTGCCTCCAGAATCCATATCGGGGTAGATAAGAAAAAAAGAACTATAACGATATTCGTCACCATGCAGGACCCACTGGTGGCGGCTACCGTAGCAGATACTGTGCGAGCACATTTGAAGGAGTATGTAATAGAATACAGGACGAGTAAGGCGCGAAGGATTTTGGAATATACAGAAAAACTTCGTGAAAAAGCACAAGCTGAGTATTATGATACACAGGAAAAATATACCCGGTATGCAGATGCTAATCGGGGATTAGTAAAACTAGCTTCACGTGCCGAACTGGCACGTTTACGGAATGAAATGGAACTGGCTCAGGCCATCTACAATCAGATGGAGCAGCAGGCTCAGAGTGCCAGAGCAAGGGTGAAAAAGGAAACACCAGTGTATGCCGTTATCCAACCGGTGCAGGTTCCACTTAGCCCTTCAAGGCCCCGAAAGATGATGATTCTTGTGGTATGCATTTTTTTTAGCGGGGCAGGAAGTATTGGTTGGGGACTATTTGCAAAAGACTTTTTGAAGAACATGAAAAGGAAAAAGATTGCTTTTGACGGCGGATAAAAGTAAGTGAAAACAGATGATTAAAAAGATTATTCAGTTGTTGTCTGAGAGGCAACGCAAGCGGGGAATATGGGTGGCTTTCTCGGTATTGCTACGCGCTATCCTTGATTTTGCAGGAGTGGCGGCACTGATACCGATATTGCTGGTAGTAGTAAAACAGGATGGCGGACGAGGCATGATGCTGGCGTTATGCGGCACCGTGTTGCTGTTTGTTTTATTAAAAAATGCGTTGGTGGTGCTGTTGGCGCGTGCGCAAAGCAGTTATCAACTGGAAATCTATCGTGAATTCAGCCGCCGGATGTTTGCCAATTACTATCATCGCGGATTGCTTTTCCTG
>NZ_CAJLKP010000142.1 GCF_905207245.1 uncultured Bacteroides sp. | reverse complement strand
GGCATAGAAGCATTGCGCAGCCCCTTGTCCCCTCGTCAACTCGTTTCCTCGTCAACTGAATTTCCTTCCTTTCTTATCTGGAAACCTATTCTCTTTTTCAATATACCGCAGATGCAATTATCTGTATAAACAGGATGAGGAATACCATTGCGATAGGATAAACCGTGGCATAGGCCACGCTTGGGATATTACTGTCAGTCATGGAGTCGGCAGCGGCAAGTCCCGGCGTACTGGTCATGCCACCGGTAATGGTGCCTAACAGGTCGAGAATACTGATTTTGAATATAAACAGTCCGGCAAATACAGCCACCAGCATCGGCACTACCGTTATCGCAGCACCCACCCCGAACAGTAGCCAACCGCTTTCCTGAAACGTTGCCACAAGATTGGTACCTGCCGACGTGCCGACTTCGGCAAGGAAAAGCAAAAGTCCCAGTTGCCTCAACAATTGGTTGGCCGGACCGGACATGGACCATAGGATAGGACCTGTTTTACCAATCGCACTTAAAAATAAAGCTACCATCAGGATACCACCTGTCAGTCCCGGCGAGAATGACAAACCACCGGGGAAAGTGATATTCAGCTTACCGAATAACACCCCTAATACAATACCCATTGCGATAGGGAAGAAGTCCGTATCCGACAGCTTCTTGGCATTATTTCCCAGTAAGCGTGCCAGTCCTTTGAGTCCTTCTTTTTCTCCTACCACCATCAGTTTATCACCGAACTTTAAAGTCAAGTCCGGTGAAGGGGATAAGTCGATACCGCTTCGGCGGACACGGGTTACGGTACAATTGAAGTTCTTCATCAGGTTCAGGTCTCCCAACTGCTTGTTAATCATGTCTTTCTTTGTCAGCAATAGTGACTCGATTTCCTGCGTATCTACCAATGGCAATTCGCCTTCCTCGCGTTCACCCACCAAGACCGCAAGCTGGTTCAGCGCTTCTTCGCTACCCACTGCCTGTATGTAGTCATTTTCGCGAAGTACGGTTTGCGCCGTCGGGATAGAAATCAGTTCCCCCTGTTTGTGGCGTGAGATGACAGCTCCGGTCATGGCACGGGCATTGATTTGCATGAGGCTGCGACCGAATACGGCAGGATTGGTAACGCGATAGATGCAAGTGGTCAGTTCGGGGAATTGCCCGCGACGCTCTTTTTCCAGGCGGCGGGCTTCCTTGTCGAGGTCGATATGCATGATTCGGGGCAGCAGCTTCACAAACAAGATAACGCCAATCACACCGAACGGATAAGCAATACCATAAGAAATAGATGCTAACGGCGAGTTCGTACTGTCGATGGCTACGGCAAGTCCCGGTGTACTGGTTAATGCGCCGGCTATCAAGCCTACCACGCTTGGCGTGTCAATATCAAAGAGATATTTTAGCCCGACCGCCGTCAGCGAAGCCGAACAGATAATCAACATAGTGATTATGATAAGCGTTTTCCCTTTGCTTCGGAATGAGTCGAAGAAGCCGGGCCCGGCCTGAATGCCGATGGTGAAAATAAAAAGGACTAATCCGAAGTTTCCTAATTCTTTAGGAATAACTACGCCGAAGTGTCCGAATAGCAGAGCGATGAAGATGACGGCTGAAACGTCCAGCGATAATCCTTTGATTTTGATTTTTCCCAACATGAAGCCTAATGCAACAATAAGGAATAGTGCGAAATACGAGGAATTCAGTAGGTCAGTAAACATGAATTTAGATGATTTGTTATATTTCGCGCAAAGGTAAGGAAAAAGAAGCCAAGTTCATAACCTGGCTTCTTAATAATCACTATCTAATGTAGTTGTTTCAATAATTCCTCCACCGCCGTTTTTAGTTGTGTATCTTCACCTTTTATGATTGTTTCGGGTGAATTGGCAACCTTCACATCCGGTTCCAACTGTGTGTTTTCCAGATAACTGCCGTCAGGCAGGCGATAACCAACCACCGGAATGCCGAATACCAATGTCGGGTCTTGCAGACGTTCCCACGACACACTGGTCATGGTGCCCGGAACCGGCATGCCCACCAGCTTACCTAACTTTTGGTGACTGTATACCCACGGCGTGCCATGTGCATTGGAGTAGTTGGCTTCGCACATCAGCATAATGGACGGCTTGTTCCAGCGGCGGCTGGGCATATCGCAGGATTCACGTCCGCGAACTACTTGCGTAAAGTACTTCTTGCCACTGAACAATATTTCTATATCTTCGTGCAGGCGTCCGCCGCCATTGAAACGCGTATCTATCACAATACCTTCACGATTATTGTATTTTCCCAGAATGTCTGAGTAGATGGAACGGAAACTATCATCGCCCATCGATTTGATGTGTACATATCCCAAGCGTCCGCCTGACCACTTGTCAACATCTGCTGCACGCTGTTTCACCCAACGTTCGTAGAGCAGTTGGTTCAGCTCGCTGTCTCTGATGGGGATTACGACCTCTTCCCAACGTTCTTTGGTTTTGGCGTCATACAGTGAGACGAGTGTTTTCTTCTTGGCCTTATCATTGAGTAGCGTGTAATAATCCATTTCGGGGGTGATCTCCCTACCGTCAATCTTTTCAATAATGATGCCAGCTTTCACCTTGCTATCAGCCTTGTCGAATGGCCCTTTTTCTATAACTTCGGCAATGAGCATACCCTTATCCTGATAGTTCCAGTCAAAAAGTAATCCCATACTGGCTGTTGGTTCGCTTTGTCCGTCCGGATAGAAACGGCCACCGGTGTGAGACACATTCAGTTCGCCCAGCCATTCGCTCAATACTTCCGAGAAGTCATAATTATTATTGATGTGAGGCAGGAACTTGCGATAGGCTGCCGATATGGCATCCCAGTTCACACCGTGCATGTTGGTGTTGTAAAAACGCTTTTGTTGTTGCTTATACACATGGTCGAACATGTATTCACGTTCAGCCGCCAAGTCCAGTTTCAACTGGGCAAGATATTTAATAGGTTTTAGTTCATTGGAAGCCAGATTCATCTTCTGCATGTTCTTGCTGTTCAGGATGAAGAGATTTTTGCCTTCCTTATCCATTTCCATAGATGTCCATCCGGCATCTATCTTGTGGAGTAGCTTGGTTTCTTGCTTGCGGAGATCCATCTTCCACAGGTTTCGTCCGCCTTTTGTACTTGTCAGGTAGTAGAGGGTTTTGCCGTCTTTGGAAAGAACAGTGTTGCTCATATCAGAGGAACTAGGGGTCAAACGCACGATGCGGTCTTCTATATTTTTCAACTCTACTACAATATCTTTCACTTTATTGCTGTCTTTCTCTTCCGTCTTTTTCCGGTCGGCATTGGCTTCTTTGTACAGTTCATAGTCTTCTTTGCTCAGGCTGAACTTATCATAGGCATCTTGATTGAGGAATACCAGCATGGCGTCATCCAGCGAACCCCATGAGGCATGCGCGCGCATACCGTAGCGTTCGGTTACAAAAAGAATGGCATTGCCGTCGAGCACAAAACAGGGTGAACCGCTGTTGTATCCGCTATTAGTCAGGTTGATTATTTCACTGTTGCCTTGCGCACTTACAAGACCTATGTCCGAGTAGGGATCGTGTTTGTTTCCTGTAAATTCAAGAGTAAACCACTTGCCGTCCGGAGACCATGCATAATCGAAGCCACCACTGGTGCTATACCAGGTGGATCCATCGGTAATCCGGCGTACTTTCTTGGTTTCCAAATTGAATACCATCAGGCGATTGCGGTCTTCAATGAAGGCAAGTTCTTTGCCATCGGGCGAGAACTGTGGGTGACTACGCTCTATGGTGGTGGATGGCAGCAATGGTTCTTCCTTTATCAGCGTTGCATTGGGGAAATTAGGGTCTTCTTCCCTGACTATTTTAGCCAGATAAATCTGTAGGTTTCCGTTACGTTCGCTGTCATAAGCCAGTGTCCGGTTATCCGGGGAGAATGAAAGATTACTTTCGCGCGCTGCGGTATGGGTGATTTGCTTGGTAGTGGCATAGTCTGCCGATGTAACGAATACTTCGCCCCTCACGATGAAGGCAATCTGTTTTCCATCCGCTGACGCTGTGGCTGAGGTTGCTTTATCGGAATATTTCAGATTGACAATTTGCGGCTGGTCGTCTCGTATGATTTTTACACTAATCTTCCGGGGAGTGGAACCCGCTTGCTGAGTGTAGATTTCCCCGTCATATCCATAGCACAATGTGCCGTCGTTGCTCATTGAGAGGAAACGTACGGGGTGGGTTTTAAAGGAGGTGACTGCTTTCACCGATTGCGGTTGGGAGAGCGGGAAGGTATATACATTGAATGAACCGCCGTCGCGCTCACTCAGGAAATAGACGGTTTCTCCGTCCGGTGCTAATACAGGGTTGCGGTCTTCACCTCCGCGGTTGGTCAGGTTGGTTTGTGTGCCTGTTCTTACATCACACATCCATACGTCCCGGGTAATGGAAGAGGTGTGGTGCTTTCTCCATTCATTTTCACCTCCCTTGCGGTCTTGGTAGAGGAAACGACTGCCGGACTTGTCGAAACAGACTGCTTCGGCAGGTGTTCCCAACACTTGTAGTGTACGTCCGCCTGCTGTGGGAACCTTGTAAAGTTCAGTCATTGATGCTGCGGGGAAGAGAGCGCTGGTTGCCGGGTCTTGGATAGATGCCGAAAATAAGATATATTTGCCATCGGGAGTAAAGGTGGATGGCAGTTCGTTGGTGGAGTGGGTGGTCAGTCGTTGGGCGGCTCCACCGTTTGCCGGCATCACGAAGATGTCGAAATTCCCGTTTCTGTCGCTGGCAAAAGCTATCTGCTTGCCATCTGGCGACCATATAGGAGTACATTCGTAAGAATCCTGGGTGGTGAGCTGCATAGCTGTTCCGCCCTTGGCAGGCACTTTGTAGATGTCCCCTTTATAGCAAAAGGCAATTTCCGTTCCATCGGGTGAGATTTGTAAGTCGCGCATCCAGAGAGGAGTAGCTGCATAACCAGTTATTGCCGTAAAACTAAGGGCAATGTAAGCAAGAATTTTTTTCATAAGTATAATTCTGATGTGTGTATGCAAAGATAAACAATTAGCTTGTAAATATACAAAAAGCATAGTCTGATATTTATGTTTATCCTTACTTTTTGTATATTTGCAAGTATATGATTCTACGTTCACTCCTTTAATTGCAGAGATATGGAAATAAATTCTCTTGGTAAAACGGATTTCGACATTTTATTTAAAGCATTCAATCAGGCTTTTGCCGATTATGAGGTACAACAAAACAAAGCCCAGCTCCAGACAATGTTGAAGCGCCGTGGCTTTGATTCTGCTTTCTCCTTTGGCGCATTCAATCAAGGTGAGATTGTTTCTTTTACTTGCAATGGCATCGGGGATTTTTATGGAGTGAAGACAGCTTATGACACCGGAACGGGAACTCTGAAAGAGTATAGGGGAAAGGGGTTGGCTACCCGTATCTTTGAGTATGCCATTCCGTATTTAAGGGCAGTGGGTATCCGTCAATATCTGTTGGAAGTGTTGCAGCATAACACAGGTGCAGTTTCTGTTTACAGGAAACTCGGCTTTGAGGTGACTCGTGAGTTCAATTACTTCGTACAGGAGAACGGCGCAGTGAGGAATGAATTAAAAACGATTGATTTTCCTTGCGTGTTCCGCCCTATTAATATCCATGAATATGGTTCTATTCCTAACTTCTGGGATTTCAAACCTTCCTGGCAGAATAGCCTTGAAGCAATCGGACGGACACCCGAAGACTTTATCTGTTTAGGAGTGTTTACTGGTGGAAATCTCATTGGTTACTGTGTCTTCGACCCCGGTTCCGGTGATGTCACCCAGTTGGCGGTTGATAAAAACTATCGAAGAAAGGGAATAGCTTCATTCTTACTCCGGGAAATGCTTGAATTAAATAAGTACGAATCCGTTAAAGTTATAAATACGGATATCTCGTGCACTTCGATTACCGGTTTTCTGAAAGCCAAAAATATAGATGTGAAAGGGAAACAGTTTGAAATGGTAAGAAAAATATGAGTATGTAAAAAGCAAAAAGCATCGATAATCTTTCGATTATCAATGCTTTATCGGTAGTCGGGATGACAAGACTTATTGTGCACGTATCCGCTTTTGTAAAGAGCTGATTACTAATTAATAATAATATGTTAGTTCTTCGCTTTTTCATACTATACGTCCCGATTTCGTCCCGGTAAATGCGTATAAAAACCGCCGAAAGATATTCCTGTAAATCACTGATTTACTGTAATTGGTCTATTGCTTTTTCAATGTTTTCCAATTTATTAAGGAGAACAGATTCTAAATTAGTGATGGCGGCTGTTTGCATAAAAGCTCCCAAAATTTCGGGGTGCTCCTCCGCATAAAATTCACCCAATTTGTCGTTGATAACCTTGATTGCAGATGTCATATAGAAGGCTGTTTCTTCTAATGATTGTTGCTGAAGTTCTGAGTAGGATTTCTTTTCCATTATTGATTTATTTATTCATTAGTATTTGGATTGTTCTTTCTTTCTCTTTGAGCAAGTCTTTAAGATGCTCTATTTCTTTATCTTTATCTGCAAGTGCTCCAGCACTGGCATTCCCATATATGGAAGCTGCGCTACCATCTCCATTGGCTATTGATTGATTAGTAATGTGTGTTTCATCGAACCAATATGAAATAGGTACATTTAATTGTTTAGAAATTGATTCTAACTTAGCGGCGTCTATGCTCTCCTGAGATTTCCACTTGGTTATAGTAACAGCTGTTACTCCCATTTTCTCTGCAAAGTCCTTCTGAACAACCTTTTTCTTTCTGAATAGCTCATCTAACTGATTTCCAAAGTGTTTCATATGAATGATTAAAATAATTAGAAATTATACATTAAACTATTTGGAAATTAATTTCCTTAAGTCTATATTTGCATTATAAATTTAAGAATAAAAACGGGAATAATTATGAGAAAGGAGCAAAAACAAGCGAAAATGGTACTTAAATACCATTATGAACAATTGTCCAGAGATGACAAAACAGAATTGAGAGATGAGTTCCTCAGACAGAGCGGGGTGTCTTTGCCTGCTTTTTATAATAAAATGGCAAACGATTCTTTTAAACCTCTTGAAAGAGAACTACTTGAGAAACTTTTTAATGATAAACAATTAAATTAATTATGGAAAAGAATTTTCTTACGGCTCAGGAAGCGAATAAAAAGGCTAAGGATTATAGCAATATAGAAGCCATTTTCCGTGATATTGTATATGCTGCTGAAAAAGGGCATTTTAGATATCGATTTATGTTTATTTCACATGAAGATATAGCCAAATTAAAAGAGTTAGGCTATACTGGATATTCCAACTAAACTGACCCTCAGTTTCCAATCTAAATTGACCCCTCTAAA
>NZ_CAJLKP010000141.1 GCF_905207245.1 uncultured Bacteroides sp. | reverse complement strand
TCCGTCATGCGGCAGTTCCCGTACCGCACGGAAGCCGGACTCGAAGGAGGAGGCGGAGAAACGCTTGGTTGATGATGCCGTGTTTCGATATACACCAAAGAAAGGAGCAAGAACTGCTTGTGTAACCGCACTGGTCAAGGCGATACAATCCCCTGACTGCCTGTGGGGTTCCATTGCCAAGTACTACGGCGAACAGATGAAAATACCCTGTGGGCATTGCACCCAGTGCCGACGAAAGAAAAATATCGCCTAGCAGAAAAGCTCCCGGTCATCATCAAACCGGGAGCTTTTTATATTGACTTAGATCCGCCGCATCACAGCAGAAATGAGTTCAGTTTTTTATGGGATGTAGGCTTCTTGCCGTCCGTGCTGCGCGACCACGTCTTTACCGTCTGCGCTTCCAGGAACTGCACCAGTGGGATCAAGTCCTCCTGCTCATCGTAGGATTGCAGCGCGTCATAATAGGCGCGGCGATCCTCCTCATAGACGATGGTGGGGGGATAGTCGTTGATCATCAACCAGTAGTTCAGCAGCGTCCGCCCCACACGCCCGTTCCCGTCAGGCGATACCACATTGAGACCCCGCAAGAAAACGATAGTTAATTTCCACTCTTTGCTTACGATCTTTGCCGGTTCCCTCTGCCTGATATACATAAATACTATCAATCAGCTCCACCAGCATAGAACGGTTCAGTTCTGTTACTGTTTCATACTTACGAATTGTTTCCAAAAATTGATTGGTACTCTGTGTTTTCTTTTCTTCCGCTCTGATTTTAGTTCTTAATTCGTCTCTTTTTTGAGCAAGTTCTTTCTGCTCACTTTCATAAGCTGAGGACATCTTTTCAAAGCGTTCATCAGAAATCTTACCGAGTGCATTCTGCTCAAAGAGCTTCATAATCACACTATCAATTTCTGCAATCCGTTTTTCTGCTACTTCCAAGTCTTTCTCGAACTGTTTGATTTTCTTACTGCCGCCTTTTTCGCTCAATTCGTGCATTTCCTGTATAAACTGATCTCCTAAGGCTTCCATATTCTTAATATGCTTTTGAATATCACTCATAACAATCTGTTGCAACGCCTCATAAGAAATGGCATGGGTTGTACAAAGATTGCTATTCCTTACATAAGTTCTGCAGCGAAAGCGAGGCTCCCTTCCATTTGGATTAGAAAACGCCATGTTGCGACCACAATCCGGGCATTTCACAAGACCCACAAATATATTAGGACGTCCTGTTTTATTCGGCTGTTTTTTTACACTGATGAATTTCTGCACCAGTTCAAAGGTTTCTTCATCAATGATCGCTTCGTGGGTGTTCCGTACTATGATCCATTCTTCTTTCGGAACTGCAACCGGCTTCTTATTCTTAAATGATTTGGTCTGTGTCTTATGAGAAACCATATGTCCCAGGTACACTTGATTCTCCAAAATCATCTTCACATTCTTTGCTACCCAATCCGTTGGAAACTTAAATCCTGTACTTGTTTCCAGAGTGCCGTTCTTCATTGCCCTGTATGCTCTCGGAATCAGAACACCATCCTCGCACAAGGTTCTCGCAATCTGATGAACGCTGTTGCCCTGTTTCGATAATTCAAAAACTCGTTTGACAATACTTTGAAAACTGGCAATATGGAAAGAATAATCAGTTCCAACAGGCCAATACATTCAATCAAAAAGAGCTGCTTTACTGTGTTTTGTTCTTTTCTTCTGAATCTTTCCCTTATATGCGTAATCAACATCAGAATTGGTACAATAATGCTGATTGCAGACCATATTTTGATTACCAGTTCAAATTCTCCGTTAAAGTAGTAAGACAGGGTTCTAATATTATAAAAGGTAATCAGCAGATAAAGGACAAAATTTACTGGAAAGAGTTTGTATATCCATTTGTGGGGGGTTCCCAATATATCATTTTTTCGATCTGCATTTAGCATATCAATTATCTTTATTTTTCGTATCGTGCGAACTTGAGATAAACCAACTGTCGCAAAACATATGCAGAAAAATAGAATCGTCAAAATGATTGTATCTGGAAAAAGCATAAATGAAAATTCAAATGGTTTATGATACATTTGAAGCAGCATAGCAGTAATGAATTGAGAAAACACACCACCTAATCCTATCCCCACAATAAGCGAAAAAATTCCCATTATTAGTGATTCTACAAAGAAAAGTCGAGCTATCGTTGATTGCTCCATTCCAATAATACTCTGAATTGCAAATTCTCTTTTTCGCCGTTGTATCATAAAGTGGTTTACATACTGCATAAGGAACATCAGCAATACGGTAATCAATAGAATCGCATATTTTATTCCATCACCTAATATATCTAAATTAAATTCTGCTCCTATATTCGGATCATAATAATTGCTGGAAATGGAAAGAAAAGCATAAAACATAGATATACACGCCGTCAGAGTGACAATATATATCAAATAGTCTTTTGTAGATTTCTTTACATTTTCAAGTGCTAATTTAGCGTACATCATTCACGCCCCCTCCCATCATGGTAAGGACATCCAAGATTTTTTCAAAGAAAACCCTACGAGAATCACTGCCTTTGAGAATTTCCGTGAAGATCGCACCATCTCTTAAAAAGAGAATACGATTGGCATAGCTTGCCGAGAAAGCGTCGTGTGTTACCATCAGGATTGTGGCGTCAAGGCTTTCGTTAATACTCTGGATTGTGGAGAGCAAGGCCTGTGACGAGTGACTGTCTAACGCGCCGGTAGGTTCGTCCGCCAAGATCAGCTTAGGCTGGTTGATAATAGCTCTGGCACAGGCACACCGCTGTTTCTGGCCGCCGGACACCTGATAGGGGTATTTATCCAGAATATCCGTGATATTCAGCTTTCCGGCCATTTCCCGCACCCGCCCATCAATCTCGCCTGCGGGAACCTTGTTGATAGTCAGTGCCAAGGCAATGTTTTCCGAGATTGTCAGAGTGTCCAGCAGGTTAAAATCCTGAAATACAAATCCAAGATTCTCCCGACGAAACCGGGCAATCTGTTTTTCGTTGATTTCCGTCACATCGGTTCCGTCCAGATAGATATGTCCCGCACTGACGGTATCAATGGTGGAAATACAGTTGAGCAGGGTAGTCTTGCCGGAACCGGATGCTCCCATGATTCCTACAAATTCTCCCTCCTGAACGGAAAAGCTAATGTCCTGAATTGCTTTTGTAACATTCCCGCCATTTCCGTAATATTTTTGGATATGATCCAGTTTCAAAATTTCTTTCATTGTTATCACCTCTGATCTCTATTGTAGAATAAGAGTGGCTTCGTTTGTATCAAGTTTTCTTACAAAGTTCTAACAAAAATGTAAGAAGTGCAGGACCGCAATCAGCCCTGCACTTCATGGATCAGACAGTTGATGTGAAACGCCAGGGAAATGGCGGTTCCTTGTTCCGATGATTCTGCCGCAATGCCAATGCCCAGCTTTTCACAGAGCCGTTTGCATAGGTACAGGCCAATGCCTGTGGACTGCTGGATCATACGACCATTCTGACCGGTAAATCCCTTTTCAAAGATACGGGGCAGATCGGACGCAGCAATCCCGATTCCATTGTCCTCCACGACAAGAATAACCTGATCTTGCCGTTTATGAGTAGAAATGCGGAGAACCGGTTGTTCCGTACGATACTTGACCGCATTGGCAATCAGTTGGTTCAGAATAAAGCGCACCCACTTTTCATCTGAATAAACCGTGTCCTGCATTTCCTCCACTTCCAGACGCATACCACCTTGGAGCAGCAGATATTTATTATCTGCAATCGCCTGATGCACCACTTGGGACAGTGCCATTTCCCGGACAGAATAATCTTTCTCTGTATGCTCACTGCGGGCGTAATAAAGAGCTTGTTCGGTAAAGCGGTTGGTCTTTTCCAGTTCCAGCAGAAGTTCCTTTGTCCAGTCCGTCCGGTGGTTTTCACATAGGAGTTTCATGGCAGTAATGGGCGTTTTGATTTCGTGAATCCATTGCTCAATGTATTCTTTGTACTCCAGGCGTTCCCGCTCGACTTCTCCAATCTGTTCCAACATGGATTTTCCAGCCATTTTCAAAAGCTGATAGTAAACCTGATCCTCGGCCTGTTCCGGCAGCTCCATCACTTCGGAAATAAGGTATCTTTCGGAAAGCTGCTCCGCCATATCCAGAAGTTTTTTCATCTGCCGCTTCCGTTTCCAGTAAGTGAGGACAAGTCCCGTCAGCAAAATCAATGCCCATACAATCAGGATCAATACTACTGCGGAAACCGAATTGCCGCACACCAGCAAAAATACAGTGAGTGCAGCCATACAAACAAGGTTCGTCAGCAAAAATGGAAGCCTGTTTTTCCAATATCGTCTGCTGTTCATATCGTGTACCCCTGTCGGTGCTTTGTCTTGATAAAATCCGTCAGGCCGATGCCCGCCAGTTTCTCCCGGATGCGGTTGATATTGACGCTCAAAGCATTGTCATCCACATATAGCTGATTATCCCATAAATATTCAATCATATCTCCACGAGAACAGATTTTTCCTCCGTTCTTGAACAGGTAATAGAGAATTTTCAATTCGTTCTTGGTAAGTTCTACGCTCTGTCCATTATAGTCCAGACTGCTGGATTCCAGATGCAGCACCGCATCTCCATAGACGATCTGTTCCCTTTGCTGTGTGGGATAGACTTTTTTCAACAGAGAAGCAATTTTCGCAAGCAGGATCGCTGTATTATAGGGCTTCGTGATAAAAGCGTCTCCGCCCAGCATAATGCTGTTCAGCTCGTCCATATCCGTGTTGCAGCTTGTCACAAAGATGATCGGCACTTCGGAAAAGGTACGAATTTTAGAGCATAAAGCAAAACCATTCTCTCCGGGTAACTTAATGTCCAACAAAATCAGATGTGGCTTTTCATCCTGAATCTGTTCTGTCACAGCAGAAAAATTCCTTACTCCAAGCGTTGTATATCCATTTCCATTCAATAAAGTTTGTAATTCTCCCTGTATCACAGGATCATCTTCAATTATCATAATTTTAGATCGTTTCATGCTTTCTGCACCTTCTTTGTTTTGTCCGGCCAT
The DNA here is from genome assembly GCF_905207245.1 of uncultured Bacteroides sp. Classification (GTDB taxonomy): domain Bacteria; phylum Bacteroidota; class Bacteroidia; order Bacteroidales; family Bacteroidaceae; genus Bacteroides. Next base: position 2,707 of record NZ_CAJLKP010000141.1, on the reverse strand, counting down.
CAATCGGCTTTTCTGCAGTTTTGGGAATCAGCCAAATACCGGCCATCTTTACTGCTCCAGAAATACGTTCACCAGCACAATAATAATTTACCCTACGAGGCGTCACACCCCATTTTTCGGCGGCCTCTTTTAATGTCATATATTCCATATCGCACCTCCATAGAATCTATTATAGTTCTTTAGCTCGAACAATACAACCTTCAATATTAAGCGTTTGGAAGTGGATGTTAATTAAAACCACAAGAAAATCTCGTGGCTTTAGCTTACAAATGTTCAAATTTATAGCCGATTCCGGCGACACTCTCAATATAGTTTGGAAGATCCGGTTCAAAGCGCAATTTCTTACGCAACTTACTTATATGATTATGAATCGCTTTTCTCGAATAGAAATCACAATCCTCTTTCCAAACCAAATCGGTAATCAGTTCGTAAGTAAAAACACGTTTGGGATTGGCAATGAGTAATGCCAGTATATCAAACTCCTTACTTGTCAGGTTGATAATCCGTTCACGAACCCTGACAGTACGGTGTTCCAGGCATAGATAAAGCTCGCCTTCTTGTATTTCTGTCAGAGGATTTTTCTCTGCTGTGGAAGAAGTGTGACAGGAATTGAATACTGTTCCATGACAGACTCCTTGCTCCAAAATATATTGCATTAGAGCATTCTTTTGTTCCTCGTTAAGAAGCAGAAATAACTTTTCGCCAATCTGTTTGCCGGATTCTTCTATATCAAAAACAGCTAATGTCCCATCACATCATCACCTCCATAAAATTTTTCAATTACTCCACAAAGAACAAAACCTGCCGGATCAGCTCCGGGATATTGACCGGGGCGGTGATATAGTCGTTCACGCCCTCATGCCGGTATTCATATTCCGTGGCAGGGTCGTTGTTCTCGGTGAGGATAAAGAACGGCAGAAGCCGGACAGGGGGATTCTTCATTTGGAACATCCCCGTCACCCGCCGTAGCGTATGAAACAGCTCCATTGCTGTGCCGTCCGGCAGTTCCAGATCGCACAAGATCAGTTCTATTTCCTTATCCTCAAAAATCCGGCGCTTGGCTTCCCAAATCGAGGAAACCAGAATCAGGTCAAAGCCCTTTTGTAGCATAGCAGCCCGCAGCACTTCGGCGCTGGTATCTTCTGCATAGACAAAGAGCAGCTTGTGAAAAGTCGGGGCCTTTTCGCCGGATAACTGCCGGTAGGCGTATTCCACCAGCTTATCTTGTAGTAGCAGTCCTTTCATTTTGTCCATGCACAGCGTCGCGCCCCGGCGCATAGCTTCCTGTTCGTAGTCGTCCTTGTCATGACAGGACGCCAGAATAAAAGGCAGCTCCTTGTCTGCGGCCCGCACCTCGTCCAGAAAGTCCATGCCGGAACCGTCCGGCAGGTCGAGATCACAGCAGACCACCAGCGGCATTTCCTCTTGGATGGCGGCCCGCGCTTCTTTCAGCGTACAAGCCGTTTTCACCGGGTAGCCCCGGTGCTGTAAGTATTTTTGCAGACACCATGTATAGGTGTCGCTGTCGTCGATCAGCAGTATCTTTTTCATGTGTCCTCACCCCAATATTGATTTACCACAAGCATAAACTACAAATGTTACACAAATGTCCGAGGTGCCTTTGATTTCGACAGAAAAACAGGCTGAATTGTTACAACGCTCGGACATTTCAAAAATTTTTTGAGAAATGGCGAAAAAAGCGGGGCAGCACACGCCGCCCCGCCGATCCCATACGGTTATTCCATCGCCCGCATTTGTTCAATCAGGGATTGCTTTTTCTGTCTGCGGATTGTCCATACAGACAAGATCAGTTCCATTCCGAACAATACCAGAATGAACAGTCCCATTTCCAAAACCGGGAATTTGTAAGGCACTACATTTCCGGCAAAAGCTCCTATACTCATTTTTCTGCAAGCAAAGATGGAAGCCGGAAGCCCAACGATCAGCGTTGCCAATATTGCAAAGGACGCATAGCATAGCCCCTCGCAAATATTCATTTTGCATAACTGCTTTTGGGTCAGGCCGATGGAGCGCAGAATACTGTTTTCCTGCTTTCGAGCGATCTGGTTAGAGAGTGTTGTGTTAATCAGGTTGATAACGCCAAAGAGGAATACCAGCCATGAAAGTATCTCCATACTGCCAAACGCAAGGGAATTTGTCATTTCTTCATATTCAATCACTGTATTGATTTCATCTAAAGCAATATTGCTATGGCTGGCAACAATATTTTTCAATTCAGCCCCTACATAGTCCGTTTTTTTCGGGTCATTCACAATGCTCCATGAATAATCAAAAGAGGTGATTTCCGGGTGCAGTTCGTGGAACAACGCTTCTGGTGCAAAAATAGTTGCCCCATCGACATGCATTTTTCCATGTCCTGAATATACCTTGCCTGAATTATACAATCCCGATATGGTAACAGAAATAGGTGATTGCCCCTCTCCAAAATAAAAGTCAACGGTTGAACCAACCACAATATTTTCATTTTGACTTAGTACATCATAATAATCAAGTAAAATGCTGTGGGAATCTTTTGGCATGGTTCCCTCCATTAAAGCAGCTTCAACTGCTGCATAATTTTGGTCGGTCAGCATATCACACATACCAACGGTTTGGTAAATGTCCGTCTTTATGGTTGCATGGAGAGTGTGTCTGCTTGGAATTATATCTGTAACGCCATCAATAGATAAGATTTCCTGCTTTAATT
>NZ_CAJLKP010000140.1 GCF_905207245.1 uncultured Bacteroides sp. | reverse complement strand
CCCCCCCACCGCCATGCACCGGATTATGTGCTGTGGCTTTTGGAGTATTATATCCGCAACGAGGGACTTATGGTAAAGGAAATGAATGAGGGAGGTGGAGATTCTGAAAAAGAAACAACTTAAATGCTATATTTATACAAGAGTGTCCACCTCTATGCAGGTTGACGGGTACAGCTTGGATGCCCAGCGTGACAAGCTGAGGAAGTATGCGGCATACGAAGATATGGTTATTGCCGGGGAGTATTCTGACGAGGGATTTTCCGGAAAGAATATCCAAGGGCGGCAGGACTTCCAACGGATGCTGAATGACATCCAGGACTGCAAGGACGGCGTTTCCTATGTGCTGGTCTTTAAGCTGTCCCGATTCGGCAGAAATGCGGCGGATGTTCTGAACTCTTTGCAGCTCATGCAGGATTTCGGTGTCAATCTGATCTGCGTGGAGGATGGCATCGACAGTTCAAAGGATGCCGGAAAGCTGATGATTTCCGTGCTGTCTGCGGTGGCAGAAATAGAGCGAGAGAATATCCGCACCCAGACAATGGCAGGACGTGAGCAAAAGGCTCGTGAGGGCAAGTGGAACGGTGGTTTCGCTCCTTATGGCTACAAACTGGAAAACGGAGATTTGGTCATTGCGGAGGATGAAGTGGAAGTAATCCGTGTCATTTATGACCGCTACATTCACACCAACGAGGGCGTTGCCGGGGTTGCTAAATATCTGAACCGCAACGGCTTTATCAAGAAACTGCGGCAGAACAATACCATTCCCGGATTTTCAAGGAACTTCGTGCAGGATGTATTGGACAATCCCGTTTACATGGGAAAGATCGCCTATGGCAGACGCAGGACGGAAAAGAAGCAAGGCACAAGAAATGAGATGCACGTAGTTGAGCAGTCGGAGTTCCCGATTTATGAGGGACAGCACGAAGCCATCATTTCGGAAGAAGATTGGTATCTGGCACAGGAAAAGCGTAAGATCAATTCCTTTAAGCGGGAAAAGGTCAACAATCCAGATCATGCACACATCCTGTCCGGCATTCTGAAATGCCCATGCTGCGGAAAGAGTATGTACGGCAATATCGCCAGGGCTCACAGCAAGGACAAGAAAACGAGATATTATTACTACTGCAAAAACACGGTAACACCTACCGGACATGAGTGCAGCTTCCGACTGAATATCGAGCAGACGGAGATCAACAAGTTTGTGGCTAAGATTATATCCGCTATGGTCAACAATCCCCGGTTTGTAGAAGCGATTCAGGCGAAAATCGGCTCGGCTGTTGATACAGAGGATATGGAAAAGCAGATCGCCGTCCTGCAAGGACAGTTGAAGCAAGCCTTTGGAACGAAAAGCCGCTTGGAGCGTCAGATGGACACCTTGGACATCAACGATGCCCACTATGACAGAAAGATTTTGGACTTGCAGCGCCGCTATGATGAGCAGTATGATACAATAGAGGATATCGAAGTTCAGATTGGCGAATTGCAAGGTCAAATCCGCAGCATTCAGCAGGAGAAAATCTCCGGTAACAATATCTATCGGCTCTTACTGGCATTTGATGAAGTCTACCATTCCGCAACAGAAGCGGAACAGAAAGAGTTTATGAAAGCCTTTATCGAGCGAATTGAGATGTTCCCGGAGAAAAGGAAAGACGGAAGCTGGATAAGAAAGATTGTGTTCAACTTCCCTGTGCCTGTTGATGGCGAGGAAGTGAAAGAACTTCCCTTGGAAACTGAAACAACTGTCGAGACGGTATGTTTATTGTCCAAACTAAAATCGACTCAGCATATTGAAGTTGAGCTGGATATGGACGAGTTGGATTTGACCGATGCGGAGAAGAAAGCTACCTACCAAGAGATTAAGAATTATGTGCTGGAGCATTGCGGCTTGAAGGTAAGCAATTTGTATATCGCACAGGTGAAGCAGAAATGCGGTATCATCGAGCGTGAGAATTACAACAAGCCGAAGTCTGAGGATGCCAGGCAGCCCCAATGCCCGCCGGAGAAAGAAAAAGCAATCAAGGAGGCATTGAAGCACTTCGGGATGATTTGAGGTGACGAATATGGAGCGCTTGATTTCCTGTGAGTTCAATATGGATACTGCCTGTGTTGAACTGAAATTTGTCGATGGCAGCATGATTTCCATTGACACGATCGCTGTGGAGAATGAAGTAGTTGACAATATGTATCAGAGGTCGGAACTGGACTGGCTCATCTACAACAGGCCGTTGGAGTATGCGCAGCTGGTTCTTGGCGGCGACTTGGCACAATATGTGAACGGCACACCGGAACATCGGTTGATGGATTGAACAAAATAGTCGTAGGACAGCCCACCGGTCAGATGATCGGTGGGCTGTTTTTATGTTTTGTGCTAATCTCTAAAGATTTGTTTACACCCTATAAAATACCGCTATTGGATGGATGACACATAAATTCTGTGCATCTGTAGGCAAGATTGTGCGCAACACCTCATTAACAGTAAATTGGAGTGTAGCAAATATATTTTTAGGATCATTGGGGTCTGTATCCGCACCAATAATGTTTGTAATCATACCAACACATGTGATTTCTCCACCATATTTGAACCCCAAATTATTCGGATTAATTCGAAAATATTGGTCATCCATTGGGATTAGATATCCGTCACGTGAGATTAACATACGAGTGTACGGCATAAGCTGACGAAATGCAACAATGATATCATGAATATCATCATACTGTTTATCGCTATCGGCAATAAGTCTTTTGAGTTCGCTTTTTATTGCCTTTCCAGTAGTACGAAGTTGCTCTCGGTTCATTCCATCTGTTGCTTTGCTTACTTCTGTTTCAATTTTCTCTTTGGAAGTTTTTTTGAGAAAGTCAACCAAACCGTTTTTGGAAAACAGATTTTCAAGATAATCCATATCCACAAAATCGAAAACACGAGTTAATTCCACATAATCTCCGTACTCATCTGAGTTGTTTTCCCCAACAGAAAATTTCTTAGGTTGAATATAAGTATACGCAATATCAAACGCAGCATCATGAAGAACTTTAGATATAATTTCCCTGGACGTTGTTGCAGAAACACATTCTTTTCCTAATTCACCAGATAGAGAAAGGCTGGCTTCCGCTTTTGCTAGTTTAAGGAAAGAACCTTCTGCTGCTCCAGATCCTTCCATGCCTCCGCTGACATGAGTGCTTTTAGTCTTGTTGTTTTCGCTTTCTTCAGATTGCTCTTGTACAAGCCCTTTTTCTGATTGAGCGATGATGGAATTGACAATATCAGTATCCAAGTATAAGAATTGTTTCATTCTATTGCTCCTCTTTAGAGATTAATATAGCTTAGTGTAAACTCCGCAGATATTCTCTTAATTTGATTGTTTCCTCAAGCAGTCCCACCACATTTTCAATGTGAGTATAGGAATCAATAGTGAGTGTTTCGCCCTTATGTTCCTTAAACCACTTGTCCAACACTTGATGCCCACCAATTTGATATTTCCATGCTTCTTGGGAAATGCCGGTGATACGTTTATTAGCATTTAACTGAAGCACGCCATTTTTATATTTGATGGCTCCGATTTCCATGTCATCAGGAGTGTTTGGTTCAAGAGCAAGTTCTGCTGGGGCTTTGATTTGCATTAGATGCAGCTTTCTCAATCGCTCTCCCACAGAAACATACTCTCGATATAGTTCTTCGCTAACATAAAATTCCCCTTCGTCCCGTTCTTTCTCCGGTGTGTTGATGATTGGGACACGAGGAAAATCCCTGCAAAGATACTGTTCATATTTCTCACAATATACAGGGTCATGTAAGACACCATACACATAATCAAATATCTCTATTGGCTCTGGCTTCTTAGACAGATATTGCGTTAATTTATTGAGTGCTTCGTCGTCCAAATTGGCAGTCCAGCTTTCGCCAGTCAGTCCAGGTTCAGAGCGGAGATAAAGTGGGGCAATATAGGTAATCTCGCACATAGCTGAGAACAGCCGATGGGCAATAATATTTTGTGATACAAATGGAGAAAAGAAGCTTCTGGAAGTTTTACAAAAGACCAAACCGATATTCGCTCCAATCGGGCTATTTGGTTCTGCCAGTAAATGTCCCATCGTACTCTTTTCTCGGGGCCAAAGAACCCATCCACAAGAATTCCCAGAATAATATGTCCAACGAGAATCAAACGGACGAAATGAAATCGGAGTTATAGTGCCTCCGGACAATACATCATTTTGGATTTTCTCAGCTGTTTGTCCACGGCTAAATCTGCCCCATAAATCGAAAATATCTTTTTCTTCTGTGGCATTCTTAACAATGTCCATTCTCCTAATCAATTCAGCTTTGGTAGGAGCAATGGATACTCCGTCATTACCAGAGACAATCCCTGTCACATTTACTGGGAACAGTTCGGCTACGCTAACACCTTTATCATAGGCTTCCTTATCATTACTTCCAAATGGAATAAAATACGCCATCTTTTGATCTAGCTTCAACTGAGAGAAAACCAGGTTGCCCTTGGCCAAGGCTTCAAATTTCGCTTCTCGAGTTCCCCAAATATCCGTGTAGTACACCTTTGCCCAATCGGTTTTTTTAGTTTTCTTGACACCAATAAACAAAGAAACCCCCTGCATAATGTCAAAGATGTTTTCATCCTTGCTTCCATCTGGAGCAGTTTCCTTTTTGTTGGCACTACCGTGAAGATTCACAATATAAATTTTATCAAAGGTTCGCAGAAGGCTACCACGCATACCTCTAAAGGTCGGATTATCTAGATACCCATTATTAGATACAAAGGCGAGTACACCTTCTTTATTCTTATCAATGATCTGTTCGGAAAAACGGAAGAATTTTACGTAGTCATCATTCAGCCAGTGTTTCTTTTCACCGAAGTCGGTTACTCCATCTGTTTCAGTCTTGTATGCTGAAATGTCGTATGGGTTTGTAGATGCTGCCAAATATGGGGGATTACCAATAATCACCTTAATTGGGCGGCGTGTTTTCCATGTATCAGCATTATAGGCTTCCTCTGTTATGGCAGCCGAAAAATCAAACAAGGTCAATTGTTCTCCACGTTCCAAATCGGACATGGGCGGTGTCAGAGTGTTGGTCAAAAAAATGTTTGTGGGAAGCTGAGTTGTCGGCAAATGACCAAGTGTTTCATCAATGGTACGACGAATCTTCAAGTGTGCAACAACATAGCTCGTCATCATAATCTCAAACCCAATTAAGCGGGAAAGCAAGCCGTTCTCTTGCTGAATATAGTTTTCGTAAAATACTGACCGAGCACCAGAAAAATATGTGTTTTTAATGTATTTGATAATTTCCGCACCAAAAGAGCCAGTACCGCAGGCTGGATCTAGAATGGCTACACGGGGTACGGAAATTGTCATCTCGTCTGACCACTTGTTTTTCGTTATCTTGTATGGCGCACACGGAACTTTCGTTGTGATCTGTTCGTTATTAGACAACCCACCTTCAATATCAAAATCTTCGACCAAAATTTTATCTACAAAGGAAATCAGGTATTGCACAGCTTGAACTGGTGTGTAAAAAACGCCAAGAGATTTTCTTAATGCCGGGTCATAAAAAGTCAAAAATTCCTCGTAAAAGTGGATGATCGTATCTTTCTTCTCGTCTCTTTCCAGCAAATTAGAAATATTACAAATGCGGTACAAAGAGCATAGCTTATCAATAACACCTTCAAGGGTGGGATGTTTTCTTCCACTTCCTGCAATATGTAAAAAGAACTGCTTGAGAAGTTCAGATTCTTCTTGCAAATATTTGATGGCCTCATACCTATCAAATGAATCCGGCGTTGTGTCATTATACCTGGCAATAAATAACCCATAAACGATAGTCTGGGCATACATATCTGCAAACTCACGAGTGTTCATTAAGGGACGAAGGTCAGATTTAATCCTGCGATATAACCCGTATAGCTCCATGAACATAGGCAGCTTCTTTTGATTATCAGTCAAGAGCGGTTGCCCAGTACCATCATCTTTAAGAATACCAGAAATAATGCTGCGTATTGTACGGGCGTGCATTGCCATATACTCAGCCAGCTTAGTAGATGATTTTATTTGTGCAGGGTCACGAAGCAAAAAATCTTCTAAAAGGCTAAAAAACAGTTCGATATTGTCTTCTCTCAGAACTAGCTTTCCATCGACCAATTCCATAATTCGCAGACCGGTATACATCTCCGTATCACCAGCACGCCAAAAACGCCATTCAAGATTATCAGTTAAAACAGCATTGCCATACTGATCAGCTTCGATTTTGATCTGGGAGAGGGCTCGCTTGTCAATACCTCCAACTTTTTTAACTTCAACGCCAGCAAACGGTTCGGTTTCTGTAACTTCTTCCTCGATGTGCCACAGTTTAATATCAATATTTTCTCCAGTTTGACCTTTACGCTCACCAGACAAATCACGGGCAGCACATCCAATATCTGTGAACAGAGCCATTATTGGTGCGTTATAAGATGACTCAACATTTCCGAGACGATATGCATCGCAGACCGCACGATAGTATTTAGCTATTATTTCAGAGGCTTTTACGCTTTCCATGTTATCCCTCCAACTCTACGCTGATTTTGGATATCCACCCGGTAATCTCAGCGCCATTTTCATCAGTGTACGTCACTTGATACCAACGGGGAATGTCACTAATAATTTCTAAAGGTGTGTCATACGGGAGGTATCGGATACGAGCAGCAGTAGAGCTTGCTTCTTCTCGTAAAATAGAACGTTCCTTAATTGTGAAACAAATACGACTCTTTTCTTCCAGTATGTCTTGCATTTGAGCAACGGCATCGCAATAGAATTCCACTGTCTCCGGCACTTGTGGCAGAAACATGATTATGTTCAGGATTAAGAGTAATAACCATAACCGCTGCTTGAGTGCTTCAAATTGTTCCCGTACTGTAGGTTTCTTTGCAACTTCAATCTGTGTATCTAACACGGTGGCTATTCGTTCAGAATCGTATCTCACACCATCATAAATAATTGCGCCATCATCATGGATTTCAATATCAGACAAATCTAACGATTTTGCTGTTTCTAAAATGGCAGAATCAAATGACGGTAAATTAGACAAAACACTATTTATATGCTGAATGATGTCTGGTGTCTGATACATCCTTAAAGCTTTGGTCATCTGATCCATAGCAGAAAAAGCACCTGATGGAGTTATTGAAATAGCCTGTTCAATTTTTCTCAACCCGTCTAAAACTGTAGGTGTAGCGGCAAATTTCGTCGCTGCCATATACCCAGCAGAAAGGGACTCGCCTAATAAACTGAGAGTGTGTGCTTGTGCATCAAACGAAGTCGTCTTGTACCAGTTATCCATTCGGGAAATGGCTGCAGTTGCAGAATCTGCAGCAGCAAAAAGATTTTGATCCAAGCGATTTATTTTAATCCACGCAGCACTTTCAGCCAACTGAGACAATGCAGTTGTTGCACCACACAGGCGTTTCATTACTTCATTGCTGCGTTGTAGGGACGAAAACCAATCGTTATTTTTACTCATCTCAATATCCTCACTTTGTAATGCTTCGTAAAACTGATCTCTGCCGCAGCAGATTGCTGATAATCTGAAATTACACTAAAAATTTCAGATTGCCAGCACCAAAAGGAAGATTTACGCTCTCACGATCTGAGCGCAGATGCTTCCTTTTGCTTTTTCTTCGCACCGGTGACAAACTGCCTTTCACAGTTTTGGTACCAACCTGCGAAGAAAATATGGGGTGTCCAGAGGGGAATATCCCCTTGGCTCTGGGTTTCCAATAGGGGCGAGAAGCATCCCTGTTGGCACACGATTTTGCTCTGCAAAGTCTAGTGTGTTATACCTTTGCTTCCGGCTGACGCGGGAAAGG
>NZ_CAJLKP010000139.1 GCF_905207245.1 uncultured Bacteroides sp. | reverse complement strand
GTGAAAAGATGGGGGAGGATTCTGTTCAGGGAGGGATTAAGTTCTAAAAGAACTTCGGAAGAAGAAAGTAACCAGCTTTCGTGCCACATAGCTTTATGCCCTGCTGCACAACGGCTACGAAGCATTTTTTCCGGAATTGTGTTCCCTGTAACCAAACCTGTCATCCAATCACAATGCTCTGTCCATGAATAAACAGCCTCTTTTACTTTAGAATTAGTATTGATGACATGTAAAACTTTTGACCATACCCATTCTGAAGAATAAGTACCTCCTTCGTAGAGTAAATAGTCAAGATTACGTTCCTTCATGAGAGCGTTTATCTGCTCGGCTTCACGAACCGCCGTATGGTCTTTCCAAAGGATAAACATGGCATCCGGCTCTTCTGCAAATTCAGGATTCAAGGCTAATGGCATCCCATTGCAATCAGTCAATGCAGGTGTACTGCCAGTGGTGTCAAAACATAACCCACAAATAGAAGCTATCTCCTCTTCTGTCAGATGGGATAAAGCAGTGTGCACAGCTTCCGTCATAGATTCAATATAATCCAGCGGATGCTGGCGATACCGATTACTCTGTGCATCGCAGTAAAGACCTGCTTTCCAACGGGGGTAGAAACTTACCCCCGTAGCAACTTCATCTCCATTGCGCACATCCACTATTAATGCCCGGCAGGAATCCGTACCGAAATCAAGTCCAATGACATATTTCTTATTAGATTCTATCATGTGAATTCTTATTTAATTGCTAATTCCTGTTTTCTTGCAATGAAATATCCATAGTAAGCAATAACCGCAAAAGCTATAGCCGGAACAATATATGCAGCCATAATGCTACCGGTCTGATCAGACACAATTCCTTGGATTTGAGTCAAGAGCGCCGCACCTGCAATGGCCATTACCATGCCCGAACCTCCGATTTTAGTATCTTCTCCCAATCCTGTAAGTCCAAAGCCATAAATGGTTGGGAACATCAGTGACATACATCCGGAAATACCCATCAGGCAATATACTCCGAAACTACCCTTACCAAGCATAGCACCTACACAGCATAGTACGGCAAGAATAGCGAGACCTATCAAAAGTTTGTAGGCTTTCACATACTTCATCATCCCTGTACATAGGAAGCGCATAGCGACAAAGAGGATAAGCGACATAATGTAATAAGTCGCGGCTGCCTGTTCGGCCGTACGAGGCAACAAGTCATTCAATCCAAGCCATTCGCAACCATTATAGAATGCGGCAGATACAGGTTCTACATTGCGCAAGGCATCTACAACTGCATCGGCAGAAGCCGTATTGCCCAGAGAAGCCAACACACCGTCAAAATTCAACTGCTGCATAGCATAGCGAATGACAAATGACCACACAGCTATCTGTGCACCTACATAGAAGAATTGCGCAACTACGCCCCACACATAATTCTTATTTTTCATGAGCCTGCGGAAAGTGGCGCCAAATTCAACTTTTTCTCCCTTTTCGCTAAGATTAGGCATTTTGGTAATCCAAATAGCAGCTAAAAGAACCAACATCACCAATCCAAGCACTACATACGCCATAGTGACAGCACTTAATTCCTGACCTTGGATGGCAGCCAATTCACTAGCCGGGAGTTGGCTACGTTCTGAAGCAGTCATCATGTTCAATTGCGAAAGAATGAAAATCTGACTAATCACTACTCCCGTAATTGCTCCAAACGGATTGAATGCCTGCGATAGGTTTAAACGGCGTGTAGCTGTACTCTCAGGACCAATTGCCAATACATACGAATTGGTTGATGTTTCCAATACGGAAAGTCCGGCAAAAAGAACAAAAATGGCCAGCAGGTACATGAAGAAACTGAACTCAACGTTTATTCCGGAGCAAAGCATTGCCGGATAGAACAATAAGGCACCCAAAGCATACAAACCAAGTCCCAACATTACACCGGACTTATAAGTGTACTTCTTGATAAATAATGCACCCGGAATGGCACAGCATCCATAGCCCAATAGATAACACACCACTTGTATCCAGGCAGTTTTCGAGTCACTGATACTCATGATTCGCTTGAATGCGGCGAGCATGGTATCCGTAAGATTATTCGGCACAGCCCAGGCAAAGAACAGCGTGGTGAGCAGAATGAACGGAAAGAGGATTCCTTTCGGTATTATTCGATTCGATTCCATACGAATTTTGATATTATATAGTTACCCTATTGAAACTTTGTCTTAATTACATTCAAATCTGCTCCGAATAATTTCTGTACGATAGGAGCCAACTGTCCGTCTTCACCCTGTATGTGGATTACTTTCTGTGTATGTACCAACGATGCACCCGGTACAAGTTCCGCTCCCGGAGAAGATGTTTCAATCTCATAGAAAGGTCCCATGATAGAGCCGTCTTCCACCGGACCGTCATTATAAGAGTTGATGACATCACCCGCAAACGGGTCTTCCTGTGGTCCCCATTGTCCATTCACATAAGCTGAAGGAGTTTCGGGCAGACTGCACCACAAGATAGTCAGTACACCTTTTGACGAGTCATAACTTCCGCACAGGCTTGTTGCGCGTGAAGCCGGCAATCCTAACTTTGAACGATATTTTCCATCTATCTTGAAATAGATGATACCTTCCTCTTTAATTAACCTATCTGCCGGGATTTTGCCGAAATACTCATCATTTACAATCGTCCCTTCCGCATCTTCCTTATATGGAATAAAGACGGTAGTGGTAGGTGTGGGATTAAAACAGCCGAGCATCCATACCGACACCAGTCCGCCCTCTTTTGTCCATGCGCTATCGCCCGTATTAGTAATCTTATTCTCACTCTTATAAGCTACTATTTTCATACCTTGTGAAAGTTGTATACCGAAATCCGCAGCCACTTCATCAGTATTCATCAATGACACCGTACGGTCGATATTCATGTCGAAAGTAGTACCTGAAGCATTTGTCAGACGGGTGTCCTTCACGAAATGAACACTGCTATCATCCTGTGACTTAATGGCAAAGGCTTCCGTGTCGAGCACAGTGGGAACTACCCAGTTATCATAAACCTGCTCCTGTCCCTCCTTAAAATAGAGTGAGAACGGGCCGCCTTCGGGACCCAACCAGAAACGCTCTTCACCTCCTACAGGATTGAACTGCGGGCTGACCTTTCCCTCACAAATAAAGCGGTAGTTAATCCATCCGTAGCTATCGCCCTCGTCACCGGAAGCCGAAGTAGTCATCACCCGCCCCTGCCATGCCGGAACAATCATGACTTTAGAATTTCCATCGGCAGAAACCAGTTCAGTGTATTCTATGCCATTCTCTTTCAGAAATTGGGCATCATAAGCATAACTTCCCATCTTAACTTCTTTTTGTCCGCTGCAAGATGCGAGTAATGTAACCGCACCTACAAGCAGAGTGTTTTTCAAATTGATTAGTTGCAACATAATTCTCATGTTTTTCATTTATAGAGAGGTCCGTAATTTTTGCAAGCTCTATAATCACTACCTTCCACGTCTTCACCGAAGGCAGACCATGCGCTGGGACGGAAAATGTTTTCCTCAGGAACATTGTGCATGCATACGGGAATACGGAGCATGGAAGCCAGTGTAATCAAATCAGCACCCGTATGACCATAGCTGATAGCGCCATGATTGGCACCCCAACGATTCATAACGGTATATACATCGCGGAAACAACCTTTACCTGTCAGGCGTGGAGCAAAGAAAGTGGAAGGCCATGTACGGTCGGTACGCTCATTGATAGCCTTGAAAACATCCTCATCCAGATTAACCGCCCAACCTTCAGCTATCTGAAGTACAGGTCCCTGTCCTTTTACAAGATTCAACCGGCACATGGTTACAGGCATTTCACCACGGGTCAGGAATTGAGAAGAATATCCACCGCCACGCATGTATTCGCGGGAAGCCGGATACCATGTGGTTGCAGCAAGGCATGCCTCAACTTCTTCCTCAGATATTTCCCAGAAAGGTTTCATTACAGGTTTTCCGTCACGGGTTTGAAGTCCTGTTCCGTCCAGCGTGCAAGAACCTGAGTTAATGAGGTGAATGAAACCATTGACAGCTTTGCCTTCCAATTTTTTGCCGGTTACCCGTTCCACTGCCTTCGGGCTCCAATAGGTACGTACGTCAGCAAATATCTGTGCCGTATTTGATAATAAATGTCCAAAAAGCATGGAAGTACCGTTCAATGTGTCATTTTCCGTAGCAAAAGTAAATGCTTCACGAATACCGTTCCAATCGAATGAGCTATTCAGTATAGCTTCAGTAAAATCACCATCCGGCTTGAAGTCTGTCCACTGACGTTGCCCCTGGAAGCCTGCGGCGATGGCATTATGCCCCATTGCTTCTTCCTTAAAGCCCATCTCTGCCAATTTAGGATTACCAATCATCATGTCACGGAAAATAAGAGTCATTTTTACCACGTATTCCCAACGCGCATCCTTTTCTTCACGGGAATATACCAGATGTTCCGGATTGAAATCCTTTCCTTCATTGCTTTTGCAATACTTTTCCGTCCATGCCATGGCGCGGTCAAATTCCTCGTGATCATAAATACCCAACTGAACACGACGCTCTATCTCACTGGCATCTACATATTCATTACGCATGCCCAGATATTCCTGAAAGAAATCCGGATTGGGGATAGAACCGGCAATGCCCATGGACACGCTTCCTATCGAAAGATAAGATTTACCTTTCATGGTTGCAACAGCCAGACCTGCGCGGGCAAAACGTACTAATTTCTCTTGCACATCTTCCGGGATTTCCGTATTACCGATTTCCTGTACGTCCCGCCCATAAATTCCAAATGTCGGCAATCCTTTCTGTGTATGTCCTGCCAAGGCAGAAGCCAGATAAACAGCGCCCGGACGCTCGGTTCCGTTAAATCCCCAGATGGCTTTCGGCATTTCACCATCCATGTCAATTGTCTCGAATCCGTAACACCAACAGGGAGTAACAGAGAGTACTACTCCTACTCCATTATTACGGAATTTCTCTGCTGCCATAGCTGCTTCAGCCACACCGCCGATAGTGGTATCTGCTATGATACATTCCACAGGTGTGCCATCACTGTGACGTAAAGATGAAGAATAAAGCTCTGCTACTTTATGGGCCATAGTCATGGTCATATCTTCCAGTGATTCGCGGATGCCACCGCGACGGCCATCAATAATAGGCCGAATACCAATTTTCGGCTTTCCACCGATAAGTCTTGAATGAGTCATGGGTAAATAGATTTATATAGATTAATACTGTTAATTAACTAAATCGATTAAGCAAATATTAAAAAAAAATAGCCCCGGTTAAGGGGTTATTTCTATAAATACCCCATCAGCAAGTACCGACTGCACAGTATTACCATTAGCAATATTGTCTATCAGTATTCCAAGCGCCTTCTGTACCAATACTTCTGCGGGTTGTTGAACATAGGATATAGGCGCACTGAAAAAGTCGAATGCGGGAGTACCATCAAATCCTACTAATCCTATTTTATTAATAACCTCCTGTCCCAAATCCTTTATGGTATATAAGCAGGCTATTGAGATCATATTTGTCGCGAACAGAAATGCATCTGCTCCTCCTTCAATCATTTTGGGCAATAAACGGTCGGCCGATTTTCTTGGAGCATCCTGTTTCAGGAAAATGACATTTGCCAATCGTTTCTTGCCGGCATCCTCCATTGCTTTCTTATATCCGCGAATACGCTCCTTCATATGAATCAGATTTATATCATAAGCCACTATACAGGGGGCATTATAACCTGAATCCAATAGATATTTAGTTGCGGTATAAGTTGCATTATAATTGTTTAGAGCTACATAGCTGACATTTATTTCGGGGAAATAGCGGTCGAAAAGAACAATGGGAACATTGTTATCTACCAATGAAGCAATGGACTTTTCCGAATTTTCACAGGGAACAATAATCAATCCATCTACACCTTTATTAATAAGGTTGCTCACAACACGGTTCATTTTCTCTGTGTCTTCATCAGAACTACCGAACAGGACGGTATATCCACGTTTCGTTGCCTCGTCTTCCAGTATACGGGCTAATTGTGAGAAAAAAGGGTTGGATATGTCAGATATCACTACGCCAATTGTTTTAGTCCGCCCACTACGAAGGCTCTTAGCGGCAATATTGGGTTGATAGTTCATTTCCTGAGCTATCTTCAATATACGCTTGGCTGTTTCCTCACCTACACGATATTCTTTCTTCTTACCGTTCAGTACGAATGAAACCAGTGCTGTTGATACTCCTGCGGCTTCAGCAATGTCTTTTAGCGATACTTTTTTTAGTGCTGACATATGTTTTTCAGTATAACGTTTTTGCTATAGTAGAATACTATGTTTTTCATTTATCTACTGATAATGTACTATTTAGTACTTTAGTACGCTGCAAATATAAACATAAAAATTAAAATAGCAAATTATTTTGCTAATTCGTTATAACAATTTTATATTTGCAGCGTGAAATCACTGTAAACTGCCATAAACATCATATAAAAAACTAATTTAAATCTTTAAGACAATGAAAACCAAGATTCTATTTGCCA
The DNA here is from genome assembly GCF_905207245.1 of uncultured Bacteroides sp. GTDB lineage: Bacteria > Bacteroidota > Bacteroidia > Bacteroidales > Bacteroidaceae > Bacteroides. Next base: position 1,448 of record NZ_CAJLKP010000139.1, on the reverse strand, counting down.
TTTTATTTTTTGTAGCCGGAACGTATTTTTGCTACGGACAAACTGATTTGAAAATTGATCCTAAAACTTTAGCAGTTCCGGAAGAAAACGGGATATGGGTGCAGCCTGCCCAAAACACCAAAGCGCAACCGATATGGGGATTTGCCAATGGCATCCGGATAGGGATTGCCCCGCTCGACGGTCCACGTGGACTGATACGTATTTATACTCCTTATTTAGGGCATGATAATTTTGTGGTAACTAACTTTATTGCATTCGAACCCATAGATAAAGCAAAAAACACCAGAGGACTGTCCGAATTGGAGTGGAGTGAGCTGGATGATGTTCGCGGAAAGCGCTTTTGGAGTAGTGATACACCTGAGGCGCCTTCTTTTCCCGATAAATATTATCCGGCGCATGGAGTCATATCCAATGAAAATGGAGTCGAGACTTTGACCGTGTATCTCTTCTGCGAGACATTTGATAATGGAGCAGATGTTTATGTACGAATTAAATTCACAGCGGGAAAACCTTACGAATTTGAGATAACCGGATATACTACTGAGGAGTCTGGCGAACTAAGCCGATTTATACTTACAGCGACAATGGGCAACAAGGCTCGACTCAGAACATTGCATCTTGCAAATGGAAAAAACAAAAAGGCCGGTCAGTTATGGCCAACTTATAAGGAAAGCAATTTTACAGAACATAACCATACCCCTTTATCTGAAATGATAAAAGATAAGAACGGAGGTGCCTGGTTCATCGCTTCTCCTGATGAAGAAGACCCTGCTAAAGCGGTTTATGCCGAGGATACCCACACACATTGGAAATATACAGGAAAAAAGGCTACTCAATATTGGTATTGTCCTAAACCAAGTAATGAATTAGAAGGGGTAGTAAACGGTCGTTATACCTACTGGGCAAGTAAATCTCCTATTCCCGGCGGCATTTCTTATGAAAATTTTGAATTGACGGAACCTTTCCGTTCTGGCCAGAGCTATGTATTTGGCATTACTCCTCTTTCATGGGAAGAAGTTATATCAGGAATTACTACAGAGATTGCCCCAGATGGTTTATAGTATTGATGCTATATTACCGTGCAAGAATGAGGTATAAAATGCTATTTTGTATTTTTTCAATACATATTCATTCGCTTCAGTTCCATATCCGACTTTTATCTTTTTTTTAGCTACTTCTGACTTTCTCCTTATGCTATAAGAAGGAGAAAGTCAGAAGTAGGTAAGGAGGAAGTAAGGAGAAGGTAAGGAGGAAGTATAGTGCAAATATATTCATAATCCGCACAGAAGCGGTGAGAATATAATGATACAGTAGAAATATAACTCAATTTCTACTACTTCTCTTTTATATCCATAATTCTATATGATATAAGTATCAATTGTTTCTCTCTGCAAAGTTCTTTTAGAACTTAATCCCTCCCTGAACAGAATCCTCCCCCATCTTTTCAC
>NZ_CAJLKP010000138.1 GCF_905207245.1 uncultured Bacteroides sp. | reverse complement strand
CCCCCGGTACAGTTACCCGTACGTCAGTTTAGCAAACTGGTGGTTTCAGCCACTCACCCACACTTCCTTAAACCTGCATTGTTTCTCAAATGCGGTGCAAATGTATGGGAAACTTTTGGACTATGCAAATCTTTCCACCATATTTTTTTCTGACTTTTTTCACAAAAAGATGTAATAGGCTAAAAGTCAAAAGATAATAGGAACAAAAAATATTCAGGTATTAGATTTTAGGACTGAACTTGACACTGCATAACTAAAAATGAAGAATGAAAAATGAAGAATGAAGAATTTGGCTGCGCTATGCAAGCATGCCGCCAGGTAATTCTTCATTCTTCATTTTTCATTCTTCATTAAATTATCATTTATTTGACCCACATCAATTCCCTCTTCCCACTCTTTCCGTACCTTTGCGCGATTTTTTATCACCGAGTTTCAAACACATACGAAATGATACATCAGGAAAACTTAAAAAAGCGGCTTGCAAAGCTCGCTGCCCCCATCTTTATAGAAACCTTGCTCATCATGATGCTGGGCGCGGTGGATACCATTATGCTAAGTCGACACTCCGACAGTAGCGTTGCCGCAGTGGGGGTAGTCAACCAGATTATCATGCTCACGTTCCTCGTATTCGAAGTCATCAATCTTGGCACTTCTGTGCTCTGTTCGCAATACCTCGGTGCACGACTGCAGAAGAAGGTGGTGCAGGTAGTGGGCGTTTCGCTGGCGGTAAACGTGGTAGTCGGCGCTTCCGTAAGCCTTCTCCTTTTCTCCCTTGCCGGGCCTATCCTCCGCCTCATGGGACTGACTCCGGAGCTAATGACAGACGGCATGGACTATATGCGCATCGTGGGTGCTTTCGCCTTTTTCCAAGCCATCTCCCTCACCCTTTCCGCCTCCCTGCGCAGTGCCAACAAGGCCATTTACCCGATGCTGGTAACGGTTGTCGTCAATATCCTTAATATCATAGGCAACTATTCCCTCATCTTCGGCCGCTTCGGTTTCCCCGAACTGGGCGTGGAAGGAGCTGCCATCTCCACCGCTTTCAGCCGTGGTGTATCTATGATTCTACTGTTCATCATCCTTTTCCGCAAACATATCCACCGCTTCCCACTCGCTTATTTCCGACCGTTCCCGTGGATAGAGCTGAAAAACCTGATGAAGATAGGGCTCCCCTCTGCCGGCGAACAACTCTCCTACAGTTCTTCACAAGTAGTGATTACCTTCTTCATCAACATGCTCGGAGTCGAAGCGCTCGCCACCCGCACCTATTGCGTCAACATCATCATGTTTGCCTACCTGTTCAGCATCTCCATGGCGCAAGGGGGAGCCATTTGCATCGGACACCTCATTGGAGAAAAGAAACCACACGCCGCCTTCCTCATGGGTAAGTATGTGATGAAGAAATCCGTAATGATTACTGTCATCCTCTCCACTATTCTCGCTATCTTTGGAAACACCATCTTCCATTGGCTGACTTCCAATGAAGAAATTATCCGGTTGGGCACCACCATCCTCATTATCGATGTCGTTCTCGAAATCGGACGTCCCATCAACATCTTCGCCACCAATGCCCTGCGTGCCGCCGGAGACGTTACTTATCCCTTCTACGTCGGTCTGATAGTTCAGTGGAGCGTCGCCGTTGGCCTGGGATACATTTTCGGTATTCCGTTGGAATGGGGAATCTGCGGTATGTGGGTTGCCTTCCTGCTGGACGAGAATATCCGGGGAGCTATCTTCGTGCGCCGTTGGTATAGCATGAAGTGGACAACAAAGGGGTTTATCACTTAATAACTTTTGATTTAAATCAAATCTTTTATACCTTTGTGCCCGGAAACGAGTTACAAATACCAGCGAACAATTATGGATATACTATTAAGAGAGACAGTCAATGCTACTGTGAACTCCCGTTATCCGGGCATGGCACCTGAAGGCAGAAAACTGATAGAAGAAATTCTGGTCCGCAAAGAGCTGGAAAAGGGTGAACTCTTATTCAAAGAAGGACAAGTCTGTCATCATATAGCCTTTGTGGGCAAAGGCATGATGCGTCAGTTCTATTACAAAAACGGCAAGGATGTCACCGAACACTTTTCCTACGAAGGTTGCATCATTATCTGTATAGAGAGCACCCTGAAGCAAGAACCTACCCGCCTGATGGCAGAGGCACTGGAACCTTGCACAGTCTACCTTCTCCCCTACGACAAGTTCATGAACTTAACTGAAATCTCCTGGGAAATCAATATGTTCTATCGCAAGATACTGGAGTATTCGCTCATTGTATCCCAGGTAAAGGCTGACTCCTGGCGGTTTGAAACAGCACGCGAACGCTACAATATGCTGATGCACACCCACCCGGAAGTCATCAAGCGGGCGCCATTGTCACATATCGCATCTTATTTGCTGATGACACCCGAAACCCTCAGCCGCGTACGCGCAGGGATATTGTAGAAAATGCGATGAAAAACACTTAAAATACATGTAACAGTGCAAATAAAGTTATATATTTGTATTGATGGAGAGGAAGACACACGTATTGCTACTGAAAATAATGTTGATATTGGCACTTACACTGGCCGGATGCCAGGCAAGTTCTGACAAAGAAACGCCATCGGTGCAACTGCCGCAAGCATTGTTCCGGGATGGAGACATTGCTTTCAGAAGAGGAACAGGAATTGCCAGCAGAGTGGTATTGGCAGCAGACCGGGAAGGAAATTATTCGCACACCGGCATCCTCAAGAAGCAGAAAGGGAAATGGTACGTGATACATGCCGTGCCCGGTGAACCGGACTTCAAGGATGACCCCGACCGTGTAAAGATGGAACCCATAGAGACATTTTTCAAGAAGAGAAAAGTCGTTAACGGAGCAATTATGCGTGTGCAGGAGGATTCCATAGCTGCATGCCGGGCGGCAGTTCATGCCGAACACCTTTACAATGCGCGTGTGCTATTCGACCATGATTATGACCTGACAGATACTACCCAAATGTATTGCACGGAGTTTATCGACTTCGTGTACAAGAAGGAAGGAATAGATTTGTCCGAAGGACGTATCAGCCACGTGAATATCCCCGGATTCAGAGGAGATTATCTCCTACCTAATGATATTGCACAGAGCAAGCGCCTCTGTTTGATATACTATTTTTAAGTACACATTAATCACTTTAAAAAAAAGCGTATGAAAAAAGTATTTTATTTTAGTCTGATGGTGATGACTATGTTTGTGATGGCAGCTTGCTCCTCTTCAAGTGGTCCGGGAGATTCGATGAAGAAGTATTGCAACGATCTTATCAAAGGTAACTATGAGAAGTTTGTAGACGGCATTGCTTTAGGTGAAAACGTAACAAGCGATGAGCTGAAAAAGCAAAAGGACGGGCTCGTTGCCATGATGAGGGATAAAGTCTCCAAAGAATATGAAAAAATGGGCGGGCTGAAAAGCATAGAGATTCTGTCGGAAGAAATTTCGGAGGATGGAAATACAGCAACCGTGAAGATAAAACAAACCTACGGAAACGGAGAAACGCAAGAGGGTACACAATCGATGGTGAAAAGAGATGGTAAATGGCTGATGTCAATAGATAAGTAAGCTTTTCATCTCAGTATAAGCAACCGGGCGGTTCGATCAGGAAAGAAGTTTCCGACCAGACCGCCCGGCTTTTATTTCATTTAATAGAGTTCGTTCTGTCCTACTTCTGTAAAAAGTCTGGCAAGTTTCTCTATCACCGGTTTCACATAGCGCTCACCTTTATCGGCCGAAGCTTTCTTGGGATTTCCTACGCCACTATCCACAGTAGCTTTATCCCAATGGCGCGGTGCCCATCCCACCTTTTCGTTCAGGGAAGGAATGGCAAAAGGCTTGGAATCTCCATCTCCCGCTTCATTCAGGTTTACCAGTTCCGGGTGATAATACATCATTACGGATGTTTCCTGCTCACCGGCATGGTCGTCTATCTCCGCCTCGAAATAGCCTTTTGTGGGAACAAGGCTGAACCAGTCAGAGGCAATAATCATGAAATCGGGATAGGCAAAGGCAAGGTCACGTATCATACCTTTGAAGTTATTGCCGCCATGTCCACTGATAATAATCAGTTTGCGCATTCCCTGGGCATAGAGGGAGGCGACGATGTCCTCCAGAATAGCCTGTTGGGTGGAGTAACGGGTATGTATACAGAAAGGAAGTTCACGCTGTCCGGGATTGTGTGCACCAAAGCCTACGGGCGGCATCACCATGCAGCGGACACCGGAACGCTCCAACGCCAATGTAGCGGCATCCACAGCAATGTCATGGGGCAAAATACAATCAGTGAGATACGGAAGATGCAGATTATGGGGCTCCGTCGCACCCCAAGGAAGTATGACAACATCATACTTCACATCCTTCACTTTTCCATAACAGGAAACAGTAAGGTCAATTTCTCTTTTTTCCATGTTTTATTTATTTGGGGGTATATTTCAAATATTAATTATTAAATATTAGGTATTAAGGCTGCGCTATCACACTGCAAAATTAATATTTAATAGTTAATAATTAATAGTTAACGCTTATTGTTTGCGGTATTCTTTCGGAGACATTCCGGTGTGGTGCTTGAAATATTTGCCAAAGAAAGATTGATTGGCAAAATGAAGTTCATCGGATATTTCCTGAATACTCATCTCGGAAGACTTCAACAAAGCTTTGGCTTCCAGAATGACAAGGCTGTCTATCCACTCTCCGGCTGTCTTTCCGCTAACTTCTTTCACGGCGGTAGAGAGATGTTTGGCGGTCAGGAACATCTTGTCGGCATAATAGGCAACACTGCGTTCCACTTTATACGATTCGGAGATGGCACGGATAAAACGCTCAAAAAGATCTTCTTTCCGGGTTTTCGTCTTCCGCACTGCCGGTTCATTTCCCTGATAAATGCCATATATTTCATAAAACAGAGAAAGTATCAACCCTTGCGTTATTTCTTTGCGGAAAGGATTGTCTTTCAATTTCACTTTCTTCTGAAGGAAAGAGTAGTATTCTTGCACGGCTTCCATTTCTTCCGGCTTGAGGCGAACACAAGGTTGCTCTTTAATCATAAAGAACAAAGGGAACAACTGTTGCACCGTGGGGAGCACATCATCAATGAACTGCCCGGAAACTACAATGAAAACACCGGTAAAATCGTCCGAACGTTCCACTTGCTGCAAAATCTGTTCGGGCAGGGTGACCACAAGAACGCCTTCGGTAAGTTCATGTTCTTTCAGGTTGATGCGTATCCGGCAGTGGCCTTTCAGGCAAAGCGTCAAGCAAGAGGCATTCAGGCGCGTAGGGTAACCGAACAAAGGGATGTCTCCTATATTATCGAATATGGCAAAATCATTTCCTATAAAATCCATTGCCGGAAAGCGGCGAATAGTTGCGATGTCTACGTTCTTTATATTTTTCATCTCCCTTTCTTATTTCTGTGGCAAACATAAGCAATATTTCCCTGAAAACCGTCCGAATTATCCTAAAAAAAGAAAAAGGGAACATTTACCATAAGAAAGGGCTTATGAAAATATGCTCTTGCAACAAATTCATAAGCCCTTGCGATAAAATTACAAGCCCTTGCAATATTAAATTTAGACCTTAAGTACACCACCCTAATAAACTTATAGTATCTGTCATCCTTCGACAAGCTCAGCATGACAGATACTATAGTGAAAGAAAGTATGAATCAATTATGCTCAATTACTTATCTTGAAGCCGATAAAGAAGGTACGCGGTTGTGTCGGTCCGTAGAAGTAACCGGAATCACGAAACTCGCCTTTATCAAGGTCTTTCTGGAAACTGTTGAATATGTTCTGCACACCGGCATTGAGTTGCAACTTGATGTGGTCGTGCAGAACAAACGTATAATTGAGTTTCAGATTGAGGTCGAAGAAGTCAGGGGTATTCTCCATACGGTCTTTCTCAATGTTGCAGAAAGCTCCTTCCGGTGCATCTACCGGTGCGTAGTGGGGAACAATCATCTTGCCGGTGTAGATGCCGGACAAAGAGAAGTCGAAGTTATTCAACGGTGCGGAGGAGAAAGTGAAATAACCGTAGTAATCCGGAGTACGCATCATACGCTTGGTAGTCAGTTCTTCATCATCTACTTCCGTCCATACTTCCGCCTCCGTATAGCGGCTACGTTGTGCTGTGAAACCTAACTGGAACTGCGCTTCCTTGCCATGGGCGATTTTAGCATCCAGATTAACACCGTACACACGTGCACCGCTACCATTGCGACGCTCTTTTATCTTATCTCCGTTCTCATCTTTTCCGATGTCTTCCAATACAAATACATGGCGCAGGTCAGTATAGAAACCTTCCAGCAAGATGTTTGCCTGCCAATGTCCCAAGTGTGTACTCCAGTCCACAGAACCACTGTAACTGTTGGAACGTTCTTCGCGCAGGTTGTCAGCCAGTTTAATCTGAACACCTTCACCACCTACAGCCGTCACGTGCAAATCCTCGTCATAAGCTTGCGGTGCACGGAAACCGGTGGAGTACGTCAGACGTGCCTGAAAATCCTCCGTAGGTTTATAGAGGAAGTTGATACGGGGACTGAAAATCAACTTATCAATCAGGTTATGCTTATCCAGACGGGCACCAACCAACATGGTAAGCTGACGCATTTTCCATTCATTCTGAACAAAGGCACTGGCTATGCGTACATCTTGTTTCATATCGCGATGATAACCGGTCATGACGTCGTGCAAAGAGTTATTCTGGTATTCCAGTCCACCGGTGAAGGTGGCCGGAGCAAAGAAACAGTTGTTCATATTGCCGACGTACATACCACCGGCAACCCAGGTCAGGTCATCGGTCTTGCCATAGGCATTCATGTCTTGCTGGGCACCATAATAACTGTTTCTGTCTGTGTGCTGCAGAGAACCATAGAGAGAAATCTTATGCTTATACTCACGCCAGAACAAGTCGTAGCTGGCACCACCACTATTGATGATATGTTTTGTCTGCTCTGTGATGTCCGACTCATGGGGCTGAAGGTCAAACTTATTGCCGCCACGGCGAAACTCATTGGTGGTGTGATACTCCAGATTGATACGGCTGAAATGCGTAGGACGGTAGTAAGCACGGAAGCCAAAAGTATTCATATTCAGTTTGCCAAGTTCGGAGAACCCATCACCATCTCGGTCGTAAGGATTACGGTTACGATAGCTTTCGTACAAGGCTATTCCATAGGAATTATCTTTTGCTACCAGAGAGACGTTACCGCCCATATATTGTTCCCATGACTGCCCGTCCATGCAAGAGAGCATGCTCGATACCTGAAAAGAGTTACTGATGGGATCTTTAGTGATAATATTGATAGTGCCGCCCACTGCATTTGCTCCGAACAAGGCAGAGCCACCGCCACGCACCACTTCTACCCGCTCTATCATGTTCACAGGCATCTGTTCCAGACCATACACACCGCTTAGGGCGCTGATGACAGGACGGCTGTTAATCAAAATCTGAGAATACGGACCTTCCAGTCCATTGATGCGCACCTGCGGGAAGCCACAGTTCTGGCAGTTATTCTCTACACGCAGACCGGACTGATAATTCAGTGTCTTCGCAAGGTCAGTGGAGTTCACCATCTCAAAAAGCTTGGCACTCATCACGTTTACAACTACCGGAGCTTCTTTCCGGCTCACCTCATTACGGTTGGCAGACACTACGACTTCATCGGTCATGAAGCTCTCTTCTGCCATCGGGAAGTGTACAACTGCAGTGAAATCCTTGCTGACAGTGACTTCTTTTTCTTGTGTTTTATACCCTACAGCCGATACGCGAAGCGTGTATTTCCCGACGGGAAGCTTGCGGAATTCAAACTGGCCTTCTTCATTAGAGACTGTTCCCTGACCGTTTTCTTTGATTAATATAGTTGCATAAGGTATGTTCTCTTCGGTTCCTTTCACTATCACGTGGCCGGAAATCATGTTGCCTTCCTTTATAGGATTCACAGCATAGAGGCTGATGCAAGCCATCGCAAGCACCAGCACAAGTATATATTTTTTCATTAATTTGCGCTCAAAAAGGTATGTAATTGAAATAATAAAAGAGAAAGAGAAATGATAATTTATCGCGCTTTGCGCGATAAGTGACAAGCTACAAGCTACGAGTGACAAGTGCCTTTCGGTGTGATAGCCGGCGCGAATAATTATTCACCCACGAGTACAGCGCAGCAACTCGTTACTGGTAGCTCGTAGCTCGTAACTTAAT
>NZ_CAJLKP010000137.1 GCF_905207245.1 uncultured Bacteroides sp. | reverse complement strand
ACACCGGCATAATTGTTGTGATTTGCTTTCATTTTAGTATCTTTGAACCATAGGAAACAGTACGATCCACATTACAAACTGATATACAATTGGTTACAAACTATTTTTGAATTACAAAAACGATACTGTTTTCAATTAAGAATCCCGCATTTAAGCGGGATTTCTTTTTCTAGAAAAGCTCTAATTGCTGACCGGGAGTATTTATATCCAAAGATTTTTTCCCATAAAATAACTCTATATTTCCAAATTGCTTATCTGTAATACACATAATTCCAACCTGCCCATGCTCCGGTAAGAAAGATTTAACTCTTTTTATATGAACTACTGCATTCTCACTACTAGCACAATGACGAACATAAATAGAAAACTGAAACATAGTAAAGCCATCTTTCTGCAGATTTTTCTTAAAGTCCACATATGCTTTTTTATCCTTCTTTGTTTCAGTAGGCAAATCAAATAATACAAGTACCCACATAATACGATATTCACTAAATCGGTTCATCTCACATTTCCGGATATAATATTCTACGCAGTTCACCACTAAAGCATTTATACAGAGATGCAGTAGTCTGTCCCACCGCAACCATTAAAGGACTACGTTTACCAGAGATAACAACTTCTAGTGTAGGAATAGTAAGTAACTGAGCTTTTAAACCTTTCGTCAGTTCATCACAATTCATCCCCTCTTGGAATATCTTATAAACCAACTCATCAACATAGGGCCGATATGGCTCCATTATATCATCAGCCAGACAATAAGCATTATATCTATTATGATGATGTATTCCTAATGTAGGTAAAAGTCCACTGGCAACTAGTCCACGTGCAACCACAGCTCTTAGAATCGCATATCCATAATTTAACAGATTATTAGGCGGAATTCCTTCCCTATCTCTTGTAAACCCTTTTATTTTAAACAAATTTTTCCAATAATAGGCAGCTGCACGAGCTTCGAGATTATCAGAGTCTCCACTTTTCACATCAGCAGCCCATATAGTCATACACTTTACTTCTGCACCTGCGCATTTTTTCAATACAGCTGCTTGATTTTCAATCTTCATTCTTACAGTCTGTTGCCACAACTGCTTTATCAGAGGAAGAGAGGCATCCAACTGTTGGCGAAACCGTTCATTTTGTGTCGTGTTTCCATATAAAGGAAGCATTAATCCAACCGGCATACTCTTACTGTCGCAAGTTATGATAGCACAATTGTTTTCAAGTAACGCTTCTAATACTCCTGAAGTAATAGTTATCTGCTTATTATCCAATACTACTACACCAAGATCCTCTATTGGTTGAGTTACCTCTGATTGTTGTTTAAAGCCGTCAGGCAAGGTGTCGTTTTTCACAACCTCTGGCAATTTGATTACCAACTGTGCATTCCTCAAAGATAAATAAACAGGATTACCGAAATAAAGCGTTTTTTTAATCATAGTATTCTACTTTTTTAATTACTACTACTCACTATCCGCTTCAAAAGACAATTGGAGCGTTTTTTCTCCCTTTTTCTAAATTTGCTAAGAAGTTTCGAAAAAATATATTGCTTCTTCCTAACTCCTTCTCTGCTTGCTCATGAGCTACTCCAGCTACAATACCTTTGTTGTTGTTCTCCATTCCACGCGGAACGGGTTTTCTTAATTTGAAATAACCTAATATTATTCATTATCCTATATTTTTAATACTCACCTAGCGATACAATTTGCCCAATATGATCAACTCTAACTTTCACTATTTTATCTAATCCCTTTGAACTACGAAAATCAGTCCATATTATGCCTTTTAGAGCTGAACTTGTATCTTTGATAGTAGTTTCCAAATGATGTCTAAAAACATAGTTTTTATAAGTAAACTTTTGCACCCTAAACAAATTAGGACTTATCATCGCATAATTCTCCGGATTCAATAAATCTACCTCTTTAGGATTGAATCCTGTCTTCTCATTGGGAAATACAAAATATTCATTTTGCTTCATACTAAACAGAAACTGCCATCCCTCACTTCTTCTATAATCCTTATCTATAATAGGTTGACCAAGGTTTGCCCGTGTCACCGCATCAAAGAAAGAAACCACTACTTCATCAAGTTCATACTTCGGATTACCTTCTTCATCAAGTACTATCTGTCCCACTTTGTCCAAGACAGGCTTTTTATAGACAGCCACATGATGATTGTTACCGGTATTCACAAAATCCACAGGAATTTTCCTTCCTTCTTTGTCCAAAATCAAGTTACCGTCTTTATCTTTCTTCTCATGCAGCGATTGAGCATTACTAATTCCTCGAATACTCACACGTTTAATAGATATTCCTTTAGCTTCATTCAACCATATTGGATTTTCATCCAAGTTGACGAATGCCTTTTTGGCATCTCCACCATACTCTTTTAGCCTTTTCTCCAAAACACTACGAATTTTCACATCTATCACCTTATCTATACTTAAATTGGGATCAATCGGCTTTCGTATAGTATAAACTGTTTCAAACTCTACCGTCTGTACTTTTTCCGGAACCATTTCCGTTTGTTTCTCATCAAGATAGAGCGGATTCTTTTCCAATGTATTTTTACCAGTAAATGCTTTCTTCGGATCATTGCCAAAAGCCTCCAAACGTTTAAGTAAAGCATTCCGGTAAGCAAGCTTACTTACAGTAGCAATCTTAGCAACATCAAAAGTAGCATTCACCTTTTCTATTTTCGTGGCATATTGCCGATGACTTCCGTAAACAGTTTCTAAATGTAGCTGTCCTCGTGGTGTTTGTTGCAGTTTCCAGTTTTCACCATTTTTTTTCTTTGTACGGTTTACATTAGAAGTAATTACCTTATTTTTAGCCTTGATAGATACCAATAAGTTTTCCAAATGGCGTTTCGCCTCGGCGCGAAATTGCGCTAAAGGCATGGGAGCAAGAGCCTTTCCATTTTCAAAGTAACGAGCCTTTATACCTGTTATATTAGCATGTTCCTTGGAAACGGGCATCCAAGCAGCATTCTTATTATTATAGTATTGAATAAATACATCTTTTGTGAAAGCTACCGTCAGAGCATCCATTGCATGGTGTCTATGATCGTTTCTTTTAGTCCAGTCCGTTATTTTTTTTATTTTTCTTCCATCTTTGTCCTCAAATATCTCTACCATACCAAGCTTTTCATATTTAGGCAGATTCAATTCTTTCATAAGATCCACAAGTTGCCAATCCTCACGCAACTTATCAGTAATAGACCCAGTAGTAGCCACTACCCTGCGACTAATTTCATTCAACATAGCGAGAGCTTTCTTGGAGATATACTGCGTATTCCGCAAATCTCGATCGATAAATCCTTCCTGAATATCTTTCTCTTCCATTTTTAATTTCCTGAGCTTTGTCTTTTTATCCTTGAATAAGGCCTCGCAACGATTGAGAAACTTCTCCAAACCATCATCTCCGTATTTCTCTTTTACAAAATCATAAGCCGTCTTATTACCTTTTTCTATATTGATAGTCCTGTATTCCAATGTTTTATTAGACAGTGAATCATCGAAAAGACGAGCTTGCGGAATGATGTGTTCAATATCAATCTCTTTACTGAATATTTTTTCTCTCGGAATATACTCATTAGAATACAAAGTCTTATACCCGTTATCCTTTAATTCTTCATAGAGTTTATAACGTATAATATCATTACGGCTAACATTCATCATACCAAATTCTGTTCGCAGCAACTGACGGATTTCATCATGTTCACGAGTATTTCGTGCTATGGATTTTGTTAATTCTTCTCGTTCTTTAGCATTTTTCTTTAGTTCACGGGCCAGTTCCACACGAATTTCATCAGGTTTGCCGTAGGTATCAATGATTGTATTAATCAGATTAACCATTTGGTTCAAAATCTTTTCAACCACAGGGTTACGCAGGCTATTCTTGGGGAGAATTTCCAATTTATCCTTCAATATCTTATTTTCTATTTCATCTTTGGTCAATGAGGATTTGGAATGACGATACCCCGCATAGTCACATGCAACGTCATATTGATTACCTTCTTTCAAATAAGGTAGTATCTTTTTAATAGCCTTTGCACTCAGACTTCCGTAATCTTCTTGAAATGACACATTAGCAAGTTCTACAGCATACTCTTTTTCCACGTCACAAAGCTGCATAATCTTCTCAAGCAGCTTACCATTCCCGGTCGGTGTATTATCTCCCTCAAAAGAATACAGTAAATGCCAAAGTCTGAAATAAGACTGCCTCTCAAGTTCTTTATCCTCTTTACTCAAATCAATAGAAAGCAGTTCTGTATTCCATCCTAAATTAGTGAATATGGTTTCCAGCTTTTCTATAATCTCATCTGCAGATTTCTTAAAATCCACAGGTTCATAACCATACTTCTCAATCATCTTGCTGTATGCTGAGAAAAGAGCGAATCCTGTATGATTACCATCAATCTGCTTAAAATTCAGATCCAGTTCCTGGAAATTTCCGAACAACAGTTTCAGAACCTCAGCCTTTTTCATACTCTCTTTTACCAAAAGTTCCTTAGCCAGCAATTCTTTTTCTTCCTGATACAAAGACCGTTTTCCTTCTACGAGCAAAGGCTCTTCCGAGTTATCAAACAATGTAGAAGATTTATCCGCTTTCTTGCGTTGATTCTGTTTATCCCACGCAAAAACTTCAATATCATTCAAGGTTTGCCATATTTTGAACTCTTGGAATAACGGATGCGAACGGGGAATCACCCGACAGCCCACTGTCTTATTCTGTTTTCTACCATCCTTTTCTATTATAACTTCTCGCTTCTCAAATTCGCAGAAACTTATTAATCCTTTTTGACTCTTTAGACGACGTTGATAAAAAATAATGATGTCACGAATTTCTTTTTTCAGTTTCGCAGTCAACTCCTCATGAAACTCCGCCTGTTTCTCCCATATCCTGTCAAATTCATCTAAATAATCTTGTCGATAGAACACTCGGTTACGCAAACTTACGTTAGAATCTTTTTCCAACTCAGACATCAAATACTGTCCAACCGTCTGACGATTGAAGTAAAGCTGCTTACTACGATCACTGATTGCACCTAGATAACCGCTAGAAGCACTTATCTGTCCATTGATTTCCTGCAATACAATAGCTATAATCTCCGGATTCAACTGTTTAGAAAGAGCCTGCACACGCCAACTATAATTTTCTAATTTTAAATCATTCCCCTTGGTATCTCGCTTAAGACCGACAAGTTTATATTCCTTCACTATTTCTTCCGTTCTTGCCTCTTCCTCATTCCAGACAGTTTCTTTCTCTGACCAAACAAAGTACTTTGCCAAAATAGCCCAAGTCTGACTCCTATTTTTGCTTCTTATCTCTTCTTTCGCAATATCACAAAACGATTCCGGATTAAATTGCTTTTGGAAATTCCAAATCCTATCAAACTCATCTTGCAAATCAGAGCGATAAAAATCCGGCAATGTCCTTTTACCAGCTTCAAGCATTTGCAAGCAAAGCTCTCCTGGAGTTAAATCTTCTTCATAAAGTTTTCTGGCCACATCCATACCATCAATCAATACGCCATCTTCACTTCCTTTGGCTTTCCGGCTACTTTTATAACCACGCTTCTTATTAATCATCAGTAACACTCGAGCAAACTCCTCTAAAGAAACTTCTTCCACTGCAGCTTTCGCTCTTAGACGATATGTTTCAAATGTTGTTTTATTACCATGTTCAGAAAGTAAAGTGCTATCTGTTATGAAACCGTGCTCTTTCAATACTTCAATGAGAGTGTCACGTCGCAATTTATAGCGTTGCAAATTACGACGCATACTTCGTTTAAGAGTTCTATCTGCATTCGTGGTAATACTTTTTCCTTTTTCGAAATTTTGCATTTCATCCACTGTCAAAGGATTCACTCTTACACCAAGTTTGATAATAGACGATACTTCCTCAGCATTTTCCGCTTCATTGACCAATGCCCAACCAATGCTATTGCATCCTAAATCCAATCCTAATACTTTTTTCATGATATATTTTGATGTTTTGTCAAATATAGTAAAAACTTTTTGTATCCTATTGTTTTTCCAAGTTTATTTCATATATTTGCCAGACTAACATGAAGCAAATCACAATAAGGATTATTCCGTTGTGAAAACATTAGGTTCCCTCGTCCTCAACGGGGGATTTTTTTTTATCTTTGCATTCGCAAAAACAATTATCCAATGATAGACCAACCTACCATAGACAGAATTCTGGATGCCGCACAGATTGTAGACATTGTATCGGACTTCGTTACGTTGCGCAAACGAGGTGTGAACTATGTAGGCTTGTGTCCGTTCCATGATGACAAGACGCCATCTTTCTATGTATCGCCTTCCAAAGGGTTGTGCAAATGCTTTTCCTGCGGTAAAGGTGGCAATGCGGTGCACTTCATTATGGAGCACGAGCAGATGAGCTACCCCGAAGCTCTGAAATATCTGGCAAAGAAATACGGTATCGAAATAAAGGAGCGCGAACTGTCCAGCGAAGAGAAGCTGATGCAGAGCGAACGTGAAAGTCTGTTCATCGTGAATAACTTTGCACGTGATTACTTCCAAAATATACTTAAAAACCATGTGGACGGACGCAGCATTGGTATGGCATACTTCCGCAACCGTGGTTTCCGAGATGATATCATCGAAAAGTTCCAGTTAGGCTATTGCACCGAAAGTCACGATGCCATGGCTCAGGAAGCCATCAAGAAAGGATTCAAGAAAGAATATCTTGTCAAGACAGGACTTTGCTACGAAACGGACGATCACCGCTTGCGCGACCGCTTTTGGGGACGTGTTATTTTTCCGGTGCACACACTTTCCGGTAAGGTAGTCGCTTTCGGCGGGCGCGTGCTTAGCAGTGCGACGAAGGGAGTCAAGGTTAAATATGTCAATTCTCCCGAATCGGAAATCTATCATAAGAGTAATGAGTTGTATGGCATTTATTTTGCCAAACAGGCGATTGTGAAACAAGATCGCTGCTTCCTGGTGGAAGGATACACGGACGTTATTTCCATGCACCAGTCAGGTGTGGAGAATGTGGTTGCCTCTTCGGGAACGGCACTGACTCCGGGGCAAATCAAGCTCATTCACCGCTTCACCAATAACATTACGGTACTCTATGACGGTGATGTGGCAGGTATCAAGGCTTCTCTCCGTGGCATCGACATGCTGCTGGAAGAAGGAATGAATATCAAGGTTTGTCTGCTCCCCGACGGGGAAGACCCGGACTCCTTCGCCCGAAAGCACAATGCTACAGAGTTCCAGAAATTCATACAAGAGAATGAAACGGACTTTATACGTTTCAAAACCAATCTTCTGCTGGAGGACGCAGGAAAAGATCCCATCAAGCGTGCGGAGTTAATCGGTAATCTCGTACAAAGTATATCTATTATCCCAGAGGCGATTGTCCGCGATGTATATATTAAAGAATGCAGCCAGTTGCTTCGTGTAGAAGACAAGCTGCTGGTTTCGGAAGTTGCCAAACGACGCGAAACGCAGGCGGAAAAGCAGGCGGAACAAAGGAACCGGGAAATAAGGAAGAACAATGCTACCCGCGATGCCGCGCAAGCGCCGCTTCCCGACGGTATTCAACCACCCTACCCTGAAGACATGTCTCCTTATCCCATGGATGGAGATACGCCTGACGGCGGTGCACCGCTTCCACCGGAAGCTGCCGAATACGTGTCTTATATCCCGCAAGAAGGAAAAGAAGGACAGGAATTCTACAAATACGAGCGTCTTATCCTGCAAATGGTAGTACGCTACGGAGAGAAAGTATTGTGCAAAGTTCCTGATGAGGAAGGGAAAGAAATTCCCGTCACGGTAACGGAATACGTGGTCAACGACTTGAAAGAGGATGAACTGGCTTTCCACAACCCGTTGCACAGGCAGATGTTGACGGAAGCGGCAGAGCATATACATAATGAAGGCTTCACCGCAGAACGGTATTTCCTGGCGCATCCCAACCCTATCATCAGCAAACTAAGTACAGAGTTGATTGCAGACCGCTACCAACTGAGCAAATATCATTCCAAAGCCCAAAGATTGGTAACCGACGAGGAACGCCTATTCGAATTGGTACCTACACTCATGATTAATTTCAAGTTCGCCATCATCAGTGAAGAAATGAAACACATGATGTATGCCCTGCAAGATCCTGCCGTAGCCAATGATGAAGAACAATGTACCTCTATCATGAAACGCTACTCAGAACTGCGTGAGATCAAAAGTATTATGGCCAAACGATTGGGAGACAGAGTTGTACTCGGTTAAATCACCTTACTGTAGTGTACTGAATAAGTTGACACTTCTAAAATTAGAAATTCATATGGAAG
>NZ_CAJLKP010000136.1 GCF_905207245.1 uncultured Bacteroides sp. | reverse complement strand
CCGGACCGAACGTAAATTCTCCCATACAGGTATAAACATCCTGACCTTCCTCATTGACAGATTTTGAGAAACCGATGAAGGGCTCCTGATACACGGCGACACGTATTTCGCTATTGGCAATCATAGCCTCGTTTCTCATGCCTATTTCCTTGTATAAATCATTGAATGCAGCCACACACCCGGCCTTGTGGTCCTGCATGGAACTCGCCCAGTTCTTCTTGGCTGTCAGGCGCCCGGACTTGGGCACACCTTCAAACATGAGGACTTTGTTCTTGTCCGTCGTTCCATCGGCATACGTGGCAATGGAGTTTATCTTGTTACCCTCTGCATCTTTCAATCCCTTCATTTTGAAGCGGATGTTCCACTCCAGATATTTCTTTGATGAAGTTCCCTGACCTTCTATCAACAGGTTGGTGAGCGTAAAGTTCCGCTCCGGTTTGTTCTTGAAGAGTACTTCCAGATCACCTGCCACGCCTGAAGGGTTGTTCAGGTTAGGGAAGGGCTTGTTTACTACAAATACATTATAGAGCAGCTTCGTGGCATTAAAGTCAATGTTTACACCCTCGCCGTCCAGTACCGAATTGATATTCTTTTCCATTTGCTTCTCGCTGGTCGTCACAAGCTGGTTTATGTAATTCTTCTGGACGGCTTCGGAAGTCAATGCACTGTCATACACACGCAACCCATACAGATAGAGATTGGCATAATCGTTCCCTAACGTTATCTTGCCGGTGTTGCGGAAGTAATCGTTGCTCTCGTAGGCATACTGGCGATTCTTCTTTCCGTTGATGTATATGGCAACAATGTTGAAACCGGCATTACCATAAGAGTCAGGCATGATAACTGCTGTGAGGCGTAGGCGTACCCCATTATCGGTAGGAACATCCTGCTTGGTACTTTCGTGTTCAGATTGTGAGAACAGAGAGATATTCTCACCGGATACCTTTAATCCAACGTAACTGCCGTCCGGTTTATCTTCTGCGATGCTGATAATATTCTTTCCTGCATCCGAAGCATTTTCAACCTTGAAGTCAATTTCGATTGTCTTACCTCTGCGGGCCGGTTCTGTGGCGAAGGGTTGGTAATCTATCACGGCCGAACTCCGTGCAAATATCTTCAGTGCTTTCACACCGTCATCATCGGTCACCCAGCCGTCGTTACCCCAGTTGAGGTTGTTCCAGGTCACGGGGATGACTGATTTATCCACTTCATTAACGATACTCTTATAGTTTGTCTGCGAGTTGCTACGGGTGCGTGGATTGATATAGAGCACTGCACCTGCCGTAGCCGAATATCCCAGTGAGTTATTGACAGCTACCGTCACTGGGGCTATCAGAGCGTCTTCTCCACTGGTTGCCTTGACAATGACTTCAAAGTTGCTGTCGTCATCCGTCTCCACCTCCATCGGATAAGTAAGTGTGTTTTTAGAGTTTGCCACTATGGTGTCATTCTCAGAACTATACACCTCTGTTCCGTCCTTCGTAATGGTGAAGATGGCATCTGTAAGAGTAGCCTGCCCGTCATAAATCGCATAGTCAAATACCACATTATCCTGCCAGTTGATGAGCTGTGAGGTCACGTTATTCACGCACATCATTTTCACTGTTTCCCCGGATGTGGAAATACACATGATGTTTACCGATACGGGTTTGGTCTGAATGGTATTATCTGAGTTGGACAGATAGAAATTCACATTGTATATTCCGGTTGCTTCGGGATGAGGAAGTATATAGTTATAAGGCGTATCCATATAAATGGCTGTTCCCAAATTTTGGGTATATCCCTGATTGTAATTATCACCGGTAACGGTGACATGAAGTACTTTGTTGATATTACCGTTGATAATCATTGGAATTGAAATATCCCCGGCAAAGGCGGTCCACCAGGCGAAGTTAGGGGCACTGATTCCCAATGAAGTGAGTTGTACAACATAGGTGATGGGGGCCGTAGTCTGGTCGGTATTCTCTCCTTTGATACTTATTTTGATATTGTTGCTACCACTTGTCAGCCATTCGGTTATGTCTTGTTTGATGGATACATTAGAAGAAACTTCCATTTGCTTCACTGTGGTGAAGTCTGCGAACTTTGAGTTCTTTACCATGATTGTACACAGTCCGAGTTCTCCTGTCGGCTTGTACGGTTCATTGATATTATCCCGGTACTGGGAAACGAAGGTGAAATCCAAGACACATTCTTCTCCGTATTGTGCGGCAAAGCCCAGTGAATTCAGATTATTCCTAACGTATACACTGTACATGGTTCCTGCTCCGCCTGCCAGTTCTCTTACGGTTTGTTCCAATGCAGCGCCGGCGGCACCATCATAGGCAGTGCCTGCGGTGTCACCGATGACAAGCATCTTATCCTTTATACTCTGAATTGTCGCCTTGCTGGTCTCAACATCATTGTCATTGATGCACGTGGCAAACTCATTCAGTTTAGTAACAATCTCGTTCAACTCCTCAGCTTTAAGCACATTGCCTTTGAGGAAATTCTTATTTAATTTGTCCATACAGTTTATCCTAATATTTCGTTGTCCAATCTGCTCGAGTCCAAAATGAACTCAAGCGTTTCAATTACTTTTCCCCCGCGGGCCGCAAGCGCATGCATTATTAAATTCGTCTCGAGCATGCTTGTATCAGCCATATCCGATTCGATACGGCTGATTCGGGCATAGGTGGCGTTGCCATCAGCGTTCGTTTTACGGGTGCTCAATATGAATTTGATGTATCCCATCTTATTTGCTGTTTAGCTGATTTATTATTTCACGCTTCACGGCGGCGATAAGACGCGAGTTCTTCACGACAAGTTCAAGAGCCTTACAGTAGCGTTCCGGGATTTCCACTTCATCTTTAGAATAATAGATTTCCTTTGCAAGCTCTTCAAATCCAATATCCAGAAGAATACTGCCGTTGTACATCATTTCATTGCCGATTGTTTCGGCAGCATCGAAAAGCTGTTTACCACCTCCGAAGGAAGTTTGCGTTTCGATTTGTCTAAAATTGATTTTCATATTCTTATAAATTATAATTAAACTATCCGCAATAAAAGAAAAACCAACTACTGCCATCGGATATAAGCATCATGGAATATGTCCCCGAAAGCGTATATGTATCTTTTGTTTCCCAGCCATTAGGACTTATAAAAGGACCATTGGTGAAAGTTACGCTACCAGCTGTCTGCTTGAGGTAATATACCTTCCCGGGACAAGATGAAGGAGAAGGCATCGTCAATGTAAGATTTTCATGGCTAGTAAAACGCAAGAAGTCGTCATTCGTATGAATGTTTCCTGATGTAGTTATGATACGGGTGCTGACGCGCACTCCTTGAATAAAAGCACTTTCTGTTTGCCTTGTGATGAAACTAACATCTCCATATGAATTGATAGCGTAGGAGTTAACCCCTGCTTGAGCTATAATATCAAGTCCCACAGAATTATCACCATAAGCGCTTATGCTAAGTGCCGTAATGCTGTCTCCGCGAATGGAGCACATTGAGTCTTCAGAGTCGTTGACTCTGAAGAACTTTCCCCCGTTTTTCTCAATCTGTATACATGCCAAAGGATTTTCATCGACGTTGACAAGTCCATATCCATTAATCTTAAACGCACCGATATATCCATTGGAAGCATTTATTGACCCATTAAAAGTTCCACTGTTAGCGATTAGATTATTGGCGATCATATCATTGGCGGTCACATTATTGACGGTAATCTTATTCAGAGTTAAATTGCCATCTTCACCTACTATGAAGGTACCATTTGCCACAATATGGCCGTTAAACAGGATTTTATCAGCATCTATAAGTGCAGTGCTCGTGAAACTTCCATCTACATTCCTTGTGATAAACGTACTTATTTCTGAGCGTTTGATAAGCCCGTCTTCCTTTTCCATCTGCGCGTACTGTGTAGAGAAGTCGGCGGCAGTGATAAAGCCGGCAGCGGTTGTGTTGGTGATATGACCATTTTCGTCAAACTCAACTCGTTCTGAGAATAAGCTATTAAAGTAGGCAGTAGTTACTAAGCCACTTTTATTTATATTTACTATATTACCATTTTCATCTTTTTCTTTACCTTGTGCCAACAAAGCAATTGAGTCTTTTGTGGCCTGAATGGCTGTTGTATGCTCTACAAGAGTGTCGTCAACACCATTCACTTTATCTGATAAATTGCCTAACTGTTTCGAGAATTCCTTTATATCTGTTACAGCACTGTTTATGCTGTCAATTGCATCATTAGCCATTTCTTTGGCTTCGACTATACCTTCCTCAGCGAGTTTCTTTACTGCTGCAATTCCTTCTTTTGAACTTGTAGCACCGGCCAGAATCTGGTCGCCCAGGTTTTCGAGATAGGAAGTTGTTGCACTCGATGATGGTTGCCAATGGGAAATGCTGAATATTGCTCCCTTGGCCTTTGCTGTCTTGCAGACAAGAGTGTCATCTTTATAAATAAATGGAGCGGAAGAAGGGTAGGTGGCATTAACCCATATATCGCCAACATCATAAGCCTGCGAGTCCGTAGGCTGTGCAACGAATGTCCGGCGCTTCCCGTCGGCTGTATCCTGTGCCCTGGCTGCATCCTCCAGGGCTTTGATTGTCTGCAGGTCGGTGATGTTGTTCCATGCCCACGTGTTCCCTGATTTTTCAAACCGGTAAGCCAGTCCGGATTCCCGGTTGTAGAACATGTCCTGCTCGTGCATTACTTTCAATGTATTGGTAGTCCATTCTGATGCCGGAATATTGGATAATGTAGGGGCGTAGTCATAGAACCACATCGTATATTCCTTGTCCGTTTGCCCTTTAATGATATCAAGGTTACCTTGCAATTCATTGAGTTGTGTGTCAATATCCTTGCCTGTTGCTATGGAGATGAATCTCGCTTTGATGATACTTTCTTCCGGATTCAAGTCGATATTGGGCTGCGGTAGATGGTAATCACTAATCCCTTTGTATACCCGTATATAAGGCCCTCCGGTAGTTATGGCATCACTACAGATGGCTCCCTGTCTACTTCTGTCAGACTTGTTGCCCAGATGTACAATCTCATCACCTGCCAGTGGAGCATCACTGCCGGCGTCACAATCGGACTTGCTCAAATCGATATAATCCGTTCCTACGCCTACCACGAGTCTCCAGTAGTAATGGTTGCCTAAAGTACCTCCGGGCTTTTTGTCGAGATTGAACGTTTCACAAATAGCCCGGTCGTCTGCTTGGAATAAACACTTCACTTCACGTCCGTCCGCGTCTGTCGTCTTGAAATGGCATCGGTATACAGACCCGGTATCTTCCACTGATGTGCAGACGATTCCCGCACCTGGAGTTACCCACTGCTTGCCGCCCACATAATAGGAGCGTTGCACCTGTATCTCGTCGGCTGTTAGCTTTCGGCGAATGTTTACGAAGTCAATATCAAGATGGTAGTTTCCGACTTCGTCCCGATAGATGCCAAACCCTGTGGAACCGACAGAGAAGTTTTGAGATAGGAGGTCTTTCAGCAGGGTGATTTCAGCCAGTGTCGCCATTCCTTTTACGTTGATGCCCTCGATAAAGGTCATCAGCTTCTGGATTGTTTCGGCTATATCTTTGCGTACGTAGCGGTCGTCATTATCATTTTTGCTGCCAATAAGAGCCAGCTCGAAGTGCGGTTTTCCTTTTCTCTCTTCTATCTCTTCTACATCTTTGGCCGGTATCAGCTTGTATATGGCATTGTTCTCCAGTACAGAGATGATTTGCCCGGCATAGGGTACGTAAGCTTTCTCCTTACTGTTGTTGAGTGCATATACACTGGCGTCATTGTAAGTATTGAATACAGATGAACTGTCAAGAGGTTGGTAAGTGGTCCTTCTATAACTTAAGTCGAATGAACTTCCTTGAATATCAACGTTTGCCATAATTATATTGTTTTAAATTTAAATTTAGCTTCATCACTCACTGTATCCACCATGAATATGTACATACTATAAATTATCTCTGTACTATTGTTGGCTCCTGCAACCTTTATCTGCTTCATGCCTTTGTATACTCCTGAACTTTCCAGATAATTTCCTGGTACCCCTTCTTTTATCACAGTATCCATGTTGTCCGAAGGTATGCATATCACCATTGTCGTCCATATTCCAACATTAAACTCGTATTCTTTCGCTCCTGTATACAGTCCGCTGCTCCCCAGCGCCCTCACCTGTGCCGATGTCGTAGGTTCCGAATCTACCACCCCTGCAAACCATCTTCGATATACATTTACAGTGATAGTGTCATTCAATGTCTTTTCGGGAAGTATATCGCTGGAGGCATACACCACTGTGGCTCTATGCGTTTCTCGTTGGGTATAGGTGCCCGACAGGGTCAGTACGGCTGTCTGAATGCCCTGACTCTCTGCTGAGAAGACCAGCTTTTTATCTTCATTCTCATCATAGAAAGCTTTGGTCATCTCGCCTTGTCCGTTGCGGGTGGCGGTGTAGGTGATGCGTCCTTTCTTTGTGCCATATTCCACACTGTCGGAAGTGGATATACTGCTGCTCAACTCTCCACCCATGGGCTTGTACAGCATCTTGCGGAAAATGGTTTCCCAGGTTTGGCCGGCAAGCAGGACATCCTTTTTCTTGAAATAGCCGACATCATTGGAGTTGATAACGATGTTCTTTTTTAACTTGTCCGAGATGTCGATTGATGTGGAAGAACTGCTTCCGGAAGAAGGGTTGCTGCCTGAAGACATTACATATTGCAACTGGGCCAAACTGGCATCCACCGTCCGTTTCCATCCTTTGCCCACCATGTTGGTACATTCTATGGTGGCCATGCTTAGGTTATCCAGCTTGCGCGTAACTTTGGTGATTCGTGTGTCACTGAACCCTTCGTCAAAGAACTTGTCGCTCAGCAAACGCACGTTTTGGCCTAATTGCAACGGGATGTTGTTCTTGTCGATATAGGTGTAGTCCGTTTCGCCTCCATATTTAGACATGTCCTCGCTGTACTTTTCCAGATAGCTGTTGACGGCAGTTTCATATGCTACTTCCGCTTCTTTCTCGAGCCCCGTGGGCAGACTGAAGTTCCAGGGGATATATTCATCTCCGGAAGCGGGGATAAGGTTTTTGCCCGGTATCTGCTCTGTTTCTGATGGATAAGTGTTGATGATTTCCCACTCCATCGCCTTCGAATCGTATTTCACTTCAAACTCCCGCCCGGCAAGCTCGCCTGTCTGGAAGGTTATATGCTTGGCCAGACCGCCTATTTCGAAGTCGTTCGGGTCGAATGTCATACCGATATCGTCGAAATAGTAGATTGTGATCTTCTTATCGTTTTCATCCACCTTTTCCTCTTGGCGCACTGTGTTGACCGTGCCGCGATAGTGCGGGTAGATATCTGCAAAGGCGGACTCCTCCACATATTCGTAAAGCCCATACCGGGTGTTTCTGTCCACATACTTGGCCCGGTTCGGAAGTTGCAGCCGGGAAAAGCCATAGCGGTTGCGGTCGATGTTGCGGGTGCTGCCCAGCGGGAAGAGGCGGGTGAAGAACTTCACGTCACTGCTGTTCTCTGATTGAGTGAGCGAAGTGAGTCCCTGCATATAGCCCAGTTCCACCCGGTCGCCACGTTCGCAACGTGTAAGGTTGATCTTGAAACCGTCCGTCCACCATTCCGCCTCGAATGCGTCCGATATCAGCGAGAGGGCATCCCAGCAGGTTGCGTTGTTGTATTCGACGGTTTTCTTCGGGGCGTCTAGAACGTCTCCTATGCTCCAGCGCTTTTCGCCGTACACACGGTTCATGTTGTCTATCCACCTTTGGAGGTGCATCGCGGGACTGTCGTCGAGGTAGAATTGCAGTTCATATTGCCCGTCCGTCAGGTTGAGGAACATCACCCGCTCCGCATCGTGCTCGGGGCCGTAGAACTTGACCGTGTAGTTGTACTCTTGTGTAGACACCTGCTTGGGTTTGTACTCCTTGTTGATGCTGAACTTTATGTCATTCAGCATCACGTAGTCATTAACGTCCAGCGCTACAAAGAAGGGATGGGTGAAGCTGGCGGACACGGCGTTCTCTGCCATCAGCTCGGTGTTCCAGGTTGATGAGGCGGCGGTGTTCACGGTCAGTTTCAGCTTTCCGTTCTGGTTGTATATTTTCAGTTCCATACTCGTTTATTTGCTGTTTAAAGGTCAATAGACTGATAAGGGTTCGGTTCTCTGAACTTCAGTTTCATCTTGCCATACACTTTGTCTTCTACGGTGAGCGGGGAGGACATGTCGTGCGAGGCGGCGCTCTTGAAGTACATGCGGTATTGGGTGCCCAGTTCGGGCAGGGAAAACACCAGCCATCCGCTTTTTAGGAAGTCGATGAAGGCGATGTAGTGGGTGTACCACTCTGCCGGGGTGTCTGCCAGGATGCCGAACTGTAGGGTTACGTCGCGCGCCTCGTAATGAGGGGCGGGTAGGGAGTCGGGCAGGTTTTCGCCGTTCTGCTCGCGGAAGGTCACTGCGGTGTAGGCTTTCATAGCGGGCACTTGCAGGAGGGCGTTGTAGTTATCGTGTCCTCCGGACTTGTCTTCGGCCAGAAAGGCGCGATATTCCTTATAGATGTCTTTACCATTGATGGTAAGTAATGATTCAAGTATTTCCATAATTATCCTTTTATTTTCATTCCGTCTCTTTCCAATCTGTTCACTATCTCGGCTATGTCTTTCAGGCAGCGGCAGT
>NZ_CAJLKP010000135.1 GCF_905207245.1 uncultured Bacteroides sp. | reverse complement strand
TTTTCATCTGGCAATGGCCGTAAAAAGCCCTACCGAACTGAACCGGATGCTAGGCAACTCCTTGTCCGAAGAAACCTTGCAGCTTTATCACAAAGCACGCAAGAAAGGAATGCCTGTCTTCATCACCCCTTATTATTTGTCATTATTGAATCCTACCGGAAAAGGATATGATGACGAAGCCATACGCAGCTATATCTTGTACTCTTCCCAATTGGTAGAAACTTACGGTAACATCCACGCATGGGAAAAAGAAGATGCAGTAGAGGACGGAAAGCCCAACGCTGCCGGATGGCTGCTGCCGGACGGACACAACATTCACCGCCGTTATCCGGAAGTGGCCATCCTCATTCCCGACACTATGGGACGCGCTTGCGGAGGACTTTGTGCTTCCTGTCAGCGCATGTATGACTTCCAAAGTAAACGACTCAATTTCGAGTTTGACTCTTTACGTCCCAAAGAAACATGGGAGAAAAAGCTGCGCCGTCTGATGACCTATTTTGAGGAAGACACTCAACTACGCGATATTCTGATTACAGGTGGAGATGCTCTCATGAGTCAAAACAAAACATTGGGTACCATTCTGGAAGCCGTCTACCGCATGGCCTCCCGCAAACGGAAAGCTAACCAAGAGCGTCCGGAAGGAGAAAAGTATGCTGAATTGCAACGTATCCGACTCGGCTCACGCCTTCCCGCTTATCTGCCGATGCGTATCAATGACGAGTTAGTAGATATTTTAAGAACTTTCAAAGAGAAAGCATCTGTTATCGGCATTCGCCAGTTCATTATTCAAACGCATTTCCAAACACCACTGGAAGTAACCCCCGAAGCCAAAGAAGGCATTCGCAAACTTTTATCAGCAGGTTGGCTGATAACCAATCAACTGGTGTATAACGTAGCAGCTTCACGCCGTGGACACACGAATCGCCTGCGCCAGGTACTCAACGAACTGGGAGTTGTATGTTACTACACATTCTCAGTAAAAGGCTTTGAAGAAAACAATGCAGTCTTCACCCCCAACAGCCGCTCCATGCAGGAACAACGGGAAGAAAAGCGTTTCGGAAAATTGAATAAGGAAGACGCATTCAATCTATCTGCATCGCTTGAAACTGCGCTCGACCCTGCAGCATGTATCCGCCAGTTCCTGAAAATTCATCATCTTCCATTCCTTGCCACGGACCGCAGTGTGCTGAATCTGCCTGCCATAGGCAAGAGCATGACGTTCAATCTGGTGGGAATGACTGAAGACGGAAAACGTATCCTACGTTTCGAGCATGATGGAACACGCCGTCATAGTCCGATAATCAACCAACTGGGACAAATCTATATTGTAGAGAATAAATCTATAGCTGCCTACCTGCGACAACTACGTGCCATGGGAGAAGATGTGGAAGATTATACAAGTATCTGGAACTATACAGAAGGAAAAACCGAATCACGATTCAGCCTGTATGAGTATCCGGATTTCCCTTTCCGCATAACAGAAAAGATGAGTAATCTGGAAATAGCAGAATAATTTCCGGAAATAATCTGTAGTTTTGTAAAAGGTTACACACTGAATAAATCATCATTTAAAATATTTAGAATGGAAATAGAACAACACCCTTTAGAACCTTTTCTTCCTGTCAACGCCCGTTTGCTGATGCTGGGGAGCTTTCCCCCCCAAAAGAAACGATGGTCAATGGAATTTTATTACCCGAACTGGAATAACGATATGTGGCGAATTGTAGGGCTTCTCTTCTTCAATGATAAAACCTATTTTCTGAACGAAGCGGCAAAAGCTTTCGACAAAGAACGTATCGTCCGCTTCCTCCAGGAGAAAGGAATCGCCCTGTTTGATACAGCCACTGCCATACGTCGGTTGCAGGATAATGCATCCGATAAATTTCTGGAAGTTGTAGAGCCTACGGACATTGAGGCCATGCTCCGCCGATTACCGGAGTGTAAAGCGATTGTCACTACAGGTGAGAAAGCTACGGAAACTCTATGTGAACAATTCTCCCTAATAAAACCCAAAGTCGGAGATTTTGCAGAGTTTGTTTTTGACAGCAAACCTATGCGCCTCTATCGAATGCCGTCTTCGTCTCGCGCTTACCCACTTGCCTTAGAAAAAAAAGCGGCTGCCTACCGCATTATGTATCAGGACTTACAGATGTTGTAGCAGAAAAGACCGTTAAAAAAAACGCGCATAGTTCTTGCAAATATGAAACTTTACATTACCTTTGCAGCCGCAAACACGGGAGTAGCTCAGTTGGTAGAGCACTGGTCTCCAAAACCAGGTGTCGGGAGTTCGAGCCTCTCCTCCCGTGCAGTGATAATAAAGAGAGAAACGAGATTCGTTTCTCTCTTTCATTTTTGTATCTTTTGCCAATAAAAATTCATTCTCATTACATTTACGTAACAGCCAGTCTAACGGATATCAATCAGTTTATGCGTTTGTAGACTTAACCGCCATTTAGGATGCTGCATTACGCATGCCACTGTTTCGGCGGTATTGACACACGAACAAGGCTGCAAAAAAAAATGTTCGGCAGGCAGCAACTCATAGACTTCAATATCCTGTCCTTCATAAACAACTTTCACTTCATCCATGCGGGTAATCCCCAGTTTCACCCCTTGTTTGGGAGAACAAGTCACCCAATCGATATTCCGAGGCAACAGACGTGTACCATTTGTTTCTATACAAACATACTTGCCAGCCTGATGCAATCGGTCGATAAATTCTTCATCAATCCAGATAGAAGGTTCCCCACCTGTCAAAATAACCATAACAGCCGAATATTTCTGCACCTCAGTAATAATATCTTCATCCGTCATCAATGTGCCTTCCTCATGCTGCGTATCACAAAAAGAGCATTTCAGGTTACACCCGGAAAAACGAATAAAAACAGCCGGCGTACCGGTGTGGTAGCCTTCACCTTGTAAGCTATAAAAAATCTCGTTAATCTTTCTCATAAATGGCTACATTGGATTCAGATTCCTGCACCTCGACTTTAAAACAAGTGGGTATCTGCTCACATATCCAGCGAGCAATATTCTCAGCGGTGGAATTGAAAGGGAGGACTTCATTCAGATTGCGGTGGTCGAGTTTCTCCTTCACCGCTTCTTTGATATGACTAAAATCAACCACCATCCCATCGGCATTAAGTTCCCGGGAACGGCAGTAGACTGTGATAATCCAATTGTGACCATGCAGATTCTCACATTTGCTGCGATAGGAAAGTTTCAAGCTATGGGAAGCTGATATTTCCATGCGTTTGATAACTGTATACATATTCTTATTAATACGCTAATTAAGAAAATACTCTGTTTGTTGTCGCACCTAATGTCACCTCGGCACGGCACAAAAGTACAAAAATTCTAAAGATTACGGACGGAATCCTCTGCTTTTATTTATAGACACAGAGAGAATTGGCCACTTGACGCTCACCTTCGTTGTCATAGAGATTATTATCACAAAGTTTATTCACGATGCCATTACCCGGTGCGGAAACACTCCAAAGTGTCGTAGAACCGCCACCATCAAGATTCAACGCCTTCCTGGCACCCAATACTCGAAGCATGTGTGTCAGTT
The DNA here is from genome assembly GCF_905207245.1 of uncultured Bacteroides sp. Lineage (GTDB taxonomy): Bacteria > Bacteroidota > Bacteroidia > Bacteroidales > Bacteroidaceae > Bacteroides. The sequence continues at coordinate 5,186 of NZ_CAJLKP010000135.1, read as the reverse complement.
CAGGAATATTGATACCCTCTGCTTTACCAACAAAACGACCTGCTACTGCAATAAGGAGGACGCTTCCATCCTTCATTAAAGCCACGGCACTACGCGGATGTTTGGTATTGACAAATGACTTATTACAAGTCGAAAGATCACAGTCTTTCCCATCCAGCAGCATCAACGGCCCCGAAGAAAGAACACTACCCTCTTTCAGATCGCAAGTTTTTTCATCTTGCTTATGCCAGGGGATAATATCCAGTTTTCCCTTAACAATGCGTACGGCACCTGTAGATACAGTACTGAGTGTACCGACAGCAGTGGTATCTATCACTACACCGTCTTTCCTCAGATAACAGATAGACGTCCCCTGCCTGATGTTGAAATAAGAACCATTGATGGCAGCCACTGCTCCCGAACGACGGGCGGCAATGCTTGTTTTTTCTTTTGGTGAGTGGACAAGGATATCAAAACGATGCTGCTCAGGTTTTATTTCCAAAATAGCGATGTGTTGGGGAACGCCATAGAGCGAAGTGAATTCTGCTTCGCGGAGAAGAATTCCTTTTCCCATAGAAGTGGTATTCCAGTCAGCAGTAAGAATTACTAAAGAGTCTGCGGCAGTCTGTGCCAATGCAATAAATGCATTGCACAGTATCAGCAACAGTACAAGGGTGGACTTGCGAAAATTCATGTCTTGACTTTATGAAAATTATTTTGCAAACATAAGCATTTTTAAGTGAATGCCATATCACAAAGGAGTATATTTTTTAAGTCGGTCAGAACAGAGGATTCCAGATATTCTTCCTCACGAAACCATCTGGACTTTTTCCGTAAACAAAAAAAGAGTACTTTTGCAGCATGAAGGTTCTCTATATCACACTTGGTACAGTTTCTTTAGCTCTCGGCATTCTCGGCATCTTTCTGCCGTTGCTGCCCACCACACCGTTTTTACTACTCACTGCTGCACTGTACTTCAAAAGCTCTCCACGTTTATACACATGGTTACTGAACCAGAAACATCTCGGCCCTTATATTCGCAACTTCCGTGAAAACAAAGCCATCCCTTTACGGGCAAAGGTTATTTCCATTTCCTTGATGTGGCTCACAATGCTATACTGTGTTTTCTTTATCATTCCCTATTTATGGGTAAAGATATTGCTCCTGATTATTGCAGCAGGAGTGACGTATCACATTCTATCGTTCAAGACGTTGAAATAAGATTTAGCGCGGAGCGCTAAAAGTTGACAAGAGGCAACTTGTTCTCTTATCAACTGCGACGCTCCGCTTCGCCAAATTACACCCCACCAATCTTCTCAAAGAATTCCCCTAACTCTTTGCGTGCATCAGCCAACTTATCCTCCCAATGCTTCACAGAATTCTGCCCGATAATATCCGTCACATACTTCACCGCAATGAAAGGCACTTTCTTGGCACGGCACACAAATGCCTGTGCAAAAGCTTCCATATCCACAACATCACCTTTCACATCCGACAGTTCCGTCAGGAAAGTATCACCCGTATTGCAAATTCCTTCTCCTACCCAATGCATACAATATCCCTTTTCGGCAAGTAAGGCGGAAGAATCTATCTCATACTCCACACCCAGATTGGCAAGCTTCTCCATATCACGGTCAATGAAATGACGGCACACCAATATATCACCCCCCTGGCGTTCTATACTCCCTGCCGTACCCACATTTATCACCAAGTCAGGTTGTCCCCGATTTATCACCTCAGTAAGATAATGAGCCGATTTCACCTTTCCTACCCCCGTACGGAGATACCCGACATGTACTTCTTCCTCTCCTATCAATCCGGGAAACTTCAATTCCGTAAACTCGCCCTGCACGGCGTAAGTGACTAAAATTTTCATACAGTATCTTTTTACTTTTTAATAATATACGTTTTCAGTGCCTCCACATATTCCTCAAAGGCGTCCACCCCCTGCGGCGTAATTTTGCAGAGAGTACAAGGCATTTTTCCTTTGAACGTCTTTGTCACCTCCACATAGCCTGCTTTATTGAGCTTGTCAATCTGCACACTTAGGTTACCGGCCGTTGCCCCTGTCTGTTGGCGGATAAAGACAAAATCTGCCTCTTCGACGCCAATAAGCAACGACATCACCGCTAAACGCAGCTCAGAGTGGAGCAAAGGGTTCAGTTCTTTAAACATATCATTCGTTTTTCTTTCGTTTACTACTTAACAAAGCAAATAGGGACATACCCAACAGGGGCAAATGATACAGTCCCAGGTAAAATCCGGTATCAGTGGCAAAATTGCCCATATTGTAACATCTCATAGTCACCAAAGCCAGTATCATTACTATTTGAAAATAAACAGCATAAGGATACATATCCATAATGAAGGCATGTCCCAGTGTATAAAATATCAAATCTCCTGCAGCCTCAAACTTAAAGCCTTTCGTCGCCACCGGCATCAAAAGGAACTGCAAAAGTACAAGTAACAAAAAGAACTTCCAAGAGGTCAGGAAATTCTCGAAACGACTTTTTGTCATGTACGGCCTCCTTTCTTTACTTTATAGTTCAGATAGTGTCCCGGAATAACCATCATAAAAATAAAAGCCAGTGCAAAAAGCAATATCTGGTCAAAGCCGTGCATGAAAAGACAACCTAATGACGACAATGCTCCCAAAGTTCCCCCGATAGTCACTACTTTCATGTTTACAATCAAGCCGGTCAACGCCGTCCCCATTCCCATTATCAGCAGTATGATGAACAAGACAGGCAAACTCCAGTAGAAGATGGCGACCCAGGTTATCAGGAACCCACCCAGCCCGAATACAGCCCAGACGTATCCCAATATCCGGTCGATATAGGTTCGTGCCATCTTCTGCTTCTTCCGGTTTATCCACAAGGTAGCGGGAAAAGAAATCGCAGGCAGCAGAAACCACATCCATTGCCAGTTGTAATTACCGGTTTCTTTCAGGAGAAACCAAATCACCAGAGATATCACCGTACACGAATATCCCCATATCAGAAAAGGCATTCCGGCATTTTCAGCCATCTTGTACTTTGCGTTCTGTATCATGTGAGTGATGAGTTCAAAACTCTCTTTCTCAGTCATATTTTTATTATCCATTACCAACTATTTTATTTATCCGAAATCATATATACACACAAACATTCATTCCATGTCTACTTTAGAAGTCAATAATCTGTAAGATCGAGCACCTTCACCAGCAAGAAAGCCAGCAACACCATGTTTCCTATGAGAAGACAGCCAAGAAGTGAGTTCATCGTAGTTCCTCCTAATTATTTATTTGAAACAGAGTTTTCTTTCTTTGCGGCAATATTCAGCATGTGTCCCGGAATTATCATTGCAAAGACAGCAGCCACAGCGAAGCATAGTAAAGAAGTATAGGTAGGGGCATCTTCTACCATTGCCGCAAGCATCATATACAAGCCTATTGCCAATCCGATTAACGAGAAAAGATAAAAAGCTTTGTAACGGACAATAATACCTGTAATAATACTGCCCAATGACATGATTAATGTTCCTAACGGCAAGATAAATTCAAACTGTTTCATACAGGTAGCTCCTATTGCCACAGCCATACAAAGCCCACCCATTATACGCCATATTTCAGTCAGCACTTTATCCGAATAAGCTTTAGCCCGTTTCTGTGATTTATGTTCTAAATATATTCCCAAAGGAATTCCTATAACAGGTATTCCCCAAAAGCCCCACATCCAAGAAGGATCTTTTGTAAAATATACGCCCGCACACACAACCAAAGTCGCTATGGTTCCGATATATCCCCACAACAGAAACATATTTCCACTACCCGCATCCAGATTACGACGGGTATTCTGTATCATTTGAGAGATGAGTTCTAAACTCTCTTGCTCGGTTATCTTTCTATCTTCCATACTTATTGATTTAATACAATTATTCTTTTGTGTGTTTTCTATTCAATCGATGTCCGGGAACAATCAACATAATAATAAAACAAACAGCAAAAGCAGGATACATAAAGTTTAGTTCAGGCGGATTAAACAAAATATGCGATATCATAACTACTGATATGGTCAATGCACAACCAGCAGCATTTCTCATCCATGAATCATTTATTATACTTCCTGTAATACTGACTCCCAATGAGCACAGCATCAAAATTATAGGCAACAATAATAACATGGAATTAAAATAGAGAGCAGCTATTATAGAAATACCAATTCCATATTGTCCTATATTGCTCCAAATAGCGAGTAAAACCTTATCCGTATAAGTCAAAACCGGTTTATCTTCCTTTTTCTTCAGCCAGCGCATCACCGGAAAACCAATAACAGGTATAGCCAACCAGCCCCAATTCCAAAGCGGGTTACCAGTTATCAGAATCAAGATATAAACCACAATCGCAGTTATCGCACAAAGATACCCCCACAACAAGAGAATGTTCACATTCCCCAACCGAAGGTTTTTCTTACTATTCTGTATCATCTGCGTGATAAGTTCCAAACTCTCTTTTTCAGTCATTTTTTTGTCTTCCATAATAGTGTCTTTCTCTTTAATACCTAAAATTATTTTTTTGCCTTATTTTGTAGGGCTCTCACATCTTTCAACTCCACATCAATCGTTTTTGCCTCAGCCGTCATGTCTAAATCTATAATTGCACAATTCTCCGTCGGCACCCCGTCTTCCCGGTCCAGTTGATAATTGCCGTTTTCATCGTGATACACATACAATTTGCATTTTCCTGCGGGCATCTCTTTTAATACAAGTGTTGCCGTATCACCCGTAGCATCTACCATTGCATAATGCCCTTTATCGGCAGCAATCATCACCTTTCCTTTTGCCGAACGGATGTTCTTCACTTTCACCGTCAAGTCGCTCTGTGCTGATGCCGAAGCTGCACATACACCCATAACAAATAATGCAACCCATTTAAAACCAATTATTTTCATAACTGTACTCCATTTAAAATTCTACAATAATCATACATTTCGGGCTCGAACTCCACCGCAAAGATAAGTAGTTTATTTTATAAACCAAATTATTTCATAAATTAATTTATAAAAAACAGAAAGAAAGCTTTCGAGAACGTACAAATACTCAGGAGTTAACTTATAAGTGCTCAGGAATGAGATAAATGATTAAGCAATACCATCTGTCATCCTGAGCTTGTCGAAGGATCTCTTCTCCTATTTGTGCAGCTTTGTATCAAGAGAGTAGATCCTTCGACA
>NZ_CAJLKP010000134.1 GCF_905207245.1 uncultured Bacteroides sp. | reverse complement strand
GCATAAAGCTGCCACCGGCAGCTTTATTTGCGGTTATGGGTATCGCTTGCCGCAATACCCATTTTCTTTTTGCGAAAAAGAAACAAAAACAAGGGCGAAAGGACGGTGAGAATGAATGGCGATTTACCACTTAGAAGCCAAGGTGGTCAGCCGGGGAACGGGGCGGTCTGCCGTTGCAGCTTCTGCATATCTGAGCTGTACCAACATCCTCAATGACTACGATGGAGTGCGGCACGATTATACCCGTAAGAAAGGACTGATCTGGCGTGAGGTGTTTCTGCCAGAGTATGCTCCACCAGAATGGAAAGACCGGGGCGTACTCTGGAACGCTGTAGAAGAAAACGAAAAGACAAAGGACAGCCGCCTTGCCCGTGAGTTTGTCCCGGCTCTGCCTGTTGAACTGACCCCGACCCAATGGCAGGAGCTTCTATCTGATTTTATTAAGGAAAGTTTTGTTGCAGACGGGATGTGCGCCGATGTAGCAATTCACGACCCATACCCTCCCGGTCACAATCCCCACGCCCACATTCTGCTGACGGTGCGTCCGCTGGATGAACGAGGCGAGTGGCAGTACAAGACCGAAAAAGAATATCTCTGTGTTAAAGACGGCGAGGAACGGGGCTTTACTGCCGCTGAGTTTAAGGCAGCGCAAGCGGACGGATGGGAGAAGCAGTATCCGTATAAGGTTGGGCGCAAGAAAGTGTATATGCCTCCCTCCGAAGCAGAGAAGCAAGGCTTGGAGCGAGCCAGCAAGCACCCCAAAAGCACCAAGTTCGGCAGACAGAATCCCATCTCCGAACGTTGGAACAGCGAGGAACAGCTTGTCGTATGGCGCAAGGCATGGGCAGACGTAACCAACCGCTATCTGGAACGATACGGACACGATGCCCGTATCGACCACCGCAGTCATGCCGAGCGAGGTCTGGTCGAGCAGCCCACCATCCACGAAGGTGTGGTGGCAAGGGCTATGGAGAAAAAGGGCATTATCTCCGACCGCTGTGAACTGAATCGGCAGATTAAAGCGGACAACGCTCTGCTGCGGGAACTGAAAGCCGCCGTCAAGAAGCTGGCGCAAGAGGTCCTCCATTCTCTACCGAAACTCGCTAAGTCCATGGAATTCCTGCGGCAAAAGCTGTTGATTTTCTGCTATCAGCTTAACCACATCCGCACAGGCAAATCTGTCATTGGAAAATCCGTGGATGCCTGGAATATCAACCTGAACCGATATTCCGAGGTGGTAGACCAAATCAAGGAAACCAAAAGGGAGCGCACAGACCTCCTTGCCGAAAAGAAAGAATTGCCGTTCTGGAATATCCCCAGGAAGAACGAGTTGACCGCCAGAATAGCAGAACTGACGGAATTGCTGGAAGAACTGCAATCCGAAAAGGCGATTCTTCTGGACAATATGGACTGTACGGACGGCAAGGATGTTTCTAAGGTCAGGAAGAAGGTTGCACTGATGGAAGCCAACTTGAAAGAACTGGACGAGCAGGAACAGAAATACTCCGCCGAATTGGAAACCGCCCTTGCCGAATATGCCGAGCTGAAAACACAGGGTGAACAATTCGACCCGGTGGAGCTGCACGACACCCGACAGGAACTGCGCCCTGAAATGGAGCAGACGGCAGTCCAGCGTGTGAAGGAAAAGTATGGCGATAAGTACAGTCACAGGACAATGGATGACAGCAAGCGGGATGTTTCCCGGCATTTGGACGAGTATGCCGAGAGCCAGGAAATCCGGCAAATCCAGCGGGAACGGGAATACCAGCAGCGGCGGCAGAATAAGGCCAAACAAGAAAGAAAAAAGCAGGATGATTGGGAACGCTAACAAACCGGCGGGAGTGTATTTTTACGATGCACTCCCGCTTTTATCTTAGGCAATCATCGAATCAATCTGTTTCCGATCATTGCATTCTGCCCAAATAAAAGCTTTGAGACTCATGCCTTGGCGATATTCTCGTTGTGTTTCCATACTAGACGGGAAACGACAGCAATGTAGTCTGTTACTCTCCTTGTTTGCCCATGAATCAGTGGTGGGTGCATATGTCATACAGCAGATGGCAGACCGTTTATTTTCCGTTGGCAACAGGTGCTCAGCTCTGCTTGCGTTCACACAAATGTTACAAGTGTTTTTAATGGGAAACAGTTGCGTTTATGCTATTGATATGGTAAAATTACGTTGCGGATGGTTTAATCCGTCCGACATTTATAAGATTGGAGGTAGTGTCATGTTCCGTTTTATGCAAAAGCAGTCTGGGTTATCTCATTTTGGATTTTGGCCTAGCCCCCATCTATGGACGGGGCAACTCAAAATCTATCATGTGGGCGCATAAGCCAGACTGTTGTTAAGTCGGCTTATGCGCTTTTTGCTGTGTGGTGAATCGAAAGCGTAGTGTTTTTAGATAACACAAGATGGAAATATCACCCATTCACTGTTGAAAGGAGGCACAAGCATGAATAGCATATTTAAGTTGATTACTAATCAGCAAATACCCGAAACGGCAAATGCTTTAGTTCCTGTGATTGGCTATGAGCCTTGGTCATTAAGAGCTCTTGAAAGCATAAAAAGCTCGATTGTAAACGGAGTTCCCACATTGATTCGTGTTCATTCAGCCGCCGACTACCCAATCGAAAATGAAGAACTCTCTCATCGCCTGGATATGGAGTCTCATTGTGTCCTTATTGTTGGGTATAATGACGACAAAGAGGAATTTGATATCGTAGATCCTTGGAACCCCAATTGGGGTGGACAACACGGCGGCGTTGGCAAACTCCCATATGAATCGCTCCATGTAGCATGTGTTAATTGCACTGCTGAAAAAGGAACGCGACTTTCTTTGATTTCACACAAGATTAGGCCAGTGCTTATCGAGGAAAATGCAAGTCTTGCTGTTGATTTGGGCTTTTATGAGCCTTTAGGCTATGTTATCGATAGAAACAATACGAAATTTGAAACATTCAAAGTGACTATTCATTATCTCTTCAATGGAAATGAAAAGCAGCAATCGCAGAGCCTTTCTGGCGAATGGAAGATTGGGGAAAAGGCGATATTTACATTCCCTTTGGAAAAAGAACTGTCGGGAGATATCGATGTCAGAATCGAGGTGCTTGCGACCTTATCAAGTGACAGGCCTTATCAGTACAGGGACAATATCTGTATGGACTTTACGGAGACGGTGAAGATTAACAGAAGTAGTGGTGTGGCGCAGAAGGAAAGCGTTATTTCTTCCATCAATGCAAGTAATTACTAAAACTCGGTATTGGACAATATAGTCCACTGTGAATTGGTGGCATGTGGGTGGATGATTGAAACTCTTCCACCCACATGTTGCCTATCGAAATGTTTTTTGCGTAGACTTCGAATTACAATCAATCGCAAAGAGAAAGGAGCATAATATATATGATCCGAAAAAACATTATTAAAAATAAAAAAGACAAACAACGTTATTTCCTTAATGACAGTTGGCGTATAGAAATGCCAGCAGTTGTTAGAACTCCATTTTATGGAAATAATTGTAGTGAATACTTCGGCTATGTCGTTACATACTCTGAGATGGAACAGGCGTATCATTTATTGAAAGTTGATCTGCATAATGGGAAAATACTTTGGAGTATAGATGCTGTCAATGGTGGTTATGGAACACCAACTGTTTTTGGCGACCTTGTTGTTTTCCTAAAAGAGTTTGATGCAGTACAAGCTGTTTCCGCTGAGTCTGGCATTGTAGAATGGGCTGTTCAGGGTGGTCACAGAGTACGAACTACATTAAATGTTATAGACGAAACATTGTGGTTTGGTTCCGGCAGCACCCTTTTAGCCGTAAACAAAAACGGAGAAGTTGTCAAAAAATTACATATTCCCAATTCGTTTATTTACGGTAATATTACGCCGTACAAAGGTGGCATATTATGCACAGGTACGCTCCACAACAATGAAAGGGATTGCTCATGTTCTTATTTATGGCTTATAAATCAAGAAGGAAGCATAATGTATTCTATGGAGTTAGGTAGAAGCCCTGTTATTAGTTCGGATACGTCAGGCATTTGGCTAAAGGATGACTTTGCTTTTGCATCATGCGGACATGACATCATTTGTTTTGATCTAAAAGTAGGAAAAGAACTATGGAGAACAAGGGTTTTTGGGTTTTGTGGACGACATTTTCCTGTCGTTGATAGCCAAAGAGTGTATTATACAACACTAAAGGGTGAGGTTGGTTGTGCTGACATATTAAACGGAAGTATTGTTTGGAGGCAAAAGTTCAGAGAAGGGCTTATTGTTGCGCCACCGTCAATTTACGGGAAGACCCTTTTTGTCTTGGCGGATTGTTCAGTTTTTTTATTAGACAAGGACACGGGGGAAAGTTTTTCAGCACAAAGTAGTTGGTCACACTCCTTATAGCGCGGTCAGTTTTGGAACTAATAAGGCGTTGATTGGAGCAGGCGAGCCACCAGCAAATGGTCAACTGATTTGTTTTGATGTTGTTTCAGAGGCACATGTATCTTTGCCTATGTATAACGACGTCTACTTTTTGGAAGAAAAAGATTGCAATCTTATGAGCGTGCTTATCGAAACAGGTGGAGAATATACATCTTCGAGTATTGACGTGTCAGTTTTTTCAAAAGATGGGGTGGTCAATGGTAAAAAAATCGGAAATGCCTTTACATATAAATTTAATTTACAAAACAATTGCGTCAGTGGGTTTTATGCAATTCCGGTTTTGCTTGAAAATTTTGGTTTAATTAAAAAAACATGCATTAGTATCTATATTGACAAAAGAGAACAGTTGCCATCTTCCTTTGTACTACATCAATATTTGAAGGTTTCAACAGAGGAGAATATTTTTAGTAGTGGAGCGGCATTGGTGCAAGGACTTATGAAGGTTCATGGGAAGTCCATTTCGCAAAAAGACTTTAGAGATAGGATTAACTATGTAAAAAGAAAAAGCAATTGGAAGGATGCAGACTTCCAAACATGGCGGCTAATTCTCAAAAGAGTCCTTAGTAATTCTGCTGAATCTTTAGATGATTTTATCAGAAGTGAAGAAGGAGGGGAGTTTGAAATATTTTAACCTGATCATTATCCAGAAAAAGGGACACGAAAACAGGCTGGCATATGGCGGCCAAAATTAGAGCAGATCAGCCAGGCCGGGGAGGTTACCAGACAGCCCTGCCTTTGAAGGATTAAGATAGCCTGGTCAGCAGAGATCTCACGGTGTGTGAGAGGACGGTCAGCCTTGCGGTAAGGCTCAGGGTTATAAGATTCGTTCTTCTTGAGGATGTTGTAGATGGCAGTCAGCAACACAAGGGCGACGGCGATGATGGCCTTCTTGTTACCACAGCGCTTCTTCAAAGCTAGATAACGATTGCGGACTTCTGGGTACTGCTTTGCCCGGATAGCACAGAGCGCACACTGCACCAACAGGGGCTTGATGTATGCCCCAGCCCGGCTGCTCCTGGTGGTTTTCTTTTTTTCCGGCACTTTCATTGTAAGCCCAGCCCAGGAGCAGAAATGCTTCGAGGTGGAAAAAACGGACATATCCACGCCAATTTAAGAGATGATGCCAATAGTGGCAAAGGCTTGGATACCTAGCGCCGTCATAACGAGGTTAAGTTGGGGAAGATATTTCTCAGCGATGGTCAGGATAAGAGAGTCCAGATCGGCCTTGCACAATTCAAGGCTGTCCATGTGGGAACGGATGATGCGGAGTTTTTCGGCCTGTTCCACACACATCTCTCCGTCCGCAGCGGCCTGGATTTTCTCAACTGGTGTTTTGACTCGCTTGTTGAGGAATGGAGCTACATGAAAGGATTCGTTGCTTCCTAGCAGCCGGAGGTAATAGCTGTAGCTGCTTTGCCAAAGCCGTCCGGAAACACGTCATCCAGCTTGATATTGGAGACAGTCAAGCAATCCTGCGCCCGGTTTTCTCTCCCGTGGTGAAATTGGTGAGTTTTCAGCGGTAGCACACCAAATCCCGGAGCTGACGAATATCTGATGGTGGGATAAAGCTGCCAGAAACCAGGTCGTGCTTGAAGATGTCCGCAAACCACTTGGCGTCCTTTTTGTCTGTTTTCTTTCCCCGGATAGCCTTGACGTACTTGGGGTGGGCAAGGACAATATTGCGGGCGTGTTCTAGGATGTTGTAAATAGGGAGCCAATACATCCCGGTAGGCTCCATACACACGTCCTTGCAGTTGTTCTCTCCCAACCAGGTGGCACACCGCCGGAGGTCTCCTGTAAAGGTGCAAAACCGCTTGCCTTTGTAGGTGGTAACGCCCTGCTCGTTGATTGAGGCAATACAGGCTACCAGAAACGATTTGTGGACATCCATTCCACAGCAGATAGGATAAACGATTTTGAGCATAACACATCCCCTCAGTTCGAAGATTTGAGGGAACAGGTAGGGACTGGACACTCACTGAAAGCTTGAAGCAGTCTGTCTCTCCAAAGATAAGTTTACAGGGTTCTACGCCCTACTTATTTGCGCTTGAAAGAGCATCCGGCACACATAATAATTCAGTTCAGCGGATAGCTGTACCCACTCACCCCCCCACATGCTGTGTAGTGTGCCCGTTCCTCTAGCGTATTCTAACAAATTTCGTTTAGCTGCGATAGAGGCACTCCTGTTTCGTATCCCTTTTGTGCCTTGGAGTGCAGCGGAAAGGAATGGTCATAATAATGAAGCAATATTTAAGTGCTCTTATACAAAAAATAGGTCGGTTGAATGTGTCCATTTATTTGCTTCTTTTGTCTGTAGGATATGGTTTATACAGCATACTTCCTTATACCTTGCCAAAGATATTTAGCGGCAGTGGGGGATTGCACGTAAACCCTTTTTTCATGGTCCTATCAATTTTATCCTTTTTAGTAGTCCCTATTTTGAATTATCCTAACAACCTTGCTATGCAGAGTGTTAGAAAATATTCAAAGCAGGTTCTCTTTGACGACCTAGTGAAAAAAAATATATGTATTTTGATGATATGGAAACCGGGAAGATCCAGGATCTTTTTTCCGAATCATCTTTTTGTACACGAAGTTTGCTGTACTCCTGCGTTCAATTTATAATCAAGCATTCCGCTATTATAATAATTAATTCAACTGCTTTTTTTAATTTCCATTTCCTTCTTGGTGTGACTTATATATTATCTTATTCAGTATATTTCTTCATATCCATTGTTCTTTTAAAAAAACAAAATAACAGGATTCATAGTACGCTGTTGTCTGCGTCAGATGTGAATTCTTATTTGATCGATTACTGCCAGAATTTGGACTCTATATACTCATTCCGTTCATATGATAAAGAAAAAGAAAAATATCGTTTCCTTTTGGATAGTGAGCAAAAAAATTACTATGGTCTACAGTTGGCCATAGATAATGCAAAACTGATTCAACACATTGTGTTAGTATTCATTACCTTTTTACAGCTGATTATATTTTCTATTTATTCCACAACGGGAATAGGTAATATCTCATTCTATTTAGGACTTATCTACTCAATATTTAATTTGAGAGATTTTGGTGGAGAATACTTGTCAATGATAGAAATGGTCTCAAGACTAAAAGCTGCGTTAAAACTATTGGGGTACAGCGAAAGTAATGAAAAAGATTGCCATAGAGTTTTTATCAGTGTTCCTACCAATACGGTGATTGCCATGCAGAATGTTGAATTGACGCTTGGTAACAAGAAAATTTTTGATAATGCTAGTTTGTATGTAAATAAAGGCGAGCATATCATCATTCGAGGTGAGAACGGAAGCGGAAAATCGACATTACTTAAAGTTATAGCAAAGATATTAGATATTGACTCTGGGCAGATAACATATGGTCTCCCATCTATCGATGGCATAATGTATGTTTCTCAAAATACAAATTTATTCAATAGGTCAATCTATGAAAATATAATATATCCAATGGACGATGCTAATTTAGAGGAAGTCTATGAGTTGATAAACATATTCGGACTTAATTCGTTGATAACTAGCGAAAACGACTTGTTTCAGAAAAAACCAGGTGATTTTGGAAACAAATTTTCAGGCGGTGAAAAGCAAAAAATTCTAATAATTAGGACATTAATCAATCGTCCGCATATTATCTTATTTGATGAGATTACCTCATCTCTTGACTCAAACTCCACCAAGGTTTTTTATGAAATGCTGAATACGCGATTAAGTAGTAGTACAGTATTATTTGTCTCGCACGATGATGTCGTTGATAGTGCATTTGACAGAGTCTTAGAGATTGATGAGTTACATGCTTTGTAAAGTGCGTTGTCTTATTATGCCTTATCGTCACCGATTTCTTTTAGCTAAATTGCATCATCAAGAATAGGCAACTTAATGCTGCAAAATTGGAGTCATAAGCACTTAACAACATTGCATATTATTTGCAGAAAAAATCCTTGACAAATCCCATCTCAGCGGAAGATACTTCAAAAGGCCGCCAAGGACAAGGGCTATACCGACACGATCTTCTTCGTGGATGACGGTATCACGGGTACGACGATGAAGCGTCCCGGTTTTCAGAAGATGCTGACCGCTATCGAGGCTGGGTACATCTCGGCGGTGTTCGTCAAAGACCTTTCCCGGCTGGGGCGCAACTACATTGAGGTCGGCAAGCTGACCGAGGAATTTTTCCCGCTCCATGATATTCGGCTGGTGGCCGTTTCCGACGGCGTAGACAGCAATGAAGGCGAGGATGATTTTACTCCGTTCAAGAACATTATGAACGAGTATTACGCCAAGGACATTTCCAAGAAGCGCCGGATCGTGAACAAGATGAAAGGCAATGCGGGCGTTCCGCTTTCTCCGCCGCCCTACGGCTACATCAAAAACCCGGACGATCCCCGCTTTTGGGTGGTGGAG
>NZ_CAJLKP010000133.1 GCF_905207245.1 uncultured Bacteroides sp. | reverse complement strand
ACAGCCAATCTTTTGTTAACCTTAAATCTAATACTATGAAAAACACATTGCAAAGGTACGGCTTTTCTTGATTTCTCCAAATTTCAGAGCCAATCCGGGACGTTTTACAACAAGGTTTAATAGATATATTGACCTTGTTAACAATTTGATAGCAAAAATACGAAATTCCGCTATCTATTTAAACAAGAATTAAGAATAATGTGAAACAGAGGGGCTATAGCCTCTCTGTTTGTCTATTAAACGATGTATTCACAACTAACTTTTGCATATAGTGTGCATCTGTTCCATCATGATAATAATTCTTTCGGGTACCCGCACACTCAAACCCGTTCTTTTCATATAGGTGGATAGCAGATAAGTTGGAAACATTCACCTCTAAAGTAATCTTCCCTAAACTTTCCTTGTATGCTACATCCACAGCCTGGTCCATAAGCAACTGCCCCACCCCTTTTCCACGAAAAACAGGATGGACAGCAAGTGAATAGATACGCAGACGGCGTACATGTTTATTAATCAGCAGACTAAGGTACCCAATTATCCTCCCTTGAGATTCTACTACCAGAAAACACCCTTGGGCACGGTTGATAAGATAGGTAAATTGCCGCTTCGAGAAACTATCCTGCCCGAAACAAATTAACTCTATCTCCATGATTGACGAAATATCAGCTACCGTAGCCAGCCGAAATGCAAATTCCTGTTTCATTATCAGAAACGTTTAATATCCAGCATACGCCAGAAGTGATTCAGCAGTCTGTAATAGAGTTCGTCACCCAAAATAGCATCTTCCAATCCATGGTCAATGCTGGGGTTATCATTTATTTCAATAACGATAGCCCGATCGTTCACCATTTTTAAATCTACCCCATACAGTCCCTTTCCGATAAAGGAAGCAGCACGCAATGCCGTATCCAATACCTTACGTGGTACCTGATAGATAGGGATAGTTTCCACCAAGCCACAACGGCTCCGTCCGGAAGCATAATGACAATAGATTTGCCAATGCCCCTTGGCCATGTAATACTTGCACGCGTACAAAGGTTCTCCGTTCAAGATGCCGATGCGCCAGTCAAAATCTGTTGGAGTAAACTCTTGCGCCAAGAGAATTGACGACTTATCAAACAGCACCTTCAGAGCTTCGTCTAACTCTGCCTCATTATTAACTTTCTTCATACCGATAGAGAAAGAGCCATCTGGTATTTTTAAAATAAAAGGACTTCTAAGTTGCTTCGTAATTTCCTCATATGAATTAAGATTCGACTTGAACAACAGCATGGAAAGTGGTGCCGGAATCTTTTCTTTTTCAAATAATTCCTTCAGATAGACCTTATTAGTACAGCGAATAATAGACTGTGGATCGTCGATAACAGCCAAACTGTTTTGTGTGGCCAGTTGTGAAAGGTGGAAGGTGTAGTGGTTCAACGAAGTAGTGGTACGGATGAACAAAGCATCAAACTCCATCAGGCGCGTAGCATCTTCTTCTGTTATCAATTCAGCATTGATATCCATCTTCTTGGCTAATTCAAGCAGTTTATGAAGTGCTTTTTTATCACTTGGCGGAAACTTCTCTTCAGGGTCATACAGCACGGCCAGATTGTATCGGACAGATTTGGATGTTTGAGGATTACGCCATACCTTTCTGTTGAACAAATCCAACGCATTGGCGAAATAGTCCTCTTCTTCACTATTCATCGAACTCAGAGGCAAGAATTGAATATTCTCTATCTGATTTTTATGTCGTGTATTCAGCGTGACCCTTAATAGCGGAGACGGATAATTTTCGAAAATAAAACGGGCAATACGCTCCAATCCTTTCTCCTTGCAGGTACCAAAGTAAACATTGAAATACCATAAATCATTGGTTACATTGTTCTTTTGTATCCATTGATAACAGAGTTTCTGTAGACTGCTATCCATACGGATACCAGTACCCGCTTCTACCTTATTAATAATATCCACTCCGGGAATAACTTTATGCCCCCTCGTCTGGGCCAATAACGAACAATAATAGCCTTCGG
Source organism: uncultured Bacteroides sp. (assembly GCF_905207245.1). Classification (GTDB taxonomy): domain Bacteria; phylum Bacteroidota; class Bacteroidia; order Bacteroidales; family Bacteroidaceae; genus Bacteroides. The sequence continues at coordinate 6,972 of NZ_CAJLKP010000133.1, read as the reverse complement.
AGTTATAGCTATAATCATTGCTCAGGTTGATTACTAATTTACGGTCCTTCCCTGGTGATTTATACTTCAGGTAGTCCGATACTGTCAAAATGCTGTTTGTTTTGGAATATGGTTTCCAATCATCCAAGCTGTCTACAAGAATCAATACATTGTTCATCTCATCTTTAAAAAAAGTGCCCGAAAGTAGTGAATTAAATGACATGTGATATCGCAAGGTCAATAATTATTTTAAGTGGCAAAAAAGCGATAAACAAAAGCCCTCTAACGTTGTTTCTAATAACAATTAAAACTAAAGCAAACCTTGATTATGAAAAAGTTTAAACTCAGTTTATTGGCAGGCTTATTGCTGGTAATATCAGATTCCGTTTTTGCAGGCACCCCACCCGTAAAAGTACAGGAAGCCTTTAATAAAATGTATCCCAAAGTAGCGAATACAGAATGGCTCCGGAAAAGTGATTACCACATTGCAGGATTTGTTCAGGATAATCAGGAAAAGGATGTATGGTTCAGCAAAGATGCACAGTGGATAATGACGGAAACCAATGTCGAAAGTCTTGAAGAAGTTCCTGCTCCCGTAGCCAAAGCATTTCTGAAAAGTGAAACGCCACCTATACAAATCAGATACATAAAGATTATAACTTTCCCTAAAATGCCCACTGTCATTATCATCGATATAGAAGAAGAGAATTCAGATAGGGAAATCCAGTTGTTTTATGCTCCGGATGGCACATTATTAAAAAGTTACGATGTAACTGGTGGTAACAGTGAAATATACCCCGAATTATTCGGATAAGGTAAAGTTCCCACCGAATGCTAAAACAATAACAACAAGCTGTGTGTTAATTATAAAAATAATTATAAATAACAAGACTTATGAGTAGACGTTCACAGCTTGAGCATGAAGTATCATTGGCTCAAAAGCGTATCAAAGATGCTCCCCAAAATACGCCGGCAAACATCAGAAAAATATGGGAACAAGAATTAGTTGACCTCGAAGTAGAGTTGAACAATCTGACTGACGACGAAGAGGATAATAACGATTAACATTAAACTATGAAATGGGATAATCAACTGATAGACCATTTACAATGGTCGAGTACAATCATCAACCGTGAAGGCAAAGAAATCGTGGCGCGGAAAATTGCAGCAATGGCAAAAGATGGTGACGTGATTGGAGCCGGTTCCGGTTCCACTGTTTATCTGACTTTATTTGCACTTGCAGAGAGGATTCTCCGAGAGTCACTGGCCATAGAAGTGATTCCTGCTTCTAAGGAGATTTCCATGACTTGCATACAGTTGGGCATACCGCAAACCACACTTTGGGCTAAACGTCCGGACTGGACATTTGACGGAGCGGATGAAGTAGATTCCGATCATAGTCTGATAAAAGGACGTGGTGGAGCCATGTTTAAAGAAAAACTTTTGATGAAAAGTAGTGGCAAAAGCTTCATTATTGTCGATAACAGCAAACTGGTTAAGCAATTGGGCAACCGTTTTCCAATACCTGTAGAAGTATTCCCGGAAGCATTGAATCTCGTGGAGAGTGAAATGCGAAGATTGGGAGCATCAGAAATTGTATTACGTCTTGCAAGTGGAAAAGACGGTCCGGTCCTGACAGAAAACGGCAACTTTATTTTCGACACCCATTTCAACTATATAGATCCTTCTCTTGAACAAAATCTGAAAGCAATCACCGGGGTAATTGAAAGTGGACTCTTTATAGGATATGACGTTGAAGTAGTAATAGCCAAATAAAAAAACAGGCGCAAATTCTCGTAATTCGCGCCTGAAAATATATTTAAATCTCTGTTCTTATTTATTAGGAGTATCTTAATATACTTCTACTTTTTCAGCAATACACTTTGCTTTATCCCGCAACGCATCTAAATCAGAGTTCAACGGTGCATAACACAATACAACTCCCATACGCCGGTTGACGCGTGTTGTTGGCTTGCCAAAAATTCGAAGATATGTGTCTTCCTCTTTCGTCACTTCCTCAATACCCCGATAATCCGGACGCTCCTGACTGGCAATAGTAGAAAGAATCACAGCACTTGCCCCTATGCGCTCCTGTTTGATGTTCGGAATAGGCAGACCAAGCACAGCACGCAAATGAAGCTCAAATTCATTTAGATTCTGTGTACCTGCCAAAGTTACCATACCGGTATCGTGCGGACGTGGAGAAAGCTCTGAAAAATACACCCCATTCTCATGACTCAAGAAGAACTCAACTCCCCAAAGGCCGGCACCGGTCAGAGCACATGTCACTTTCTCCGCCATTTCCTGTGCTTCCTTCAAATGAGTGGGATCAATGTGGGCAGGCTGGAAACTCTCACGATAATCTCCCCCTTTCTGCACATGGCCGATGGGCGGACAAAACAGCGTAGGTCCATTTTTTTGCGTCACCGTAAGCAGAGTTATCTCGCTATCAAACTTAATAAATTCTTCAATTATCAATTCTTTTATATCGCCACGACTTCCATTGCAACCATACTCCCAGGCATGTTCCAGTTCGTCGGCACTCTTCACTAAAGACTGACCTTTACCCGAAGAAGACATCAACGGCTTCACCACACAAGGGAAACCAATCTTTTCGGCAGCAGCTTTCAATTCATCCAAAGATTTGGCATAGAAATATTTAGCAGTCTTCAATCCTAAGTCTTGTGCAGCAAGGTCACGTATAGCTTTGCGGTTCATGGTAAAGTTTACGGCGCGAGCACTGGGTACTATCTGAATACCCTCCTTTTCAAAATCATAAAGACGCTCCGTCCTGATGGCTTCTATTTCCGGCACGATGATGTCCGGCTGGTGCTTGCTTACTACACGTTCCAAAGCATCGCCATCAAGCATGCTGAACACCTCACATTCATCAGCCACTTGCATGGCAGGCGCTCCAGCATACGAGTCGCAGGCTATGATATATTGACCTTTGCGTTGGGCTGAAATTACGAATTCTTTGCCCAGTTCACCGGAACCTAACAATAAAATCTTCTTCATTTTTGCTATGTGTTTATATTAAGAAGCACAAATGTACGTAAAAAAATAAGTTGCTTGCCCTTTAAATAATTAAAAAAACGGATGGATAGCTCATTTTTATCTGTATCTTTGTAGCATAAACAATAGGGTTTATTCTGAATTCTTCTTTGTGTATGTTTATTTTTGCGGAACTTCGCAAATTGCCCCATCCCCAAAATGACCTCATTATCAGCTCCTTTGTTCAGATTCAATTGCAAGTATACCATCATCCTATGGTTCCATACGGCAGTTAGTCAGTAGGAAACTAAATGCAGTGTTTTTAAGCTGCATAATATATAATTAAATTAAGAATGGCAGTAAAAAGAGTAACATCAAGTAAAAGAGACAGAGAAAAAGCGAAACAGAGTAAACGAGAAGAGAAACAAAAGAGAAAAGAAGAACGCCTTAGCACTGGTAGCCGTAGCTTCGAAGAGATGCTGGCTTATGTGGATGAAAATGGTATTCTTCATTCTACGCCCGAAGGTGTGAAGCCTAAGGAAGAGGTAGATGCTTCTGAAATAGAAATATCTGTTCCTAAGAAGGGCGAGGCAGAAGAAATTTTGCCATTAAACGGACGTATTGAACATTTTAATGTATCAAGAGGTTATGGTTTCATAAAAGATTTAGGAAGCGGTGAGAAATACTTCTTCCACGTCACGTCCGCTCCCGAAGGGATAACCGAAGGAGACAGTGTTACATTTGAAATTGAACGCGGTACGCGGGGTATGAACGCCGTGCGGATCTCAATCATTAATAAATAACAATTTTAACTTACAAAAAGAAATGAACATTTATGTTGCAAACCTAAGCTGGAACACAAACAGTGACAGCTTACAGGAATTATTCACACAGTATGGCGAAGTAACTTCAGCCTACATTATTAACGACAGAGAGACGGGACGTTCACGCGGTTTCGGCTTCGTAGAAATGCCGAATGATGAAGACGGTCAGAAAGCTATCGATGGACTTAATGAAACTGACTTCGAAGGCAAAACCATTGCAGTAAGCGTGGCTCGCCCAAGAACTGAGAGACCTGCAGGCGGCAACCGTGGTGGTGGCTATGGCGGCGGTAACCGTGGTGGCGGTTATGGCGGTGGCAACCGTGGCGGTGGTTACGGCGGCGGAAATCGTGGCGGTGGCTATGGTGGCGGTGATCGCGGTGGAAGATATTAATCTTACATTAGCTAAGACAATGAAAACTGTTCGGGATGATTCCCGGGCAGTTTTTTTATACCCTTATTACACCTATATATATCAATAATATCTATATTTGTATATTATGATAAGAACCAAACACATATTATTGACTCTCTCATTGCTGTTATGCAATGTCTGCATCTATGCCGCCGCAATCAGCTACTCCGTGCATGGAAAGATTATCGATAAACAGTCGCGACAACCGGTGGCCTATGCCAATGTCGTAGTTGTAGGTATTCCCGGCAAAGGAACATCCACCGATTCACTCGGCATGTTCCGTATAGAGCAGATGCCACCGGGCATTTATCGCTTCGAAGCAACACTTATAGGCTATAAGAGTGTAGTGACTCCTGAATACGTGGTTTCCGCTTCCACGCCTTTTATCGAAATAGAGATGGAAGAAGATGAAAACATGCTGGCGGCAGTGGTGGTCACCCCCTCTCCTTTCCGGAAGACAGTGGAAAGTCCGGTAAGTATGCGCATCATAGGTTTGCAGGAGATAGAAAAGAGTCCGGGAGGAAACCGGGATATTTCTCGTATCGTGAGGGCTTATCCGGGAGTATCGTTCTCTCCTATCGGATATAGGAACGATTTAATTGTACGGGGTGGCTCACCTTCCGAAAACCGTTTCTATATGGATGGAATAGAAATCCCGAATATTAATCACTTTGCCACTCAGGGAGCATCGGGCGGACCGGTCAGCATTGTTAATGCAGATTTGATACGGGAAATTAGTTTCTATACCGGAGCATTTCCGGCCAATCGTTCCGGTGCGATGAGTTCCGTGCTGGACTTCCGTTTGAGAGATGGTAATCCGGATAAACAGACTTTTAAAGCAACATTGGGAGCATCGGAAGTTTCTTTTAGCGGCAACGGACACCTAAGCGATAAGACAACCTATTTATTCTCTCTACGTCAATCTTATCTCCAATTGCTGTTCAAAGCTTTAGGGCTTCCTTTTTTGCCCAACTTCATCGACGGGCAATTCAAATTGAAAACAAAACTCTCGGCACACGATGAATTGACTATACTCGGACTGGTAGGCATCGATAAGATGAAACTGAATACTGACGAAAAAGGAGAAGATGCAGAATATATATTGAGTTATCTGCCCACCATTCATCAAGAGACATTTACTGTGGGAACTTCATATCGCCATTATGCAGGAAAGCATGTACAGACGCTGACGCTAAGTCATAATTATCTGAACAACCGTAATGTGAAATATCTGAATAACGACGAATCTTCCGATGATAACCTGACGCTTCGGCTTCGTTCAGTGGAACAGAAAACCACCCTTCGTTTCGAGAATCAAACGAGATCGGGGCAATGGACATTGAAGGAAGGTGCAGAACTAAATTACTCCAATTATACTAACCAGACAAGGCAACGGATATTCGGCTATACCACACTTTCCAATTACCGGACTGATCTGAATATATTCAGTTGGGGTGGTTTCTTCTCCACAGACTATATCAGCGCCGACAAACGTTTTTCTGCTTCCGCAGGCATCCGTACGGATGGAAACAACTACAACCGGGAGATGAAAGAATTATGGAAACAACTCTCTCCCCGTCTTTCCCTGTCTTACGAGCTTACCAAACAATGGACACTAAGTGGAAATGCAGGATTATATTACCAACTCCCCCCTTACACAGCATTAGGGTTCAAAGATAATAGTGGCAACTATACAAATAAGGATTTGAAATATATGCAGGTCATGGAGACCAGCCTCGGACTTGACTGGCATCTGCAAGATAGATTAATGATTTCAGCAGAGGGGTTCTTCAAGCGATACGAACGCATGCCTCTTTCTTTGCAAGATAACATCCCCCTGGCATGTAAAGGAGATGATTACGGCACAATAGGTAACGAAGCGCTTATTCCTGCCGCCGACGGGCGCTCCTATGGTGTAGAAGGAATGTTACGTTGGCAAATGCCGGGACGTTTTAACTTCGTATCCTCCCTTACTGTTTTTCGCAGTGAATACCGCAATGGAAACGGTGATAACAGCGATAATCTTTCCGGGACTAAATATATATCTTCTGCTTGGGATAACCGTTTTATCCTTAATGTGAGCGGAACGTATAATCTTCCCCGCCGTTGGAGTATCGGAGGAAAATTGAGTTATATCGGTGGTGCTCCCTACACTCCTTATGATGAAGAAAAGTCATCATTGGTTGAAGCATGGAATGCACAGGGACGCCCGTACTATGATTACTCAAAATATAACACTGAACGCTTACCCAACTTTGCACAACTTGATATACGCGTAGATAAATCCTTTTACTTTCATCGCTGCATGGTAGGGCTTTACATTGACATACAGAACATCATGGGAAATAAGCTGAAACAGCAGGATGTGATTATGAGTACAGGAGTCATTGAGAATCCATCTGCTCCTATCAAGGAACAAAGATACAAGATGAAGAACCTGAAACAGGAAAGCGGAACACTATTACCGTCGATTGGGGTGACTGTGGAATTTTAAAATGTCACTTATGAATTTTCAAGAGTTTTAATTAGTTTGAAGACAGAGATGAAAATATCTCCGCATGAAAAGAATATAGATGAGGCATAGAAGGAAAATAGAGGTAAGCAGGAATAGATATCCATGACTTTGAAAATACAGGTATCCTATAATTATTATAGCCTGTACTATCATATAAATCAGCGAAACGACAACATGCCGCATCTTTAATTCATTCGCCATCAATTGATACATATGTTTCCGATGGGGCAAACCGATATTCTCATGAA
>NZ_CAJLKP010000132.1 GCF_905207245.1 uncultured Bacteroides sp. | reverse complement strand
GGATTTGAATTAGTTACGAGCTACGGGCTACAAGCTACAAGTGCCTTTCGGAATATAGCGCAGCTACTTGTAGCTTGTAGCCCGTAGCTCGTAACTGATTCCTTTCTGCACAGTTTTTATCCCAAAGGATTTTCTTCTATGCCGTCATCTCCGCCGCTTGAGCTTCCTCCGCCCGATTTAGTAGCCTCGTATCCTGCCAGTTCCGATAGGCGGCACTTCTTGCGCAATTCCTGATTGCTCCACGTTTTGGTATTGCGTACATTCAGGTGAACGCTGTCCACGAGTGCGGTGTTCCAGTCCTCGCGTTTCTCCGTGCCCCGTCCCGAAATGCCCAGGGAGAACAGACCCAGTTCGCCCAGGCGTACCGACTTTCCGTCCAGCACCAATTCCTGCAGGCAGGCGAGCATGTCGATGAGTACGCCGTGGATGACGCCTCGCGAGTAGGGCGAGTTGTGCTCGGCCATGTGGGTGACGAAGTCTTCGAATGCCACCGTACGGTCCTGTACGGCGCGTGCGTACCACTTTTGTGCCTCGGAGGGCTTCTGCGGGTTCTTCACCTGAGCGAGGCGATACTTTAAAGTTCCGATAGTTGTTGCCATGTTTTTTTAGTGTTTAAAAATTAGGATAAAATAAGTTTCTTTCTTTTTATCGTTTTTTTAAGAACGTTGTTGTTTTCAGAAGATGTCATTGTCGTTTCCGAAGAACAATGCAAAGATACGCCGCCTGCCCCTGTTTGCCAAAAACGTGGGTGGGCTAAGACGTGAAAATCTGTTAATGAGGTTGTCCTCTTTTGAGCGGTTATGAATCAAACGGACTATCTCAATTCCCCTCCTCCCAGGAGGAGGAGAATTAAGATAGTATCGTTTATCATTTGCTCCTTTCTGCAAAAAAACGAATAACTATCTTCCACGAGGCAGAAAAAATAGTTTTGCAGATAGGAAAGCATACTTTAACCGTTATTTTACCACCTTATCACCTTACCACTCTATCACTTCTTTTTTCATCCCCGTTACGTGACAATCGTGACAGATGACAAATAGGAAAGAGAACCCTTTTCAGTCTTTATATTATATATTTATATATAATATAACTATAAGCTTCAGGGGGGCGCACTAATTGTCATTTGTCACGATTGTCACGATTGTCACACAATCGGGTAGTACAGATGCGTGGGTTCGAAACAAGTTTGCTTTTCTCTTGTTCATACTATAATTGTCGGAATCTCAAAATATTTACGTCCGAGTGTTCCCTTTTTTGCAATAAAGTTCTTACCTTTGCACAAAGTTCTTATCGTTTTTCTTTTCCGATGAGTCCACTCTTACCTAAAAGGGAAGTGGGCTTTATTATTTTCAACGGGGATTGAGAGGAAAGAAAAACTAAAATGAATTTGAAAAATATAAAATGAAACAATGGACAAAATTCTTTATTATATAGCTCGGGAGACTCAGGGCAAATGTTTTGCATCTTTCAAGTATTGTTACGACAACACAGCCGACCCTAACATTGAATATGAGCCGGGGGAGGAGAATTATATAAATATGAAAGAATATGCAGAAGACAAGCATAATCCTAAAACACGTGATATGAATAATCTTGCAGAAGAATGTAGCAAAGGCCCTGCACTTTTTAAATACTTCTTGGACGGTTCGCGTCGTGTGTATAAAGTGGATGACATACAATATGATAAGAAAGTTTTTCCCATTGTGAGCGGACAGATATCCGTGGCATGTTGCGCGCGCAACATGAATGATGACTATACGTTTCACTCTTTTGCCCATGTAGATGAAGAAAACTATTCGGTGGTGTGCCTGCCTATTACTGCTAATGGGGCCGGCGAGGACAATGCCTCATTCTTTGGAAATCTTCGAAATAAACTTAACGGCTTGCCCCTGTTGCAGAAGTCGGGTACACAGATAGGCAAAGTGCTTTATTACCTGACCAAATGCGATGGACGCGAAACGCTTGAAAACAAAGGTGTGGCACGCATACAAGACGAAATGGTGGATTGCGAGAAGCGTATTGTAGCGCGTATGATGAGTAGGCACTTGCTGACGCATGAGAGTTATCTGATAAAGGATGGCTCTATCCAGTATAAGCCTATGAAAACAGGCGATTACAAAGAACTGAATCGCATCCGTAATAATTATCGTCATGTGGTGGGAGTATCCAAGAAGTTCAATCCCAACTTGATGAAAGATAATCGGGGACAAAGTAGTGCCGGTGCGATAGCCAACTTGCCGCTTTACCATCGTACACCGGCTTTCCTTTGGAATCCGGGACCTGAATGGGGAGGTATGAATTTCGCCATTTGGTATGTACGCATTCGCGATGTTCACCATACGGTGACGCCCTACTCGGGTATACTGAAAATAGAAAAAATGTTGATGACCGGATACGAGAATGACCACGGTTTGTCCACTGACGAAATTGATATAATTACGGCTAATATCATCAATGAACGAAACCCTGTTTGCTATGGTAACGATGCCCGCTGGGCCAATCATCTATATCCTGTCTATATGACAGAGAGTTATTGTAAAAGCCGTTTTAGAAGCGACATTCAATTCATTAATCTGTTCTGATTAGTATGGAAACAATAGGAAGAGTTATAGCTACTGAAAAACAACCTTCAACCATTGAAGATTTTACATTTTGGACACGCAAGGACTTTAAATTGAGACCTTTCGATGTTGTGGTGGTAGAGCATATCAAAGACTCGGAGGGGAGAGATTCGAAAACATTCGGTGTGGTAGAAGAAATTTCACACATGACCGATTCGCCCAGTGCGTTGGCCGGATTCATTTCCAGCGATTTCGGTGATGTGGATGCCCGTTCCTATACGGAACGTATAGGTATGAACTACGTGAAATGTAAAGTGGTGGGCAACGACCGTGGTATCTATATACCTGTTCAAGAAGGGCGTAAAGTTTTTCTTGCCAGTGAGGATGAAATAATGGAAGCCCTTGGTCTAAAGGATGTAAAGCATCCCCTGCCGGCTGGTTATATTGAGATGTATGATGGTGAAAACCGTAAGACATTGCCTGTGTTTTTTAATTCTCATTTCTTGATAGGGCCTGAGGGGGCGCATCTCAATATTTCCGGTATTTCGGGATTGGCTTCCAAAACGTCGTATGCCATGTTTTTGATGAAGTCTATACAAGACTATGCGATGAAGAACCGAAAGGAGTCGGTAGCTTTTATCATGATGAACGTTAAAGGAACCGATTTGTTGAAGATAGATCAGAAGAACACGCGGAAGGACGAATTGGAAAAGATAAAACCCGTGTATGACTTGTTGGGTATGGAAATGCAACCTTTCAAACAAGTGAAATATTTTTATCCTTTTTGCAAGGACTGTACTTCTTATACTTACGAGAAAGAGAGCATAATCAAGGAACGCATAAAGGCTAAGACGGCTTTTCAATATAAGTATCTTTTTGAGACGGATGAAGATAAAGAGTGTCTGGATTTGCTTTTCGCTAATGTGGACGATCCTAATGAAACGATAGAGAGTATACTTAATTTCATTATTTCAAATGGGGGTGAGTTCAGGGGTGTTGATACATGGGAGGATTTTAAGAATGCACTTTATAACCAAACGCAGACCGACAAAGCGAAATCTTCCGGCAAAGAAATTTCAGTGATGAGTTGGCGTAAGTTCTATCGCTTATTTAACAAAAGCTATCAGAAGTGTCAGCAAATGTTTACCAATCAGCTTGGCACAGGGGTTCGTCTTCGTGACGAGATAGCCGAAATCGGTAAAAATGATGTAATGGTGATAGATGTGGCAAAGTTGGATGAAGAATCGCAAGGCTTTGTGTTTGGAGATGTGATGCGTGCTGTTTACAATCTGAAATTGGGAGCTTCGCAACGTTCTGACGAGGAGATACCTGATCGTATCGTCATTTTTATTGATGAGCTGAACAAGTACGCTTCTGTGGATGTACCCAAGTCATCGCCCATTTTGCACCAGTTGCTTGATATCACCGAGCGCGGACGGTCGCTTGGAATCGTACTTTTTGGTGCAGAACAGTTTGTGAGTGACATACACCGTCGTGTGAAAGGCAATTGTGCCACACAGGCTTTTGGCCGCACCAATGCCATTGAGATAACACGTGAGGATTTCCGTTTCGTGCCGAGCGTGTACAAAACGATGCTTACTCGCATGAAACAGGGTGAATACATCCTTCAGAACCCTGTGTTTCGCTCTATGTTACACATTAATTTTCCATTACCCATTTATAAATATTACGAATAACCCATGGCAAAAATAGGTAAAAATGTAATAGAATCGCTTACTCGAAGCATGTACGAAGATAGTCGGTGCATTTATAGAGAGTATATACAAAATGCTGCCGACCAAATAGACTTGGCCCGTAGGCAACATCTTGAAGAAAATAATTATTACGAAATACACGTACGTATCTTTCGCGAAGAACGCAAGATTGAGATAGAAGACACGGCTACGGGCGTGAGCCGCAATGACCGGGAATTGCTTCTCGATGTGGCTGCCTCGCAAAAACGACGCGGTTATCAAAAGGGCTTCCGTGGCATTGGCCGATTGGGTGGTTTGGGGTATTGCTCCGTGCTTACTTTTGAGACTTCTGCCAAGGGTGAGAAAGTGAAGACCGTGATGCAATGGGATGCGGAAAAGATGAATCGCATTCTTGACAATGAGACTGACGACCGTGAGGCCGGGTCTGTGATAGACGAATGTGCCCGTTTTGAGGAATTGCCCGAAGAAGAGCAGAAACATTACTTCAAGGTGACGATGGAACGGGTGAGCGATGACCGTTTACTCGATATAGAGGACATTAGAGATTATCTCTCGATGGTAGCTCCCGTTGATTACTCCACGGCTTTCAATCGTTTTGCGGCAAAAATAAAAAGCTATGTTGCCCAAAATGGTATCGCACTCGATGTGTACAACCTTTACTTAGGCGATAAAGATGGTGAGGAACAGATCTATAAGGCCTATACCCCAATCATTAAAGATAAGAAAAGCGGTGATTACTATATCAAAGACATACAAATGTTTGATTCTAAAGATGAAGAAGGTAATCTGCTTTATTGGGGCTGGTACTCCATATCTGAAATACGCGGGCAGATACAGGAACACAATATCCCCTACGGAATTCGTCTTAGGCAAAAGAACATCCAGGTGGGTGATGAACGCACCTGCCGAAACTTTTTCGTGACGGAGGGTGACAAGCGGTTTGCACAATACTTTTATGGGGAACTTCATGTAGAAACGCCCCAGCTGGTGCCCGACGCGCGCCGCGACTACCTGCGTGAGAGTGAAGATCGGAGTGCCTTTGAAAGCCTTGTCAGAGAGAATTTTCAGGTGTTGAAGGAGCTATGTAATGATGCGTCGAAAATAAGGAGTGCACTGAAAGAGATAGAAAAAGCCGACAAGGGACAGAAGGAGTTAGTGGAAAAGAAAAAAAGAGGGGGAGTCACTTGTGAGGCGGAAGAGGAGGCAAACCGGAAGAAATTTGAAGAATATCAAAAAAGTCGTGAAAAAGCAGAGAAAGAATTGGAGAGGAAAAAGCAGAAAGTGAATGAAAGCGGTTCGCCGCTCGGCTTTATGTTTGCTCCCGCGCCAACATCTGCACCGGGCGCTTCGGGTGAATTGCCTGCTCCGAATCGTTATACTGCACCTGCCGGAGCCTACAATCCCACTCCTGCCGTGCAAGTTGGCAAAGTGAAAGAAACGATACCTAACCCGGTGGAGGGTGACGCTTCATTGAAGCCCCGTTTTCGCACGGATGGGGAGATATATCGTAGGTTTGATGAGAAAGAGAAAAATATCATCAATTCGGTGTACCACGCCATTTACCATGCCATTGCCAATGAAGATATGCGTGAAGGAGTAATCCTTTTGATTGAAAAAGAACTGACTAAATGAACCGGAGAGTACTGCTTTTAGAACCGAACTACAAGAATAAGTTCCCTCCGATAGGACTGATGAAAATGGCCACCTACTTTCGTTTGTGTGGTGACGATGTGGTGTTTTACAAAGGCGATCTCACCGAATTTGTGGTCAACCAGATAACGGACGAATGTGTAGATAAACTTACAGGTGTGGACAGTTCCATTAATTGGAAGCTTCGTTTCTCATATATAGCTACTTATATCCGCTATCGTAGGAAAACTGACCTTGCTCTTATAGGCGTGGAGGATTCGAAGCTTTATGCCTCCCTTATCGGTCCGTGGATAGAATACTACAAGAAGTTTTATCATAGCGGAGAATACAAGCGCCATCCACGTTGGGATTTTGTGGCGGTGACTACCCTGTTCACCTTCTACTGGAAAATTACTATTGAGACCATCGAGTTTGCCAAAACTATGGTGAAAGATCCGGGGCGCCTGATGGTAGGGGGAGTGTTAGCCACTATCCAACCCGGAGAAATAGAAAAAGCCACAGGTATCAAGCCTCACGAGGGGACACTACATACCCCTTACAAAGACATTGACCCGGACAATCCGTATGTTATTGACGAATTGCCGTTGGACTATTCCATCCTGGATGAGATAGATTATGTTTATCCGGATAGTGGAGCATATTATAGTTATGCTACTCGCGGATGTATCCGCCGTTGCTCCTTTTGCGCCGTGTGGACGTTGGAGCCGCACTATCAGGAATATATTCCTCTCTACGAGCGCATTGAGCGCACGCGTCGCCTCTATGGTGCACAACAGAACCTCTTGTTGATGGATAACAATGTGCTGGCTTCCAGTAGATTGCTTGATATCGTGGCCGACATCCGCCGATGCGGATTCACACCGGGGGCAAAGTACGTAGAACCCAATCAGTATGACATTGCCATACGCAATCTGCGCCTTGGCTTGAATAATCGTGCCTATATTCGTAAGTGCCATAGGCTGCTTCAGGAAATAAATGAATTTAAGGGGTTGAATGAAGAAGAACGGACTTTGATTTTTGGTATGCGTCATGATGCCGGTCTGCTTCTGCGCGAGACTTGTACCCGTGAGACATTGATTGCTACCTACAAGGATTTTGCTCCTTACTTTGATAAGAAGAATGCTCAGGGCCATAGCAAGGGGCGATTGCGCTATGTAGATTTCAATCAGGGCGTGGATGCCCGCCTCTTCAATGAGGAGCGTGTGACCTTGCTTTCGCAAATACCTGTACGTCCGCTTCGTATCGCTTTCGACGATATGAAGACGGAGGCGGCTTATACCCGTGCCCTCATGATGAGCGTAGATCATGGCATAAAGGATTTCTCTAACTATTTGCTTTATAACTTCAAGGACAAGCCCACCGATTTATATCACCGTATGCGTATTAACGTGGATTTGTGTGACACGCTGGAGGTGGGGATTTATTCATTTCCCATGAAGTATCACCCCATTAAGGGAGAGAATAGTCACGACCGCGATTTCATAGGCGAACATTGGAACCGTAAGTATATCCGGGCGGTGCAAGCCATCTTGAATGCAACGAAAGGTAAGATAGGACGTGGGAAAAAGTTCTTTGAGAAGGCTTTTGGTCGTGACGAGAAGGAATTTATGGAATTACTCATCATGCCCGAGACATTCATTTTATTCCGTTTATTTTTTGAGCATTTGGGTTACACCGAAGAGTGGCGCAAGGCGATGAAAACACTCACAACATGTGAGCGGAAAGAATTGATGCCCATTATCTATAAAAATGACTTCAGCCATATAGAGGAGCTGACCGATAACGAGAAGCTTCGCCGGATATTGCAATATTATAAAAATTATCGGGCGGATGTTGCTGACCCAAAGTCGGAACTTTATAAGAAGAAACAAGAATTTGACGAATTGCAAAAACGAAAGTAATGACGGTAGTAATAGAAGAACATGCAAGTTTGCCCATAATTCTGGGAGACGATTCAGCGTTTTTTTTCGATAGGGAAGAAGCGTGTTATCTTGCAAGTGATGCTTGGAAAAAGATGCTTTCTGCTTTTTGGCAGGAGATGAGGCTCAAGGTATCGCCCGGCGATGCAGAAGAACTGAAGCGGGTGCTTCGTGAGAAGCGGAGTAGGATAGCGGAGGAATTCAAGAGGCAGGAGTTCTACATCGTCTGGAGCAAAAGTTTTGATGAAAACGGGCTAAATTTCGACTCTGAAAAATTCGTGCGGAAGCTGAATGTTCTTTATGAGGGAAAAATAAATCGAATCGAGCTTAATACGTTTTTTGCATGGTATTGCCTCACTCGCACTATTGACACGCTTCTTGCACAAGTTCTTGAAAACGAAAAACGGGCACAGGGAAGTGTGGTTAATTTCTTCTATAACGATGGTGGAGAGATACACTTTGGAGAATCAGCTTCGAACGGGAGTACTTCTAAATCGGAAGAGGCGGAAGAAGAGCTTTTGCGCAACGTGATATTCAGTACCTGTCTGTTTGATACCAATCAGCGACTTATGGACTTGCGCCGTGTTATTGCTGCCGCAATTGACATGGGGGATGCCGCCATGCTCTATGGTGCACCACAGGAGATGCGGATTAATCCCGGTGTGATGGGCGAATGGTATTACATTGTAAAAGCGATAGAAGAAGTACGTGTTGCCAAAAGTAAATTTACCGTCACCGCTTTTATTGAACAAATGACAAGCTGGTTCCCACTCATTTTTTCCTCTTGTTCTTCGTCCGAGGAGTGGGAAAAATACAAGCGTCGTCTCTCAAAAGCTATATCAAGCGAAAAAAGCCTTTGGAAGTATGGAAAGGCTGGAGAGATAATTTCGCTCCGCGAGATGTGGGCCAAGCGCAAGCATCTTTCTTTAGACCAAGCCAAGATGGAACGAGTTCATGCCATAGCCTATAAGGGCTTATTCGTAAATTTGATGGATTTGAAACAAGGCATTGAACGGGAAAGAAATGCTGGATAAATGGGTTCATTCTTGTAGCAAATCATTGGCTTTTACGGACAATCTTTCGGACACGTCGGACAAAGTCTGCCTTTCTAATCGGACACGTCGGACAAACTCTTTTTGTCACTTTCTCATCTGAACT
>NZ_CAJLKP010000131.1 GCF_905207245.1 uncultured Bacteroides sp. | reverse complement strand
GCCCCCACTACCTTTCCGGACTGCGACTGGCAGGCTGAGGAAAGAATGGTGAGTGACAGAAGAAGTAACAGCGGTATATTTTTCATTTCAGGTATAAAATTTTCCCGCTATGGCGGGTGGGTGAGGATTATTATTGGTGATTATATTCGTTCAGGGCTTCATAGAAAGCGGTTATGTTCTCCATCGGCACTTCGGGCGGAACGTCGCATCCTGATGACAGAATGAAATTCTTCCATTGGCTGGTTTTCTGCAACAAACTCAGGGTTTCTTGCTTGATTTTCTCGGGACTTGCCATTTTGAAGATGCCTACGGGGTCTATATTTCCCATCACCAGAATGTCTTCGGGGCATTCCTGCAGGACACCTACCATGTCTATCTTGTTGCCGAAGTGCAGTCCGGCTGCTTTGGTTTCAATCATGGCGGCGGTGCAATGGCCGGTGTTGCCGCAATTGTGCAGTATGATCATGAAGTGGTCGTCTTGCACTTCTTCCACAATGCGGGTGATGTAGGTGGAAGAGAAGGAGGAACAGTCTTCGTTGGATACCAGTCCGGCTGCCGGCTCGGCTATGATGACTCCGTTCACTCCGGTTTCCTTCATTGCACGCAGGTAGGAGATGATGAACTCGGTACATTTCTCTAATAAAAGGCGTATAGTGTCAGGTTCCATATAAAGGGCCATCATCATTTCCGACATGTCGTACAGGCGTCCGGCGAGGGAGAAGGGGCCGATACAGCCGCCGAATACGGGCTTGTCCGTGATGAACTCTGCCGCTAGCTTGTTGGCTTTCAGATATTCGGGCATGCGTCCGCTGTGGATGGAAGGCACTTGCAGGGCGGAGATGGAAGCATGGTCCTGCACCAGTCTGCCCACTACGTTGGGAACTTCATTTTCGGTAAATACAATTTCCGCACCAAAACATTCGGCTTCCACCGTCAGGTCCATGATTACCGTGGAGGCTGCTGCCGGATATGCTTCATTCAGTTTCCGGATGGCCTCAGCATGTATTTCTCCGTTGGTGACGGCCTTTTTTACGGTCTTGCCGCACAACTCGATACCGGGGTGCGTCATAATGGGGATGGCTATTCTTTCGGGGCTGGCCATCACCTCGCGGCACCATTCTTTCATGTTTCTCATATTCTTTTTTCCTTTCTTTTGTAACATTGTTTATTGTTGCATATTTCACAACGGTAGGGCTGGGGGCGCAGCTTTTTGCCTAATCCTATGAATCCACTGATGGACTTGACCGGTGACATGAGGAATGAGTCCGACAGGACAATTCCGCAAGGTTCTGGCGGGAAGAATGAAAAGAGCTTCTGTTGTTCGCAGATGTTCCACCCGCAATAGCCCGGACTGTAGGGGAGCGTATGGAAAAGTTTGCTTTCGGTTTCTAGTTCTTTGGCAAGTAAGGCACCACAGGCTTCGGCTATAACGCTTCCGATAGAATCGGCTATAAACTCCTTGACGATGTTATCCTGCGTTTTAAGAGTGTGCAGGTAAGCATCATATTCTTTTCCGGCAGTTGCAACAAACAGGCACACCTGCGTCATTCCTTGCAGGTAAGAGCCTATAATGCCCCCTGTGGTGAACCCGGTACCCTCTCCTGCGGCGAACCCGGTATCTCCGACTTCTATTTTCTGTCGGGATACCTGCCGGGCTTCCAATACCCGGAACATATAGCGGGGGAGGCATAGGGGGGCTATTTCCGAATATGTCTCAGCTATAAGTTCACATGTATAGCTGTCGGGAATAGCTCCCCTGTATCCCATAGCCTGATATATTTCCTCTTGGGAGATATCCAAAGCCTGTAGCCCTACTTGCCCTTGTTTTAACATCTTCCTAATACCCTTTTTACTAATACCACTGCGCCATTGGCATTGGAGCTGTATCCGTCGGCTCCGATTTGCATGGCGAACTCCTCGCTTACGGGGGCTCCGCCTACCAATACTTTCACGTTTTGGCGCAAGCCTTCGCTATCCAGTGTATCGATTACCTCTTTCATGTAGCTCATCGTTGTGGTGAGCAAGGCCGACAGGCATACGATTTGCGGATTGTACTTCCTGACCGCTTCTACAAACTGCTGACCGGAGATATCTACCCCCAGGTTAATAACTTCGAAACCACATCCTTCCAGCATGGAAGCCACCAGGTTCTTGCCGATGTCGTGCAGGTCGCCTTTCACGGTTCCGATAACCAGTGTGCCCAATGAAGCTCCCGATGCATCCTTCAGTCTCGGTTTCAGGATTTCAAGACATCCTTTCATGGCACGTGCGGCCAGCAACAGGTTGGGTACAAACGCTTTTCCTTCTTCAAAACGTTTTCCTATCTCTTCCATTCCTTTTATCAGGTAGTTGTTGATGATATCCTGGGCATCCATTCCTATTTCAATAGCTCCGTTGACGATGGCTTTGGCATCTTCCAGTTTTCCGGCAACAATGGCCTCTTTCAAATTCGTTAAATCGTTCATGGTATTATTGTTTTAATTGTTTCTGTGCAACTTCTATAAATGCTAATATATTCTCAAACGGAGTGTCGCCCTCTACCGAGTGGGAGGGAGAGAAGATATATCCGCCCTCTTTGCCCAGTTCGAGCAGGCGTTCCGATTCGGCAACTACTTCTTCGCGTGTTCCGAAGGGAAGTATCTTCTGCATGGACAGACCTCCATGGAATGCCAGGCGGCCGCGATAGCGGGGCAGGATGTCATATACATCCATTACTTCCGGCTGGAAGGGGTTGAAGGAGTTCAGGCCTATGTCTACCAGGTCGTCGAAGAGTTCGTCCACGTCACCGCAGCTATGTATCATTACATATTTTCCGGCGGCACGCACGTGGCCGTACATACGTTTGAGGCGGGGATATATGAATTCTTTCCAGATGTCGTATCCCATGATGAGACCTTTTTGCTGTCCCCAGTCGTCGCCGAAGTATACGGCATCAATGTCATATTCCAGTGCTTTGTCCACTTGGGCCAGGTTGTAGTCGCAGATGGCATCTAATAGCTGGTGTACGAATTCGGGGTTGATGATGAAATCCATCAACAGATTCTCCATGCCACGCATGGTCCATGCGCGTTCGTAGAGGGAGAAACCAATCTGGAAGCAGCGGAACATGTCCGGCTTGGCGGCTATTTCAGACTCTATGTTCGCAAAGAAGCGAGGGTCCAGCGGATTAGGGAAGGTGTATCCTTCTAAAGTAGGTTCGGGCAGCACGATACTCTTTACATCGCCGATGTCTTTGTCGATGCTTCTGTCCCACACTACCTTGAAGACATCTTGATAGAGATCACCGCCGAGATGTTCAAAGAAACCGATGTCGCTGCCTAATTGAAGAACGTGGTTGCCCAACACCACATCCAGGTCTTCTACACCATAATATTTTTGCAATTGTTCTTTGGGCTCTTGCGTGAATTTAAAAGACCAGGGCACATAAGGAGGTTTTTGACCGTCCAGTATCATTTTTATGACTTCCCGTTTTGTTTTACTGTTTTGCATATTACATAAAATTTAGTGATTAACAAATCTAACTCTGCCGATTGCAAACATACTGAAGATTAGCCCAAAGCCTTGGCAATACAAAACCAAAAAATGACACTTTTCATTCATTCTGCACATTCCTATTGGGGGTGGGGTGAGAATGAAAAGACACTATTCTGTCATTTTTAGTGTTTTTTTGCCAGAATACCCCTTTCAATCTTTATTCTGACCTTGGTTTATAGGGGAAATGATTTTAATTCATAAATTTGTGCCGATTGTTTGCGCTAATGAAAAACATATTCTTATGAGAAAAGTAATACTAATGCTGTTCTTCTACTTATTCTGTTCCGGGGGGCTTTGGTCACAACAGATTAAGCATTATAATAATAATTCGGGCTTGTCGCATAATACGGTGATGAGCTTGTTCCAGGATAGTAAGGGTTTTATGTGGATAGGAACCAAGAATGGTTTGAACAGGTTCGACGGGCATGACTTCAAGATTTACCAGCGTGGCGACTCGGTCACAGAGCTCCGGAACAGTATGATATACTGCATTACCGAGGACAGGGAAAAGACACTATGGATTGCCACTGATAAAGGAGTCTCCCTCTACAATCCTTTCACAGAAACTTTCTCAAACTTCAATAAACAGACGGATAAGAATGAGAAAGTGGAAGGTTATATCAATAAGATTTTTATAGATAAGGCGGATAGAGTCTGGATACTTTCGGGCGAAGGATTGTTTCTTTACAAGCCGACGGAGGACAAACTATATAATTTGAGGGAGAAGTTTGCTCCTTATACGGATTACTCTCCCTGGGCGTTGTTTGTGGATGATGACGGAGTGGCTTATCTTGGTTTTCCTAATATAGGAGTCATTAAGTATGATATAGAGGCTGATAAAACGACCTATCTGACTCATAACAATAATCTCCCTACCGTTATCTGCGGATATAAGGATAAATATATCCTGTTTGGAACCAGGGATAAAGGGCTGTTCCTCATTGATAAGGAAACCGGCGAACAGGAAAAACTGCTGATTGATGAATCGCTGAACTCCGACGTGTATGTGCGCCATATCGCAGAGATTTCAAAAGATGAATATTGGATTGGCGCCGAAAGTGGAATTTATGTGTTGAAGAATGGCACGACGCAACACATCATCCATGAAGACTACAACGACTTATCTATTTCCAATAATGCCATCTATGCCATCTGTAAGGATAAGGAGGGTGGAATCTGGATAGGGAGTTACTTTGGTGGTGTGGATTATATCCCTAAACAATATTCCTATTTTGAGAACTTCTATCCCATAGCTTATAAGAATTCCATCAGTGGATACAGAGTAAGGGAATTTGTGAGCGACAAGAAAGGAAACCTATGGATTGCTACTGAAGATAACGGACTGAATTATTATGATACGCATACCGGCCTCTTTACCCATATCTCCGAGAGAACCCAACCGGTGAATATCTCTTTCAGTAATATTCAGTGCCTGAATCTGGCGGGAGACAAGCTATGGATTGGCACATTTACCAAAGGAGTGGATGTGCTCGACCTGAAAACCAACCGTTGCAGGCATTACGAAAAGGACGGAATGCTCAATTCCATACTCAATAACGATATCTTTGCCATCTATACCGACAGCCGGAATACAACCTGGGTGAGCTCCACTACTGAGCTCTATACATACGTTCCCGAGATAGACGGTTTCAGGAAGTTCGAGCCTATGAGTGGCACGTTTATCAGCGACATACTGGAGGATGTGAATGGTTGCATCTGGTTCACGACATACAATATCGGAGTCATCAGGTATAATCCGGATACGAAGGAGATAAAACGCTTCCGTTATGATGTGGGGAACCCGAACAGCCTTTGCTATGATCGTATCACCTGTGTCTTCCAGGACAGCAAGCAACGTTTGTGGTTTGCTTCCGAGGACAACGGTTTCTGCCGCTATAATGAGAACGACGGTACTTTTACGCGCATCACCACCAAACAGGGTCTTCCCAGTAATGTGGTTTATAAGATATTGGAAGATGATAATCAACGCTTCTGGTTGAGCACCAGCAACGGCTTGGTAAACTTTAATCCTGAAACGATGAGTGTAGAGGCGCTGTACAATCTTCCCAACGGATTGCGGAGTAAGCAGTTTAACTATAATTCCGGTATCAAGACGGAAGACGGAACTCTTTATTTCGGGAGTATAGACGGATTTGTAGCCTTCAACCCCAGGAATTTCCACCCTAATGAAAATAGGTATTCTGTGGTGTTGACGGGGTTCTATATCTTCAATCAGGAGGTGAAGGGAGAGGCTACTAATAAGATACTGGATAAGGCAATTCCTTACGCCAACAGCATCAACCTGAACTATGACCAAACTACATTTAGTTTCAGTTTCTCGGCTCTGAATTACTCTACCGAAGGAAATGGAAAGTATGCCTACATGCTGGAAGGAATTGACAAGAAGTGGAGCTATGTAGACAATGCATTCAGGATATCTTATAACAGCATACCACCCGGTGATTATATATTCCATATCAAGTACTCGAAGGATGGACGTGACTGGAGTGATACGAATACGACCGTCAGCATCAGCATCATCCCTCCACTGTGGCGAACATCCTGGGCTTATGCGCTGTATACCATTCTGATTATGGGTATTTCCTTTTTTGCCATCCGCCTGTATGTATTGAAGAAGAAGAGGCAGGTGGAAGAAAAAATGGCCCATCAGGAACAGGAGAAGAAGGAAGAGATTTATAAAGCCAAGATAGACTTCTTCACCAATGTGGCGCATGAGATACGTACTCCGATTACGCTTATCAAGGCTCCACTGGACTATATCTTAACTTCTAATCCGGACGAGCATGAGACGAAGGAGAACCTGATAACGATGGAGAGGAATACGGACCGGTTGTTAGTGCTGGTGAACCAGTTGCTCGATTTCCGCAAGATAGAGTCCAAAGCCTTTACGTTGTCATTGAAGGTGCGTAACATCAATGTGCTGGTGGCTAATACCTTCAACCGCTTTGTGCCCACAGGCAAGCGGAAGAAGCTGGAGATGATACTGGAAATTCCTGATCCTGCCGTCATGGCATTGGTGGATGAAGAGGCGATAACCAAGGTGTGCAGTAACCTCTTTAATAATGCCGTGAAGTATTCGGCTACGTATATCAAAGCTATACTTTCGGTGAGTGAAGATTCACGTTATTTCCGGATTACGGTGAAGAATGACGGTACGCCCATTCCGCAGGATATGCGCGAACGTATCTTTGAGGCTTTCTTCCAGTTGAAAGGGGCTCATCCTACGCAACCGGGTTCGGGAATCGGACTTACGCTGGCTTCTTCGCTGGTGCAGTTGCATAACGGGAAGCTATATCTGGACGAGGAGGCTGAAGATACGTCTTTTGTAGTGGAAATACCTACCAATGCATCAGCCGATGCGAGGCAGGCTGAAGACGATGCTTTGATTGAGGAACCCATAGCTGAAGAAAGCAATGTATCGACAGTAATGCTTGAGGATTCATTCTCGGCTAAGGATGTTGTGCTGGTGGTGGAAGATAACGAGGAGTTGCAGTCGTTCCTTTCCGTACAGTTGAGCAAGTATTACAAGGTACTCACTGCCAATAACGGGGTGGAGGCTATGGAGATACTGAAAGACCAGATTGTGAATCTCATCATCTCGGACATCATGATGCCGTTGAAGGATGGTCTTGAGTTGTGTAATGAGATAAAATCGAACCTTGAGACCTGCCATATTCCGATTATCTTGCTGACGGCCAAGACAACGCTGAATAACAAGATAGAAGGACTGAATAGCGGGGCGGATGCTTATATAGAGAAACCGTTTGCCATGCCCCATTTGCTGGTTCAGATTAAGAACCTGCTGGAAAGTCGTATGAAGCTCCGGCAGAACTTTGCCAATAGTCCTTATATTGCTACTAATAGTATGGCGCAAAATAAGGCGGATGAAGATTTTTTGAATAAACTGACGGAAGTTATCAGGCAGAATCTGGATGATGATACGTTCAACATTGATGACCTGGCACGGGAAGTGAATATGAGCCGCACCAGTCTGCACCGCAAAATAAAGGTGATTACGGAAATGACTCCGGGTGATTTCATCCGCATTATTCGGTTGAAGAAGGCTGCAGAGTTGTTGCTGGAAGGGGAATATCGTATTAATGAAATCTGTATGATAGTGGGAATACGCTCGCTGTCGTATTTCTCAAAGAGTTTCCAGAAGCAGTTCGGAGTGCTTCCGAAGGACTTTGCCAAGAGCCATGTGAAACAATGATGATTTGGTACATAAATTATTATTTATGTACCAAATCATTTTTCAAACATTACTAAGAAAACTGTTTTGCATACTATTGTTTTGTTGCTTTTTTGATTACTTCGATTTCCTGGGCGGAATATGGGGTATGGTCTCCTTGGTAGATATCATGTTGCCATGCTCCGGTATAGGGCAACTGTTCCGGGCGGTGTCCCCAGCACAGGTGGGTTTGTGTCTTTCCGTTCACCAGTCCCCATATCATGCTGCCCACATTCGCTTCCTTAAACATAGGGAGGATTTCAGGGATAGTGGAGTGCGCCACGCGGTTCATCCATTCCGTGCAGATGGTGGGACGGCATGCTTTGAGATGTTCTTTCATTACTTTCCCGGTTTCTTCTTTTGAGGCATAGCAGTGGAAGGTGATAATGTCCGAGTTGGCGGTCAGGAAGTCGTTCAACTCCTTGTTTCCATTCCATAAACCGGAGGTGATGGGCTGTATGGGGTTTACCTCACGTGCCCAGGTAAATACTTTGCGGAGCAAGGGCCAGCTTCTTTCGGGCATGGTGGTATTGGTGGGTTCGTTGTATAAATCCCAGACAAAGATGCGCGGGTCGTCCTTGAAGCGGATCATGACTTCTTTTACGTACTTTTCCAGTTTGCCGTGGGTACGTTCGTCCACGACCATCGAATAGCCGGGTGATGGAGACCAGGCCCAGGCATACCAGCCTTCCAGTGGCTCGGGTTGTTTGCCTACTGTGGGGTCTGTATTGACACCGAAAGCACAGTCATCAAAGAAGATGGGCATCACTTTTACGCCGTATTTGTTGCAAATGCTAAGGAAGCGGTCGAGGGTGCGTATGAAGTACGCTGGGTCTTCCTCATATACTGCATATTGCATTACGACGCGTGCGCAGTTCATGCCGAGGCTTTTCATTAATTTCATCTCTTTCTCTATTACTTTGGGTGAGAAAGAGGTTTTATCCCACATGGCAGTGTAGTTGATGGCGTCGGCAGGAATATAATTCACACCGCAGTACCACGGATTCTCTTCGCCCCATTTACGGGCTTGTTCTTCGCTCCATACTTTACCTTGGGCAAAAGCGGAAATAGCGGTGGTGAGTGCCACACATACGCAGATTAATAATTGTCGCATATTCATGATATTATATATTTAAGTTCGGTGCAAATGTAGGTGAAACTTTTTTCTTCGGATGACGCCAGCTTTTCAGAAAACAACAGCATTCGACCAATTTGGAGGGAGATGGGGAATTTCTTCTATTATCGCAATGAAAGAAGTTCAAACAGCATCGTGGCGAAGAATCTATTTCGATGCGGTTAGTATAAAACGTATTAGAAAGGAAGGAAATTCAGTTGACAAGGATACGAGTTGACAAGGGAACAAGGGGC
>NZ_CAJLKP010000130.1 GCF_905207245.1 uncultured Bacteroides sp. | reverse complement strand
ACTGGTAGCTCGTAGCTCGTAACTTAATTTAGCGCTCCGCGCTAAATTATCATTTTAGTGTGATATAGTACTACAAAAGTACGGAAGATTGCCGAAGTTGCCACAGATATAAGAAAATTTAAATCTTAAAAGCGCAAATCATTCGAATAAAACACTTACTTTTGCAACTTGTAATTTTGCAACTGACTGAAAGATAAACTACTTTCAGTCTCAACCCAATAGATATATGGATAAATTTAGCTACGCTATCGGCCTTGGAATAGGTCAGAATTTATTAAGCATGGGCGCTAAAGGCATCGAAGTAGATGACTTTGCACAAGCTATCAAAGATGTATTAGAAGGAAACAAAACCGCTATTGCGCACGCAGAAGCCCGCGACATAGTGAATAAATACTTCGCCGAACTGGAAGAAAAAATGAATGCCGCCGCCATTGAACAAGGTAAGGCTTTTCTGGAAGAAAACAAAAAGCGCCCGGGCGTAGTCACCCTGCCCAGCGGCCTGCAATACGAAGTCATCAACGAAGGCAACGTAGGAAAGTATGCGACAGCCACCGACCAGGTGAAATGCCACTACGAAGGCACGCTGATTGACGGAACCTTGTTCGACAGTTCCATCAAGCGCGGACAACCTGCCGTGTTCGGTGTAAATCAGGTAATCCCCGGCTGGGTAGAAGCTTTGCAATTGATGCCCGAAGGTGCCAAATGGAAACTCTATATCCCTTCCGACCTGGCATATGGTGCACAAGGCGCAGGCGAAATGATTCCGCCCCACAGCACATTGGTATTCGATGTGGAATTGCTCGAAATATTATCCCAAAAATAAAAATAAACAGTAAAAAGCAAAATGAAAAAAGTAACATTAATCATGGCTCTCGCAGTAGGCGCAGGTTTAGCTTCCTGTACTGCACAAAGCCCGAAAGCGAATCTTAAAACAGACGTTGACTCATTATCTTATGCCTTTGGTATGGCTCGTACCGAAGGTTTGACACAGTACCTGATGCAACAAGGTGTTGACACCACTCAGATGGCTGACTTCATCAAAGGTTTCAACGAAGGTGCTGCTAAACTCAGCAAGAAAGACGTTGCTTACATGAGCGGTCTGCAAATTGGCCAGATGGTAGGCAAAAACTGGGTGGAAGCTCTCAATCAGCAAGTTTATGGTACCGACTCTACTCAGAGCATCAGCCGTGAAAACATGTTAGCAGGTTTCCTTGCAGGCGTTACAGGTAAAAGCAATGTTATGACCAAAGAAGCAGCTAATGTTTACGTGCGTGAAGGCATGAATGCCGTTCAAGAGAAAGCACTGGCCGTTAAATACGCTGACAACAAAGCTGCCGGTGAGAAATTCCTCGCTGACAACAAGACTAAAGAAGGCATTGTAACCACTCCGAGCGGTCTGCAATACAAAATCATCACTAAAGGAAACGGTGAAATACCTGCTGATACCAGCAAGGTGAAAGTTAACTATAGAGGTACTTTGATTGACGGTACTGAGTTCGAACAATCTAAGGAACCGGCTACTTTCCGTGCTAATCAGGTAATCAAAGGTTGGACAGAAGCTATCACAATGATGCCTGTAGGTTCTAAGTGGGAACTTTATATTCCACAGGAACTGGCTTATGGCAGCAGAGAAACAGGTGGTAAAATCCAACCGTTCTCAACTTTGATCTTCGAAGTAGAGCTTCTCGGCATCGAGAAATAATTATCGGCTGAAGATTTACCTTCAACCGCATGAACTTGGCGGACGAACAGATGTAAACAAAAACATCTGCTTCGTCCGCTTCTTTTTTACTTATTCCTTATTTTTTCCTCCTTTTATATAGAGAAATTAAAATAAAGTCCTATATTTGCTTACTATTTGATAAAAACAAGAACTTACACTAATTGATATTATGGAAAAAATAGACAATCTTGACCGGCAAATTCTGGAGATAATCTCCCAGAATGCCCGCATTCCTTTCAAAGATGTAGCTGCTGAGTGTGGCGTATCACGTGCTGCCATTCATCAACGTGTGCAACGTTTGATTGATTTAGGCGTAATTGTCGGTTCCGGTTATCATGTGAACCCCAAATCTCTGGGATACAGAACCTGCACGTATGTGGGTATCAAGTTAGAGAAAGGTTCCATGTATAAATCAGTGGTTGCCGAAATGGAGAAAGTACCGGAAATCGTGGAATGCCACTTCACCACAGGTCCTTACACGATGCTAACAAAAGTATATGCGCGTGACAACGAGCACCTGATGGACTTGCTGAACAACAAGATGCAGGAAATTCCGGGTGTAACTGCTACTGAAACGTTGATTTCACTGGAACAAAGCATCAAGAAGGAAATTCCTATTTGCCCGGAGAAATAACAGGTAATTTATGGAGTTTTTAAATGAATATCATCTTTCAGGCTTATTCATCGGCATTTGTACATTCCTCATCATCGGGTTGTTTCATCCCGTTGTGGTGAAGGCCGAGTACTATTGGGGTACCAAATGCTGGTGGATTTTTCTTTTGCTGGGTATCGGTGGTGTTGCCGCCTCGCTTTGTGTGGAGAACATCCTGATAGCTTCCCTCTTAGGAGTATTTGCTTTTTCTTCGTTCTGGACAATCAAAGAGGTCTTCGAACAAGAGGACCGCGTAAAGAAAGGATGGTTCCCGAAGAACCCTAAACGCACATATAAGTTTTAAAAATAAAGGAGCGAACAGTATATTTTGCCCGAAAGGTTTGCTTATTTCAACAGAATATACTATTTTTGTGCCCGCTATCCGATGAGGATAACACCGGACTTGTAGCTCAGTTGGTTAGAGCAACAGACTCATAATCTGGAGGTCCCTGGTTCAAGCCCAGGCTGGTCCACAAAAGAAAAAGGTTGTAACTTTCATCAGTTACAACCTTTTTTATATATGGTATCCAGATTATGAGTCTGTAGCACTCATTTAGACTCCAGATAAATCGGCTCCACCTCCGTCACATTATCATGGAACCACTCGTCCAGCTTAGCCTCCACTTTATCTTTTATCTGAGGCGTGATATACTTCTTTACCTTTTTATAGGCATAAACGGCAGCAACGCCCTTTCCTACCATGAAGAGTTGTCCCAGAATATCTTCTATGCTGGTAGGAAACACAATCGCTACCAAAGCAATCATGATATTGGTTCGTTCACTTTCGGGAGTCGTATCGGCAGTCATCACATAATAGGCTGTCAGTACGGGACGACCGGCGGCACGGCCACCTTTCTTTATATACTCTTCTACTTTAATACGGATTTCATCCATGGAAAAATTTAATTTCATAGCTCTTCTTTTTTCTTATTAGACGCAAAAGGATGAACTTTGGTTGCAGTAAATTGCATTTTTTCAGCAAATAGCCTTATTTTTATCTCCGGATTCACCGATTCATACCCGGTACTCATCGGCTTTTCTACCATGAATCGCCCGGGAGAGCTATTCAGGCATAGATAATCCACTTACCTTTGAGCCATCAACCCATAACAACGGAATATTAATCAATAACAATAGAAACAATGGAAAAGAAACAAAACTTCCCGTCTCATGCAGGACTATCAGGCAAAGTGCTGATAGCTTCACTCTTCATCATCTCCGGAATATTACTGTTTGCCCGCAACGTGGGTTGGATTACATATGATTTATTCAGTGTAGTGGTATCTTGGCATAGTCTTCTTATTATATTAGGTATTTATACGATGACGCACCGCCATTATATAAGTGGGCTTATCCTTACACTGATAGGAGCCTACTTCCTGATTGGAGGATTATCATGGTTACCGGAAAACTCACAAACCTTCGTCTGGCCTGTTGCACTGATTATAGCAGGTATCCTGTTCTTTGTAAAGGCTCGCCACAGGGAACGCTGGATAAAAAGCCATATGAACGGCCATTACCGGGACTGGACTAAAGGAAGAGGTGGACATATGCACATGAATATGGAAAACAATGAGCAACAATGCGAATCGGAAAACGGCTACCTGCGTTCCGACAATGCTTTTGGTTCTGTACGACATGTCGTACTGGATGAATTGTTCAAAGGAGCCAGCATCCGGGCCTCATTCGGGGGAACTGTCATCGATCTGCGCCACACACATCTTGCACCGGGCGAAACTTATATCGATGTCGACTGCACCTGTAGTGGAATAGAGTTGTACATTCCTTCAGACTGGAACGTTATACCTCAATGTAATGCTTTTGCCGGTGGATGCGAAGATAAACGTTGGCAGGGAGCGAATATAAACAAAGAAAGTACATTAATAATCCGCGGAAATATTTCTTTCGGTGGATTAGAGATTAAAGACTAACTTATGAAAGCACATCCAATAATAGATTATCCTTACCGTTGGCTTCCGGTGCTTATGCTGGCATTGGTTCTGGCAATCATCCAGGCGACTTTGTCGTGGGGATATGCCGGAGCGGACTGGCTACCGGCTATCATAGACGGAATCACAACAATCGGATGGCTTGCAGCATTGACATACCTGGCCTGGTTTGTAGTGGGCTATGTATCTATGCTCCAAACCAAGCTCATCACGATTGTGGCAGGAATATTACTCTGGGTTGCAGGCAGCTTCATGATTTGCGACATTATGGTGAGGATAGCGGGAATACCTTATATTTCTTTTGCTTCTACCCTGCCTTTCCGGCTTCTTTTCGGCATACCGATGTGGATAGCCGTCATACTGTGGTATCACCTGCTGGTAGTGAAAGATTCAATGATACAAAAGGAGGAATTCATTATACCACAAGAACCAGTGGCAGAACCGGAACAGCAAGAAGAAATAATTGACCGCATCACAGTAAAAGACGGCTCACGGATACACATCATCAAAGTAGATGAATTGTTATACATTCAGGCGTGCGGAGATTATACCACTCTGGTCACCCCATCCGGAGAGTACATCAAAGAACAAACTATGAAATACCTTGAAGCCCATCTGCCTGCTGATAATTTTGTACGCATTCATCGTTCTACGATTGTAAACGTCACGCAGATATCACGGGTTGAGTTGTTCGGCAAAGAAACTTACCAGGTATCATTGAAGAATGGAGTGAAACTACGGGTAAGTCTGACGGGATACAGATTGCTGAAAGAAAGATTAGGAATATAAAAAGTATCTCCATTCCCCTCTTCCAGGGAGATACTCTCCATACACAAATGTATCCGTCATTCTGAGCTCAGAATGACGGATACATCCAGTGGATAATCAGAATTATTTCTTCTTTTCGTCCTTCTTAGGCTCTTCCTTCTTAGCTTCCGGTTTGTCTTCCTTCCCTTCCGGATGGATAATTCCCTTTACCGTCTCACCGATAGGCAATTTATCCAATACACCAAGGCTCGGAGCTACCGTCTTCACCAATGAACTCAGGAAGTTGCTTGTACTTCCGTTTCCACCGTCGAAGACTGTGATGTTTCCTAAATTCATGTGTTCGAAAGCCTTCACCTGTTCACCGGCAATTTCCTTCCATTGGTCTACCATCTTATACTGGATGGCGATGGCCGGGTTAGATTCTGCCGCACGCACCATTGCCTCGAAACCCTCCGCCTCTGCAAGCAACGATTTCTTCTTACCTTCAGCCTCAGCTTCCAGTTTCATCTGAATGGCCCGTGCTTCGGCTTCGGCTTGTGCAAGAGTTGCCTTTGCGCGTGCTTCAGCTTCACGAATCACCTTTTCCGCAACAGCATCCGCCTGAAGAATGGCTTCTTGTTTGGCCACCTCGGCAGGCACAATCTTTTCCGCTTTCAAAGAAGACTCCACCTTACGGGCTTTAGCCTCTTCCACTTCCTTTTGTGCAACTTCGCGTGCTGTCTGTACGGCAGCTTCCGAACGTGCTTTAGCTTCACCGGATTGCTTATCGGCATCAGCGCGTGTCACAGCCAGTTCGGCATCAGACTTCGCAACTGCTTTCTGAGCCTCGTTTCGTCCGATGGCAGCTTTCTTTCCGGCTTCCGCCTGCTTGATTTCCATGTCGGAGTTCAATTCAGCGATGCGGCTTTCCTTCTCCGTGTTGGCTTGCTCTATTCTGATATTCTTCTCAGCCTCAGCCTTTGCCACTTGCGATTCTTTTTCCGCATTAGCCACAGCCACTTGCGAAATTCTATCCTTATCGGCATTAGCCACCGAAATCTCCTGCAACTTCTTCGTTTCGGCAATAGCTATATCCTGGTCTTTGCGCGTTTCGGCAACTTTTGTTTCACGTTCCTTAATCTGAGTAGCAATCTTGATGGCACCCAGTTTTTCCTGTTCTTCAATGTTTGCCTGAGCTTCATTCAGCGCCTTACTTTCGGCTTCTTTACCCAGATTGACAATATAGTTGGCAGCATCACGAATATCACTGATATTGATATTCATCAGATACAAACCGAATTTGCGAAGTTCCGTATCAATGTTGTCCTTCACTTTGGAAAGGAACTTATCGCGGTCGGAGTTTAGTTCTTCAATCGTCATATCGGCTATAACCAGACGCATCTGACCGTACACAACATCCGTAATCAAGTTCTGTTTGTCGTCTATCGTCAATCCCAGCATACGTTCGGCAGCGTTCTGCATAACGTCGGCATCGGTGCTGATGGCAACCGTGATAGTAGTCGGCACGTCCACACGGATGTTTTGGGCCGACAGGGCGCCGGTCAACTTACAGTCTATCTGCATGGGCTTCATCGACAGGAATTCATATCCTTGAATGATGGGCCACACGAAGGCAGCACCACCATGATACAACTTGGCAGACTTCTTTTCGCCTCCCGTCTTACCGTATACCACCAGTACTTCGTCACTCTTACACTTACGATAGCGGGAGAGGATACCAACAAAGGTAAGCAAAATAACCGCCACGATTACGCCAGCCATAATCATCATTTCTTGTGTCATAAATCTATATGTTTTTGAGTTTTGTTTATTGGATATACAATGTTCCGTCCTTATAAGTGGAGATAATGGTTCTGTCACCTGTCTGATAAGTCTTGCCGGCTTCGGACACCACGTCCACCTCGCGCATGGCACCGTCACGACTTATCTGCACAGTATACCTGCCGTCTCCCTGTCCGAAGTAGATGGTACATTCGCGCCCCACGAGGTGTTCCGTCTTTTCCGTCTTGTTGACCTGCTGCAACTGATAGGCTTTCTTATAGAGAAACCATACCGCAAAAACGAAAAACAGACCAATCAGAAGACCGAGGGCATAACTCTGAATGTCAGAATTTCCAATCAGATACATATACCAGCCGAAGCCGATACCGAAATGAGTGAGTCCTTTGAAGGATACCACACTGCTAATGTCGGTGTCGACATCCACATCCGCATCAAGGTCTCCAAAGAAGATTGAGAGGACAAACTGTATCACAAAAATACCAGTTGTGACAAGGGCGATAATCAGGAATATATTAGTACTCATAGGAATTTGGGTTAGTGCGTCTTACGATATATTTAGATATATTATTCCAAATATACACATTTGCAGGACATGCACAAAGAAACAGTTTCTTATTTAACAAAATTTTCTTGAAGAGAATGCAACATTGCACCCGATTATTTGTTACGTTTACAGCCGCTATGATGAAGCATCTGCACTACATACTCCTGTTCATGTGCCTTTTCTTAGGATTGCTGACAATCCTGCATGAGGAACAAACGGATTTTCGGATAACCACCGGAAGCCCGGCAGAGGTTTCTATCAAGTCCGCAAAAGCGGAATGTTCCTTTTCTGCTTCACCGAACAACCTTTCATCCATTGCCCACCGTCCGCTTCTCAGCGACGAAAACAATGAACGCAAAATCAGCGGTATCCTTTTTACGGAAAGCCCATACAATCAGGCCAATGCCCCTTCAAAGCTATTGAAACTTAAAGTCTATCCGCCAACCGGACAGATACAGCATTTGTTCCCCGTGCACCTGACGGTGGAACAGAGTCTCAACCTGTTTTTCACTCCCAGCGCCATCCGCTATCATTACGGATACTACGTCTATGCGTTGAAGCGTATACTGATTTAGACCACCACACCACGTACTATCAATCTTTTCACCGGAGATGTGCCGTTACATGTCTCGGGTCAGTCTATTGTTTATTCACTTCTAAACTTAATGCAATAATTATGTTCGATTTATTAGTAGCTACCCTCGAAATGATGGGGCTCACCTTCGTAATCGGCTTCTTTGTAGCGTTCGTCATCAAGATGATTGCCGTTGCTGCCGATACATTCGACTTTTACAGTTCGCACCAGAAAGAGCTGGACCGCCTGCGCCGCTTGCGCAAACTACGCCAGAAAGTGGAACTCATGATACGGGACATCCCCCTGGAAGAAAACAGCCTATACAGCGATAAGCGCGAAGAGTTCAGCCGGGGCATCAACCGAGAACTCACCGACTATCGCGGATACTATCATGGTGTGAGCACCGGAGTGTCCCAAGGCAACCTGATGGATTATTATTATCCCGAAGACACACACATGATGTATCTGCGCGAACAGGAAGAAATCATCTATCAAAACAAGAATAAGAAACAGTCTAATAAATCTACCGGTAAGTCAAAATAAGGATATTATGGAAAATATAGATTTCGCAACCCTGTTCCAGGGATTTGGAACAATGATGGAAAGTGGTTGGCTGCTTGCGTCAACCCGTATGTTTTTAGTGGCTTTGGGACTTCTGCTGATATACTTGGGATGGAAAGGCATACTCGAACCGATGGTAATGATACCGATGGGGCTGGGCATGGTTGCCATCAACTGCGGAACATTACTAATGCCGGACGGTACGCTGGGCAACCTCTTCCTCGACCCGATGCTCTCGGACACGGACGACCTGATGAACACGATGCAGATAGACTTTCTGCAACCCGTCTATACGCTGACGTTTAGCAACGGGTTGATAGCATGTTTTGTGTTTATGGGTATAGGTACGCTGCTGGACGTAGGATTTTTGTTGCAGAAACCTTTCGTCAGCCTCTTCCTCGCACTGTGTGCAGAGTTGGGTACTTTCCTGACAGTGCCCATTGCTTCGGCTCTTGGACTGACATTGAAAGAAAGTGCTTCCGTGGCAATGGTGGGAGGTGCAGACGGACCTATGGTTCTGTTCACGTCGCTGGCGCTGGCCAAGCACTTGTTTGTGCCCATCACGGTGGTGGCTTATTTGTATCTGGGATTGACGTATGGCGGCTACCCGTATCTG
>NZ_CAJLKP010000129.1 GCF_905207245.1 uncultured Bacteroides sp. | reverse complement strand
CGTCAAAATGCAGGACACGTGAGCAGGTACGGCAGACAAATTCAAAATCGTGGGTGACAATGAAAATGACTTTTCCCATATTGGATAATCGCCGGATCAATCCTGCAACCTGCGTCATACTGTCAAAGTCAAGGCCGCTGGTCGGTTCATCAAATACAAGCAAGTCTTTCCCACAAATCATGCTGACAGCTACAGCTACTCGTTGCTTTTGACCGCCGGAAAGCGTGTTTGGATGTTGTTCTCGATATGGGGAAAGTCCCAGTTCTTCCAAAGTTGCATTTACCAATGTTTGGTCTGGATTTCGGATGCCAAAGGAACATTCTGCTTCTACGCTGTCAGCGAAAAGCTCATAGTTCACATCCTGCATGACCATATAAGAGCGTTGCAGCCTTTCCTTACGCTCAATCGGCTCGCTTTCCCACAAAAATTGTCCATCGCAGTCTTTGTGAAGCCCACAGAGAGCGCGGGAAAATGTAGTCTTTCCAGCTCCGTTGTGGCCGACCACACCAATCACTTCGCCCTTTCCGGCGGATAGCTCAATGTCATGCAAAATTGTTTGCTTCTTGTAACGGAGCGTCACATTCCGCAGCTCCAATACAGGGGGAGGCGCAGGCAAGTGGGCTTTTGGCGGGAATACCGCCTGTAGATCAACAGCTCGCAGACCCATGTGTTCACGATCAGGTTCAGATAGCTGCCGAAATTCTTCCGGGGTGTATATTCCTTTGATTTCTCCTTTTTCCAGATAAACAATTCGGTCAGCCAACTCCATCAGGTAGTACAGACGATGTTCCGCTATCAAAACTGTTTTGCCCTGTTTTTTTATCAGCCGCAAATGTTCCTTTAGTTCCTGGATCGAAGTCATATCCAGATTAGAGGATGGTTCATCCAATAGATAAATCTGTGGGTTCATGGCATAAACAGAAGCAAAGGCGATTTTCTGCTTTTCTCCGCCGGACAACTCAAAAATATTTCTGTTTCGTAGCTTTTGAATATGCAAATCTTCAGTTGTCTGCTCTACTCGCTCAGCCAATTTCTTGGGAGGGCGAGCTTCATTTTCAATTCCAAAGGCAATCTCACTGTCTGTATCAACATTGAAAAACTGCGTCCGTGGATTTTGGAAAACGGAGCCAACCTTAGCGGCAATCTGATACATGGCGATATTGCTGATTTCCTGACCATCTACCAACACATGGCCATGAAGCTCCCCCTGATAAAACTGAGGGATCAGTCCATTCACCAGCCTTGTAATCGTTGTTTTTCCGCACCCGCTGCGGCCACAGAACAGGACGCATTCTCCGTCCGAAATTTTCAAATTGATGTCGCGTAGCCCACCATGTTCCTGCCCTGTATAGGAAAACGATACATTTTCAAACTCAATCAACCGATCGCACCTCCCCGCACACATAATTCAAAAATCAGATAAGCTACGGCAACGGTCATGACGCCCCAATCGGCAATTCCGCATTTTATCTGGACAAGACAGGTGCGTGGATTGGGATTTTCAATTCCACGAGTGACAGAAGCAACAGAAAGATCATCCGCCGCTTTTGAAGCTGCCATCAATAAAGGTACATAAATACACTCAACCGTCATGCCCGGATGTGTTAAAAAGCCCGCCAGAGATGGTGAAACATCTCTCATCCGCATAGCGTCTGTGATATAGCGCCAGTCCTCTTGAATAGTTGGAATGTACCGCAGCATAACTGCCATAGGAATTACTAACTTTTTGGGTGCGCGGACACGGCTCATAGCAGACAGGAACTCATTGACTTTTGTAGTAGTCAGAACAATCCCAGCCAAGGTTCCGCACGCATAGACCTTATGAAACAAGCCTAAAAAGGCAATAAACATTGTCCGCAGCGTGCCTGTCATTTCTGCCATGATCCAAACTGTCAGGGCACAGATGACCGCATAAAAGCATACAGCCTTAATGACATATTTCCACTTTCCAAAGAAAGCCCCTAATATCGCAATCAGCATAACAAGGATAAATTGATATGCAAGTGAGGGCGCAAACATGGACGATAAAACACACATAAGAATAAGAAAGAGCTTGGCCCGTGGGTCGAGCCAAAGCTCTTTCTTGTGGCGTTTACCGCTCATGCTGTAATACCTGCTTTTTCAAACTGCTTTTTCAGCATTTTGCAGCCTACAAAAGCGCTGATTGCAGATGTAATAATAGCAGCGGCAAACATGGCAATCAGGATGCCGGTATTAGCGGTTGCCTGCATGGTGTCGATGTAGCTCTGTTCGGTTCCATTCCCCAACATGGTCTGCGCCCAACCATTGGGGTCAGCAAAGAAAACGATATACGATCCAGTACCGCCGAGGGAGAACAGGATGTAAGACAGACTGTTGAGTTTTTTGCTTTTGTACTGCCCTGCACCAGCAACAAAGTCCGCGACAATCGCCATGATCAGGTAGCCCAATGCAAAAGCCCAGTGCATACCGGTCACGAACCAAATAATACCCATGATAACGCCCATTATAGAAAGGCTCCAACGCTTATGTACTTTTGCAATCAGCAAAAGATAAATGGGGCCAGCAAGCAGCCCACCTCCTGCCGGCATGAAAAAAGTAAGTACAGGATTCGTTGCAAAAAAAACGCCGCCCACCAATACAAAAACAAATAACAGTGCAGTAAAAATACCTGTTGTTACAAGGTCTTTCACTGTCAGACCTTTGTTCATAGAATTTACTTGATTACTCATTTTGACCTCCTACCTTTCATTGTCTTGACTCGACAAATGGCTTGTGATATTCTACGGTTAGATAGCTATAACCACTGTCTAATACAATACGCATTTATCGAACAACATTCAATAGGTCCCGGCGATGTTCGTCTGTTCCTTTCAAAAGTTCGTCTAATCGTTGCAAAAAGGAGATGGTCTGTTTTCATGTCTGAAATTATTGACCAGTTTTATACACCGTTGCTGATTGAACACGGTTTTATCCGTGACCCAGACAACCAGCAATATGGGGCATTAGGTGACTGCTGGAAACTTTCTCCCGAAGTTGGAGAAGGCTCCTACTGGACTTATGGACAGAAAGACTTATATGATATTAAAATCCACAACTTTTCCTTCCACGAAGATTTCATGTTGGAATGTTCCCTGCCGGAATGTCTGAGTATCACTCGGTATGACTCTATTTCCGGGGAGGAATTATCTCCATACCGTAGGCTGTCTGCCGGTTGTATCAAAACATTTATTGGAGGCTACGCTCCATACAAGGCTTTGATACATAAAAATATTCCAATCCGTTCGGTTGGGATTGAGATTGCACCGGCATATTATGAGGACTACCTGAAAAAACTGTACCCAGAGGCACAGATTAATCCTGTGGATGCATTTCGGAAGATCGACCAAACTTCCGACTTTCCAGAAATGTCACGGTTACTCACAGAAATCAAGGACTATCGCGGGGAAGGGATTGCCGCAAAACTTTTTTATGAGGGTAAAGTCGCAGAAGCCGTTTCAATGGTGGTGGAATATCAGAAGAAACATCCTGATAAACCAGTCCATAAGCTCTCTCAACAGGATATTGAAAATCTCCAAATAGTTGCCGCTTATCTTAGCGACCACTATGCTTTTGATATTCCTCTGGAACGGCTAACACAGATTGCCTGCATGGGAACAACAAAGCTCAAAAACTGTTTTAAGAAATACTACGACTGCACCATCACGGAATATGTTCAACAGCGGCGCATGAGTCAAGCAGAATATCTGCTGGCATATACAGAGCTGACAGTCGGGCAAGTTGCCAAAACAGTAGGCTATTCCACTTCAAGCCGATTTGCAGAATTATTCCGTAAAAGCACTGGATTGTTGCCACTGGAGTACAGAAAAAGCGCACAGCGAAAGTAAAATGAGCGCCAGAGGAAACTCTGGCGCTCGTCTGATTTTGCACCGAACTATAAAATGTAGGTGAAGTACATATCAAATCATTCCATGTACAAACTATGAAATATAAAATGTATGTGGGTGATGTTGAATGGCAAAAATTAAAGACTGTCCGGGCTTTGAAACCTTTGGTGCAGATATAAAAGCCGCGCGGGAGGCTTTGAATATGTCTCGCAGAGTGCTGGCAGAGCAGATACATGTTGATCCGCGCTATCTTGCCAATATCGAATTAGAGCAAACGATTCCAAGTTTGCCGGTTATCATTCAGCTTGTAAAAATCTGCGGCTTGCCGATGGAACGATATTTCAATCCAGAGGTCATGCGAGAAGAAAGCAAGCTGCGTCAACGAGTTAGCCACAAGTTGGCACTCTGCCCAGAGAAGTATCTTCCTATTGTGGAAGCAACCATTGATGGGGCAATCAAAATGAACGAATAAGAGTCGCTTTACCAGTTTGTAGAGCGGCTCTTATTTTATGCTCTTTTGCGGGCATTTTTGGACTTCTGCAACGCTTTATAAGTAGGGATAAGATACGGTAGCAAGCACAGCAAGCGAGTACCCGCTTGCGAATTTTGAGATTTTCAGGTCCCTTGCCCGAAAATTCAAAATTGCTTGTTGGGATAGTCCCAAACCCTTATAAAGAACGGAGGCGGCGCATGGCAAACCGAAAGCGGAATATCCAAATGAAATTCTATGTTACGGAGGACGAAAAACAGCTCATAAACGAGAAAATGAGCCAGCTCCCCACACGCAGATATGGTGCCTACCTCCGCAAGATGGCGATTGACGGATATATCATCTATACGGACACCGCAGATATCAAGGCGTTCACCAAAGAGCTTTCCGCTATCGGTCGGAACATCAATCAGATTGCCAAGCGGATCAACGCCGGAGGTCCTGCGTATCAGGCCGACATGGACGAGATACGGGAAAGGCTGGACGAGATATGGCAGTTACAAAGACACATCCTATCAAATCAACGCTGAAAGCAGCCATTGACTATATCTGCAACCCGGAAAAGACGGACGGAAAGCTGCTTGTTTCTTCCTATGGCTGTGCCGCCGAAACTGCGGATATCGAATTTTCCTGGACCCGCCGCCATGCCATCGACAAGGGAACGAACCTGGGTCGCCATCTGATCCAAGCCTTTCAGCCTGGGGAGGTTACGCCGGAACAGGCCCATGAAATAGGCATGGAACTTGCAAAAGAAATCCTGGGCGGCAAGTATGAATTTGTCCTTACCACCCACATAGACAAAGATCATGTTCATAACCACCTGATTTTCAATACGGTCAGCTTTGCGGATCACAAGCACTATCATTCCAACAAGCGGAGTTATCACTATATCCGCCGCACCTCCGACCGGCTTTGCAAGGAACACGGTCTGTCTGTCATCATTCCCGGACAGGACAAGGGCAAGAGCTATATTGAACATCAGGCCACGCAGAACGTCACCAGCTATAAGGCAAAGTTGAAAGCTGCCATTGACCGACTTCTGCCAGCCTGTTCCAACCTGGAAGAGCTGCTTCGCCGCCTGCAGAGAGAAGGTTATGAGATCAAGCGCGGCAAGTATATCTCTGCCAGAGCACCGGATCAGGAACGGTTCACCCGTCTGAAAACGCTGGGGGTTGACTACACCGAAGAAGCCCTTGCCGCCCGGATTGCCGGACGATCCAGACCTTCCCGCCAACCGAAACGGCAGGACGGAAAGATCAGCCTGCTCATTGATATCCAGAATAACATTAAGGCACAGCAGAGCGCAGGCTTCACCCATTGGGCGAAGCTGAACAATCTGAAACAGGCCGCCAAGACCATGAATTTCCTGACGGAACACGGGATAAGCAGTTATGGAGAACTGGAAAGCAAATTGACCGCAGTATCCGCACGCAGGGATACCGCTCATGCAGAGATCAAGCGGATAGAAAGCAGAAGTGCCGAACTTTCCCTTGTGATGAAGCATGCCGGAACTTACCGTCAGCTAAAGCCGCTTTATGAAAGATACCGTAAATCGAATGATAAAGAAAAGTTTCTGCGGGGGCATGAGAGCGAGATCATCCTTTTTGAAGCGGCCGCCAGAGAATTAAAACGGCTGGGGACTGTGCCGCTGCCGACAACGGAAAGCATGAAAACGGAGCTTGCTAATCTCAACGCAGAAAAGGAACGGCTCCTTGCTGAATATAAAGCCGCAAGAGCCGAAGCCCAGGAATACGATACCGTCAAGCAGAATGTGGATGCGCTGCTGACCGTTCCAAAGGAACAGGAACAACAGCGGCGGCATGAACTGGAATAAATTTCTTTGAAAGACGCTGGGCGCAGCTCCCGGCATCCTGTATAATGGAACTGCGGAAGGAGGTTTTACAGATGATAAGAAGCGAAGCAATCAAAGCATTTTTCTTCAAAAGCGTATTGCCCGTGACCGTGGCGCTGATCCTGTATTGTATCTTCAAATCCGCCTGCGTGAAGAACGGAGAGCTTGACTATGTATGGCTCTGGATACTCTGCGGGCTGCCGTTTGGACTCCATCGGATGTGCCTCTGGATCGTGCCTGGCTGCGGCTCCCTGGGTGGAGGGATCGCCCTGTTTGCATTGAACTTCATTATCGGCGGCGTGATAGGTGGTTTCGTTCTGGTATGGCGGCTGATCGTAGCGGTATGGTATGTGCCGCTGACGGTGTACCGGCTGATCGTTGGATGATTTTCTTGCGTCATGGAAATATGGAAAACTGCCGCTCGTGCCGATGGAAAAGCCATTCACAACCTGATGGAAAAAGACAAGCCTTTTCCCACAAGTCTGCAAACAGCTTTCCCACAGCCTCACAATCCTGGCAGTTTACACACATTTCCACAACGCCTACTGCGGCGGCTATCCATCCTTTCCTATCCAATCCTAATGAGAAAATACTATGGAAATTCCTTTTCAACGGAGGTACAATTTGTACCCCTGTTCAAACAACAGAACCG
Organism: uncultured Bacteroides sp.; assembly: GCF_905207245.1. Classification (GTDB taxonomy): domain Bacteria; phylum Bacteroidota; class Bacteroidia; order Bacteroidales; family Bacteroidaceae; genus Bacteroides. The sequence continues at coordinate 2,497 of NZ_CAJLKP010000129.1, read as the reverse complement.
TGTTAAAGTAATTTGATGATAGCAAAAAGAAAAAGCGGGAGTACAGCCAATCGGATGAACCGAAAAGCTGTACTCCCGTTTTGCGTGACAGAAAGTGTTTGAAATCAAGCCTTTTTCTTCATGTGCCAGCAAGCAGACCGACACATGAAAAATCATAAAGGCTCCCTTTGAAAATACGAATACAGGGAATTATTCTGCGTTTTTCGCCCCCTTATCCTCACAGATTTTAGACCGTTTGGAACTGTAATGCGGGCAAGCGACCAGACACGCCCGGAAACTCTGCTTGCAGCCGTGAACACATTTTTTACAGATATGGTTATACTGCCGCCTGCCGTTCTCGCCCAGGAAGAACGCCCATTCCAGCCGCCACTTCTTGCTTCGGCTCATAGGCAGTCATGCTCCGGCACATCACGACCGGACTTCTTTCCCTCCGGGGGTTTGTGCTCGGCACACTCCCGTTTTGCGTCCTCCAACCGCTCACGGATTGAAGACTTCTCCGGCGTTATCCGTTCTGCGTACTCCTGGGCCTTTTCCAATTCCTCGCCGCGTCTGCCGTTGTTGATAACGCCGTCGATCATGCCGTAGTCATCCTCCAGCGTCATTTCAGCAGTACGGAGAGGATTGTCCTTTTCCGGCTGCTCCGCTGCCACGGCAAATGCCCGTGTGCCATTTCCCATGATAAGATACTTTCCATCATCGGAAATATGGTGGACACCGTAACCGGCCGCCTCCATCTGTTCCCGGCTCATAGCCGTCACCTGAAAGCTGCCCCTCGGTGTCTGCACACGCTCGCCAGTTTCAAAACGGTCTGGCAGATAAGCGAGGTCTTGCTTCTCTGCTGGGACAGGAAGAACAACGATATTGCCATTGATCTGCATAAATCGTTCCGGCGTTTTGAACTGTTCCGTGTATTTCTGAATCAGTTCCGGGGACAGGGACGCAAAATCTTCCTCACCAAGTCCAACCACCAAAAAAGTCCCTGCTACGATATCATAAATTTCTCCATTTTCATCCCGCAGCCCACGGTTCAGATCAAGCCCTATGAGCTTTCCTTCATCATTGCAAACCAGCGCCACCGGGTCAGAATAGGGATAAGTTGCGCCAATGTCTCCGCCGACCTCCGCCTGCAGGGAATGAAGATCGGGGTCGATCTCCTTCACATAGGGTTCCTTCATAGGCTCCACTACAAGCACTGTCATCTTTTCCGAGGCAACCTTCTCCGCAGCGGACAGCATTTCATCCGCATGGGACTTCTCCGGGTCATCCAAAGCGGCCTTGACCTCCGCCGGATCAAAATCAAGAAATTCTTCATAGCCCGTGGCATCCTTGAACTTTTCAATCTCCGAAGGAAGATAGTCCTCCTGCGTCTGCCCCAGCGCCGCCAGCTTTTCATCCAGCGCAGAAATGCGTCCCGCCATCAGGTTTTCGTAAAGTTCTTCCTTTGCGGCGTGCGCCTCCGGGTGCTCCGCCGCATACTGCGGATCGTTCTGACGGAAAAACTCGTCCATGTCAAAGGCAATATCCATAGCCCACTCGGATTTTTCTTCTTCGGGAAGATCGTCCTGGAAGGTCATCACCCGGTACTCGTCGGGGATACTGCCGCGCTCACCGTCGTAATACTCATGGAAACTGTCACCCGTATCACGCACATAGCCCTGATCCGTGAAGGTGCCGTTTTCCTCCAACGCAACGTCCCGGCCGTAGGCCTCATAGTCGATGTAATTCTGCAAATGCTCTGGCACCTGCATAACGTCCAGTTCTTCGATGTAATAGCGGCCCAGATCGTCATAGTCATGGATATCGGGGTAAACCTCATAGCAATCCAGATTCTCAGTGAGGTTGATGATCTCCTGCAGGCTGCCGCAATGGTCGCCCATTTCCATACCGGCCTGAAACTGTGCGTATTCGCTTTCGCTCATTTCATCCAGCTTCGATGCCAGATAATTCAGCTCGTCCAGATTTTCATATTCACCCAGCTTACTGTAAAGACCGTCCACATAGCAGTCATAGTCCGTGATGAACCATTCCTCATAGGTCTGGCCGAAGTCATCCTTCTGGCCGATCCCGATCCGCTTAAACACTTCCTTCAATTCCTCGGCGGTGGTGGGAAACTTCACCCATTCGCCCACAAGCTCGCCCTCGTTATATTTCCCAAGATTGGTGATAAAGGCGGCAAAGGGATAATCCTTGTTGTGATCGTAATATGGCATATCAGCACCTCCTTACAGCTCCGGCGCAGATTTTTCCTTATGGGGCTGCGCCTTGCTTTTCTCTGCACATTCCTTCTTGCCCTGTTCCAGCCGTTCCCGGATGGAGGGCTTTTTCTCCGGCTCCGCAGGGCGTTCATGGTTCCACTCGTCGCCGGAGAGAGAAATATATCCGTGTTCCGTAAAATGCCCCTGTTCCTCCTGCATGGCATACTTGCCAAACGGAACAGGGTCGATCGCTTTCAGAAGTTCCGGGGGCAGCAGCATATCCATGTGCTGTGCCAGATACC
>NZ_CAJLKP010000128.1 GCF_905207245.1 uncultured Bacteroides sp. | reverse complement strand
GCCGTTTTAGAGAGAAGCCTCCATATCAATTGATGTGGAGGCTTTTTGTATTTTGATATTTACGTTTTTTTTCTTATATTTGCACCGCACTATTTATTATTAATGTTTAAAGCAAAATTAAAGATGAAAACAAAGTTATTTTTGGCAGCTGTTGCAGTTGCATTTTCTTTCGCCGTGACTTCTTGTGGTAACAAAAAAGCAGCCGAAACTGAAGTAGTAGCTACCGAGGCTGTTGAAGTTGTAGAAGACGCACAGGCATGTGATTCAGTAAAAGCTTGCTGTAAAGACGAAGCTGCTGCTTGTGACAGCACAAAGGCTTGCTGCAAAGACAAAGAAGGTTGTGAAAAGAAGGCTTGCGATAAGAAGTAATTTACACTCGCATAGAACATATAAAAAAGGGGTATACAGTGATGTGTGCCCCTTTTTTGTTATACTTTATTGGGTTATTTGATAGCTAACTTATAAAATGATGCTTTTTATGCGAAAAAAGTAACGGATTTGTTTGTGTGGAACGAAATTATCTATACCTTTGCACCATCATAATAAAAACAAGAAGATAAAGATGATACAGAATTTTACATATATTCTACTGTGTGGTATTATTATTCTACTGGCAAAGATTAGTGGAAGTGAGTGCTGTGCGTGAATATATGTAATGATTAGGATATTCGAAAGCCTTTCTCACTTCCAAGTGCGAAAGGCTTTTTTTAATGGCAATAATTTAATAAATACAATAAGAAATGAGTGACAAGTTATTTATTTTCGACACAACGCTCCGCGATGGTGAGCAGGTTCCGGGATGCCAGTTGAATACAGTGGAAAAGATTCAGGTGGCAAAGGCACTGGAAGCATTGGGAGTGGATGTTATTGAAGCCGGATTCCCTATTTCCAGTCCGGGAGATTTCAACTCGGTGATTGAAATATCAAAAGCTGTGACGTGGCCCACTATTTGTGCGCTGACCCGTGCAGTACAAAAGGATATTGATGTGGCTGCAGATGCTTTGAAGTTTGCCAAGCACAAACGTATCCATACCGGTATCGGTACGTCGGACTCGCATATCAAGTATAAATTCAATTCGAATCGTGAGGAAATCATAGAACGTGCAGTGGCTGCTGTGAAGTATGCCCGCCGTTATGTGGATGATGTGGAATTTTATGCGGAAGATGCAGGTCGCACGGATAATGAATATCTGGCCCGTGTGGTGGAAGCTGTCATCAAGGCGGGTGCTACGGTGGTGAATATACCCGATACGACCGGTTATTGCCTGCCTGACGAATATGGTGCGAAGATCAAGTATCTGATGGAACATGTGGATGGAATTGAAAAGGCTATTTTGTCTACTCATTGCCATAATGACTTGGGAATGGCTACAGCTAACACGATGGCGGGTGTGCTGAATGGTGCACGCCAGGTAGAGGTAACCATCAATGGTATCGGTGAACGCGCCGGTAATACTTCTCTTGAAGAGGTGGCCATGATTATCAAGTGCCATAAGGATATTGAGATTGAAACAAATATCAATACGCAAAAAATTTATCCGACGAGTCGGCTTGTTTCCAGTTTGATGAACATGCCGGTACAGCCTAATAAGGCTATTGTGGGGCGTAATGCCTTTGCACATTCATCGGGTATCCATCAAGATGGTGTGTTGAAGAATGTGCAGACGTATGAGATTATCGACCCGCATGATGTGGGTATTGATGATAACTCTATCGTATTGACTGCCCGCAGTGGTCGTGCTGCTTTGAAGAATCGCTTTCAGGTGCTCGGCGTAGAGCTTGAGCAGGATAAGTTGGATAAGGTGTATGAGGAGTTCCTGAAGTTGGCGGATAAGAAGAAGGATATCAATGATGACGATATTCTCGTACTAGCCGGTGCTGACCGTACGGAAAACCATCGCGTTAAGTTGGAATATCTGCAAGTGACAAGTGGGGTAGGTGTTCGTTCGGTTGCCAGTCTGGGATTGAACATTTCCGGTGAAAAGTTTGAAGCGGCTGCCAGTGGAAATGGTCCGGTGGATGCAGCGATAAAAGCTTTGAAGAAAATAATCGACCGCCACATGACACTGAAAGAGTTCACTATACAGGCTATCAGCAAAGGTAGCGACGATATGGGTAAGGTACACATGCAGGTGGAATATGATAACCATATTTATTATGGCTTCGGTGCAAATACGGATATTATTGCTGCATCGGTAGAAGCTTATATTGATTGTATCAATAAGTTCAAGTAGTTACGAGCTACAGGCTACGAGCTACGAGTAGTGGTTATGTGTTTTAATAATTAATATTAGGAATAAAAAGAACAGTTTACAAGTTATACCGTAGGGCTCTTGTAGCTCGTAGCTTGTAGCTAACAACTAAAAGATATGAATACATTATTTGATAAAATCTGGGATGCCCACGTAGTTCAGCAAGTGGAAGATGGTCCCACACAGTTATATATAGACCGCCTTTATTGTCATGAAGTGACCAGCCCGCAGGCTTTTGACGGATTGCGTGCACGTGGTATCAAGTGTTTCCGTCCGGAAAAGATTTACTGTATGCCCGACCATAATACGCCGACGCACGATCAGGATAAACCGATTGAAGACCCTATCTCGAAGACACAGGTGGACACACTTGCTAAGAATGCAAAAGATTTCGGGTTGACACACTTCGGTATGCTGCATGATAAGAATGGTATTATCCATGTGGTAGGTCCTGAACGTGGACTGACACTGCCGGGAATGACGATTGTGTGTGGTGACTCACACACTTCAACACACGGTGCTATGGGAGCGGTAGCTTTCGGTATCGGCACAAGTGAGGTGGAAATGGTAATGGCTTCGCAATGCATCTTGCAGACACGCCCGAAAACGATGCGCATTACAGTAGATGGAAAACTGGGTAAAGGCGTGACGGCAAAAGATCTTGCTCTTTACATGATGTCTAAGATGACAACCAGTGGTGCCACAGGATATTTTGTGGAATATGCCGGAGAAGCGGTTCGCTGTTTGACGATGGAAGGACGCCTGACATTGTGTAACCTGAGTATAGAGATGGGTGCACGTGGTGGTATGGTAGCACCGGATGAGGTAACATTTGAATATATAAAAGGCCGTGAATATGCTCCGCAAGGTGAGGCATGGGACAAAGCGTTGGCTTACTGGAAGATACTGAAGAGTGACGAGAATGCGACCTTTGATAAAGAAGTGCGTTTTGATGCCGCAGATATCGAGCCGATGATTACTTACGGAACGAATCCGGGTATGGGCATGGGCATCACGCAGCATATTCCTACCACTGAGGGGATGGGAGAGGCTGCAAAAGCTTCGTTCCTGAAATCAATGGATTATATGGGCTTCAAACCCGGTGAAGGAGTATTGGGCAAGAAGATTGACTACGTATTCCTGGGGGCTTGTACGAATGGACGTATTGAGGATTTCCGTGCTTTTGCTTCTTTGGTGAAAGGACGCAAGAAAGCGGAACATGTGGTTGCCTGGTTGGTGCCCGGTTCGTGGATGGTGGATGCACAAATTCGTGAAGAAGGTTTGGATAAAGTGCTGGAAGAAGCTGGATTTGCTATTCGTCAGCCGGGGTGTTCGGCTTGTCTGGCAATGAATGATGACAAAGTGCCTGCCGGGAAGTATGCAGTTTCTACAAGTAACCGTAATTTTGAAGGTCGTCAGGGACCAGGTTCACGTACATTGCTTGCCAGTCCGCTAGTGGCTGCTGCTGCCGCAGTGACGGGAGTGATTACAGATCCGAGAGAACTGATTTGATGAAGAGTGGGAATAGAAAATTTAATCGTAAAGTTAAAAAACAATGAAACAAAAATTCAATATAATCACCAGTACCTGTGTCCCCCTCCCATTGGAGAATGTAGATACAGACCAGATCATCCCTGCACGTTTTCTGAAAGCTACGACGAAAGAAGGTTTCGGAGAGAATTTGTTCCGTGACTGGCGCTATGATAAACAGGGAAACAAAATAGACTCATTCGTTCTGAATGATCCGACCTATAGTGGACAAGTGCTTGTTGCCGGAAAGAATTTCGGTTCGGGCTCTAGCCGTGAACACGCTGCATGGGCTATCGCAGATTACGGTTTCAGGGTAGTAGTCAGTAGTTTCTTTGCAGACATCCATAAAAACAATGAATTGAACAACTTTGTGTTGCCGGTGGTGGTCAGCGAACCGTTCCTGAAAGAACTTTTCGATTCTATCGCTGCCGATCCGAAGACGGAAGTAGTAGTGAATTTGCCGGAACAAACCATTACTAACAAAGCAACAGGCAAAAGTGAGAACTTTGAAATCAATACTTATAAGAAGCATTGCCTGATGAATGGTCTGGATGATATAGATTTCCTGGTAGAGAATAAAGATAAAATAGAAGCGTGGGAAAATAAAAATGAAGTATAAACAGCCCCAAATAGAAATCATGGACACCACACTCCGCGATGGTGAGCAAACCAGCGGTGTGTCGTTCGTTCCCCATGAGAAGCTGATGATAGCCCGTTTGCTACTGGAAGAACTGAAGGTGGACAGGGTGGAAGTAGCATCCGCGCGGGTTTCGGATGGTGAGTTCGACGCAGTCAAGATGATATGTGACTGGGCGGCACGACGCAACCTGTTGCCGAAAGTGGAGGTGTTGGGTTTCGTAGACGGGCATATGTCGGTAGACTGGATACACGCTACCGGCTGCCGCGTCATTAATTTGTTGTGTAAAGGCTCACTGAAACATTGTACATGTCAGTTGAGAAAAACTCCCGAAGAACATATTGAAGATATCATTGCCGTGGTGAATTATGCTAATGAGCAGGATATGGAGGTCAATATTTATCTGGAAGACTGGAGTAATGGAATGAAAGACTCTCCGGACTATGTGTTCCGGATGATGGATGCATTGCTGCATACGAATATCAAGCGATATATGCTGCCTGATACATTAGGCGTACTGAATCCACTGCAAGTTATCGAATATATGCGGAAGATGGTGAAACGTTATCCACATGCCCACTTCGATTTCCATCCGCATAATGATTACGATCTTGCTGTGAGCAATGTGCTTGCTGCCGTGCTGAGTGGCGCAAAGGGACTTCATACCACTATCAACGGTCTGGGTGAGCGTGCCGGAAATGCGCCGCTTTCCAGTGTGCAGGCTATTCTGAAAGACCATTTCAATGCCATCACTAATATCGACGAAGGCCGCCTGAATGAAGTAAGCCGGGTAGTTGAGTCCTATTCAGGTATTGCCATCCCTGCCAATAAGCCGATTGTAGGCGAGAATGTATTTACACAGGTGGCCGGAGTGCATGCTGATGGTGATAATAAGAGTAATCTTTACTGTAATGATTTGCTGCCCGAACGTTTCGGACGTAAGCGCGAGTATGCATTGGGCAAAAACAGTGGTAAGGCGAACATCCGAAAGAACCTGGAAGACCTGGGGCTGACTCTGGATGAGGACTCCATGCGCAAGGTGACGGAGCGGATTATCGAGCTGGGGGATAAAAAAGAACTGGTTACGCAGGAAGATCTTCCTTATATTGTTTCTGACGTGTTGAAGCATGGGATCATGAATGAGAAAGTGAAACTGAAGACTTATATCGTGAACCTTGCTTACGGTCTGAAACCTATGGCGACGTTGAAGATTGAAATCAACGGGCAGGAGTTTGAAGAGAGTTCGAGCGGTGACGGTCAGTATGACGCCTTTGTGCGTGCATTGCGCAAGATATATAAGGTGACTTTGGGGCGCCGCTTCCCGATGCTGACGAATTATGCCGTGAGCATCCCTCCCGGCGGACGTACCGATGCTTTTGTGCAGACAGTAATAACCTGGAGCTTTGATAATACAGTGTTCCGTACTCGCGGACTGGATGCCGACCAGACGGAAGCGGCAATCAAAGCGACAATGAAGATGCTGAATATTATAGAAGACGAGTATAAAACGGAACCTGTATGAAAGAATGGCTTAAGTATGTGTTGATTGTTGTAGGAACCTGCGTGGGAATTATTCTTCTGCGTTGGATTATAAAACGTGAAACAGAAACATTCGAAGATACACTTTTGTTAGGCTTGGCTTTTGCTATCCCTATCAGTATTGCTAATTGTCTCAATTATAAGATAAACGTCAAGAGAAACAGAATAAAGAATAAGATTAAAAATAAATTAGAAGAAAATGGATTTTAAAATTGCAGTATTAGCCGGAGACGGCATTGGTCCCGAGATTTCCGTTGTAGGCGTAGACGTAATGAGTGCCGTTTGTGAGAAATTCGGACATAAAGTAAGCTATGAATACGCTATTTGTGGCGCAGACGCTATCGACAAAGTGGGTGATCCGTTCCCCGAAGCTACTTATGAAGTATGTAAGAATGCTGATGCCGTTCTGTTCTCTGCCGTCGGTGATCCGAAATTTGATAATGACCCTACCGCAAAGGTACGCCCCGAACAGGGCCTGCTGGCTATGCGTAAGAAACTGGGACTGTTTGCCAATATCCGTCCCGTGCAGACTTTCAAATGCCTGCTTCATAAGTCTCCGCTCCGTGCCGAATTAGTGGACGGTGCGGATTTTCTTTGCATCCGCGAGCTGACAGGCGGTATGTATTTCGGTGAGAAATATCAGGATAATGACAAGGCGTATGATACCAATATGTACACCCGTCCGGAGATTGAACGTATCCTGAAAGTTGGTTTTGAATATGCCATGAAGCGCAATAAGCACCTCACAGTGGTAGACAAAGCAAACGTGCTGGCATCTTCACGCCTGTGGAGACAAATTGCCCAGGAAATGGCCCCGCAATATCCCGAAGTGACTACTGACTACATGTTTGTAGATAACGCTGCCATGAAGATGATTCAGGAACCTAAGTTCTTCGATGTGATGGTTACGGAAAATACCTTCGGTGATATCCTTACCGACGAAGGTTCTGTTATTAGCGGTTCTATGGGCTTGCTTCCTTCCGCTTCTACGGGCGAGAGTACTCCGGTGTTCGAACCGATTCACGGTTCGTGGCCGCAGGCAAAAGGCTTGAACATCGCAAATCCGTTGGCACAAGTACTTTCGGTTGCCATGTTGTTTGAGTACTTCAACCTGAAAGAGGAAGGCGCATTAATCCGCAAGGCTGTAGACGCTTCGCTCGACGCCAATGTCCGCACACCGGAAATTCAGGTAGAAGGCGGTGAGAAATATGGTACGAAAGAAGTCGGTGCATGGGTGGTAGACTACATCAAACGTAGCTAATCATCGGCAAAGACGGCTTCGCAATGCTCACCCGGAATTTCAAATTCCAGAGTGGCATGACCGATACCGAAATCTTCGAGCCGGTGGCGGATAAGGTGTTTCACCTCTTTCATGTCCTCCGGTTCCTTCAATACGATATGGGCTGTCAGTGCATTTTCTGTGGTGCTGATGGCCCATATATGTATGTGGTGAACCTCGTCTACACCTGGAATGGCATGGAGGGCTTCCACCACTTTTGAGCTATCTATGCTGGCGGGCACGCCGTCCAGCGTCAGGCGAAGGCTATCGTGCAGCAAATTCCAGGTGGAGATGAGGATGACAGCGGCTACTATCAGACCGATAATCGGGTCGATGATATACCAGCCCGTCCGGCTGATGACGATACCTGCCACCAATACTCCGACCGATACCAGCGCATCCGCCGCCATATGCAGATAAGCCCCTTTTACATTCAGGTCTTTTTCCTTGTCTTTCATGAAAAGGAAAGCGGTGAAGGCGTTGATAACTACCCCCACACCCGCCACCCAGGCAATGGCTCCGCCGGGTACGACTGCCGGATTACTGAGTTTGTGGATACTCTCGATAACGATGGCGCCCACTGCCACCAGTAAGATGACGGCATTGAGAAGCGATACAAGAATGGTGCTCTTCTTATAACCATATGTATAACGTGCGTTTGCCCTGACTTTAGCAAGGCGGAAAGCGAGCAATGCCAACACAAGACTGACTACATCGCTCAGATTATGCCCTGCATCGGAAAGTAGGGCGAGCGAGTCGAACCAAAACCCGGCTGCGAACTCTACGGCGACAAAGACCAAATTGAATACTATGCCGATGATGAAAGCCTTATTCAGCGACTTCGCGTTGATGCTGTGGCTATGATGAGGTTGATGTTCGTGTGACATATATATAATAAGGTGTAAGAGTTATACAAATTTTATTATGCAAATTTACGTGATAGAAATGTAACACTTGAGCGGCGAAATAGTTTTTTCTCTATCTTTGCTTGAAAACGAAGATAAGCTGCACCTCTGCATAAAAAATGAACTCGTTCATTTTATTCTGCTCTCGGTTTGCATTATCTTTGTGCGAAGATACCTATAAATGGGGATATTTAATAATTAGATTGTTATGGCAAAAATAGCAAAGAATCTGGCAGAGCTGATCGGTCGTACTCCGCTTATGGAGCTGGCGGGATATAGTCGTAAATATGAATTGAAACAGAATATAATCGCTAAACTGGAAGCGTTCAATCCGGCCGGTAGTGTGAAGGATCGCGTGGCGCTTGCCATGATTGAAGACGCGGAAGCACGTGGGGCATTGAAACCTGGTGCGACCATCATAGAACCTACCAGCGGAAATACCGGTGTTGGGCTGGCCATGGTTGCCACCATCAAAGGGTATCATCTGATACTTACGATGCCCGAAACCATGAGTGTGGAACGCCGTAACCTCCTGAAGGCCTTTGGTGCAGAAATCGTGCTGACCGATGGGCTGGCAGGGATGTCGGGTTCCATTGCAAAAGCTCAGGAACTGCGGGAAGCTATTCCCGGTTCTGTTATTCTCCAACAGTTCGAAAACCCTTCTAACGCGCATATCCATGCCTTGACTACAGGTGAAGAAATCTGGACAGATACAGACGGAAAGATTGATGTCTTTGTGGCCGGAGTGGGGACGGGGGGGACAGTCTGCGGAGTGGCATGTGCGTTGAAGAAACATAACCCGGATGTGTATATTGTTGCCGTAGAGCCTGCCTCTTCTCCGGTTTTGAAAGGAGGAACGGCGGGACCGCACCGCATTCAAGGTATCGGGGCTAATTTTATCCCTGCCATTTATGATGCTTCCGTTGTAGATGAAGTGCTGCCCGTGCCCGATGATGAAGCCATTCGTGGCGGACGTGAACTGGCTTCTACCGAAGGATTGCTGGCGGGTATCTCTTCCGGTGCGGCAGTGTATGCGGCGCGTTTGTTGGCTCAGCGTCCGGAGTTTGCAGATAAGACGATTGTAACCCTTCTGCCTGATACGGGAGAGCGTTATCTGTCCACGGAACTCTTTGCGTTTGATACTTATCCGTTGGATTAAGCACTAACTGTTTTTAGTATAAGTCAAACCGTTTTTAGTATGTAGTGTACTGAATAAGTTGACACTTCTAAAATTAGAAATTCATATGGAAGCAT
>NZ_CAJLKP010000127.1 GCF_905207245.1 uncultured Bacteroides sp. | reverse complement strand
AGCGTGATTCCCGCCGGAATGGTATAAGTACCGCTGATGGAGCCATCAGTAGCCAGGGTAATCTTGGACTGTTTATTTGCCTGCGCATAAGCAACTGCTTCGTTCAGGTCTGCAAACCGCTGACCGCCAGTCTCAAAAAGCGCCAGAGACTTGCTCACAAACTTCGCCGTAACGGTGCAGTCGCTTTCGATATTCAGGGCGGTGGTTGCCGCAGTCGCGATGCATTTGCCTGTGGTCAGGTTATACCAGCCCAAGAACTGATAACCATCCGCCGGAGTCGCCACTACCTTATAAGCAGTCATAGAACTCTGAGTATTGCTGTACTCCTCGGTAATGCGTTTTCCGTCTACTGTATAAGTACCGTTTTCAGCAGGCACAAAAGTCGCAGTTGCATTGGCATTGCTTACCAGAACCACGTTGGTCATGGTGATCTTAGTAGCAGCACTGGTGCTGCCGGATTCGATGTAGACCTTGATGCTGGCGTTGGGCGCAAGCTCCTTAGAGAACTTGCTGCCCGCCGTGACCTTCGTCCCGTCCACCTGAATGGTGCCGCTGTTCTGCTCAATAGCATAGTCGAAGGAAAGGGTTGCTGTTGTCGACTTCTTATTTGTAATTGTCAGTGTGGATTTATGGGATGTATCGCTGCATGCTCCGCCTGTGCTGGTAGCTGCACCGGTAATGCTTGTACCATTGGCCGACCAAGCATCATCTGCGTCGCCGGAGTAGCTCAGGCCGATGTTCTCGTCAGCCAGACCGGTCACGGTGCCGCTGGTGGCTGCAAATGCAGGCAGCGTAATGGCAGGCACTAATGCCAGCACCATAACTGCCACAAGCAGCAGGGATAAGAACCGTTTGGATATTCGTTGGATCATGATTGTTTTCTCCTTCTCGGTTTAGATTTTGAGGTTTTCATTTCAGCGTAAATGCTTACGCCGAGTAATAATGTAATGAGTGCCCACAGATGTGCCCGATGGAACAGTCCGGAAATATCCGACTCACGGAAAAATTCGATAATAAACCGAAATGCACCATAGCACATCATGTAGACCGGGTAAGCGCGTCCTTGCAGCCGTTCTTTCCAAATTCGCGGACACAAGACGGCAAGCAGGATCAGGTAAAACACGATCTCCGCCTCACGCGTTGGGAAGCGTATCCCGTTTGTCCCCGGAATCGGAAGCCCGCGGCAGCAGCCGGACAAAATACAGTTGACCCGAGCGCACATGACCGTAAAGACCATGCAGGGAGTAAAAACATCAAAGACTTCCTTGGGCGGTCTCTTTGAAATTTTTGCACCGAGCCAATACGCCAGCGGCATCAGGAACATGCCGCCGAACAGGCTCATGTTTCCAAGGCTGGCTTTGTCAAAGCCGGTTTCGAGGAAAGCAAACGCCTTCACAGTCAGAACGCCGTAGACCGTATGTGCAATCGCTATCATGATTGCTACATACCATGCCATATTCAGCCGTTTCTGCAGCAGTGCGAGCCATACTGCAGTAAATGCTGCGCCGACCGACAACAGAATCAACAGCGGAATTTTATCTTGCAATAGAATCACCGCCTTTCGCCGAAACCAAAAGCGGAGAGTCATCGCCTTCGGTGGTTTGAATATGCCGTTCGAGCTGATCTTCGGAGAAACGATTCTTTATAAAATGTGCCGGTGCGCCGCCTACAATGGTGTATGGCGCAACATCCTTTGTTACAACACTGCCTGCCGCCACAATCGCATCTGCACCGATGTGCACACCTTTTAAAATAATCACTCCTGCTCCGATCCATGCCCCTTTTCCGATCACCACATCCTGATCATCTTCTGAGATTTTATCCGCATCCGTCAGTTCTATGATGTGCTTACCGATGATGTCCTTGCGGTGATCTCCTGTAATGATCGTGACGCCGGGACCAAACAAGGCATAATCCTCTATGTAGATTTTCGCCCGTGTTGTCCAGAAGCGTGCATTTACGCCGATAGAGGCATGGTTTCCAACATGAATGTTCGACAGGGGGAAGAAGTCACCGCCCGAATCAATATGCGAATCTTTGCCACACTCGGCAAAGGAGCGTTTGATATCCGGCTCAACGATTGCGTGGTATAAAACCGCTTTCAATTTACGAATGGCTCGGTATATCATGATTTCTTCACCCCTTTCTCTCCAGTATCGATGTATTCCGTGAATGGTCGGTGCAAATCACATTTCACATAGTGATGATGCCCATACTGCTGATCCGGCGGTATTCCGCCTCGCCAGTCTCCGTATTTCTGGGTGAGATAGGCGTCATACTGAGCCGGAACACGAACCGGAATCCCTTCAAACTTCATCCAGATTCCATCGCCATATTGCTCTTTGGGCGCATATTCCAACGGAGAAGTTGAGTTCGCATGATTGCACCAGACAGCACTGTCGTCAGTAGAAAAAGAGGAAATAAAACGGTCAAATACGGCTATTTCCGCAGCGGTGTCATGTTTATACCCAAAAAGGCGGAAGAGCAGCCAATACCAATTGGTCCGTACCATACCGAGGTTTTGCGGTGATAAGCGGTTATAGTTCAGTCTGACACGTCGCGCTGCCTCAAAGATTGCCCGCTTTTTTCGGAACATTTGGTGCTCGCGTTCGGTGCACCACTGTCCATCCAATGGGAATATATCAATGAACACACCTTGGTTAATCTTCAGGCAATCCGTCATCATCTCTATGTAGGTCGTTCTGCTGTCGCGCAATTTGCTTCCGAGGAGATAGTATTGCGGTTCAGAATGATAGTTCTGTAGGAAGCACCATTCCGGCAATATTTTGGGAGCTTCCCTGCAGAATATTTCGTAGTCCTTTCTCGGAAGCGCAACATCAATGTCATCATCCCACGGGATGAAGCCGCTATACTTCGCTGCGCCGAGTGCGCTGCCGCAGACGAGATAGTAGGTTAGATTCAACTGTTCACATATAGACAAGAACTGTTGCAGCAATCCAAACTCGATTTCTTGCAGTTCAGTCAATGGGTTCACCTCGTTTCTACTTCTTCTTTCCGAATCTCAGCAATCTGAAAAGCACATATATTGCAATCGTGTTCTCAGCGCGCACGGCAAAATGCAAAACTCTTCGTTTATAACCGGATGGCTTTTCCGAAGCAACGGCGGAGCGGTATAACGCCGTCTGACGAAATTCGCGCCACCATTTTTTGAATTCTGCATAGTTTCTGTCGATAATAAACGGATTGGCAATAATGATAATACTCGCGTCAAACGCCCATCGGGATAATGTTCTGTCGGCGATCAGTGAAGAAAAACGTTCCTTTTCAGACATGATCGCGAATGTCTTTTCGTATGGCTGCGTGTAATCCATTGAGGAGAACATGGCTGATCCCGGTACAATGGTATAATGGTAACTGGCATCCTTGCTAAAGCGAATTGACTGGCAATGTTGCAGATACTGAAAAACAAACAGCATATCTTCACCGATAGACAGCTCCGGCAGGAATGCGATACACTCTCTGCGAAGTGTCTGCAGAGAATACAGCTTGTTACAGACGGAAAAAGCAATTCCATATCTAAGTTGCCCGCAAAAATATGAATCGACCCAGTTACCATCCAATGTAAAGGTTTCAGGCATAGGATTTAGCGCGGAACCGTTGCGGTCACTGCGAATGACATCGATCACAGGGAGCACTCCGGGACTGTACAGCGTGTGCAATATCTCCAGATAATTTGCCGATACCGTATCATCACTATCAATAAAGCAAAGCAGTTCCCCTGAAGCGGCTGCTATTCCTGTATTCCGTGCAGAACTGACCCCAGCATTTTCCTGACGAATTAGATGGATACGAGCATCTTGAGCAGCTTTTGCTGCCGCAATTTCTGCTGTTTCGTCTGTGGAACCATCATCAATAATCAGCAATTCAAAATCCGGGTAGGTCTGCCGCAAAACTGTGTCTATGCATCTTCCAATCACACCTGCGGCATTATAAGCCGGTACAACAATACTAATCACGGTAGCCTCCTTTCATTGCAGATGGCAGCAACAGTTAAAACAATTCCGAGACAAACGGAATTTTTCTAAGCAAATATGTAATAGCAAAGGAAAGTATAAATGTACAAATTGCCAGCAGAGGAATCTTTACATATGGCATGTAGGAAACAAAATCCATCTTCAGAACTTTCAGAGCGACATTTATAATCAAAGGGTGGAGTAAATATATACCCCATGAACATTTAGCAAGTGCAAGCAATAGCCTGCTTGGCTTAATTTTCATGTGTTCAAATATTAAAAAGACAGCTAAAGACATAATACACACCGCAAACAAATCAATTGACTCAGCAATTTTTCCGTTATAATGAACACCGAGATACGCTGCGGATATCAGGCCAGCAATAACAATAACTATCATTTCCCGTTTCCGAATCCCGTACTTAGCAATCAGCCCTCCAAAGCATACGTAGAACAAATATCCGCCGAAAGGAAGCTCTACACCAATTGGAATCCATTTTTGAAATACAGGGAACAGAATGTTAAATGCGAACAGTATCGCAGTTAATATAAAAGAATCCTTTCTCTCTCGCTTGATAAAACCGTGAACAACCGGCATCACGAGATAAATACCTATAATGGCGTATACAAACCACATATGCTCCCAGATGTTCCCTGCAATAACATTTTTGACTGCCACCAAAACAACAAGACCGTTAACCATACCGGTAGAGTAAACCTCCTCCAGTAGTGCATAGAAAAGTCCGATTGTAAAGAGCACAATTACAAATTTCCGTATATGTAAAAAACAGTATTTGTAACTACACTCCGGTTTTAAAAGTAGGCAGTAGCCTGTGATAATGAAAAACGCGGGAACGGCCCACAGGGTCAGAGAATGAATAACCGTCAATATCTGTTCTGTTAAGAGCGGAATCGGAGAGGATGCGTTACCCATTGGAGCGGTCACAGAATGAAGTGTGACAATGGCAGCTGCGGAAATCACCCGCAATAAATCTATGTTTGCCTTTCTATCCGCCATCGCTCGCCCTCACAATTTCAACAAATACGCATATACAGACTCAAGCTGCTTGTCTACTTGTTCGTCACTGAATTTTCGATAGTCTGTTTTGCGTATGTTTTTTTCTAATGTGTCGTATGTTGATATACAGCACATTTTTCTGATTCCATCAATGATTGCTTTAGCCGAGTACGGCTCAATCACCAGCCCATTCTTTCCGTTTTCGATGATTTCCCCGTTTCCGCCGACATCCGTCACAAGACACGGGAGCTTTGCCGCACATGCCTCCAGAATGGAAATGGAAAGATTTTCATGCAAGGAGGGAGAAAGAAAGAAATCGGAAGCTTTCAGGTATTTTTGAACCTGTTCTTGTTGACCGGTGAAAATCACTTGCTGCGCGTGCCGCAGCGCGGAACATTCAGCCTGCATCTCCCGCAGATAATCGCCATCCCCCACGACCAATAGGCAAAGCTCCGGCGGCCAACTCGCATCCAGCTGCTTTAACGCATCGACTAAGTAAGACAATCCCTTTTCCTTCGTGACCCTGCCGACATAGATGCCGATTCTTGCATTCTCCGGAAGGTTCAGTTCCTTGCGCAAAGCATGCTTTTCTTCTGCACTGCAATCGGGATGTTTCGGCATTCGGTTATACACAAACGGAAGCATTTTCTTCTTATAACGTCGAAACACATCGCGCTGTGATGCCTGCTCATAGACGCAGGAAATTCCATCCGATAAGCCAAAGATCATGGGTTCCACCAGATATCTGCATACCCAGCGTTTTATCGGCGAGTAGTACACCAGATCACTGAACATACCATGAACGGTCACAAGGATCTTTCCACGGCCGGAAAGCTTTGCGCCGAGAACTGCATTTAGGCTTTCCATTCCTGCTCCACGTATGTGAACGATATCCGGATCCGCTTTACGAATAGCTCTGCGGTAAAAGCGGATATCCGAAAGGCTGATTCCGCAGTGGCAGTTGTTCAGCACCACCGGGATAAACTCATAGTGGTCCGACAGCGTTTCCCGACTGATCAGCGCTTTATATTCTGTTTTCAATCCGCCATTGCTGGCGGTCGTTACATACTGCTGAACAACTCGGGTCCTTGGCATGTCGAGCCTCCTCGTTACAGTTCATTTTGATTATTTTTTCTGCAATGGAAGATGCCAAAAGATTTTTTGCGGCATATTGCAGAAATTGCGTATACCTTTTTTCTATTTCTTTCTTGGGTGCCGATATAGCTGCTTTTAAGGCATCAGAAATGGCGCAAGAGATATCCCGGTCCGGGTCAACAACATACAAAAAATCTTGATAACACTTCGGCATACCATCCAGAAGAAAGGCAACCGTTGGCTTTCCGCTTGACAGATACTCTATGTCCTTGGAGTGGAAAGAGTATTTCGTATACTCCTCATTGTTCGGCCGAGGATTTACAAGCACTGCGGCGGATGAAATGTATTCCTGCACCTTTTCAGGCGATACTTGCCCCGGGAGAATGATTCTCGAATCCCCCATGGCACATTTCTGCAGATACTCCACTGCGTCACCGTTCCCGCATAAAATCAACCGATAATTGCTGTCTTGCAGCAGGGAAAACGCTTCTACCAAAGAGCGGATTCCAAACCTGAAATACAACTTGCCGGCATATACGATATTGACGGTTTCTGTACGAGCGGCGCTATTGGGATTCTCAGAAATCGAATCTACGATTCCCTCGGCAATAACATATGGTCGATCCGTTAACTGCAGCGCTTTTGCCATAGCTTCTGTCAGAACCACAGATGTATCGATGCATTTGATATGTTCCTTAATTGATTTGATATCGAACCCTTTAAAGAAGTTATAGAGTAAACCTTTTTTTGCTTCGAGGTTCATATATTGCGGAAGATCGGGAACAATAAAGCAGATCCTGATTTTTGGGTTCAACTTTTTGGCATAGGCTGCTGCCGCTAGAAACGGATCGTGTGCACTGTATACAATGATCAGTTTTTCTTCATTGTCATCTAACGCGAAAGTGCGAACTGCCTTTTTCAAAGCATGTGCCCTGGACAAATTCCGGAAGCCCCAGATATTGTTAAACGAAACATACCGGCATATATGCTGTGGGTTTGTGAAACCGGAAAATTGCAGGCTGTGGCTTTGATTTGGATAATGCCCGATAAAAGGGGCGGAGATCACTTGGGTGTCAGCGACCTCTTTCAAGCCGCTGATCAGCTTTAACTGCATTTGGTTTGCTGAGAATTCTACACTTTTCTTTGCCTGAGCAATCACTTCGGCTTCATTCTCTTTTGCAAAAACACCGCAAAGGAACAGTACATCCATGTAAAACCCTCTTATACTTTCTGAGGCCCCGCGCCGTATAGGATAGAAATACGGAGAGTGACTTTAGCAGTGAGAGTTTTTCAACCTTGCGGTAGACCTCCCATCTGTTTTTTGCCGATTGGAGCTTGCTATGTGACCTTGAGCCTTCCACTATCCGATAGTCTGCCAACGGCTCGCAACATGCCGATGCAGAATAGCCATTTTTGAGTAATTGAAGCCAATACACCAGGTCTTCGTGATAATAGTCAGCGGAAAAGCGGTTATTATCGACTACGCTTTTAGCCAAAAGAGTCGTAGAGCAGCTAAATACGCTTTCTTTCAACATATCGTCATAGGAAGTCTGCGTCGGCACAATATAGTCGGATATTTTTTGCCCATCACTGCTGATTAACGAGTACGAGCAATAAATGATTTCCGAGCCGGAATTCAACGCGACCGCGAGCTGTTTTTCAAGCTTGTCGCTATGCCATATGTCATCACTGTCTAACAGTGCGACCCATTCGCCTTCGGATAATTCCAAACCTCGATTTCTGGTTTTAGCTGCCCCCAAATTGCGAGTGTTCCGAAAAAGCCGAATTCTATCATCGGTGTTTACAAAGGCTTGAACAACATCAACGGTATGGTCTGTGGAGCAATCATCAATAACCAACAGGATCCAATTGGCATATGTCTGCAATTGTACCGAACGGATTGCTTCCCCTATGTATTTTTCTGCGTTATACGCCGGCATCACAACGGAGACCAATGGATGCTGTATCACTGCCTGCCCGTGACAGGTAGAGGTTTTCTGTAATGTTTCCATTAGCGCGCTCCTTCGTGTGTAAAAATTAACGACACCGTTTTTACAAGGCATTTGATATCCATAAGCACTGACCGTTTTTCTATGTACTCCATGTCATAGACGATTTTTTCTTCCGGCTCCAGCTCATAGCCCCCATTGACCTGTGCATATCCCGTTAATCCCGGTGTTACGACCAGCCGATTTGAAAATCCAATGATGTACTTTTCAAACTGCTCGTAGAAATACTGCCGCTCCGGTCTAGGCCCGACAAAGCTCATGTCTCCCTTTAGAATATTCCAGAACTGCGGCAGCTCGTCTAGCCGCGTCTTGCGCAAAAAGGCGCCAAACCGGGTACAGCGCTTGTCCTCTTTATCCGCCCACTTGGGGCCGTTCACCTCCGCATCATGATGCATTGTTCGAAATTTGTAAATTAAAAATGGTTTTCCATTCTTTCCAAGGCGCTCTTGCTTGAAAATTGCACCGCCAGGTGAATCAAGCACGATGAGCAATGCAATAATCGCCATTGGGATTGCTAATACTATAAGTCCTATCAAAGCGGAGAAAGAATCAAAGAGCCTCTTCACAAGAAGGTATGTCCATCGTT
This sequence comes from uncultured Bacteroides sp., assembly GCF_905207245.1. GTDB lineage: Bacteria > Bacteroidota > Bacteroidia > Bacteroidales > Bacteroidaceae > Bacteroides. The sequence continues at coordinate 847 of NZ_CAJLKP010000127.1, read as the reverse complement.
CTTGAATGCGGGGAAGCGCAATATAAACGGTATCTCGTTCTTTGGTTCTTTCGGTGATTTGATAGGAGGCCGTAACCTCCACCATAATTCATCTCCATCGTATCATTCTAATTCATTTTCGCTGTCAGCTGTCTCCACCCAATCTTCTCTTGTATTGGGACGGACGAAACTGTACACCTGCTCAAAAGTCCATTTCGTTGTATCTTCGCTGTCCTTGATCTCACCAGACAGTACTCGGGCTGCAAAAGAAAGCATCGTATCAAAAATCTGATGCAGCAGCATGTCCACATTTGTGTCAGGACGAAATACCGGTCGGATTTCATTAAACAATGAATGGAAATACTTCAGATGCTCATCATATGCATGTCGTCGGCAACTGGCAGAATAGTAGTATTGCAGGTAAAACCGGCAATCGTCTGGTTTATGGAGAATGAATTCCCAGCAAGACTTCCACAAAAGGAAACAACGCTCTTTCCAATTCAGTCCGCGTATCCGCATAACCGGAAGCGATTTTCGCACATGCTCAGCCAAGCACACATCTTCCATATGAAATGTTGCTTGAAGAAGCGAATCCTTGCTGTCATAACAGCGATAGATATACGCCTCATTGATTTGTGCATCTGCCGCGATCAGCTTTGTTGTCGTCCGCTCCAGACCATACTGTGAAACAATTCGGACGGTCCTGTTGAGCAGAGCCTCACGCACTTCATTTAAACTTCTCATACAACAGGTCCTTTCATAAAGTAAGTGATCACTATACGAGTTTCAAAAAAAGAAGCGGCCCACAACAAGTGAAGTGACCCCAAAAAGTTAGACAATATTCTGAAGTAAAAATTGTTCAAGCAGC
>NZ_CAJLKP010000126.1 GCF_905207245.1 uncultured Bacteroides sp. | reverse complement strand
GCCGTATATCCGGCAGGACCGCCGCCGATGATAGCTATATCATATTTCATAAATCAGTAATATTAAGTTGTTTATGTACTAACAACAAACAAGAAGAGAGCAAAGTTCTATAAGTACCGACAAGGGAAGTTGCTGTTTTTCAGCTCCAATGACCTGTTTCATAAAAATAATCTGTATTTTTGCAGAAATTTAAGGAATTATATGGTAGCCCCCGAAATAGCAATTGTTGACTCCAACACACTGTCGTGCCTGGGATTGCAGAATCTTATGGAAGAAATCATCCCGATGGCCGTCATCCGCGTATTCAGTTCATTCGAGGAGCTGGTGGATGATACACCCGACATGTATGCGCACTATTTCGTCTCAGCACAGATATACTTTGAACACACAGCTTTCTTCCTGCCCCGCAAACCCAAAACAATTGTACTGGCAAATGGCGATAACCAACCGCAACTGGCAGGAATACCCACCCTGAATATTTATCAGGATGAAAAGACATTGATAAAAAGTATTTTGCAACTGCACCAGTTCGGACATAAAGAGGGACATCCGCATGGACATCCACATCCGGCAACAGGGCATCCGGGAAGTCATCCCTACAAAAATCCCCATGCCGACAGCGAGCACGACCTCTCTCCTCGCGAAATAGAAGTGCTGGTGCTGATTACCAAAGGATTTATCAATAAAGAAATAGCCGACAAACTGAATATCAGCCTGACGACCGTCATCTCCCACCGAAAGAATATCACGGAGAAACTGGGTATTAAATCGGTGGCAGGACTGACTATCTATGCCGTGATGCACGGATATGTTGAAGCAGACCGTATCTAAATCCTATACCGTGGCGGAATTAATCCACGACACTATACTAATGAAGTAAGCCATACACTTGATAAGTGTCAGCCATGCTCTTATCAGGACTGGCCCTATCATCAATGGCATTGATGGTAGGAATCATTGGCATTGATGGTAGGCATCATCCGTATTGATGGTGGTCATCATCCGTATTGATGGTAGGCCCTGTCCGTAACAGTCCCATGCTCACTCCCTAACATTGGCTATTATGAACTAATCCGGAGCCGTTCTTAAAAGAAGGGGAATGAGTTAAATCCTAATAAATGAGGATTGCGGGCACAGGAAAAATGCCCTTACTTTGCAAACGAAATAATATAAGCAAAAAATGGAGAAGAGTAAATTGTTCGCCTTTGCCCTGGCACTCCTGTCAATAGGAAACGTATGCGCAGAGGAAGTGGATACCCTGAAAATCGTGGATGTTGAAGAAGTACTTATCATTGCAGCTCCCAAAGAGAACCGCAAGTTGCGCGAGTTGCCAAATGCCGTCACCTTGCTTTCTCAACAGGACATGCAAGCCGCACAAGTGAACTCAATCAAAAACCTGAGCGCACTTGTACCCAATATCTTTATTCCCGATTACGGTTCGCGCCTGACCTCTGCCGTTTACATCCGAGGCATCGGCTCGCGCATCAACACCCCCTCCGTAGGACTCTATGTTGACAATATACCTTATATAGATAAATCCGCATTCGATTTCAATTACTCCGATGTAGAGCGTATCGACGTATTGCGCGGCCCTCAAGGAACACTGTACGGCCGCAATGCGATGGGCGGACTGATTAAGATACATACTAAATCCCCCTTCTCTTACCAGGGAACAGACTTCCGCATGGGAGCCGGCACACGCAACGCCTATAACACTTCCATGACCCACTACCACCGGATATCCGAACGTTTTGCCTTCTCTGCCGGAGGATTTTATGATTATCAAGGCGGATTCTTTCGTAATACAGCAAGAAACAATGAGAAAGTAGATGAAGGACAATCTGCCGGTGGGCGTTTCCGTGGCATTTACCTGCCTACAGAGAACTGGAAAGTGGATTTAAACGTCAGCTATGAATACAGCGACCAGGGAGGATATCCTTATTTCTATATGGGCAGCCTGGATCCGGCCGCACAGAAAGAGAACCTAAAACCTTACATCGGCAAAATCTCCAACGATGAAGCAGGCAGCTATTACCGTAACCTGATGAATGCCGGACTAAATCTGGAATATCAGGCACGGCACTTCACACTGAGTGCCGTCACCGGTTACCAGTTTCTGAAAGACCGCATGTTCATAGATCAGGATTTTACTCCCGAAAACATCTTCAACATTGAGCAAAAGCAGAAGATGAACACCCTCTCCGAAGAAATTATCTTCAAGTCGAAGCCCAACCGCCGGTGGGAATGGACTACAGGAGCCTTCGGATTTTACCAATGGCTGCATACCGACGGCCCGGTGGTGTTCCATAAAGAAGGCATCAATCAAGTGATCGAAGGAAACGCCAACAATGTATTCGAAGGGCTTGTCGCAAAAGGAGCCCCCGACATGCACATGAGCATCAACAATGAGAGCATGAAAGTAAGCGGCAGTTTCGATACTCCGACACTGAGTGGAGCCATTTTCCATCAATCCACCTTCAATGATTTATTCGTAAAAGGCTTGTCTGCTACCATCGGATTGCGTCTGGATTATGAAAAGATTAAGATGGACTATAATTCCGCCTCCACTCCTACCGACTTCGATTTCAAGGTAACTGTATCAAGGCCGGGTATGCCGTTCCCCATCGTCATTGAGAATGCAGCGCCACTACAAGGGAATGCCAGCTATTTGGGCAAAGAATCTACTGACTACGTTCAGCTATTACCGAAATTTGCCTTGCAATATGAATGGAAGAAAGGTAACAATGTATATGCCACCGCCACACGCGGCTATCGTTCGGGAGGCTATAACATACAGATGTTCTCCGATTTGATTACCGGTGTACTGAGTAACTCGATGATAAATGCCATTGTGAAGGACGAAAACCTCAAGATGATGGAGCAAATGATTGACGTTGAAAGCATCAAGCAGCATGTGCCGGACGTGCGTGACGCCACCCGGTACAAGCCCGAATATACTTGGAATTATGAAATAGGCAGTCATCTCACTCTACTGGAAGGACGCTTGCTTACCGATTTGTCCGTTTTCTACATGGACACCCGCGACCAGCAAATAGCCAAGTTTGCCGAAAGTGGTTTGGGACGCATCACCGTTAATGCCGGAAAGAGCCGCAGCTATGGAGCAGAAGCAAGCTTGCGGGCAGTCGTGACCGATGCGTTTACCTTGAACGCTTGCTATGGCTATACCTATGCCACCTTCAAAGACTATGCAACGAGCGATGAAAACAATTACAAGGGCAATTACGTCCCCTTCGTACCCAAGCATACACTAAGTCTGGGCGGACAATACATCTTCCACATCAACCCGGGGCATTGGCTGGACCGCATTCAGGTAAACGCCAACTACACCGGTGCCGGCCGCATCTACTGGACAGAGCAGAACAACGCAAGCCAGTCCTTCTACGGCACACTGAACGGACGCCTCAGCCTGCAAAAAGGCAACGGACAGATTGACTTCTGGGTTCGCAATGCACTGGACAAGGATTATGCTGCCTTCTACTTCGAGAGCATGGGGAATGGATTTATGCAGAAGGGACGCCCTATACAGGCGGGAATTGAATTGCGATGCAGATTCTAAACTTCTTATAAAGAGTCATGAGCGTTTCCTTTGATGGAAACGCTCGTTTCTTTTAAAACTTCTCCCAGCCCGCCAACCAGATAGAACGGGAGATTAACAAGCCGGAATGCTTTCCCCTCTACTGTAGTAACCTCATCTACTGAATAAGGTTGCGACCACACACGCACAGCCACCGTTTGCGAAGAACGGTTCATAAACGAATGTAACGAACGAAGATGTGCATTATGTCCCGCCTTTACCTCAATAGGATAGATTTTGGAATCTTGCACCCAGATGAAGTCAACCTCCGCCGCAGACTCACTCTTACCACGCACCCAGAAGTTACGTTTTTGGCTGACTTTATCGGTCAACGTCAACAGTTCTTGTGCCACAATATGCTCGGCTATCATTCCTCGCCAAGCATCCATAATGTCTTTTGCACCGAATACTTCTTTCTGCACTTGAGCTGCGTAATTTACCAAACCTGTATCCAACCATACCAGTTTAGGCATACGCTTAGTTTCCGATATGGCAGGAACTTCCGTTGCCGTTGTCGGATAAACCAACTCCATTATCATAGCTTTTTCCAATAAGCGGAAAGCTTCTCCAACTTCACGGGCATTATAATTCGATGATGCAAAACCTCCAAGTGTTACAATCTGTGCAGCTTTACCCCAACCTTCTTTCAAAATGAACCGTATTACTTCTATTAACAATCCACGCCTGGCATACTTCTCCACATCATCCCGATAACCCTGTAAAAGAGTCTCATACACATCGCTTAAGGCAAGAATATCCCTCCTTTCAGCATAAAGCTGGACAGCCTCCGGCATGCCTCCAATCAGCGTATATAAATTGAACAGCATCATCAACCGATCATGAAAAGCAATTGTTATTTCCGGTCGTTCCAACACCGGCAGTAAAGCCTCCTCACCGATAGCTCCCAGAAATTCACGGAACGAACAAGGACGTAAAGCCATATACTGCACCCTTCCCACGGGAAACGAAACTTTTACATCCACCAGATTTTCCAACAAAGAACCTGCTGCTATAACATAAATTTCCGGAAGTTCCTCATAAAAATAACGCAATAATCCTATTGCTTTTGGTGAATTTTGAATCTCATCAATAGATGCATATCCGTTTTCCATTGTTCCAAATGAAGAAGTATCGTTCTTTTAAACATGATTAAAAGATATTGGTTTTCAACGACAAAAAATACACTTTTGTTTCAAAACAGAGGCAAAATACCTATTATTTTGTTTCAAAACCGAGGCAAAAAAAAGAACGGAAGGTAGCAAAAAACGCCATCGCCTTGTGCCTGACGCACGAGCCGATGGCGTTTCTCTTTATTCAATAGGAGCATCGCAATTTGCAGAAGTGCTCACGTCGCTTCTGCAACCGAAGGCTATTCCACAGTAGGGCCATTGTAAACAGCACTGTTTACCGTAACCTGTCCCGTTGTGTTGCGGATATCCAGCCCACTTCCGGCATTGCCAAAATTAGTACCGGAGGTTTCGTCATAGGTAAATGTTACCGTCTGGCTGGTCTGGTTCGGATTGGCATCAATGTAAACGGAAGGATAGTCTGTAGAAGCAACATTGTCCTTCTGAACACTGAATGCGCAACCGTTTTTCAATTCAACTACCTTCGGGCAGTTATAGACGGTGTTGCTGCTGCGGTTTCCGATGGTGAGGGCTGCGGAAGGCGCCTGGTTGCCTGAGCCCCAAGAGGTAGCTCCCGCCGGCTTATTGCTGGCTCCGTAGCTGCTGCTTACGCTCAGGTTGAACGTACACCCGTCGAAAGTAAATTTACCTCCGCGCAGGAAAGCACCCTGCCAACCACCGATGAAGGTGCATTGGGTTGCCGTCACGGTGCCGGGAACATTGAACATCAAACCTGTTTCCAGAGCCGTGAAAGTGGAATTTTTAAGCGTAACTACGTGACCGGAACCGGTTTCCATAGAAGCATTGGTAGAGAAGCAGTAATATTTGCAGTTCATCGTGCTGTTTTCCACTGCAATCTTACCTGTACTTACATATTTATCTATCAGGATGCCGTTTGAAACGGAGCCGGTATATTCGATATTCTTCATGGTAAAGTTGCCTCCGGTACTCTCATTGATAGCAATACCCTGGCTGTTGTCAGTGATTTTGCCCTTGCCGGTAGCGTCACCAATCAAGGTCAGTGTTGCTTCTCCGCCAATGAAGTGGAAGCCAGTGTTTTCCAGCGTCAGCGTGTGTTTGCCTACATTGATTTCCATACTCTTGCCGGCTGCCACAACAATGCGGTTCTTGATGCTTGCGTCAGCTTGTAACGTAATCTTCTTCACTTCCGCACCGGCCGCAATGTTGATGCCGCCTTTCTCAATTACCAGTTCATCTATCACGGTACCGTCCTTGATTTCCAATGTGTTTGCTCCGGTACTGGAAGTCACTTTGGTCCAAGACCCGCCGTTCAGTTCCACATGTTCAATATTCGTCACGTTCAGCGTGCCTGAGGTACCTGTGGGAACATTGATGACGGCAGCCGGAGTTTCTGTACCATCCGAAGCCCCCTTCACGGTAAATTCATTACCACCGGTAGAAGCAATGTTGATGGTAACAGGGTCTGCTGCCGTGCTGGTAGAGGGAATGGCAATCTCTCCGTTGGCAGCTACACTTTCAATCGTGATATTCTTCACGCCTTCTTCCAAAGCCTTGTTAGCGGCTGCCGCATCGGCTACCGTTTGTGAAAAGGAGATGGTTGAGCCATCAATCTCCACAATGTGGATGGGACGCATCTCCTTGGCAATACCGGCCGTTACTTCAAAATTGTTGGTGGTGTGGAACACCTGAGCTTCTGCCGTGCCTATCTGTAAGGTGGCTGTGATGCCGCTGGAATACGTTCCTGCGGGCACGGGAATATCCAGTATCAGCGGCTCTGTACTCGTTGTGGTAAATGAGAGGGTAACTTCGTTGCCTGTGTTTGACAGTGCAGCCAGCGTAGCGGTTGCAGCGGGAGTCAGGACGGCTGTTCCGGTAATGCCGGATGCACTCAGTTTCAGCGTACCTTCCACGCCGTTTCCAATGCCGCTCACCTGGATACGCATCAATCCGCCCAACAACTGCGTGAACTCCACTTTGTTCTTGTCAGCATTCAGCTTGCCGAACATCGGCGCGTTGCTCACGGGATAAGTGTAAGTAGCGGGGAAAGTCAATGTGCACGTGGATGGGGTGTAGTTCTCCAACGGATATACTGCATATTCCAATTCCGACATTTCGCCGGTTACGGTGCCTTCAAAGGTACTGGTACTTTTGCCCTCCTCTCCGCTTTTCAATGTAAATGTTCCGGTAGAGCTGTAAACGTTGCCTTCTACCGTTGTACCAAAGGCATAGAAAGCGTCTCCTGCACTCCAGCTTACATTATAGTTTGCATCCACCGCAGTACGCGTGTCCGTACCGGTGGTGGCGGTCAGGGTCAGTTCATTTTGTTTCGTGGCGGCTCCGTTTTCCATAAGTTCTTCATTCGAACAGCCTGCCAGTGCGGCTGCGCAGAGCAGGGCATTAAGGTAAATCAATCTTTTCATGTTTGAGTAATTTTTTTGTTCTGAAAATTAATTGTAGTGGGAACATCCGCTTACGTGCGGAGGTGGGCATTATTGCCAATAGCCGTCTTCCTTGTCCCAGTCGGGAAGACCGGATTCGGTGTTGCTGGCTGCGAAGCCAGTTTCCACCGCCACCTGCAATATTTCTATTACGGGCGGCTCATACCTCTCTTTGGGTAGATTATCCATCATGTTTTTTTGAGTATTACGGCCTTCCTCAGTTCCATGGCAAGCCTGTAACTAAACACGAAGCGCAGAACTGATTGTTCCACTTCGCCAGTAACGAGGCCCTGAGACTGCCTTCAATCCACGAAATGATACAATACAGCCCCACGCTTATAGCGTGAAGCCGTCCAGGTATCATTCTTGTGGATTGAAATTTCTCAGGTTTCGTTACTGACAAGAATGAAGCAAGACGCTTCTAAATTTTAAATTCTAAAAAACTTTGTGGCAGACGCTTCCGCACACCCGGCAAATGTAGGATTTGCTGCCGACATAAACAAGAAAAATGAAAGATATTTAAAAAATGACTGTCATAAGTATCAGGGTTCTCTCTTCGTTTCAAAACTTTTCTTTTTGAACTTCTGCCCGCAATTACCACAACGATAGCAGTAAATTATAAAAAACAACTTGGTATAAATAGGTATTTCATTTTTCCGGTAGGAGAAATATTTTTTCCTAATAGGAGAAAAATGATTTAGTAATAGCTGATTATAAAATGGGAGAAAAATTATCATTGATGTACCAAGTTGTTTTTTAAGCGTTACTAAACTACAAGAACTTTTGCTACCTTTGTATCGTTAACGGATTAAATAATATAATAGCAGGAGGATAGCAAATGGACCCACTGAAATACATAGTACCCGACAGAAAAAGACTTCCCTACGGCATGATGAACTTTGCAGTCATCCGTCGCGAAGACTATTATTATGTAGACAAAACCCATTTTATACCCCTGATAGAACAGGCGGACCGTTTCTTCTTCTTCATCCGCCCCCGCCGCTTCGGTAAGAGCCTGACACTGAATCTACTGCAACACTATTACGATATACGCACCCGTGACAAGTTCGAAACTCTTTTCGGCGACCTATATATCGGACAACATCCCACACCGAGCCGTAACAGTTATCTGGTGCTCTATCTCAATTTCTCCGGCATCACCGGCGAACTGAACAATTATCGTAAAGGTCTGGACGAGCATTGCCAAATCTGTTTCGACTACTTCTGTGAAGTATATGCCGACCTCTTGCCCGAAGGTATCAAAGAAAAATTGGATGAAAAGGATGGAGCCGTCAACCAATTCGATTTCCTCTATCATGAGTGCGAACGTGCCGGACAGAAGATGTATCTCTTCATCGACGAATACGACCACTTCACCAACGCCATCCTCGCCGATCCCGAAAGCCTGCACCGCTACACCAACGAAACGCACGGCGAAGGCTACCTGCGTGCTTTCTTCAATAAAGTAAAAGCAGGAACCTATTCAAGCATCGAGCGTTGCTTCATCACCGGCGTCAGCCCCGTCACGATGGACGACCTCACCAGTGGCTTCAACATCGGGACCAACTACTCCCTTACGCCGAAATTCAATCAAATGATGGGATTTACGGAAGAAGAAGTGCGCGAAATGCTAACCTATTATTCGACGAACAGCCCCTTCAAGCACACCGTAGACGAACTGATAGAGATAATGAAACCGTGGTACGACAATTATTGCTTCGCGCAGGAATGTTACGGAGAAACTACGATGTACAACTCCAACATGGTGCTCTACTTCGTCAAGAACTACATTGACAATGGCAAGGCACCACAAAATATGGTGGAAGAGAACATCCGTATCGACTACGAGAAACTGCGCATGCTCATCCGCAAGGACAAGGAATTTGCCCACGACGCCTCCGTCATTCAAACCCTCGTGAGTCAAGGCTTCATCACCGGTGAGCTGAAGAGTGGCTTCCCCGCTGCCGACATCACCAATCCGGACAACTTCGTGAGCCTGCTCTACTATTTCGGGATGCTCACCATCAGTGGCACGCACGAAGGAAAAACCAAACTGACCATTCCCAACCTGGTGGTACAGGAGCAACTATATACTTATCTCTTGAATACTTACAATGATGCCGAACTGAGCTTCAGCAGTTACGAGAAGAGCGAACTGGCAAGCCGTCTCGCTTATCGGGGGGATTGGCAAGCTTATTTCGACTACATTGCCGACTGTCTGAAACGCTATGCCTCGCAGCGCGACAAGCAGAAGGGTGAGTTCTTCGTTCACGGCTTCACCCTCGCAATGACTGCACAGAACCGCTTCTACCGCCCCATCTCCGAACAGGACACCCAAGCGGGCTACGTCGACATCTTCCTCTGTCCCATGCTGGACATCTACTCCGATATGACGCACAGTTACATCGTGGAGCTGAAATATGCCAAATACAAAGATCCCGAAACCCGTGTGGAGGAGTTGCGTCAGGAGGCTA
>NZ_CAJLKP010000125.1 GCF_905207245.1 uncultured Bacteroides sp. | reverse complement strand
TCAACCGCCAGCAGGTCATAGTCCTCGGCGCCGGCAGCCTTAAGTGCAGCGGAGATCTCCTTTGCAATCGCACACACCTCGGCAAACTTCTTGCCGGTATATTGATAGTTATACTTGGGCATATCCGGCACATCGAGGTATGAATAGCAAAGGATCGTCGTCTTATTGAAAAGGATGTACTCGTTCGGATTGGTATAGGTAAGTAGCTCGCTGATCGTTGACGGGCCCATACCTTTCACGGATTTCAGAAAAGTGTTCCACCGCTTTTCAAATTGCGCGATTCCATACAGCAATTCCGCCAGCTGCTTTTTGAGCGCATCAAAGCCGTTGTCGGCAATTAGCTTGTCCACAACGAATCTTTTATTACCCCACATGACCATCGACCAAAGTCTGCTCATGTACTCAAAGAAATCTTCTTCGGTCATTGCCAGCAGCTTGTCCTTGGTGAACGACTGATAATAGGCTTTACGCTCATTGCGTTCGGTCCAGTTGTCGTCGTAATAGGCGGCGTTGGCCTTTTTGTTCTTGACGAACGCTGATATGGCAGATTCTAGCTTTGTTCTGTTCATTGGCACACCTCGAGTCCTCTTTATTGTGATTTTAAGGGTTGAGAAGTTCCATGCATTATTGATTTTACACAATCCCAAAGTACTTCTCAAAGAACGCCAGCAACTTATCAATGATCGTCTGCTTCTTCTCGGCCCGGTTGCCGCCTCCGAAGCGTGAAACCGGCGGCATGAGCTTGTCGATATCTGTGCCCGTCGTTTTGATTTCACCGTCACGGAAAGCGTTCTCTACGAACTTGCGAGTTTCCTCCGGCTTGAGGTTTTCCTCCGCTACGATGGACGCAAGTTCTTTTTCTTTCTGCTCGACAACGAAGCTCCGCCATTCGGTGAGCACATCGTCCACATCGTTAATCCCGGCAATAAAGGTTTCAATAAGCGCCTTTTTGCTGCGAAGTTCAGGGCTAGCATCCATTGCCTTGCGAATATCAATGAGAACCTCTTTATCCTCGCAGTGAGAATCGTGATACTTTTTGACCAGCAGCAGGATATAGTCGATGTTGATTTCGATCTGCTTTATCAGTTCAATTTCGAAGACGATATCATCGGTAATATCTTCTTTCTGCTTGTCCTCACGTCTACGCTTCCATTCATCCCGCAGGTCCTGATACCGGCCAAGATAGTCCTGCAAGTCACGCTCAGAAAGGATCTCCTTTCCGGCAAACTCATCGAAGGACAGAAGGAGATTCCTCATCCGCAGGATAGCACCGAACAGAGCGATAAAGTTCTTCTGATTTTGCCCCCCGATAATCTGAGGCTCAGAGAGCGGGAATTTGGTCGTTAACTCCTCAATCATATCCGCATAACCGGGATGCAGCACATCCTTCGCATCGGTATAACCGTAGTAGTAATCCTTAAAGCTCTTGAGAAGCACGATACCAGACGCATTCTTATCGCCGAACAGCGAGATTGCGTCATCCACACGACGTTGAAGATTGCGGAAGCAGACAATATTGCCAAAGGTTTTGATCGAGTTCAGAATCCGGTTCGTGCGGGAAAACGCCTGAATCAGGCCATGCATTTTCAGATTCTTATCCACCCACAGGGTATTCAGCGTGGTGGCGTCGAATCCAGTCAGGAACATATTGATCACGATTAGCATATCTAGTTCCTTATTCTTCATACGAAGGGAGACGTCCTTGTAATAATTCTGGAACTTGTCGCCATCTGTACTGTAGTTGGTGTGGAACATTTCATTGTAGTCCCGAATTGCCGCCTCAAGGAAATCACGAGAACTCTGATCCAGAGCAGAGGTGTCCTCGGGGTTCTCCTCATCAAGAATCCCGTCTGTCTCTTCCTCGTTTGCTCCGTAGCTGTAAATGGTAGCGATTCGCAGTTTTTTGGTCGGATCGGCTTCCATCTGACGCTTGAACTCCGCATAATACAGTTTTGCCATCGGCACAGAAGCGACCGCAAAAATGGAGTTGAAACCGCTGACACGCTGCTTCTGCTTGATTTCTTCCACCGCTCCGTTTTTAGCAGAGGCAACTTCGGAGATATTGGTCAGCACATTAAAGGCATAAGATTTATCTCCCCGATAAGTTTTCTGATCGAAGTGTTCAAGGATATACTTTGTCACCAACTCGATGCGTTCTGGCGCCATGAATGCCTTTTCACGGTCGATATCCCATACATCTTTATCGTCGATATCCGGCTCCACATCCATGGTTTTAATGTAGTCCACTCGGAAGGGTAGCACGTTTTTGTCGTTGATGGCATCGACGATAGTATAAGTATGCAGTTGATCTCCGAAGGTTTGTTCCGTCGTAAACATTTTCGGATTTCGCACTGCGCCTGTATTGGCCGCAAAAATCGGCGTGCCTGTGAAGCCAAAGATATGGTACTTCTTAAAGTTTTTGACGATTGCGGTGTGCATATCACCAAACTGACTGCGGTGGCACTCGTCGAAGATAATCACGATATGCTTTTGATAAACCTCGTGCCCTTTGTTCTTGTTCACGAAGGTGGAGAGCTTTTGGATGGTGGTAATGATGATCCGACAGTTGTCGTCCTCAAGCTGACGCTTCAGCACCGCCGTTGACGTGTTGCTGTTGGCTGCTCCCTTTTCAAAACGGTCATATTCTTTCATGGTCTGGTAATCCAGATCCTTTCGGTCAACGACAAAAAGCACCTTGTCGATGTACGGCAGATTGGAAGCAAGCCGGGCTGTTTTAAAGCTGGTCAGTGTTTTTCCAGAGCCCGTAGTATGCCAGATATACCCGCCTCCGGCGATGGAACCGTATTTCTTATAGTTATTGGCGATCTCAATGCGGTTCAGGATCCGCTCAGTGGCCGTGATCTGATAAGGACGCATGACCATGAGCATGCTTTCCGAAGTGAAGACACAATACTTCGTCAGGATATTCAGGATCGTATGCTTGGCAAAGAACGTTTTGGTAAAGTCGATCAGGTCGGGGATCACCCGGTTGTTGGCGTCCGCCCAGAAAGAGGTAAACTCAAAGCTGTTGCTGGTCTTTTCCTTTTTGACTTTTCTGGAAGATGCGTCCTTGATGGCGTTATAGCGGGTGGAGTTGGAGTAATACTTGGTATTCGTGCCGTTGGAGATCACAAAGATCTGCACATACTCATACAGTCCGCTCCCTGCCCAGAAACTGTCCCTTTGATACCGGTTGATCTGATTGAACGCCTCACGGATCGCAACGCCCCGGCGCTTCAGCTCAATATGCACGAGGGGAAGACCGTTGACAAACACCGTCACGTCATAGCGGTTATCATGCTTCACTCCGGCATCCTGTCCTATGACGTACTGATTGATCACCTGCACGCTGTTGTTATGGACGTTCTTCTTATCGATGAGGGAGATGTTCTTTGTCGTACCATTGTCACGATGAAGGACCTGCACGTAATCCTCCTGGATCTTGCGGGTCTTCTCTGCGATGCCTTCATTTTTGTTGGCAACACAGTCCGAAAAGAACTGTTTCCACTCACTGTCCGAGAAAACATAGTTGTTGAGCTTTTCCAGCTGCCGGCGCAGATTGAGTACCAAGTCCTCCTCGCTGTGGATAGGAAGATATTCATATCCCTGTTCTGTAAGCAGACGGATAAACTCCGCCTCCAAAGCCGCCTCGCTCTGATAGGCATCGGAACGTTTGGTTACAGGTGTATACTCCGTAACAACTGTATTCTCGTTTGTTTCAGCAACAATGTTAAAATACGACATGGTCAAGGCCTCCATATTATATGGCTATTGTAATTTGAACCATTCAGGATAATTCTCGGCAGCTTTTTCAAACGGTGATTTATTTCCCCAATCCGGAAGGGAACCTTCTCCGGAATTGACTGAATAGGCAGTATACTTACTTCTAAAATAAACTGGCGGTAGGTTGTACGCCATGGCTAACGAACCAAAAAGAAGGTACATCAAATATAGATTCAAAATATAAAGCGTTGCAACAGACAAGAAAGCATTTTCCAACGTCGCCTTCCTATATGAATCAGTCTCATTATGCTTGAGCGGATTGTATGCTTTCCACCAATCCAAACCAAACACCTTGTCTTCTTCAACACGCCAATCCTGCAGAGGTGTTGCTGTACAGAATGGCGTCATGATTTCAGTCTTTGGTAAATTAGGAAAGTGTTTTAGAAGGATATTTGTAATGCTTTTGATATTCCTCGCCTTTTCCCCGTTGGCTTGGCAAATTGCTTTAGCTATGATTTCAAATTCAGACGCAGATAGAATGATAATCTGCTTAAAAATATCAGAATAAACATCACCATGAATCATTAGAGACCTACCGTCTTCGTTTTGACAAAATCCATGGTACAAATAGTCCTTGGTTCCATCAAACCTTGCGGCTAATGAGCAATAATAATTCCAATGCTGAATGTATTCCTGGGGGTCCACTATACTGCCTCCTTAAATGTTAACAACCTATCTCTGTAGTATTCATATTGCCTCTGTCGAGCTTCGATTTCGGCGGGAAGTCCTTCTTTGAGATCATTGCAGAGGGTGTCAAAGCGACTTAGCAAAAGAACAATCCTTTTTTGCTCATCTATTGACGGAACAGGAATTAATAGTTTCCGCATTTCTGCCATTGGAATGCTCTTGACGGTTCCTCCAGCCACTTTTTTCATGTAGGCGGTTTTCATCTGTTCCGACGTCAAGAGATACCTCAAAAACTGAGGAACTATTCTGGTCTGATCCGGCTTGATGGTGTAAACACCCTCCTTGATATTCCAGTTTGAAGGTTCTTCCGTAATAACAGCGGTTTCCCCAATAGTTCCTGTCCCAGAAAAAAGGACATCGCCAACTTCCAAATTGGAACGATTATTACAAAGACAAAGCGCTTCATCGTTAATCCTATCAGTTTTCTCGGATGGCACGATTCTACCCGCCATGGATCTCACGAATCGTGATGTAATAGTTCTCAGCATCATCCGTGTTCAGCCTGAAAAACTGTCTGGGATTAAGTCCAGTATTGAGAGAAAGGATCACATCATTCAGCGTCAGCCATCTGACCGCCCGGCTCCGTCTCTCTCTCTCTCTCTCTCTACATGAACATTCTGTGAATCATCCACATCGGAGAAGGTCAAGAGGAGATCTCGATAATATTCATACTGTTTTTGCCTCGCTGTAAGCTCCGCTGTAAGCTCCGCTGTAAGCTCCGCTGTAAGCTCCGTGAAATTGTCAAGAATCTTGACAATTTCAGCCTGTACCTCTATGGGCGGTACAGGGACAATAATATCCTTTAATTTATCCGGAGTTACTTCTACGACTTTTGTTCCATGGGCAATCTTTTTCTTTTGCGAAAAAAACATTGATGTGTGAAAAAAGTAGGATAAGTATTTAGAGTTCTGGTTGTGATGGATAATGGCCGTGTGACCGCTTACCGCTACTGGGGTATTCCCCAGCCACGAAATACACTTACATACATCTTCAATGTTCTCACTAGTAACCGCCATAATAATATCCTGCGGCTGGGCAAACTTTTGTTTTTTATACACATTCTCAGGGATAAATGAAATAGTTGAGTCTGTAAACATATTGTAGAACGTGTAAATTTGCCCATAATGTATGCAGGGGAATCCGGTCTCTGTATAATCCTTCTTTTGAAAACTTCCGCCCCTTGAAATGGTCGCAATCTCCCCGAGCTTTTTATGCTCCACTCCGTTAGGGCACAATTCTTCAATTAATTGCTCAAGCTTAGTCATACAGCTTCACTCTCCTCATCTTCGGTCCAACCTAAGGCTATCTTCGCATCATGAAAAGCAGCCTTGTTTCGAACATTTTCGAGAATCCCTATAATTAACCTATGTAGAGGCTCAAACTTTTTTAAGCCGAGTTCTTCATCGAAATCTCCATGGACAACATTACTGAGTTCTTTAAAAAGGCGTTTGCCGTCTTTTGAAAACTCAGGCGGAATAATGGAGCTTTTAGCATCGACGGCCTCCAGAAGAGCAGAAAAGTTTTTAGGATTACCGCCCTCATACTTCGGAAAATCTATTCCCGTTGAAATAGCCGCTTGAACTGTGACCATCTCAAAAATCTTTCGCAGATACACAATAGAACCTGCGCCCAAATTCTCACGATATGCCTGTTCCGCTTTGTCTAATAGATAGTCGAAGTCCCCATAACGGGTAGTATTGAGCCTTACGCTTTCTGACAATCGTTCGCTACGTTTCAAAATCCGTACCTTTGGGCTCAACGATGTAATATCGTTTTCACTTTCAATTACAAACCATACCTCAACCGTGGAACCACATGCGCAAGCAAGGACACAATCTATGCTTACCATGTTCTTGTTTACAAAGATACAGGTTAGTTTTCCTTTTGAATAGAACGTTCGTAGATCATCGCATGTTTCACAGTAGTAATTCAATGCAACAGTCCCAACGTCGAGGTCCACTTTCTGCCCCAAATTTCCTTGCTTACCCATCAGAAAGCCGTCAACTGGTTCGAAAAGCGGTTTAGGAGGCTTGGATAAAACACTTGATAGCCGCATATCTTATCCCTCTATTTCTGCAATAATCCGATCAATTTCTGCACGTAAAGCGTTTTCCTTCTCAACAATATCTGCAATTTTAGCATTGAGTTCAGCTATATCTACTTCTTCACGAGTGTCCTCCGCTTCCACATACGATGAAACTGACAAATTGTAGTCGTTATCGACAATTTCCTCGTATGAAGCCAGATGAGCAAAATGTTCTATCTCTGTGCGAGATGCGAATTCGTCCACGATTGTATCGATATTCTTGTCTTCAAGCTGATTGTTGTTTGTAACCTTCTTGCACTCCTTGGAAGCCTCAATAAACAGGATCTTACTATCAGCCTTATTCTTCTTCAGTACCATAATACAGGTGGCGATAGACGTTCCATAGAACAGGTTAGAGGGCAACTGGATGATGCAGTCGATAAAGTTGTTATCCACCAGATACTTGCGGATCTTCTTTTCGGCCCCGCCACGATACATGATACCGGGGAAGCAGACGATAGCCGCAGTGCCGTTGGTAGCGAGCCATGAAAGGCTGTGCATGATAAAGGCAAGGTCTGCCTTGGATTTCGGCGCCAGAACACCTGCCGGTGAGAAACGGGGATCGTTGATCAGCAGCGGATTCTCGTCTCCCGCCCATTTGATGGAGTAGGGCGGATTGGAAACGATGACTTCAAAGGGCTCATCGTCCCAGTGCTGGGGGCTGATGAGCGTGTCCTCATTGGCAATATTGAACTTGTCGTAGCCAATATCATGGAGGAACATATTGATGCGGCAGAGGTTATAGGTGGTCAGGTTAATCTCCTGCCCAAAGAAGCCCTGCCTGATATTCTCTTTACCGAGAATTCTTGCCGCTTTGAGAAGCAGCGAACCGGAACCGCAGGCGGGGTCGTAGACCTTATTGACCTCTGTTTTCCCCACGACAGCGATACGGGTCAGAAGCTCGGAGACCTCCTGCGGTGTGAAGAACTCGCCCCCGGATTTTCCTGCGTTGGAGGCGTACATGCTCATGAGATATTCGTAGGCGTCACCGAAAGCGTCGATTGTGTTGTCCTTATAGCGCAGCTTCATATCGGCGACACCGTTTAGGAGCTTAACCAGCTTTTCATTACGCTTGGCAACGGTGGCGCCCAGTTTGTTGGAATTCACGTCCAGATCATCGAACAAACCGGCAAAATCGTCTTCGCTCTCGCTTCCTTTGGCGGAATCCTCGATGTTGTTGAAAACCCGCTCCAGCGTTTCGTTGAGGTTTTCGTCATCTGTTGCTCTTGCTCGAACGTTGCAAAAAAGCTCAGACGGCAGAATGAAGAAGCCCTTTTCCTGTACCAAACCGGCACGGGCTCCTTCGGCGTCTGAGTCTTTCATTTTGGCATAATCAAACTGAGCATCACCGGCAGCATGCTCACCTTCATTGATATAGTTGGTAAGGTTTTCGGATATGTAACGGTAGAACATAACGCCAAGCACATACTGCTTGAAGTCCCAGCCGTCCACACTGCCACGAAGATCGTCAGCAATGCTCCATATTGCTTTGTGGAGTTCTTCACGCTCCCGGTCATTTCTGATATCCGCCATCTATGTTTCCTCCATGTTGTCCGTTTGATTTTGATTTGATTTAGTTTAAATGGGCGTATTTGACGATTCCCCCACCCCAAAGAACATCACATCATAAATCGGCAGATACGTGATCTTGCCGTTCATCGTGATCTCGCGGGCGTTGGACAGGACGAAGGCCTTTTTCACGTGATAATCGTCGTTCTTTATAAAAGTGCTCAGCGCGCTGTGGACGGTGTAGTCCTTGCCGGATTTGACCTCGATGGGGATGGCGGAGAGGCTGTCGTAATCGTCGATCAGATAATCCACCTCGCCCTTGCTGCGGTTATCGTAATAGAACAGCTTGTAGCCGTGCGCGGCCAGCTCCTGGGCCACCACGCTTTCATACACAGAGCCGAGATTGATCCCCGTCTCATCGTCCAGGATCGCACGTATATTGCTGCCGTACAAAACGTCCGTCAAAAGGCCTACGTCGTTCAAATAGAGCTTGAGCAGGTTTTTGCCGACAGACTGTGTTAGGGGAAAGACTGGGGTAGTGATCGCGTTGACGTCCAGGGCGATTCCCGCGGAGATCAGATATTCAAACTCATCCTGATAGTCGGAAAAACGCTTGCCTCGCTTGTCCTCGATATCCTGAAAGACCACCCGTTTCTTCTTGCTCTCCAGATTGGAGGGGATCATATCGTAGATCCTGCGGATCTTCAGCTTCTTGTTATTGTCCGCCTCGTACTTCGATGCGTCATCAGCATAGAACGCGCGGATATCCCGATGGATCGTCCTGACCTTTACGATGTTGGTGTCTGCAATAAAGGAGTTCACGGCGTCGGGCAGCCCGCCAATCAACAGATATTTCTTGAAGAGGTCCATCACCTTCCCGTGCATAGCTGCATCCAGGCTCTCACCGGCAAGGAACTTCTCATGCATCATATCGATGGCGAACTGATTAAACCCGTTTGCCAGCAGAAACTCCTCAAAATCCAGCGGGAACATGCGCTTTACTTCAATGCTTCCGATGGGGATCGAGGTGGTCTTCTTCAAGGTCACACCGAGCAGCGACCCGCTGGCGATATAGGTAAACCTGTCGTCCTGCTTTAAAAACTTGAGCATGGTCAGCAGGTGCGGATATGCCTGGATCTCATCAAGGAAAATCAGCGTGTTTTTCTTCTCTCCCATTCGCTCGCCGGCGATGGTACTGACTTGGAAATAGAAGTCCTTGACGGTGCGGACCTGCTCAAACAGCCGTGGACCGTTATAATCCTCCGCAAAGTTCAGCTCGATATAGTTCTCAAAGAACTGCTGCCCGACGTAGCGGATGATAAAGGTCTTTCCGATCTGCCGCGCCCCGTCGATAATCAGCACTTTGTTAGAGTCTGACTTCAAGTAGCTTTCGATATACGGCTGAATTTTCCGATATAACATAGCGCACCTCCGCACTTTTCAGCATAATCAACGCGCCGGGAAACACATAATTCAACTGGTTGCACATCTCGTGACAAACACATTTCAATATCTATTATACTCACAAAAACGCACAAATCAATAGCCGGTGCAAAATAAATATATCCCGTTGTCAAGACTGCAAATCCGATTATTGCACATTGGACTCTAGTGTAGCGCCGGGCTATCATATACGCGAAGGGAAACCAAAAACAATGCGTATATGAAGGAGGCGCGGCATGGAAAACAGATTTGCAGCAGCGCGGAGGCGGTATCTGCGCACACATATGGATGGGATCTACACAGGGATGCTGCTGACGGGGACTCTAGAGCCGCATCTTGCCGAGATCGGCGAGTCG
>NZ_CAJLKP010000124.1 GCF_905207245.1 uncultured Bacteroides sp. | reverse complement strand
ATCTTCAAGAACGAAGACGGTCGCTTGTTCCGCCACCTCCGCTACACGTATACTTACGATAACGAAAACCGCGTAACCAGCAAGGAAGCTTCCAAGTGGGACAGCGTAAAAGAAGCCTGGGTTCCTTACTTCAAAATGAATATGGAGTATAATAATCATGAAATTGAAGTGAGCTACGCCCGTTGGAACTCCAAGAGCAACGCTTACAACAGCAATGTTGAAAAAACTGTTTATGAACTGAATGATGATAATGTTACTTTAATGTTAGCAAGTACAAAATAAAAGCGAATAGTTTTCTCGGGTAAACCGGCTATTGGGAATGAGGCGTTTCCCGATAGCCGGTTTCTTTTGTTATTGGCATTTGTTATGTTATTAAGTCTGAACAGCTTTACTACCCTACGGATAAAAAATATATCTTTGTGAATGAACCTGTTAATTGTCGGACATTAATCAAAACACAGATGAAAAATATGTTTTATTGGGCTGGCATCATAAGTATTCTTATCTGCCTGCCGCTTCGGGTTTCCGCTCAGTCGTACGAACAAATGTGGAAACAGGTTGAAGCTCTGGAACAAAAGCAGTTGCCTGAATCTGCAATCAAAGAATTGCAAAAGATTTACGAGCACGCCAAGCAGGAAAAGAACATGCCTCAAATGATGAAAGCCCATCTGACAAAGGCATCCTTATCTATCGACATCACTCCCGATAGTCTGGACCGTGAATTATCCGGACTGAAAACCTGGGTGGCGGAAGAAAAAGATTCGGTGTATAAAGCTATACTGAATCATCTGCTGGGATATTATCTCCTTGATACTGGCAAGAGAGATGAAGCTGCCATAGACGCTGCTATCACTTATTTCCGCCTTTCACTGCAAGATAAAGATATACTTTCCCGGAAGTCTGCTGCGGATTACCGCCCGATGACTGTCAGCAAAGAACTGAGCGAGAAGTACTGTGGCAACAATATGTATCAGTTGCTTGCCCGGCAGGCCATCTCACGGCTGAACGGCTATTTCATTGTTAATCCCGTATTAGCCGAAAAAACGCAAACCGAGATATTGTCCACTTATGACGGGCTGATTGACTTTTACCAACAGCAAGGCATGACGGATGCCCGCCTATTGCTAATGCTCGATAAACTGAATTACCAAGGGAATGACATCAGTCGCGGCGGTGTAAATGAAAAGTTGAGGCTGACCGACGAACAAGTAATAGCCCTCCTGAAACAATGGGCCGAAGAGTTCTCCGCTTCTCCACTTTGCGGAGAGGTATATTGCCAACTGGCAGAACGCTACGATAGGATGCAGGATTATACCGCCAAATTGCATGCCGCCCAAACCGGACTAAAAAAATATCCCCAATCACCCTCTGCCAATGATTTGAAAGAACAAGTGGCAGAAGTGCTCACTCCCCGGCTGATGGTAGAAATTCCCTTTGCTTATCCGGCAAGGGAAGTGGATTTGAAAGTAAAATACCGCAATCTGACCGGGCTGACCATAGAACTTTACCGGATGAACCTGCCCGTCACAAGTAATATCCTGGAAAGGGAAATAACTGCTTCCACCGTAAGTCAATACGGTAAATTGGTCGGCACCCGCCATTATCAACTGGCAGCCACCCCCGATTATATGGAAACAGATACCTTGCTGCATTACAAATTTCCCACCGAAGGCATTTATATATTAAAATCTATCCCCGACGCCTATCGCAAGTATACAGCTTATGGAAAAGCTTATGTTTCCTCCCTGCAAGCCATATCCTTGGGATTGCCCGGCGGAAAACAGGAAATCAATATCATCGACCGCCTGACGGGACATCCGGTGGCAGGCACGGAAGTAGCGTATTACCGTGTGTCGCAGGGAGAAGGTTATCGTTTGCTGAAGGCTTATCCTACAGACAGCAAAGGAACTGTTACCCTTACCCCGCCCGATGAAAGAAACTGGCTGGGAATAAACGTCCGTAAGCCGGGTGCCGACTATATGGAAATCAGCTATGCCGGTTTTTCGGGTGCGGGATATCATGTGCCTGCCTCCCGGAAGTGGGAAAAGCATGTTTCCCTCTTCACCGACCGGGCTTTGTACCGTCCCGGGCAGGTGGTGCATGTTTCGGGAATAGCGTATGAGCAATCGGGCGATTCGATACGCATCTTCTCAAGAGTCCGCAAGGAGTTAGTGCTGCGGGATGCCAACCGGCAGGAGATTGGCAAACTATCTCTTGCTACAGACGAATTCGGGGCTTTTTACGGCGACTTCGTGCTTCCCGAAACACTTCTCCCGGGAGAGTTTGAACTGTCGGTAGAAAGCGGTGAAAACCGTTATATCCGTGTGGATGAATACAAGCGTCCGACGTTTGATGTAGTCTTCCATCCTTATCAGGCCACTTATAACGTGGGAGATACCGTATTAGTTAGCGGCGAAGCAAAAACATTTGCAGGCGTTCCGGTAGGATTGTGCAGACTCAATTATAAACTCACCCGTTCGGAGAATGAATTCTGGAGGATTTCGGACCATGAAACTGTTCTGGCAGTAGGTGAAGTGCAGACTGATGCAGCCGGTAACTTCCGCTTCCCGGTCTTTCTGCGCAAACCGGATGATTTCAAGCCCGACCGACCGGGGCGTTACTACACCTACAAAATTACGGCTGAGGTCATCAACCTGACCGGAGAGGTGGAAAGCGGTACTTTGTCGTTACCTGTAGGGCAACAGTCCGTAGCCTTACAGATTAAAGGTCTGCGCCCAAAGGTGGCGCGCGAGAAACGGGAAACCATACAGGTTTTGGCTATGAATCTAAACCGGCAGCCCGTAACGCTTCAAGCCACTTGCGTGGTGTATGCTTTGGACGAAAAAGGAAACAAAACCAATGAGGTATGCTGCCGCACAGTAGAAACCCGCCGCTCTTTTGTTCCCGACGATATACTGGCCCTTGCTCCGGGACGTTACACTATGGAAGTGTCAGCCCTCGACGGGCAGGGAAGAACCTGCACGGCACGGCAGGATTTCATTCTCTTTTCGTTGGCAGACCGTCACCTGCCGGTACATTCACCGGAGTGGTTCTATCAGGACGGGACAGAATTTAATGACGGGTATCCCGTCAGCCTGTATGTGGGCAGCAGTGAGAAAGATGTCTATCTGTTGTACGATGTCTTCTGTGGCGACAAGCGCATTGAATCCAAACGGATGGTTCTCAATAATGAAATCCGGCAGTTCACCTATCCCTATAAACCGGAATATGGAGACGGCATCACCGTGAACTTCGCCTTTATGCGCGAGGGCAAACTATACACCAAGCAAGTGCAGATATCCCGTCCCCGCCCGGATAAGAGTCTGCAACTGAAATGGATTACTTTCCGTGATAAGCTGCAACCGGGAGGAAAGGAAGAATGGCAGCTCCAAATCACGCATCCCGACAAGAAAGCGGCCGATGCGCAATTGCTTGCCACTCTTTATGACGCTTCCCTCGATAAACTGTACGTCAATGACTGGGCTTTCAACCTGAACTTTCCCCGTTCCACTCCCGGTGTCCGTGCCAACCTGATATTCTCAGGTCATTCCATCTGGATGTACAGCAACTTCCCCTATGCGGGCAGCACTCTGCGCGGCCTACGTTGGTGGGATGTGTATAGCACCCTGAATACTCCTTTCTGGCGGGTTCCGCGTCCTGAGGGCGGTTTCCGTGTAAAGCAGGATAGCAGGATGATGAAGTCCGCAGCTATCAGCCTTGATGCTGAAACCCCGCCGGATGACGGTTTTGAAGTGGAAGACGGAAATTCCGTTGAAGCGGTGTTTGAATGCTCTGACGCTGTGGCATTGGACGATGGTTCTCCATACGTTCCTCTCCGGCAAAACTTTGCAGAAACAGCCTTCTTCTATCCCGCCCTCCGTACGGATACGAATGGAGTCGTAAGCCTGTCTTTCACTTTGCCCGAAAGCCTGACCGAATGGAAGTTCATGGGGCTTGCCCATACCCGGGGTATGGATTACGGACAGATAACAGCCCGGGCAAAAGCCGTCAAGCCGTTTATGGTGCAACCCAATATGCCCCGTTTTATCCGTGTGAACGATAAACCGGTCATCAGTACAGGAATAATCAACCTGTCGGAAGAAAACATCCGGGGAACAGCCCGAATGGAACTGGTTGACCCGCAAACAAACCGGGTTCTGTCAACCTGCGAACACGAATTCAGTGCGGCTGCCGGAGCAACCGTTTCCGTATCTTTTGATTTGGAAACCCCGGATGAAACTACGGTCTGGATTTGCCGGATTATTGCCGAGGGAGGCAATTTCAGTGATGGCGAGCAGCATTATCTTCCGGTTCTGTCTGATAAACAATGGGTGACTGAGGCAATACCCGTGCAATTGAACGGTGCGGAAAGTAAATCGGTTGCATTGGACGGCTTGTTTAATGACGGAAGCAAAACCGCCACCAATAAATGCCTGACGGTGGAACTGACTGCCAATCCCGATTGGTATGCTATACAGGCTTTGCCCGTCATTGGTAATCCTTTGAATGAAGATGCCTTGTCGTGGGCAAGTGCTTACTATGCCAATTCACTATCCACAACCATTATCAATGCCCATCCCCGCATCCGGCAGGTGTTCGAAAGCTGGAAAGCGCAGGGCGGTTCATCATCAGGCAATCTCAGTGATAAAGAAGACCTGAAAGACCTGCTGCTTAAAGAAACTCCCTGGCTGGCGGATGCCCTCAACGAGACGGAGCAGAAAAGAAGCATAGCGCTTCTGTTCGACCTGAACACAATGGGCAACCGTAATCAGGTTGCAGCATCCCGTCTGGAAGCATTGCAACTCCCCGACGGCTCCTGGAGTTGGTATAAAGGGATGTCGGGCAACCGCTACGTCACCACTCGGATTGTAGAAATGCTGGCACGGCTCCGGACGATGGGCGCGTCTGTTGCTCCGCTACAGGGAATGTACGAAAAGGCGGTGAATTATCTCCATAGCCAATGGCTGGATGAATACAGACAGATGAAGGAAAGTGAAAAGAAGGGCGATAAGGATAGATTGCCCGGCGAGCAATCCCTGCATTACCTGTATATCTGTGCTTTGGATGCGCAAGTTGCGAAGCGGGCCGATAAAACAGCCTACTCGTATATGATTGGCAAACTGGAAGCAGCCCCTCCGGCTGATGCCATTTATGACAGGGCGCTTATCGCTACCCTACTGCATAAAGCAGGTAAAACGACCAAAG
Source organism: uncultured Bacteroides sp. (assembly GCF_905207245.1). Classification (GTDB taxonomy): domain Bacteria; phylum Bacteroidota; class Bacteroidia; order Bacteroidales; family Bacteroidaceae; genus Bacteroides. Next base: position 4,684 of record NZ_CAJLKP010000124.1, on the reverse strand, counting down.
CGAATGAACTTGCCCGCTCCATTCTGGAATATTCCGTTACCACACCCGGGATGGGACGTTATTTCGATACTCCGAAAGCTCGCTACTCCCGGAACAGTTATAGAATTCCGACGCAGGTGGTCGCCATCGAAGTCCTGTCCGGCATTCTGAAAGAACCGTTGGCGGTTGCCGAAATGAAGCAATGGTTGCTTAAACAGAAGCAAGTGCAGGCCTGGGACAATCCGGTAGCTACTGCCGATGCCGTATATGCTTTCCTGGGTGGAGATGATAATCAGTTAGCAGAGAGCAGCGCTATGAAAGCGGAAATAGCCGGAACAGAAGTGGTGACTCCCGATGATGCATTAGGTTATGTCCGCCGTTCGTTCTCCGGTGATAAGGCTGAAACCCGGCAAATAGAAATAGCGCACACGGGTGCAGGGATAGGCTGGGGGGCTGTATATGCCCAATATCTGGAAGATATGGATCAATTGCAATCTGCAAAAGGTAACGGTTTGAAAATCACCCGTACTTATTATAGAGATGGCAAGGAAGTTTCTTCAAAAACAGATTTGCATGTGGGAGACGAACTTACCGTCCGGCTGACAGTGAAAGCAGACCGGGATATGGATTTCATTCAGATAAAAGATACGCGTGCCGCTTGCATGGAGCCAAAGGAGGCGTTGTCGGGATATCGCCATTCCGATGCTATCGGCTATTATCAGGTGATGCGTGATGCTTCTGCCGAATTCTTTATTGATAAACTGAGGAAGGGCATTGTTCAGATAGAGTACAAAGTCTATATAGACCGTCCGGGAACTTACCAGACCGGTATTGCCACCGTGCAATCGGCTTATGCACCCGAGTTTGGCGGACATATAAAGAGTCTGTCTGTAACGGTTCGTTGAAATTATTATTCATTTATTAATCATAAAATGCGTATGAAGCATCTATGCTTACTGATTGCTTTTTTATCTTTCCTTAGCTGTAAAGCTCAGGGGGATAATGAGGATTTGGCAAAAGAGGTGGTAATCTCGGGCCGTGTCTTGAATAGGGAGGTCTATCCGAAGGAAAAGGAAGTGACGCTTGTGATACCTTATCTGTCTGAGATGGAGACTGTTTACACTTCTCCCATAGCGGATGACGGTACTTTTAGTTTCCGTTTTAGTCCTTACGCTCCCGTTCGTGAAGTTGTTCTTCGCAATTATGCGGAGCACTTGTTTGTACATCCGGGTGATAGCCTGTTTGTAGAGATTGACTTCAGTGATTTGCTGTCTCCCAAGATTACGGGAACTTCCGGTACACTGAATCAATATATGGCTCTTTTCACTTTAGGTGGATATTATCGTGGCCCTTATTATTGTAATCCAAGGAGTACTTTCGAAGAATTTGAGAAGGAATTGGGAGAAGAGCATACCAGCCGTTGGGAACGTCGTGCCGACTTCCTGAAGGAACATTCTCCGGGTGCTGAGGTTGAAGAATATACGGCAGATTTGCTGTGGATAGATTATTATAATGCACTCTTTAGATATGCTGCGTCACAGGCGTCGGAGGGTAAGGACGTTAGTCTGTATATGGCATTGTTGTTAAAACTTAACCCTCTCTTTTCGGGGAAAACCGTTTTTGCCGGTCTGTTTCCGCTTGCTGAAACGGTGAATTTTTTCCTCTATTACAATCACACCAGAAAAAAATATAGCGATTTTGAGTTAGCAGATCTTATTAAGGATTGCAAGGATAATGCTATCCTGCCCTATTTATATCTCCAACACGTGGCCGTTCCTTTATGCCACAACGATACGCTTTGTCTGGCTGATTACAGGCTTCAGTTCGACTCTATAGTGCAGGCTCCCCATTTGAGGCAACCCATACTTGAATTATATGAGGATAAAGTAGATTATCTGAAAGCTCCCGAAAAGGTATCCCACCATATGCTCTATGGCAATAATGCTGATGAGGCGGCTGCCAGGAAGGACATGCCGTTTATGATTCCTGTATATAATCTTCTGGAAAAGTATGCAGGCAAGGTGATTTATGTTGATTTCTGGGGAGTGATTTGTCCCCCTTGTCTGGCAGAAATGGAGCCTTTGAAGGAATTGCGGAAACGGTATTCTCTCAATGATGTGGTAATGGTGAGTATCTGTGGAAGTAGAGACAGGGAGGCATACCATAAGGTTCTGGAACGCTTTTCTCTACAGGGGAAGAATATTGAATGCGTCTATTCGGAAGATTGGGCGACCTCCGATGACTATCACCGCATCATGAAGCATTGGGGCATGAACAGCATACCGCAATTCCTTCTGATTAACCATGATGGGGTTATAGTGGATTATGGCACTGCATTAAGACCCAGTTATCCGAAGACAGCAGCAAAGATTGATGCCCTCTTGAAGTAAGGGGAGAATCGGGTAGAGGTAGGTATATCAGGCCGATATGTGGTATGAGGGAAGTTATTGGGGCTTCCCTCACTTTATAATGGATAATTTATTGTTTATAAGACTTATCAGTTAGCGGCATAGTCAGGCTGATTGCTTCTGCATGAGTAGATTGCAAGAAGTCTCTGTCGTACAGAAATGTATATCCGTTTTCATCTTCTGTCAATGTTCCGGCTTTATAATCGCGTAGATAAACTAATGCTTGTTTCATAATTCAGTGTTTTGGGGTATTGGAACAGCGCCTACTTCCATTCCAAAAAGATTTAATACCTGATTTACTTTATCCAATCTTAAGGTCTGCTTACCCTGCTCTAATTCGCGGATAAAGCGGAGGCCTACGCCGGACTTTTCTGATAAGTCAACTTGTGTAAGTTCATGTTGCTTGCGTATCTCTTTTACGTATTTTGCTAAAGTCATATATTCCATATTATACCCGTTTGGGTACAAATATAATAATTATATTGTTATTTATACCATATCGGGTATAAATAGTTCTTTTCTATTTCCTGTTAGCCCGTTCTATTATTATGGTATTTCTTTTAGCACTTTCCAGACTCCGCTATACCTTCCTCCGATGCGGGAAAGCATTTCATTATTGGTTAGGTAAGTTATGCGTCTTTGAATTGCAGATTCTGAAAGACCAAGTTTTTCGGAAATCTCCTTCCGGGTAATAGAGGGATTTTCTTTCATTAGATTGAGAATTTGCAAATATTCATTCTTTTCGGTTGTTTGTTCGCTTTGTTCGGTTGTTTGTTCGCTTTGTTCGGCTGTTTTCCCGCTTTGTATAGGACGGAAGTAAGTTACCATAGAGCAGACCATATCTGTTGCGAAACTTACCTTTTGGCCTGTAAGCAATTCCCATTTGAGTATTTTGTCTATTCCATAGCCTGCATTTTCAGAGAGCTTGGCATAGCGGAAAAGTTTGATAATGTTGGGATTGCGTGGCATTGAGATTATTTGCTCTTTGAGGCGATTGAGATCAATATAGAAACGACCGGGGTTTTGGAATTCTATGCGATTATCAAATACACGAATAGTCGAATGCATAGGGCTAAAATAATCGGCATGTGCCAATAAATTGACCAAACCTTCCCGGAGGGCATAAAGTTGGGAATTGTCATCTGGTGAAAACCCGTCAGGTCCTGTACTGAAGGGGGCATCAACATATAAACGTAAGCGTTGTATTAAGACTTGGTAGTATTCCCAAATATTCTCCTGTTCCGGCATACGATAAGTATATCGAGTGGGGGCATCTTGATAAGAAGTACCGGGAATTTCAATATAATCTATCCAAAAATTGTGAATAATACTTTGAACCACATCTCTTTTTCCTAACATAAGAAGACTACCGTAAGTGAGTTGATTATTATAAGTAATCCCTGTTTTTTGGCAAAAAGTCTTATCGTCAAGGTTGTTATAAGCAAATTCATTATTGAATTCTTGGATGCGGCGACGAAAAGTCTGAAGTGATGAAGGATTAAGATCCTCAAGTGTTGTATTGGGTATGATTTGTTCGGAGCGACTACCAAAGGCTTGATCTCGCTGGATGGCAAGGATTTCCATCTCAGTTGCTCGTTGATCTCCACTTCCGGTACGTATAAAAGTATTGCTTAGGTTATTATTAAAATATACAGGTTTGATGGGAGATGAAGGGATGTAAAATGCAAGTACATCAACTCCGTCAATAATGTATTTTTCGGCTTGTACAGGAATTGGAAGGTTAAACTTTGTCTGCGAACGAAGTGTGCCTATAAAATCTTGTTCCTGTTTTTCAGGTTTCTTTACTCCTGATATTTGGTATTGGCTTATTCCATTTTTTCTATTTTCTTCTATTCCAAGCACTATCCATCCGCCGGAAGTGTTGGCAAAAGCAGATACAGTTTCCCAAATATTCTTGGGAAGTTCGGTTTGAGCGGATTTTACTTCAAAATCATTCCATTCAATGTCAGTGAGTTTATGTAGTAGTTCTTCTTTAGTCATAATTTTTATTATTATGAGGTAAAAGTAATACTTTGTTTGCTATTATAGTACTTTAAGGCATACAAATCTGTTATACTTTGAATCTATTTGTTCTTGTTTGTCCGCTTTTGTGCGGACACTTGTCCGTTTACGAACACTCTCTGAAAAAGTATAATCGTTGATAATCAGTATCTTATTGCTTTGGCACGGCAATTGACTATATATAGTCGAAGGCGGTTGACAAAAACTTCCTTTTAAAAATCAAGAAGTAATAACAATAAAAAAATAACGATTATGAAAACGAACTTAATTTCTAA
>NZ_CAJLKP010000123.1 GCF_905207245.1 uncultured Bacteroides sp. | reverse complement strand
ATGCTTCCATATGAATTTCTAATTTTAGAAGTGTCAACTTATTCAGTACACTACACACATCTATCTTTTATCAAAAGCACCCTACTAAGGCAAGGTTCAGATACCTGTGTCCACGATTCAATATACATCTAAGCTCAAACGAAGCAGTACTTTCCCACCAAAAAACACAAATTTAACATACCTTCTTCTGAACCTTTTATTTTTTATCTTGTTCATGTACCAAAAGCCTGAGGTACCAGGGCAGGATTTTTATATTTAACCTAAACATTATAAGAAGTATGAAGAAATTAATTCCCCTATTATTGGTGGTCTTGACTTTCGCAGCCTGCGAAAAAGACCCTGACACGGATAAGCTGGACAACAAGTATCTGGTTTATACCAACTATGACGCGAAAGCTGACTTCAAAGCTTTCCAAACGTACTACATGCCGGACAGTATCCTCATCATCGGCGACAAGAAAGAAGCTGAGTACTGGAAAGATGATAACGCTCAAGAAATTCTGCAAGCCTATGCAACCAACATGAGCAATCGTGGTTATGTCCGCGTTGATGACCGTGACGAAGCCAACCTCGGTTTACAGGTCAGCTACATCAAGAGCACTTACTACTTTAATGACTATGGACGCCCCGAATGGTGGTGGAACTACCCAGGATATTGGGATGCACCTTACTGGGGTAACTGGGGCGGATGGTACTACCCGTATGCCGTAACCTATACTTATAGCACCGGTTCATTCATTACCGAACTCCTCAATCTGGAAGCCACTCAAGGCGAAAAAGAAAAACTGCCCGTACTCTGGACAAGCTATATGAGCGGATTGCTCAGCGGTTCCAGCTCTGTCAATGCGAAGTTGGCGGTTGAAGGTGTAAACCAGGCTTTCACTCAATCCTCATATCTGACTAATAAGTAATTAGTAGCTAGTAGTTAAGTAGTTAGTAGAAGATGGTCCGGAAGCGGACTATCCCGTAACTTAAAAACAATAACAAATATGAAAACAATAAAATATATTTCCATGAGAGTACTGGCAGTTGCCGCCCTGGCTCTCGTCTTCGCCATGCCGGCAAAGGCACAAATGACCGATAACGGTTATGCCAATATCGATTGGCAGTTCAACTTTCCCCTGAGCAACCACTTCGCTGACAAAGCCAGCGGATGGGGTATGAGTTTTGAAGGTGGTTATTACGTAACCCCGAACATTGCACTCGGTGCTTTCTTGGCTTACCACAGCAACCACGAATACTTCGGACGCCAGACACTACCCGTAGGTGAAGGCGGTAGCATCAATACCGACCAACAGCACACGCTGTTCCAGTTGCCTTTCGGTCTTGCCGGACGTTACACTTTCGACCGTGGCGGAGCTTTCCAGCCTTACTTCGGTTTGAAAGTCGGCCCTCAGTACGCTGAAATCAAATCTACTTTCAACGTTTACGAGGCTAACAAGAGCACATGGGGCTTCTACGTATCACCGGAAATCGGCCTCAATATCTATCCATGGGCTTACGGACCGGGTCTGCACATCGCAGCTTATTACAGCTACGGTACCAACAAGGGTGATTTGTTCACTTACAGTGTAGACGGTTTGAGCAATTTCGGTCTGCGTCTGGGTATTGCATTCTAACATAATTTGCATTATAGCACAGATATAAGTTTGACTGGTATTAATTGATTGTTTCAAGACGTGTAAAAAAAGGGAATAGCCGGCCGCGTGAGCGGGGGACTATTCCCTTCGTTTGTATTAGTTACGAGCTACAAGTTACGAGCTACGAGTGCCTTTCGGCGTAATAGCGCAGCACTCGTAGCTTGTAGCTTGTAGCTCGTAACTACCTCAACGCCTGGTATATCACCTCCTGTATCCGTGTACGGATATCCAACTTCATCAGCTTCGTATTCCATACATCGGGATAAATGCGATTACAAAGAAAGACATAAACAAGACCATTCGTCGGGTCCACCCAAGCACAAGTACCTGTGAAGCCGGTATGTCCGTAGACAGTGGCCGGAGCAGCGACTGCACACGGGCTCTTTGCCGGATTCTGCCGGTCGGGCTTATCGAAACCAAGACCACGACGGCTGATACGGGAAACGGTAGTAGTAAAGACACGGCAAGTTTCCGGACTCAGATAACGTTTGCCATCCAATTCACCTCCATTCAGCAACATCTGATAGATGCGCGCCACTTCCGTGGCATTAGAGAACAGTCCGGCATTGCCCGACACACCACCCAGGAAGGCTGCGGACTCATCATGAACAAATCCTTGAAGCACCGTTTTCCGCAGGAACGGGTCGATGGAAGAAGGTATGATTTCGGCTTTTGGTACAGGCGTATAAGTACCGGAAACAATACCAACAGCAGCCGCACCTTGCAGAGGTAAGTATCCCGTACGCTTCAGCCCCATCGGTGCATAGAATTCCTGTTCGAGGAAAGCATCCATTGACATCCCCGTACGTGCCTCAACCACCTGTTGCAACAGGATGAAGCCAACACAACTATACCGGTAACGGCGGTCGCGCAAAGGTGCTTTCACAATCTTCTGCCAATATTCTTCTTTAAAGGAACGGTTCAGCCACAGGCTATCACTTACCTGCAACGTATGTTCCGCCGTACGCACTTTAGACGTCAGTCCTTCCTTGAACCTGAATTTCGGATTCGCCCAGGTACGGGCGCCTATCTGTACGGAATGAGTCGCATCCGGTCGCGCTTTGAAAAGAGTTCCTGCATAACTATCCCCATCTATCGCTTCCTGATAGAACAGCAACGTGGACGGCAATCCGGATTCGTGCAACAATAACTGGCGAATAGTAATATCTTTCTTATCCGTATCCTGCAACCAGGGCAAATAATCCGAAGCACGGTCCGTTAGGCTCAAACGGCCTTTATCGTACAACTTCATAACGGCAAGCAGCGTCGCTGTAGTCTTTGTCAGGGAAGCCAGGTCATAAACATCCGTCGGAGACACAGGAAGACCTGCACCGGGAACACTCACTGCGGCAGGGAGCTTATTAGCCGAAATGCCGACCATTCCTCCCCAGGTATGCGTTCCGAATGCTTTATTATACATTTCCTTTCCACCTTTCAGCACCACAATCTGGCAACCGGGATAAGCTCCTTCTTTGATACCTTCTTTTGCTATGTCATCAATACGCGCCAGCAAACGGGAGTTCACTCCATATTCATCGGGAACAAAGTGACGCGGTGTTTTCGGAGTAATAGCGAGTCCGTCACCTGTTGCAAACAGACTACCAATACTTGCCGAAAGGTGTCCGTCCGCCGTAGCATCAGCATAGAGTATTCTCGCCACCTGTTCCTGTACATCGTCCATTGAAGAGTGAGCCAATATCACAGCATCAGCCGCAGATACTCCCCGGCGTATCTGCAACACCTGTTTGCCAGGAATGAAGAGCAGGTAAGCCACCGGCACATCCGGAGCAAATTCATTGAAGAAAGCTTGGTAAGGTATCAGGCGATGGTCCGTAACACAAACCAGGATGCGTTTGTATTGCGACAGGGAGTCACGCAGTTGCTTGCGCGCAACTTCCGGCAGTTCCTTTTTCAGTTGGAAGACGGCAGTGGAGGCTTTAATGTATCCGGAAAGTTCTTTCAGGAAAGGTTGAATTTCTTTTGCATCGCCTACATTGAGCACAGCTACCTCCCGGGTATCCGCGTCCAGAGGAAGCATATTGCCTTTATTCTGCAATACTGTGATTGCCGCTTGGTTCAGACGGCGTATCAGGTCGCGGGTATGCGCTGTATTGATACGGTTTCCCAAACCGGAAAGACGAACGAAAGGTTTCTTCGATAATCCGAGGGCATACTTATAAGTAAGCACCTTCCGGCACTTCGCTTCAATTTCTGCTTCAGTTAGTTCGCCACGTTTCACAGCATCCAGCACAGCATCCACTTCCTCCTTTATCCGCCGCGGGACAAGCAACAAATCATGCCCTGCCTTCAAAGCCTTCAAACAGACAGTCTGGTCAGTAGTAGAAACACCTTTCATGGCAAGCGCATCCGTAAACACCAATCCCTGGAACTTCATTTCCTGTGTCAGCAAATCGTGCACCACTTTGCGGGAAAGTGAAGACGGTACCCCCCGTTTCGGTTCAAGTACCGGCACTTCAAGATGTCCCACCATCATACCGGACAATCCTGCCTGAATGGCTTTTCTGAACGGATACAACTCCACACTATCCAGCCGTGCCCGCGAAAAAGATAATACCGGCAATGAATGATGTGAATCCACATCCGTATCACCATGACCGGGGAAGTGTTTACTTACAGAAAGCACACCACCTTCTTCCAGACCACGGGAGTAGGCTATAACCTTATCCGCCACATTCGCAGGGCTTTCACCGAAGGAGCGGGTATTGATAACCGGGTTCTTCGGATTGATATTCACATCCGCCACCGGGGCAAAGTTTACCTGCACGCCAAGTTCACGGCATTGCCGCGCCATCTCGCGTCCGTATTCATACAAAAGTTTATCATCCTGTATGCAACCCAGAACCATGTTGCGCGGAAACACCGGCGTGCCACGCAGCCTCATCGATAGTCCCCATTCACCATCAAAGGTTATCATCAACGGAACATCCGCCATCTTCTGCGCCTCATTCGTCAAAACCGCCTGGTTCTCTATCAGGCCACCGGAAAAGAGCAAGCCACCCACTTTATAATCGTTCACCACTTTGCGCAGCAGGTCGCGGTTAGCTTTATTTTGTTGCGGGGCAATTGTATAAATAAAGAGTTGTCCGATGCGTTCTTTCAGATTCATCCTGTCCATTACAGAGTCCACCCATTGCCGGCACTGTTCGTCACCGGAAAACTGGCGGATTATAATTGGTTCAACAGGAACTATGGGAGATTGCCGTGCAGGCAGAGGATGCGCCTGAGCGTTGAAACCGGCACAGCAACTGCATATCATAAGGAAGGATAGGAGTATTTTTTTCATTATCATCTATACATTAAGGCTACCAAAGTTATATCATTTCAAACACAAAGGCACGGTAAATACAGAATTTTTTTGACTAATTAGTAAAAAACACTGTATTTACCGTGCCCCCTGTAGTTTTATGCCCAGGCTATTTCAAGCTTTTATAAATGGCTTCCTGTATATTTGTCCGGATATTCATCTCTCCCAGTTTCGTATTCCAAACATTGGGACACAGGCGATTACTGAGGAATACATATACCGTCCGGTTCTCAGGGTCCACCCAGGTACAAGTACCGGTGAAGCCGGTATGCCCATAAACGGCAGATGTGGCCGAAGGAGCACAAGGACTATTCTTCAAGTCACTTAAATCAGGCTTATCAAAGCCTAACCCGCGACGGCTGATGGCAGAAGTTTCCGTTGTGAACAACCGGCAGGTAGCTTCACTCAAATAGCGTTTACCATTCAGTTCACCACCGTTCAGCAGCATCTGATAGATTTTCGCCACTTCCGTAGCCGTAGAGAACAGACCTGCATTACCGGAAATGCCGCCCATACAAGCAGCCGCTTCATCATGCACATAGCCGCATAAGTCCTGGCGGCGGAGAAAATCATTGGCTGCCGTAGGCATTATCTCTTGTTTGGAATATCTCAGCAAAGGCAGGTACATGGTGCGCTGCAAACCCATAGGAGCATAGAATTCTTTCGCAATATAAAGGTCCATCGGCAATTTGGCAATCGCTTCCACTACCTGTTGCAGCAGAATAAAGCCAAGGTCGCTATATACATACCGCTTGCCATCCATATCGCAACGGGCAATCTTTTGCAGGATAGTATTTTTGAAACTCTTATTCAGCCACATATCATCGGCCACATGCAGCGTATGGACAGATGACTCTTTCGCAGATACCAGTCCCTTCTTAAACTTGAAGTCCGAACAATAGTAGCTATGCTCGCTCACCTGTGTACGGTGCCATTTATCCACCCAGCTTTGGGCATAGGGGCCTTGCACGGTATTCGGGTCGATGGCTTCCAGGTAAAAACGGATATAAGGCGGCAGACCGGATTCGTGAAGGAGCAAATCTTTGATAGTGATATTCTTCTTATTCGTATTCCTCAGGAAAGGCAGATATTGGGATGCCTTATCCGTCAGTTTCAGTTTACCTTCGTCATAGAGCTTCATCACAGCAAGCAACGTAGCAGTTGTCTTGGTCAGAGAAGCAAGGTCAAACATATCTGTAGGCCGCACGGCAGTGGTGTCTTTATCGGAATGCATACCGAAACACTTGTCATATACCGGTTGCCCGTCTTTCAATACCAACACCTGGCAACCGGGATAAGCTTTCGCATCCAGCCCCGCCTCGACAATTGCATCAATCCGATGCAATTCATAAGACTTCATCCCCAAATCCTCAGGAATAACGTTCCCCGGCTTCATGCCCGGAACGATGACACTCCCCTCGCCCGCGCGGTAAAGTTTTCCGATACTCATGGACAGTTTTCCCTGCGCAGGAACCTTGGCAAATATCACACCCGCTACATATTGCTGAATATCCGCTTCGGACGAATGTCCCAGAACCACAGCACTGGCTTTGCTCAAAGCCGGCTCCAAAGGTTGCATACCACGATAGGATGTGAAGAAAGCATATACCATTGGTGCAGGCAGGTTCAGATTTGCCAGAAAATCATCAAAAGCAACCACACCGGCATCACTTCCCGACACGCTGACCACAATGCGGCGATAGTCAGCCAACTTGCGTGCCAGTTCTCCACGGGCATCAGCAGTCATCTCTTTCGTCAGGCGGAAATGTTCCATTGGAACTGGAGATAACTTCTTCATCTCATTAATAAATACACTATCCTTGCCCTCACCCACACTCAGCACTGCCATCGGGGCATCACCGACTGGTGTCAAAGGCAAAACTCCAAAATGATTGCCCAACACTGTCACAGCAGCTTGGCGCAACTTAGCGACCAATGCCCGTGCTTCGTCCGTATGGATGCGATAGCTCATTCCGCTGACTTGTAGCTGTGGGCGTGGCTGACGCAAACCCAACAAATATTTATAGGTAAGTATCTTACGGCATTTTGCCTCAACTTCTGCCTCCGGAAGTACCCCTTCCTTCACAGCAGCCAGCACCTCTCCCACTGCATTCTCGGTGTTGTACTGCACCAGCACCATGTCGTTTCCGGCAAGCAATGCCTTTGTCGTAAGCCGGGGCACAGACGATACACCTTTCATATCGAGTGCATCGGTAAACACCAGTCCCCGGAAGCCCATCTCATCCTTCAGCAATCCCGTCACTATATTTTTAGAGAGTGAAGAAGGTGTTATATTATCCGGTTCCAGAGCAGGCACCTGCAAATGTCCTACCATTACACCGCCCAAACCGTTGCGCACCATCTCTTTAAAAGGATACAGTTCCACACTATCCAGACGCTCACGGTTGTAATAGAGCACGGGCAATCCTTTATGCGAATCCACATCCGTATCACCATGTCCGGGAAAATGCTTGCTGACGGACAGCACACCGCCGCTTTCCAATCCCCGGCTGTAAGCCACTACTTTCTTCGCCACCTTCTTTGCATCTTCACCGAAGGAACGCACATGAATCACCGGGTTCAAGGGATTCGTATTGACATCTGCATCAGGCGCGAAATTCACATGCACACCCAGTTCGCGAAACTCACGCGCCACCTCACGCCCATATTCATAAATCAAACTGTTATCTTCAATACAACCAAGGGCTGCATTCTTTGGAAAATAGGGCGTACCCTCCAGACGCATGGAAAGTCCCCATTCACCATCAAAAGTAATCAATACGGGAACTTTGGAATTCTTCTGCGCAATATTCGTCAGTATCGCCTGCTCTTCCGGAGTACCTTCTGCAAACAGCAGTCCGCCAATCTTATACTTCTTGACCAGCTCACGTATCCGCTTCTTTTTCTGTTTATCCGCCCTGGCAGGGAAGGTAGTGACAATCAGTTGTCCGACTTTCTCTTGCAGATTCAGTCCCGCATATACGGAGTCTACCCACTGTTTGCAACGACCATCTGCCGCTGAAGGAAGAAAAGGTGCTTCCGCCTGTGCGTGAAGCAATGATTGGCTACCCCCGAAAAGAGCAACCAATACTAAGAGAATAGTTCTCTTCATTTTTTATTTATTACTTAGATGATGATTGAGATTCTTCGTTTTGGGTAAGCGTCAACTTCAACATGCCGACATAAATCCCGCTCTTTCCTGTATGCAGTACGGGCACGTTCTTACCGTCCTTATTTAAATAAATCGCCGGTTCTTTCATAAAGGTATGCGTATGCCCACCCAAAATGGCATCGATATGGTCTGTTTTCTGCGCCAATACTTCATCGCAAGGAGCGTCCTTCAACTGATAGCCGAGGTGTGACAAACAGATTATAACATCACAGTTCTCTTGGTTTTTCAACAAGTCTACCGTTTTTTGCGCCACTTCTATCGGGTCATTGTAAACCACGCCTTCGCACTTATCGGCCTGCACCAGTCCTTCCATCTTCGGTGAAAGACCGAACACACCTATTTTTAATCCGTTACGTTCAAGAGTAATGTAAGGTTTCACCAATCCTTCCAGCACCGTGCCCGTCACATCATAGTTGGCACATACCACCGGAAAGTTTGCCATACGAAACAGACGTGCCATATTTTCCAAGCCGAAATCAAATTCATGATTCCCGATTGCCATGGCATCATAACCCATAAGGTTCATCATTTTGATTTCCACTTCACCTTGGAACAGATTATAATAGGGCGTTCCCTGAGAGATGTCTCCGCAATCGAACAATAACAAATCGGGATTAACCGCGCGCGCTTCTTTGATAAGAGTAGCCCGGCGCACCGTTCCACCCATACCTGCATAGCGGTCGGCAGCATGTGCCGCAATAGGCTCGATGCGGCTATGTGTATCACTGGTCTGCAAAATCACTAATTGCTTGGTATCCTGAGCAGACTCGGGAGCCACCAAACAAAGAGGTTCCACAAGAATTTCTCTGGTGGATTGTTGTGCTGATGCCGGAAAAAGGTAACCAACAGCCAATAGCAAAAGAATATATCGTTTCATGAATGACAAATTAAAAGTTATGAATGATTTATTTAAAGAAGACGATTACTCATCTTTCACCGTTACCCTACCTTCCAGACGGGAGGTGATTTTCTTTCCGGCAGCAGTCTGTTGTTCCACATAGTCCATGAACAAACCACGCAAGGTAGCTCCATCCGGGCATTCCCGTTTTTCAGCCTGCGGCAAGGCTATCATGCCGTCATTGCCATCGGCCAGATAATCAATGGTAGCAACGGTATAGAGTTGGTCATCTTCTACCGGACGACCGCCAACCGTGCCCTGCAGTAGTTTTCCGTCTTTCGTTATCAGAAGTTGCACACCACTGACACCTTCACCATGACGCACTGCAATATTGTTGAACAATTCTTTCAGGTAAACGCCTTTCATGGTCAGCACACAAAGGGAGTTCTCAAAAGGTAATATTTCATAGACATTTTCGCAGGTAATGGGCCCCTCTGTCAGCACATTGCGCAAGCCTCCCATATTTACCAGTCCCATATCGGCAGGTTTTCCCAACACTTGTCCGGCTGCATTACGCAACACATCGGCCACCAGATTGGACAGCAGGCTTTCGGGAGCACCCTTATCCATGCTCATTTCCGCAGTGCCCACCACGCGATACATGATACTGTCAACTTTAGCCTTATACGGAGCAAGCAGTGCCACCGCTTCAGCATCGGGTTTGGCATCCCAGGTGGAGTCTATTGCGAACATTGTTCCTTCTGCCTTTGTCACTTCATATACTGGGTGACAAGAGCTTAGCAGAAGTGCAACAATCAGAAGCACACCGGGAATAAATCTTAAAGTTATTCTTTTCATTTTGTTCGGGTTTTTAAATTGCTACAAATATAACAAATAGTCTTTCTTTGTCACGTCCTGACGGAAAGAAAAAAAGAAAGTTTCTTCATTTCGGAGCGGATTTGAATCAGTTGACGAGGGGACAAGTTGACAAGGGAACAAGGTTCCATGC
>NZ_CAJLKP010000122.1 GCF_905207245.1 uncultured Bacteroides sp. | reverse complement strand
ATTTTGAGCCTACAAGGTTTCATCCCAAAGGAGAAAAGCGAAAATATGCAAGCGAAAGATAACCCATTAGTCCCCTCAATGTATTTTAAGTACGTCACGGGTATAAGGTAATTTATAAGTTACATATATACAAGAAAAACAAAATGTTTTTTCAATATGGCATTGTGTTTAACATTCACGCAAAATAGGCGAATTGACAGGAAAGCAAGATTTCTTCCTCCAGTCACAGCGATACATCTGTGTCTTTTCTGCTTCATCTGGTTTTATTACAACGGCTTTTAAGCTCTCTTACGTCATGTTGTATCTTTATAGAGAAGCCCCAAAAAGAGATTTGTTTGGGGAAAAGCAAAAAGAGGCGATATTCGTAAAAGATCGCCTCTTTCTATATTAAGTCATTCTGAACATGTCACAGACAATCTCCGCCGAAGTGCAATCAGAACATTTTTCCGTGCAAAGTCATTTATATTTCTAAAAGTGGTTTTTTGCTTCAACTTATCAAACCCTATGATTGGGATCAGCTTTGCAATACACTCATCCGCAAATGAGTTGGAAACAACATTCACACCTTCAAAATCCAAAATAACACACTCAGCGGATTCGATAGTTGCTATCAAATCCTGACGAGCCTTTTCACCCAAAACTCGGGTTCCAAGGTTTTCACCGAATGATATAAATTTGAATACTGTCGTTTTCATATTACAAAGAACTTCTTCCAATTTAATAACAAGGGAGAGGAAGATTCTTATCATCCTATCCCATTTTATCCTGCAGTTCTCTAATTACATCGTTCACAATATATAGGTCACCCATTAAATACAGTCCTGTTTCAGGATCATGCAACCGTTCGCAAGTGTCGGACTCATAAAAGATACCGAGGGCACGTTCGGAAGATATATTGAGGTGCTCACCCAGCAGCACAATGATACGTCCTATTTTGTTCCAGAGGAGAAGGTCACTTATCATAACTTACCTCCTTTCTGTGAAATACTTAGGGGCAAACATTCTTTGAAGTGCAGACATTCGTCAATGAGGCGCTGGTTAAGCAAGCACATTTGGTTATTGGGCTGATGCTGTGCCAACTGTTCGAGAGCTATTTCGGCGGGCATAGTTCCCGCTATATAACTTTCCACAGTATCTACTACCCGATCGTTTGCTACGCCTCCTTCCACGAAGTCGTATTCCTGCCAAGGTCTCAATCCTTTGCGGCTATGTACGATGAAGTCGAGCCAGTCGCGATTATAGGTTTCGAAATGCAGGCAACGATAGACTTGACGGATACGTTCCATATCCATCTCATAGATGTTAAGGTAGGGAGTACCTCGCAACAAGCGCAAGTTGACAATTTGCGCCCAGCGTTCGGCCTGGCTACGGAGAGTAGTAACGTAGAAGCCTTGCCCAAAGTCAAGGTCAGGACGCCCATAGGATGCCAGTGGCTTTCTTACGATGTCGGCTGCACCATGATAGACTAGAATGCTCATAGTTTGCCTCCTTTCATTGTTTTTCCCGCAACTTCCCAGTTGTGCAGGGTTTCGAGGGTGGTATCGGTTATATACTCACGGCTTTGAGTGTGCAGTAAATCATAGTAGGGGAGAATATACTCCTCTATCATGCCAATGCGTGCCATGCGGCGGTACATCTCGGTGGGGGATATACCTTTGCGACGGGCTGCAGCTTCGATGCACGAGGCGGCGAAAATCATTCGCAGTTGTTCGTCGGTCATTCGTTGCATACTTGTCATACTTCTTGTCTCCTTTCTTAGATTGCAAATATAATGCTTACTAACCAGACTTACCCCAATTCTGTTGAACAAAAAGTTGTTTCTCCTAGCAATTCCCTTAGAATACTCTTAAAAAACATGATCTTAGCAACAGAAAGCCAAGTAGTAAACTGACAAAGAAACATAATCTAATATTTAGAGAAGTTTTATAGGCAAGTAAGACTAAAAAAACACGCACCTGCTTCAGATAACTTATATAAAAAGAGTGAGGCCATCTCCCACTAGAGACAGCCTCACACAACAACATTTTACTTTTCACGATGGTGAAAAAGGACTATTCTTCGCAGAGTAGTTGTCTTATTAAAAAAGTGTGCCCTAGCTGGGCACACTCTATTTAAAACGTTTATCTTATTAAGATTATTTTACTCTATTAGAGAGTAACCTTAACTTCGACATCGATATTTTCTATTACTGTACCCCATTCGTAAACGACTTCAATAGGAATACGCAAATAGAACGGTTCGTTAACCTTAACTTCCTTATTAAGGTAAGTAACAGTACCGAAATCAGGAGCAACAGTCGGAACAACACTATAAGTCTGTTCTTTTGCATCAAATGTCAGTAATGTAGCAGCACCCACAGAACCGAATGCTTTCTCGATAGATTCGAACTTACCAGCGTGATTCAAGTCTGTTTGGATATTCTTAGCATCACCATGCAACTTGATAGCTTTCACATTATAGTACTTGTAGTAATTCAAATGTTTAGCGAAATCGTTCAAGTCGTTATCCAAACGCCAGTCTTTCAAAACAACTAGTTCACCAAGTTTCAGAACACTAGCTCCTTGATTGTTACCATCGTTGAAGTATTTACCTTCGTTACCTTTTACGTTGACCGGACGGATGAATTTAGCATTAAATGCGCCATCTGTTACAGTTACGTATTGGTCACAACCATTGTAATACTGCAAATCAATAGTTGCATAGAACATGTCAGCACCATCACGTTTGTCATAGTTCAATACAGCCTTAGCTACGTCATTCTTCTGGTATACAACCTTATAATTTTCCGCAACCTTATCACTTCCACTCAGTTCTGCAACCAAGTTCTTGGTATTGGCTATTTCACTAGCAAGAACCTTACCATCTTTAGTTAACAGAGCATGGATTTTGGTACCATTCACAACCTTCAAGCTATAAATATTGCCATCGTTACCATTTACTAAACGATCATCGTTCAATGCAGAGAATACGAATTCTGCAGTCATGTTAGCGTGAACAAATGACGGATAGTTATCAGCAATATATTTATCATCTTTAGTATACTGCAAATTCACAGTACGTCCATAGAAGTTAGACAATAAGTCTTGCTCAATGAGCGCCTTAGTTGTTGTGCCGTCATTATCCGGAGTTACACAGTAAATATCAATAGCAGGCAGACCTTTAAATGTAGACCACAAGTTAGAAATCTTAGAACCAGCGGCGGTCGCATCTGTCGGAGTATGAGCTGTAAAGTCAATGTCCTTAACAGTAACTGTATACTTAATTACGACATTAGCAGGATATGCACTACTATTAGTTACATTAGCTAGTTTGTTAGCATCTGTAGTCTTAGCAAATACAGCATAAGCTTCGTAAACGTTCTTTGCCTTTTCGAATGTACCGGTCATTGCAAATTTTACAACCTGGTTGGCCTCATTCTGAGGATCGTATTCAGTTGCATTAACTGTCCACTGACCATTCTTTGGAGCAATGTTCTTATATTCAGCAGTTGCAGCTTGACTGAACGCATAAATGTGATGCCACTGTTGTTTACTCAAAGCCTCTAACTTACTATTGTTGATGAAATTATAAACATGAGCACTCATGAATTCATCGGTAGTTGTCATTAAGATTCCATCAACGTTGCAACCCAAACCTACAATTGTATCATGTTCAGCAACATAATCAGCTTCTGTAACCTTAGTATCTTCAACAATTAACAGCTTAATCCAAGCAGCAGCAACAAGAGCATTATTATTAGTCTTGTCTCTCAACTCTGCACGTACAATAGGAGCTTTACCAATAGCACTTCTATCTACACCACCATAATTCTTTGCATGGAAAATTCCATTCTCCAAAGTCATATATTGCTCCTGCGGAGTGTTGTTTACTTTATAAGACTCAGGATAGAATGTCAATTCATATATATCAGAATGAGCAGCATAGTCAAAGAATTTGTGTCCTGCAGCGTCTGCGGTATTGCAAGTAGTAACTAAAGTCTTCAAATCAATACCTTCAGTAGAAGTAGATGCAGCATACCCAACTTCTTGAACAAGGTGAGCATTATTTTTATCCCCCTTATTGTCATTACCGATTTTAGCTGCTTGGCCTTCAGCATCCTTCTTTGAAGTTGCAAAATGGCAAGCATCGTCTTTCGGCGTGAGTGCAGTTACTTCTTTGTCAGCCAAAACAAGCTTAATCTTTTCAGCCTTGTTAATAACACCTACATATTCTGTAGTAACTTTGTTACCAGCCGTAGTAGTGAACTGAAGAGCAATTTCATTCAATTTTTCCTTATCTGTTGTAAACTTGTTCGGATCTGCTTCTAATGTTACAGTAGCGATACCACCTGCAATCTTAGTCTCTTTCCAAGAGATAATACCAGTATTAGTACCTCTTGTAACCAAAGAGACTTCTTTATCAAGAATATCAGCTTTACCTTCATTAGCTAATTGAGCTTCTGTTGCAGACGAAGGATTAACATGATATTCCGGTTTAGCTTGATTCGGTAGATAGTTAATAACTTTGCTTTCTTCTACAACAGCATCACTAACAATCTTAACTGGATTATAATTATTCTTCTCAAATACAATTACGCGTTCACCCCAATTAGCCAAAATCTTATTAGGAATATATTCGAAACTCGTGATAGGAAGAATATCATTGATACGAAGACAAATAGGTTCATTATTACCATATTTCAAGTCATAACCAAGCACAACTCCATTTTCAGTATAATCCACCTTTGTTAAAGTCGGAATTGAAGGCATTGTTACGCCAGTCTTTTCGCCCTTATAAGTAATGTTTCCATCCTTATCCATCTTCAATTCTCCGGCATCAAACTTTTCACTATCACTAAAGCTAATCTCCTTCTTTTGTTCTTTGCCATCCTGATCTTTCAAAATAATAGTAATTTTGTTACCTTCCTGCTGAACATCAAGAGTGTAGGTAGTATTGCTGCTATTGACAGCATACTTATGCTCCTTACCATTTTGATCGGTAACTATCAAGTCTGATCCACTGACAGTTACATTCTTCACGTAAGTTAACCCATTGACAGTAGTTCCAAGAGTGCTTAAGTCACTTTGTAACTTTGCGATGTCTCCAGATAAACCATCAATTTGTCCTTGTAAGTCTTTGATGTCATCATCGTAGTCCTTACAAGACGTGAATGTTCCTGTGGTACCTACTATTAAGGCTCCAAACAGGATTGCACTTAGAAATTTTTTGTTCATAATAAAAAACTTTAAATTTATAAATTTAAAAAAATAAAGAATAATAATAGTCTTATTGAAAATCCGCATATACTTCTATTCCGTTACTTTATAGGTAACGGCATAAAATACCGTGCAAATATAATTGATTTTCTATAATTGTGCAAATAAAGCTGTTTTTTTTCTGATATTCACTAAAAAAACAGTAAATGTACTCAAAAAAGATTCTATTATGAAACAAAAGTTATTATTGGATATGCTATCCACCACTATTAAAGAGCTTCGAGCCAATGGGCAATGGGGCACTGCGCACGTATATCGGAGTGCCCGCAACTCTTTTTCTACATTTAATAATAATAGGGATATACCTTTTAATAAATTAGATCCAACCCTATTAAAAAGCTTTGAGATATATTTACGTCAACGAAAATGTAGTTGGAATACTGTTTCTACTTATATGAAAGTATTAAGAGCTGTTTATAACCGAGCTGTGGACGATGGTTATGCTCTGTATATCCCACGCCTTTTTAAGCATGTGCATACAAGTGTATGTGCTGATCAACGAAGAGCTCTGGAAGCCACTGATATTGGGAATTTGCTACAGGAAGCAGAACAGATGCCTGTCTATACCACCTTGCCTCTGGAACTGCAGCGAACGAAAATTATATTTGCTCTCATGTTCTTGTTGCGCGGAATTCCATTTGTCGATTTAGTATATTTGCGTAAAACCGATATTCAAGGCAACGTTTTAAAATACCGTAGACGGAAAACCGGGCGTACATTGACTGTTAAATTGACTCCTGAAGCCATGAGATTGATACGTATAGTGGCTAATGCAGAGGCACAGTCCCCCTATTTGTTCCCTTTTCTGTCTAGTCCGGAAGGTACAGAGGCTGCCTATCATGAGTATCAATCAGCATTACGGGCCTTTAATCATCGACTATCCTTATTAAATAGGTATATGAAAAGTAATGCTCACCTAAGCTCCTATACTATTAGGCATACTTGGGCAACAATGGCGTATTATTGTGAAATACATCCGGGCATCATCTCGGAAGCGATGGGACACTCGTCTATTAAGGTTACAGAAACGTACTTAAAACCTTTCCAAAACCAAAAGATAGACCATGCTAATCAAGAAGTGATCTCATTCGTGAAAGAATACGCAAGTATTTTCTAAAAATCTATTCGATAAATGGTCGGAT
The DNA here is from genome assembly GCF_905207245.1 of uncultured Bacteroides sp. Classification (GTDB taxonomy): domain Bacteria; phylum Bacteroidota; class Bacteroidia; order Bacteroidales; family Bacteroidaceae; genus Bacteroides. The sequence goes on along the minus strand of NZ_CAJLKP010000122.1, from coordinate 3,680 downwards.
TTTTCATCTAACCGAGAAGTATATATTTCTCGGGATATATTCTTTTGCCTTTACTTGTCTCACTTCTTTTTTCTTACATTACACAATATCAATACATTATATTCATAAATGCTGATATTTACAGTGAAATTCCTTCATTTTTATTTCCCTCTTGCTATCGTCAAAATTATTAAAGTACTTGAGAGTCATATTCCGTTTAACTATTTTAAAGATTTAAATTCAAAATTACTGTTTTCCAAGAGTTTTTATGGCGGTTTTTGCATTTAGAGCACATTCTGTTACCTATAAAGTAACGGCGCAAAAACGGCGAGGATTAACGTATGAACTTTTATTATTCTTTATTTTTTTAAATTTATAAATTTAAAGTTTTTTTATTATGAACAAAAAATTTCTAAGTGCAATCCTGTTTGGAGCTTTAATAGCAGGTTCTACAGGAACGTTCACGTCTTGTAAGGACTACGATGACGACATCAAAGACCTACAGGGACAACTGGACAAAAAAGCCTCACTTGATGAATTGAACTCTAAGGTTACTGCTTTGGAGACTTCCATCAATGGAGCAAAAGCTGACGCTGCTGCTGCAAAGACAAAAGCGGAAGAAGCGCTGACTAAAGCTCAGGAAGCTTTGGACAAAGCCGGACAGGGTGGTTCATCTACAGAGATTGAAGCATTGAAGGCTGCTTTGGAAAAAGCACAGTCTGATCTGCAAAAACAAATCGACAAGCTGGCTTCTTTGGAAGACGTAACTGCAAAAGTTGCTGAACTGAAGAAAGAACTGCAAGCTGATTTCGTTACTGACGAGAAATTGCAAGCTTTGTCTACAAAGGTTCAAGCTTTGACTGACGAAGTAGTTAAGTTGATCGGACACCGTTTGACTAGTCTGGCTGTAATTCCGACTACTCATATTAACGGTATCGCTGCTATCACTTTCACTACTTTGCAATATACTCCGCAGAGCTATCAGGTAGTAGCTGACCATAATAATCCAACTGAACATGCTGGTACAGTTCTTGACCACGTTGGTAATGGCAGTGCTACTCGTTACATCTCTACAGAAACGAATAAAGCTTACTTCCATGTAAGTCCTAGTGTAGGTGTAAGCACTCAAGACATTAAGTTGCCTTCATTTGACGGTATCAAGTCTGAGAACATCATAACCAGAAATGCTGCTGGTGTTGCTATCACAAACAATAAACCTATTGAAGTTACCAACTACAACATTGATAAAGACGGTGTATTGGAAGTAACCTTCAAGAAAGAAAAGAGCTTCTTGACTACACAGCTTAACACTGTTAACCCAACAGGTTCTAAGGAAACATTCTATATGGCATCTCTGAAAGCTCCTATTGCAGAAGCTAACTATACAGAAGATGAAGCTAAGGATGTTGCTGCAGGTACAATTGACGGTGTTTATGTAAACTCTGAATATGCTCGTATCGAGGAACTTATCAAAGTACCTTACCTTACGAACATGAGAACAGATTACAGCAAACCGACTACTGGTAACTTCGCTGACGAAATCCAGAATGATGGTAAGGGTGATTTCTATGTTCACTACCATGACTCAATGTGTCTGTATAGATCTGATGCAAATAAGCTTATTGACGTTTATCAAGCTTATGACAAACCTCTTGACTTGAAGAAATTGGTTAAGGTTTGCGTAACTGATGCAGGTGCAGCTGATCATAAAGCTCACGAAGGTTTGGATAACTATAAAGAATATGGTTTAACATTCCGTTTCCGTCTAGCTAATAAAGCTTACATCCCTCAAGGTGATAACACTAATGAGACTGACCAGCAGAAGTTTGCTACGATTGATTCTCCGATCAATGGTATGATGACATCTAAGGTTTACAATATCCCAGAATCAGCTACAGCTGTAGGTCGTGAACCTATCGTTTGTGTTACTTTGATTGACTCTTTGAATGGTAATGCTTTGATTGCTCAACGTTATATCAAAGTTAAATGGACTATGGAAGGTAAGACTCTGCCTGTTGCCTTTGACCCTGTTCTGTTCAGTTGCGCTGTTGAAAACCGCGTTAACACAGAAATGATGAATACATTGATTTATCATAAGGCTAAAGAAGGTGGTATGACTAAGAATGAATTCCATTCTATCTATACTCTATTTGTAGAAGGTGCTGGTGATGGTGTTGCTGTAGATGTTCCAAATCCTGAAGAAGGTGTTGAATCTCACAATATCCTGTGGACATTGGATGAAGCTACTCTTGGTGCATTCTGGCCTGGACAGCAAGAAAAGAAATTTACTAAAACTGTTACTTACAAAGATCCTAAGGGTATCAATGCTGATATCACAATCACTTTGACAAGAACTGTATACATGCCTGCTCTGGGAGTTTGGGGCCATATGGGTACTTACTGGAAGGGTGACAAGGTATATGAAGTATTCAACATCAACCCGATTGTTTATGGTTCTAAGGAATCTAACCCGGCATGGAATACTACTCCAGATAACAAGCCTAACCCAACATGTAATATCTATACCGACTTGTTGAATGGTTTCTTGAATGACCAATATAAGAAGCCGACTGAAGGTGCTGCTGGTGTAGTATATTACACAGATAAGAATGTATCTGGCAAACAGTTCTTCTATCCTGCTTTCGGTGGAGTAAATGCTAATGGTATTTATTACAACGACTTAGGTGTAAGATTTGTATTTGACAAAGCAAGACTTGCTAACTACACGTATACCAAGAAAGATGGTAGTAAGTATACTGCTACGTTAACTAACGACGATACAGTATTGCGTCTCGACGGTGAAGTGGCTGCAACTATCGTAAACCACGTAGGTAATCTGTTGAATCCGACTGAAATGACTTATAACATTAAGTTAGAAGAAGCAGATCCTGATCATGATGTTGCAGACTTCACTAACCAGCCGACAGAAGCTGCTAAGGCATTAGTTGGTAAGATCGTTCCTATTAACTTGGTTGCTGACATCTGCGGTAATGGCAAGAATGTAGCTACAGTTAAGGCATACGAAGCTAACATCATCGAACCGTTGACAGTTAAGAAGGGTAAAATTGAGAACTTCATCGATGCTCAGAACTTAGGTAGTACAATTGATGTAACTGACGCATTCACTTACTATTCTTGGAATGACAACAATCAGATTGTAGCTAATACAACTGGTCTGCCGAAAGAATTGTATGACTTCTTCCAGGTAAGAGAAGCTGGTTGGCCATTGATGCCTGATGGTGTAACTTTGGATGTTACTAAGATCAAGACTAACTTGAAACCTGAAGGTGGTAATCTCGAACCGTCAGAAGGTTACACTCAAGGTAGCTTGCCTGCAAACGTTGAAATCAAGTTTGAAAAGAATAAAGACATCAATGGTGATGGCAAGTTGATTAGAGACGTTCTTACTTATTACAACTATAGCGGTACTCCGGTTAACAAGGCATACAAGCTGTTCATCCCGGTTGAATACGGCTACAAGTGGAAGACTCTGATCAATGTTTATGAAGTAACTGTAGAGCCTAACTCAGGAACTCCTGGTACTAAATAAAGATTGTTAGATACTAAATAAAAAGAGTATGTCCTTCGGGGCATACTTTTTTTTACAAAACAACTACTCTGTGAAGAATAGTCCTTTTTTTTCACCATCGTGAAAAGTAAAATGTTGTTGTGTGAGGCTGTCCCCAGTGGGGGATGGCCTC
>NZ_CAJLKP010000121.1 GCF_905207245.1 uncultured Bacteroides sp. | reverse complement strand
GACGGAATGGTTCGGACAGGTACTGAAAGAGGGTGTCCCGCAGGGCATCCGTCTGACAACCATTGATTTGAAAAAGAACAGGAGTGTCGCTTTGGACGAGTCGCCGGAGGTGGTCCACATACGCCCCCGCTTTGACATGGCGGCGGCACTGCATAACCGGATGGCACGGGCGGATACCGGTAACGACCTGATTGCGCCCGAGAACCGGTTCAAACAGCAGGTGACGGCGGTCATGGACTGCACGCGGAAACAGGATTTGAACCTGCTGGAAAAGGAAATAAGGAAACTCTTGGATATTGCCGGGGAACTGAAGGATGCGAATATTCGGATATCCGCTCTCTTCATCGCTTCCGAAGCCTGCTATGCTATCCGCGAATACAAAAGCAGCATGAAATACAGCGACAAGACCATCCGCGAGGCGGAAAAGGCGATGAAGGATGGCGAGGCGGCGGGATACAGCTACTGGAAGATGGCTGTTTCCATGAAGGCGGCAATCCTGACGGCAGAAAAGAAACGCGAAGAGGCGGTGGCTTTATACGAGGGGATAGCCGGGAAAGCTGTCGAACGGAAAGACCCCTATTATGTCATGGAGGGCTACCGGATGTGCGGCTTCCTGCGGTACGAGGAGGGAAAGCTGGAACAGGCGTTCGAATATTTCCTGCTGGCATTGGCGGGAGGAAGCTATCTTTCCGAAGACATCAGACGGAGCTCCACCTTCACCTACGCGGCACACCTGGCGCTCCATACGGGCAGGCAGGTGCGTGCGCCGATTGACATCGAGGTGCTGGAACGCCAGCTTCACGAATGGCTGGGCGAGGACTGGAAGGAACTGGTGGAGAATCCCTCCATGCGGCAGGCAAAAGCCAGAAGAAAAGGAGGTATTTTCAACTGAAAGAGAATTTAATCAACATATAGTTTAAACTTAAATATCGAATTTATGGATCTTGGAAATTACGGAATCGGCGGAAACGAAGTGAAGATTGACGCCTCCGAAGGCATTGCGGAAATTCCACAAAACCGGACATTATTGGTGGAGCAGTTGACTAAAGACGAACCGGTGGCTCCCGAAGTGATCACGGGGCTGACCAATATCGACCAGGTCTTCGCGCATTTCTTACCGGAGATAGATATTGAGTTCACCGATGCGGAAGGTGCTCCCGTGGAGGAAAACTTCCGTTTTCACAATGTGGGGGACTTTTCTGTCAAGAAAATGACGGAGCAAAGTCATTTCCTGTCAGGACTGAATACGGAAAAGCAGTTCGCCGACAGGATGGAGAAGTCGTTGCGCTCCAACAAGGTGCTGCAACGGGTATTGGAGAATCCGGCGACACGCGAGGCATTCGTCAATTCGCTTTCTGCCATGCTGGACGATTTAAAGAAAAACGAGAAGTCTAACCCTGCAAATGAATGACAACAGCTATGAGTGAACAGAACACACACAGGGAGGCAGCCGTACAACAACAGCAGGCTGCGGCACAGTCCAGAAACCTGAACGCGGAGCTACAGGTCCTGGCTAAGTTTGGTGGTTTCAATGTCCTGGAGTCCTCTGTGGACGGCATACAGAACCTGAACCCGGAGCGCAAGGCGCGCCGTAACATTTTCCTTACAGACCCCGAACGGGCGCCTGAGCGCAAGGAGCTGGAGAAACGGCTCGAAATGTGGGTGGACATGCTGCAAGGCAACAAGTCCATCAGCGAAATGATTGAACTGTGCCAGAAGAAATCGGCAGCCGTCTCCGACCTGCTTTCCCAGAACCAGCTGAAGGCGGTGGAAGAGGTGAAACAATTGGAGAAGTCATACCGTACGGTCATGCTTTTCTACAAGAATACGGATTCCGACAAGATTAAGAACATTTCCATCGTCAATGCTTCCATGGAGCAGCTCACCGACCTGGACAACTCTTTCTTCATCGACGCCATTGCGGACGAGTTGCGTGCCAACTACGACCGCCTGGACCTGCGTACCAACTATTCCTTGCTGGTCATCCCCGGCTACCTGGGTTCCAACAAGGTGATTGAGAAATGGGCGAAGATAGCGCATGACAACAAGGTGATGATTTATACCGACTTCGCCGACCTTGAAAAGCCGGACGATGTCATCGAGATGTTCTTCGACTCCAACCTGTCGGGAGGCGATGTGTACAAGTCCAACGTATGTATGGCCTGCAACTACCTGGTCGGACGTGGGCGTTATGCCGAACTCGGCGAGACGGAGGACTTGCTGATTCCGCCTTCCGCGGCACTGGCGGGCAGCGTGTACAAGACGGTGATGGCACAGGTCACCGCCGGCAAGAAATACGGTTCCATGAGCGAGGTGGACGGAGTGGCTTTCAACCTGAAGAAGAGCGAGATCTCCGAACTGGAAAAGATTGGTCTGATTCCCATGGTGAAGGAATACGGCAAGGTGATGGCGTTCTCCGCCAAGACGTTGTTCAACGGCGACAACCTGGGCTTGCAGACCTATTCGGTGGTACGTGTGTTCGACTGGGTGACCAAGGTATTGATGGACTTCCTCAACCGGCGCGCTTTCGAGAACTGGAACAGCAAGGCAGAGAGGGATTTGCGCGGACAGATCAGCAAGTTCCTGGACAGCATCCAGGGTCCCGGACGCCTGATTGAAAAATTCAAGATCCTCCGCTTCGAGCGTGACCCGAAACAGAAAGACCGCATTTTCCTCGACATTCACCTGACTCCTTACTTCCCGGCAAAGAGTTTTGTCATCAAGTTGGAAGGCACCAAGGGGGATGACGAGAATGACTGGAACAGCGATTATGCACAGGATGCATAGGCAATCCCTTTTCTGAAACAGCCGGAGAACTCCGGTTAACCTCTCCGGCTGTTTCCTTTCTTTACTTTTCTAAACCGTTCTCACTATGTCAGATGTGTTGAAAAATATAGCTGATGCCGTTGACAACAACAGCACCAGACGGGGATTCTCCGACCTTTTCGCCGACTCAAAGGCTGCCCTGGACAAGCTCCAGGCGGGACTGGGCGGACTGCTCCCATCCATGCCGGGCATGCCCGTAGCCAAGTTCGGCGACCTTGCCATAGGGATAGACATGCACCCTACGGTCACACCGCCGTCACCCGTCATGCCCGTGCCGCATGTGGGGAAAGTATATGACCTCATGGCGGACATCATGGCAGGCATCGCCGCCGCCATGCCGCCCGTCACCGAAGGGGTGGCGGGAGTGGCGTGCAGCATTCTCAAGGGGATGGCACCTACGGTGAAGGTGCATAACCAGTGGATTGCGCAGGCGGGTATAGGCATCGTGCACCTGCCTGCATTCGTCCTGCACCCGGCACCGCTGGTCAGCGGCATGTCCGAGTCGGAGATGTGGATGGGCAGCGCGACCGTGCTGGCGGACGGTGCCCCCTGCTCCACGCTGACACATCCGGCGCTCTCCTGCAACCTGGTCGGCATCCCGACCATTCCCCGCAAGGGAAAGCCCAAGAAAGTGAGCAAGGCGTTGCTGGCACCCACATCCATGCTCTCCACCATCACCTCTGTAGGCAAACCGGTGCTCGTGGGCGGGCCGCCCACCATCGACATGTTCGCGCTGGCAATGAAGTTCGGGCTCAAGGGGCTGGGAAAAATGTGGAAAAAGCTGGGCGACAAGTTCCAGGACCTGATTGACAGACTGAGAAAGAAAGGAAAGAACCGGCTGGCGGACATTCTCCAGCCCATCAAATGCAAGACATTCGGCGAGCCGGTCGATGCGGCAACAGGCAGGGTGTACCACACCAACGTGGATTTCGAGCTGCCAGGCCCCATCCCCATCGTTTGGGAACGCACCTATTACAGCGATGCCGCCGTGGACGGCCCGTTGGGCTACAACTGGCACCACAGTTACAACCTGGGCATCCGGCGGCTGGAAGAAGGGGCTTTCCTCTTCCGCCATGCTGACGGACGGGAGTCCTTCCTGCCCGTGCTGGAACCGGGGGATTCCTATTTTGACCGCAAGGAACAATTGCTCTGGATGCTTGACGGGCAGGGTTATCTGCTGACCGACATCCGGGGACTTCAATATCGGTTCGACGGACCGGAGAACCGCTTCGGCTACCGCATGGTGTCGGACATATCCACCAAAGACGGGTTCCGCATCCGTTTCGAATACGCTTCGGCTGGAAAACTGGCGGGAATCGTATCTTCTCGGGGGGAACGCTTGAAGGTGGAAACCGACGAATTGGGACGGGTATGCTGTGTGTCCATGAAGCAGGACGGTGAGGAGACCAGGCTTGTCCGCTATCGTTATGACGACCGGGGCGACATGGTGGAGACCACCGACGCACTGGATGTCAGCAAGCATTTCGTCTATACCGACGGGCATCTGCTGGTACAGCTGACCAATCAGGGAGGCATGGCCTTCCATTGGGAATACGAAGGCAAAGGTGAGAACGCCCGTTGTGTGCATACATGGGGGGACGGCGGCGTCATGGAGTACTTCATCCGTTACGGCAAAGGCTACACCCATATCCGTAACGGGGAGGGTGCCGAAACCGAATACCATTACGGGGAGGACAAGCTCATCTACAAGATAGTGGATGCCAATGGGGGAATCACGCGCCAGCAGTACAACGGATATCAGGAACTGGAGGTCACGGTCAACCCCGAAGGTTATACCCGCAAGACTTCCTACAACGAGTTTGGCCAACCTGTCCGGATAACGGACGAGAACGGCGAGGATACGTTCCTGAGCTACGACGGAAACCGCAACCTCGTCCTGCTCTGTACGCCGGGAGGGAAACAACTTTCTTGGGATTACGACGGGATGGACCGTGTCGTCAGCCGCACCACGCTCAGCGGGGAGACTGTGAAATACACTTACGAGGGAGGCGTATTGCATACCATTACCGACGGGCAGGGACGCGTCTATACCCTCACCTTCAACGACCGCTACGACCTCGAACTGCTGCGGTTCCCCAACGGCCTGTTCCGCAGGTGGGAATACGACGGTAGGGGCAGGCTTATACAGGCGGTGGATGTCAAAGGCAATGCCACCCGGTACGCCTATGACCGGGCGGACAACCTGATACGGCTGGAAGAACCGGACGGCAACGTGCACCAGTTCGAGTACGACGCCATGGGGAACATGGTACATGCCACGGACAACATCCGCGAGGTGAAGTTCACCTATGGGGCATTGGGGGTATTGAAAAGCCGTGAGCAGGAACGCCATCGGATTACATTCGGTTACAACAGCGAGTTGCAGCTCCGGCGCATCGGAAACGAGGCGGGTGACAACTATTTCTTCGAGTTGGACGGTTTGGGACAAGTCGTTACGGAAATCGGTTTCGACGGGCTGCGGCGCGAGTATGAGCGCGATGGTGCCGGACGTGTCACACGGGTAAACCGTCCCGGGGACAAATGGACGGAATACCTGTATGACGGGTTGGACAACATCCTGAAGGAAGAACAGTACGACGGCGATGTATCCCTTTACACGTATGACAAGGACGGAATGCTTGTCAAGGCGGAAAACAGCGAGAACCTGCTGGAGTTCACCCGTGACAGGAAGACGGGACAGATTATAGAGGAGAAACAGGGAGAATATACCGTCAACCGCACGTACGACAGCGAGGGCAACTGTACCCGTATCACCAGCAGCCTGGGAGCGGACATCCGTCATACGTACGACCGGGAAGGCAACTTGCAGACCATGCAGGCGGGCGAGAGCTGGCAGGCGTCATGGGTACGTGACAATACCGGGCTGGAGGTGCAGCGCACCTTTTCCGGCGGTGTGACTGTCAGGACGGAACGTGACTGCTTCGGCAGGGAGGTACACAAGTCAGTACGGTCGGGCGGCATAGAGAAAGGTGCCTACCGCTACCAATGGGGTATCGCCAACCGCCTGCTCTCCAAGGAGAACGAGCTGACAGGTACTGTCACACGCTACGACTACGACCGTTTCGACTTCCTTATCCGGCAGGAAACCATGCAAGGTTCGGAAACGGATGTGATTTACCGTACACCGGATTTCGTGGGTAACCTTTTTGAGACACCGGATAAGAAAGACCGCAAATACGGTGCCGGAGGAAAACTTTTGGAAGACCCGGATTGTTTCTACCATTACGATGACGAGGGGAACCTCATTTTCCGTGAATTCAAGCAGTTGCAGGAAACGGGCGTAAGGTTCGACCGCAAGCGAATGGAGAAGGAACGGGGCATCCGCTGCTTGGCAACGGGAACGGGATGGCTGTACGAGTGGAGTTCCAACGGGATGTTGAAGAAAGTCATACGCCCGGACGGAAGACCGGTGGAGTTCCGATACGATGCGTTGGGACGGCGGACGGCAAAACAATACTTCGGGAAGATTACACGTTGGGTATGGGACGGCAATGTGCCTATCCATGAGTGGGACTACAAAGCCACTGATATGCAACCGGATGAGGAGGAAAGCATTCCACCCAAAGAACCGACCAAAGATATTACCACCTGGGTATTCGAGGCTGGCACGTTTGTACCTACAGCGAAGATGCAGGACGGCAAACAATACTCCATTGTGTTTGACTATTTGGGTACACCTATTCAGATGTACAATGAACAGGGGGATAAAACTTGGGATTGTACATTGGATATTTATGGAAAAGTACTTACGGTTAATAAAGGCTCTGAATTTGATTGTCCATTTCGTTGGGCTGGGCAATACTTTGATTCTGAGACTAATCTATGCTACAACCGTTATCGTTACTATTCACCTGAAACAGGCAGTTACTTATCACAAGACCCGATTCGACTATCAGGAAATAATCCTACTTTATACGCTTATGTACACGACCCAAATACGTGGTTAGACCCGTTTGGATTGGAATGTAGTGCTGCACAAAGAAAAGCTAATAAAGCAAATGGAAAGAAAGCAGAAGATTTGATTTATAATAAGCTATCGAATAATCCAAATGTTGAAATATTAGGACGGCAAGTAACAGTTCATACGGAAAAAGGAGTTCGCTATGTGGATGTTCTTATTCGGAATAAAAAAACTGGAAAAATAGTTGCAGTGGAAGTGAAAAGCGGAAATGCGAAAAGAAGTGGAAAACAAATTTCGAAAGATGATATTATAAATAGCGGTAGTGGCACATTTGGTGAGAATGGTTTTTCAGATTCAAATAATCCATTAATAGGCACATCGACTGCTAATACTACTACCAGTGTAACACAAGTACCTTTATGGAAGATATAATTAACAAAATTAGGAATGTATTAGACGTTCCTACTCAAAATGAAGGATTGTTTTTCGATGATAAGACAAATTCTTACAAAACTTATCTTGATATAGAAAAACAATTACTATACGGGTATTACTTTGACTTAAGAAAAAAAATAGGAAGCGACTATTATTTATTAGATATATCACTGCGCATACTAAATAAGCCAATAAGTAATATTGCAAACAATATCAAATGTGAAGCTATTAACAACCGAAAAGAGATACCTATCTCTTTAAAGAAAAAGCTAATAAGAGATATAAGGAATAATGAAACATTAACAGGTTTGTACAGGTGGTATGAAATTGACATGGTCTTTCATAAGAAGATAACTATTTGGAGTTGTTCAATAAATAATTTGGAAGAATTGAATGACTATAAATCGCAACTCTTAACGCTATTTGAAAAAGGGCAAGAATGGGTAAGGGGTGCAAATGAATGGGATTTTTTAATAGACTGGGCATTTAATCATGACAATTCACTGCAAGCCTTAAGTATTCTTAAGTATTTAGACAGAAGAGATGAGTTTATATTGCGTAAAGAGGAAGCAATATATGAATATGAAAAGAAGAAATATCCAATTGATGAACTTCGCATAATTTCAATTTGATTTTTTCTTGAATTGACTTTCTGAGTTTTTGCCTTTATAAAAGGCAAGCTAAAAAAGTCTTTTTAAACTTTTGCATCACTTCTCTTAAAAAAGTTATCAACAGGTATTTGGCTTGTGTATCCTATTGTCTTATGGTTGTTATTGAGGGGTGGTTAATGGTGTGCTAATGGTTGTTGTACCTGATGAAAAAAACAGTCAAAATTCAGTTCTCTTTTTATCAAGTTTTAAAAGCCCCCAAAGAAAAGCCCCTGTTTTAAGTCCCTATTTATCCTTACGGAGCATGAAAGAAAGTATTCTATCTAACATTCAAGCCGTTTAAAGTTAGTAACTTTGCATCTAAATTATGATACTGATATGGCAGCAGGTGGAGAAATAACAAAAGGAATCAATACGCTTTACGACACGATTACTCAAATAATCGAGGATGCACGTACAAGTGTTTACCGTACCGCTAATTTTGCAATGGTAAAAGCCTATTGGCACATCGGCAGAGCCATTGTAGAGGAAGAACAGAACGGCAAGGAACGGGCAGAATATGGGAAACAAGTACTCAAACAATTATCTGATAAACTGACTAAAAAATACAGAAAGGGTCACTAGTGGGCACTTTAAATTAAACATCGTTCTTTGAAATCTTTGATAATCGCATAGTTATGTGTTTTTTTGGAGCGTGACGATTTGAATTGAAAAGTTGTTTTAGCTTTGCCCAAAAGCTCAAGACAATGAATCAAGGCAAATATATCTTCGCTCAACTTACAGATTTTCTTCCCCGTCGTGTCTTTGACCGCTTGGTAGAGAAGTATTCCGGGAATAAGAAAATGAGAACATTCACCTGTTGGAGTCAGATGCTGTGCATGATCTTTGGACAACTGACCGCCCGAGACAGTATGCGTGACCTTATGCTCAGCCTCGAGGCACACAAGAACAAGTACTATCACTTGGGATTCGGTGCAACAGTTAGCCGTACCAATCTGGGGAAAGCAAACCGGAATAGAGATTATCGTATCTACGAAGAATTTGCTTATACCCTGATTGCGGAAGCCCGTAATAGCTACAACAAAAATGACTTCGAGGTGAAAGTTGACGGTAATGTTTATGCCTTTGATTCCTCCACCATAGACCTTTGTCTGAATGTTTTTTGGTGGGCGGAATTTAGGAAACACAAAGGAGGCATCAAACTTCATACCTTGTATGATGTAAAGACTTCCATACCGACAGTCGTACTGGTAACCAATGCTAAAGTACATGACGTAAACATGCTGGATGAGTTGAGTTATGAAAAGGGAAGTTTCTATATCATGGATAAAGGATATGTTGACTTCACCCGTTTGCATAAGCTTCACGCTAGTGGTGCTTACTTCGTTACACGTGCAAAGGATAATATGAGATTCCGCAGGATGTATTCCCGTGAAGTCGATAAAACAACCGGAATAAAATGTGACCAGATCGGAATGCTTGAAACGTATAAATCGCTCAAAGCATATCCGGACAAACTCCAGCGGGTTAAATACTACGATGAAGAACTGGACAGAGAATTTGTGTTCATCACCAACAACATGGAACTCTCAGCAGAGGAAATTGCTTTGCTATACAAGAACCGTTGGCAGGTGGAACTATTTTTCAAATGGATAAAACAACACCTGAAAGTAAAATCTTTTTGGGGCACCACGATGAATGCTGTCAAGACACAAGTGTACTGTGCCATCATAACATACTGTCTGGTTGCCATTGTCGCTTACAAATTGAAAGTCAACCGTCCAATCTACGAAATTCTACAAATTTTGAGCTTTTCTCTACTGGATAAAACACCTGTAAGAGAGATACTTACCAATTGTGATTACAAAAATATCAAAGAACTAAATTATAAACAACTGAAAATCAGCCGGGACTAAGTGCCCAGTAGTGAGAAAGGGTTTTGATGAAAGTAACTTGCGCCACATACGCAATTTCTATCTCATTTACCCAAAATGTGACGCACTGCGTCCTGAATTGAGTTGGACACATTACCGCCTACTTTTAAAGGTCGAAAGTGAACAGGCGAGACTGTTTTATATGCAAGAAACAGTCGATTGTAATTGGAGTACACGGACACTTGAACGGCAAATTGGCAACCTCTATTATGAACGGATGCTTATGTGGATTCAGCATTGAAAGAATCTTTTCCCCTTTCCGCTTCAGTTGGAATACGGAAGCCGTCCGCGTGTTACATTCTCCTTCAAAATCCATAATTCCTTTTTTCTTCTTAACATAAAGATACAATGTTTTTCTGAGAGATATTCTACAT
>NZ_CAJLKP010000120.1 GCF_905207245.1 uncultured Bacteroides sp. | reverse complement strand
ATTGGCTGCGCAGCCTTTAATTTTTAATTCTTTAATTTTTAATTTCTAACGCCTCTGGCGTTAGAGCCTATCCCAACGGGTCCCCTTCAAGTCCTCCTTCTCCCTCGGAATTGCCGCCTCCGTCTGATGATCCACCGTCTTTGTCTTCCGGTTTCTCTAATGCAAACATCACATTTGCCGGACTTCTGGTCTGCGCATGACTGTTGTTCACCAGTTTCAACTCCTTGTCCGGAACAAAACGAATATTCACCCGCTTGATATTCTTCACAGTACACTCCTCCGAGGTAGCTACGCCCGGACAACAAAATGTCATGTGAAACGTTCCGAACTGATTCAATTTCACCTTGTTTCCGTTCGCCAGGCTTTCCTGAACCTCTTCCACAAGCGCCTCTATCACATGCTTCACGTCCCCTTTCGTCATCGCACAGCTTTTCTGTATGGCGGCGGCAAGGGTATCAATATCTACCGTTTTGCACGTACCGGGTTTCTGGCGAAGATAAAAGAACTTGGGAGAACTGGAATCAGTCACAATTTTTCTGCGCATATAGCGCTCTACGGTTACATCCATAAGTAAAATAAATTAAGTTAAGGTTTAAGTTATCATAGCTCTTTCAAGCATATCACAAAGGTACTACATCCGGGAAGCGAAATCAAGTATTTTGCCAAATATTTTCAAACCATATCCAACCGGATTCCACCTATTCCCACCCAGTTTACTTCGCATGCTTCATCAGCCACTCACAAGGCGGAACATAGTCTCCCATTTTCGTCAGACTGGGGTTGTGTCCAAAGTAAACATCACCTGTTTCGCCATTTCTGTGCTTCGCCACAATCACCATTCCAAGCCCCTCGGAAGGATATTTGCTCTTGTGCTCCGTTTTCAGACCACACAAAGCAGGACGATACAAAAGCATCACCATATCCGCATCCTGTTCAATTGCCCCGCTTTCACGCAAATCGCTCAGTAGCGGACGGCAGTCGGGACGCCCTTCACTCATGCGGTTCAACTGGCTGAGCAACAATACCGGTACATCCAGTTCTTTTGCCATCAGCTTTGCCTTGCGGGTGGCTTGTGCCACTTCCTGCTCACGGTTGCGGTTGTTCTGGTCGGACTTCATATCACAAAGTTGCAGGTAATCCAGAATAATCATGTCACACTCTCCCTTGCTTTTCAGCATACGAGCCACCGAGCGTACATGGTCCATACTCGTCACCGGACTATCATCCACACGGATGGAAAGTTCTGAAAGCTTCTGGGAAGCCTCACGCACCTGCCGCAATTCCCCCGTATCGAGCAACCCGCGGCGCATATGCGAAGCATCCACATCTTCAGTAGCGGCAAGCAACCAGCGATCTCCCAAACGTTCACCCTGCATTTCCAGACTGAAAACCACCGTATGATAACCGCTTGCAGCAGCAGCCCTTGCCAAGTGCAGGGCGAAAGCTGTTTTTCCCACTGCCGGACGCGCGGCAAGGATATCCAAATCTCCCCGTTGCCACCCCGAAGTCAACTTGTCCAGATCGGAGAAGCCGGTAGGGATACCTGTAATACCATTCCGGCTATTTTCAACACGGGTTTCCACTTGCGTCAGGGTATCTTCCATCAGTTGCTCCATAGTGCGGAGATGGTCGGCAGCTCCCATTTCGCCCTCAAGGCGATCCAGCAAATCGTGCATAGCCACCAGCACATCCGTGATGTCTACCGACTCATCGGCAGCGGCAGCCAGTTGCTTATGCGAACCGAGAATCACCTCACGACGGATAAATAGTTCTCGAAGTATGCACGCATGATATTCCAGATGGGCACTCGATGCTATGCGCGAAGCAAGCCGCATCAGATTATAAGGTCCGCCCACCTTCTCCAGATTGCCGCATGAAGCCAGTTCATTCTTCACCGTAAGAATATCAATCACCTTCCCCGCACGGAACATGGCCAGAATAGCGACATAAACCATCCGGTTCTGATCGTTATAGAACATTTCCGGGCGCAATTTATCGGCAACCAGGGATATAGCTTCGCTCTCTACCAGACAGGCACCCAGCACGGCTTCTTCCAGTCCGGCATCCTGTGGATTTAAAATTTCATTCATTTCTCTCTTTTATTCTTATCATTAATTGTCATATTCATCTTGAAACAGTTTGTTAGCCAGATATTTCGCAGCCTGACAGCAATACTTCGTATTCCGCAAATGGTAGTAATATTCTTCAATGTTCTCCTGAGCCAACTTCCTCTCTTCAAGCGACATCTTCTTCCACTCCCTGAGGGTCTCCTCCTTGTTTTTTCGGGGCATGCGGGTGGTTTCATGATATTCGTCCCAAAATTCCCCGAAGCCCTTTTCGAGAGTGGTGGCTGTATCCGCCTTTCCGGTCATCCTTTTGCCTACCCATGCATCGTATCCCGGTATGCGGATATGGCTGACGCAATCTCCCTCCACCAACTCTATGCCGCCATCGGCAATCAGCCGGTTGAAGAAACGCCGGGTGCGCCCGATAGTCCAGCCCAGAATTTCCGCCCAATGCCTGAAGGATATCACCGATTCTCCACGCCGGCAAGCCACCTCGGTATTGCAGCATTTCATCATCGCTTCGGCATAATTGACGTAGGTTAGCACCCGCAGGAATGCATTCATATCTCCCACCGCCTCACGATTTTCCTCAAAAGCCCTTAAAAGCAAGGCACGCGGAATCATGACGTAACCTGCCACCTGCAAATCTTTATTCAAATTCATAATTCATCTTCTTTGTTTACAGCGACAAAGGTATGGCAATAAACCGGGTTCTGTTCCCGCCACTGTTCCAACTGGTTACATTTGGTGACTCACGGTGAATTATTAATACAATCTGTGTAGATTCGGACCGGTCTATGAACCGTACTGTTCAGTGAACATGATAACTTACTGATAATAAATAGTTTGATTACGAAAACGTACAGGCAACCAGACAGCCAACCGTACATGATATAATAATATAAAGAAAAAAAAGAAGGATATATAAATATCCTTCCTGCTTTGACGGAGTTGCATTCTTACTGTTCCATCTCTCTGCGTGCCTGATTGGGAAGCCCCAGATAACGAATCAACACCGCAATCTGCAATGGGGTCAGAATCGTAATCTGATCGGTATACCCTACTTCCAGCAGCCCGGCATACAGGCCGGCAATTTCTTTGACGTGCTTCCGGAACGAGCGAACAGCCGAACTGTTGTGCATACATGGATAATACGTCTGTGCCACTTCCGACAAAGGATGGCAACCTTGGAGCAGCCGGTCAAAATTTACTTCTTTCATTGTTTTTCTTTAAGTTTATAATAGGATGGCTCAGCGTGAATAAGACCTTAATCAAACTTTCAAACCAACCTATTTGTTAATAAATCGGCTGCGAAATTATAAAAATAATATCATCTGTGTAGAACAAGAATGACAGGAACGGTTTTCAACTCCCGCGCTTCTTTTTAAAGTAGGAAAACACAGTGGCGAAGCTAAGAAACCGGCGGTTGGGCAGATGCACGCGGCTCTCGAACAGATAACGGGTAGAAATGATGTAGCAGAAAAAGGAATAACTCAGATTGAGATGCAGACGGGCTTGGAGACGGTCGTAGACAGTGGAAGCTCTGTCAAAGAAACTATCTACCTCAGCATGAGGAACGATACGATGCCTGCGATGCAGACGGATGATGCGTTCCTGCGATTTCAGTGCATACTCCAGATTTTCTATATTTTGTCGGGTACGCTGCATCCTGCGCAACAAGAGTTCTTCCCGTTCTTGCTGCCGGACATAGCGTTGTCTTTCATTTTCAAGACGTTGTTCCAATCGATGTAAAGTCATTAATTCCATACTTTCTTTTTACTTATATGTTTATTATTATTCACAAAACACAAAAAAACGCAAAGGAGACAGACGAGTGCCACCATTATGGGGTGGATTCGTCTGCAATCTCTGCGTTTTCCCTGGTTTCGGGGTATATAGTATACTATTCTATTCCATCTTTTCCTGAACGCAACGGGTGGTGTGGGCGTCGTAATCCCTCATCGAACCTATGTAAGGCTTGGAGTCACCCGATATTCTGAAAATCATCGCACTTTCAGATGCAGACATATATCCTATTGTGCCAACACTATTCAATTGAGCTATATTGGGCGGGTATCCGGTAAATCGCATATAAAATTTACCTTCCGTATTATCATATTTAAGTAGTGCCCCGCCATCATCCTGCGCACTTCCAGGAATCACGGCAGTATTACGATTCACCAGAATATTAAGTTCACTCTTCTGGGGCATACGCCACCCTGCCGGACATGGGTCATGAATAGTTTTTATGACACCCCATACCGGAAGCTGAGCATCTGAGCACCAAGTAGTAGCATTATTATTGGCAATGGATATCGGTACCTGATAAGCCTTCTGTAACGAAGTAGCTCCACTGCCGATGGACAAAGGTACAATCGCATGAAAGCCATCCGGTTTATACCTGTTCATGATATGTTTGGGAGGCGCATCCGCACTCAGGGTAAATTGATAAACACTTGGCAACTTCTGCGTCGTATAACTACTTGGGAATGGATCTTTCCGCCCTTTCTGGAAGTGAAAACCATTATTTCGGGACATCGTGAGAATATCTTTCGGAATAGCATTGAACGCTCCTTCATAAGCCCCCAGATTACGGTCCATCATGATAGCCGCCACGGTGCCATCAGTACTACTCACCGGCACAAGTTTTAGCTTCCGCTTTTCCTCCGGCGCCAGCACCGTTTCAGTTCCCGTAGCATCCGGATGATAATCCGTCACCCACACGTGCCAGCTCCAGAGGATATTCCCTGTACCATTCTCTCCGTCATAAGCGGCAATCACGCCGCTCCCGCCGGAAGTATTGGCTGCCGTGCGACAATAAATGAGGCATTGCCCTGCTCCTGTTGCAGGAACCGCAGTGATAGTAGCACCATCCGTACGTTTCACATCCACAATATTGGTATGGTCATCATTACTATTGGCAATACCCATCGTAGGATCGCCCACATCACCATTCTCTTTGGTCTGCCAGAGCAGCTTCACAGACTTGATGCCACCGGCACTGCACCAACTCACCAATTTATCATTAGTTATTGAAGTTCCGTTGGACTGGAATACAAATGGATCAAAACAGAACGCACCACCCGGAGCAATCATGAAGCAGTTTGCAGTAGGCAGAAGGTTGTTGTTATTTTCGGAAGCGGGTATCGGGTCAATATACGTCACGCGACCGTCATCCGTAGGGATACCTGCGTGTTTGAAGTTTACTGTATAGTTATAATTGGTGTTACCCAGCACATTGAAGTCCGACGACTCCCTACCGCCCAGATAAACGCGATAGTCCAGTTTTTTCTTCGCATCGGTCTTGTTCACAGCAACAAAATTTATGAAAGCACTTCCCTGGGGGGCATTGGCTTTCGTGCGCAATACCTCCGAAGTGGAGGCAGCCGAGCTTCCTCGCACATTGGCAGGTATCCAGCAGGAGTAACTGCCACTATTACCTTCTGAGGGCACTTCTATTGTAGTGAATTGCTGGACAAGCGAAGGGTAAGTGCCATCCTGTTCATCCGGCGCATCCACCACAGCATAAGCTAAAGGCACGCTTTGAATCAATATTTGTCTTATATCAAAGTCACTAACAGCGTATGTCCATGTCATCGTAAGCCGGGTTGCCAGACGTTTCAGCCGGAGGCGGGCATCATAAGCTCCGTCCATACTTTGGATGATATATTTACCAGAGGCTCCATCTTTCACCACTTTCACATGTTTCAGATGCAACACATAGGGCATTTTGTTCATGCTCGTTTGATTTACCGGGTCGATTTGGTTGAGTACCTTTGAGTCTACAGTTATTTCTTCCTGCACTTTTTGCAATGTTCTTGTTCCTAATTCCGTTTTAACCGTATTGCCATCACCACGCGCCACGATCACCAGTTGGCAATCTTCACTTGCTTGCAGTGCCACGTCTAAAGTCGTGCCAATAGTGGCATTGGCAAATGTGGAACCTGCAAGGTGTGTACCTGCGGAATTGTACTGCCTGATTTCTAAATTATACAGAGCATCCGGAGTGAGGTCTGTTACATCACGAGTTGACACTTGGGGGCACAGGCTCGCGCTGAAGGCGGTATAACCGCCTTCAGCGCGAGCCGAGGCGAGCCCGAGGCACATCATAACCATTAAGTTCGGAGGCGAAGTCAAATGCCAGCGGCACCGTCACCAATCCACTATTACCCGTCGGGATTTCTTCTTCCCCAATATTGTCTTCACATGCGACCATTCCGCCCGCAAGTGCAACTAACCCTAAAAATAGAGTCAAAATACTTCCAATTTTCATTCGTTTCATATTTATTTTATTTATAGTTCATTATCTCCAAAACAGACGGTCTATTCACGACAAACAGACCATCCATTTCACTGTTACAGATAGTCTGTTCTGCATAAACAGACCATCTGTTTTTATTCTTTCGCTGGAATAAGGAATAAAAACACACCGTCCCGCCTCATGCACTTCCGTACATGGGGCGGGACGAAAAACAATATCTTATTATATAACTGCCTGAATTATCGCTTCACTCAAACAGACCTTCCCACTACCTCTTCCATCAACAGGTAGAAAATAAATTCTTTATAATACAGCAACCTCTTCAACTGTCAGACCGGTAATCTTAGAGATTAACTCACAATCCAAACCTTCTGCTTTCATTTTACGGGCAGTGGCCAAACGCTCTTCTTCGCGACCTTCTTCACGTCCCTCTACTCGTCCTTCCTCGCGTCCCTCTGCCCGACCTTCTGCACGTTCAGTATAGATGTTATCACGGAGAATGACAATATTATCCAAATGCCGATAATAGGCTTTCAGTTCATCTTTTGTCATCTTGTCTATCTTCAAATGTTCACGGACATCCTCTAAACCGGGAGCAGTAGCGCTGTCGGGGATATCGCCTGTATTCAGATAATGAATCCATTCCTCTAACGGGCTTTTGGCCACCTGATTAAAATCATTCACCTTCAAAATATAATATTCAGGATAAAGCTGACTGACAGTATCGACACTGAAAGTCTGTTTCTGGAAAGGTGTCAGTTCCAGAATATCTCCTTCATGGATACCACGAAACTCCGTTTTGCCATGATACACGATATCTTTTCCATTACCCAGGGAGAAATATACGATATTGACGCTATACACCTTACGCACTTTATCATATCCTTCACCGCGATTGATATATTCCGTCACCAGTTTGGAAGTTCCGAACAGCATACGCTGAAAATAAGCGTATTCATTATTATTCTGTACTTCAATCAGGATAAGTTCGCCCTTTGAATTCTCAGCAAGCATATCCACACGATTATACTTATCAAACTCATCTTCCTGATTGCTTTCGCTTTCCAGAAGTTTCTGAATCTTGATATTTTCTTTCAACAGGGTAGTCAGAAACCCTTCCAATACCCCAAAATTGGCTTTATTGCGCAGTAAGCGCTTCATAGCCCAATCGAAACGAATATAATTACCGGCCATAAGTTCGTCTCCTTCCTCTTGTTTTGTTTTCATGTCAACAAAGGTAACAGGAAAATGTTGAATATCAAACGGCGAACAAATATTTATTTGAACTCCCTTTCCCCGTATATTAGATAGGATGAGATAAAGATACTAATTGTTTTCCGTTATTCCAGCATGTCAAAGAGCTATTTATAAATCTTCCATTCCTTTCGCATGTCCGCAAATTCCTTAGTTAGCGAACAGAAAAAGGATGAAAAACTAAGGTTTCTTCTGAATATTATCTTGTACACATCTTACCGAAAAACCAAATTTCCAATCGATGGGATGGCGCACAGAAACTATATTATCCTGAATCTGATAAATTAGTACAGCCCCTTTATCAGTCGGGTGTTTTGTCGAACTCCACAAATAAGCTGTATTATTTTTCTTATCCCTATAGTTTCCGCTATTTAATTCACGGAGAGAAACCCCGGGAAAGAAAATTGATTTATCACCCTCCGGTCCTACTGAAGTTCCATAATAAATGAATCCCGAACCAACAAAATCAGATTTCTGTATCGTACTGATATTGATGAAAGATATATTTCTTGTATTACCGTCATAGTACATGACATTATTAAATGAAAGCAAATTTCCTTCCCCCGCTCCGGTAGTACCAGCATTTATGCCAAAACCTGTCCACATACAATACTTAAACGTACCATCATCATTAAATAAAGGCATTGAAGTCGTCGTTCCAAGTGCCACAGGAGTTATGCCATTGGAAGGGACGCGCCATCCTTTCGGACAAGGATCATAAATTGTTTTAGGACCATCACCGTTCCATTTTTCAGACAAGGTGGGATTTTGACCATTTGAGCCTATTGCAAATTTCAATGGCTGTTGTATCAATTGCTCCACTGTAGACAAAGTTCCTTTAGTAACATCCAGTGGCTCTCCCACTCCGTCATAAATAGTCTTTGTCTCTTTCGTCGTGCCGTCCGCAGCAGCAAAGAAAGGATCTTTCCGACCACCCTGATAGAGCATCCCAAGGGTGCGCCGACCGTCAATCTGATTATCTTGTATACCTGCCTTGGTAGCTCCCAAATTGCGGTCCATAATGACACATTTGTAGAAAGCACCGGCCGGTTCTGTCCACGAAATGCCCTGATATACTTGTACGGCTCCGCCCTGAGTGGCGTTTTGAGCTTCGGATATGGCAGCCGTCCGGTTTGAGTTATCTGTTATCTTATTTGCATCCACGCCAACCGGTATATAGTCACTTATCCAAATGTGCCAACTCCATACAGTTACGCCCGAAGCATTCACAGCTTCTATTACCGCATTGCCGCCCTGCGTGACGGGAACTTTCACGTGTACCAGAGCCTTATCTTTATCTGCAATATCAGATACGTTCACCAAGTTCTTATGATTATTTTCATCGACCACATATCCTAAAACCAATTCTCCTGATGTTCCGGCATCCTTTGTCTGCCACAGAACCCGGACGTGATCGATGGTTTTCTCTGTAGTTAATGTCGTTCCATCGGTCAGATAAGTATTCCAGCCATTCGCACCCGCTTCATGTTTATAGGGATTAAAGCAGATATTTGTACCGGGAAGCATCATCAGGCAGTTGCTAGTAGGTACAAGGTTCGTACTTTTCACCGGAGTCTGATCCAGCAACTGGATACGGGCATCGCCACGATAGTCGGCAGATTTGATATTCAGCGTCCAGTTGTAATCCTTATTTTCGTAGAGGTTGAAGTCCGTAGAATTATCGCCACCTAGGTAAGCACGATAATAAAGGCGTTCCTGCCGGGTGGAATTATCCACTACCAATTCCACATAAGAAGCGGCAGTGGGGGCATTCTCTTTCGTGCGGTAGCGGTCGGAAGTAGCATTTACAGAGGTGCCGCGAACATTGGCGGGCAACCAAATTGTTTTCCCGCCCTTATTCAAATCCGTTGCGGATGTCAGACGATAAGGATTGACAAACTCAGCGATTGTGGTTGGATAAGTAATTCCCCATTCATTCTTTTCGGTGGTGGGGAGCAGACGGTAATCTTTGGGAACCTGGCAAAGCCTTACTTCTTTCAACACATAACCATCATCCGCCATAGAAGGGCTGAAAGTCCAGTTCACCGTCAACTTAGTGGCCAGACGTTTCAAACGAAGGCGGGTATCGCAAGTACCTTCCGGACTTTGAAGTACATACCGGATCATGCCACCGGAATTATCCGACACCACGTTCACGCGTTCCAGATGGAGCACGTAAGGCATAGCATTCAGGCTACCGGTTGACGGGTCGATACCTTCTATGACACTTGATGTAGCGATTGTATTCCGCACTTCGTTTAATGATTTATTAGTTGATATACTTGGTAAGGCATTTCCACTTCCACGGGCGACGATCAGAAGCTGGCAGTCATTCTTAGGATTCAGGTTGACTGTCAATGCAGTGCCCGGTGTTGTTTCAGTACCAAAAGTCTGTTTGGTTACATAATTGCCGTTCGAATCATATTGCAAGATTTCAAGATTGTACAATTTGTCCGGAACAGCAGAGCTGGTACTTCGCGTGCTGATGCTGGGCGTTGGGCTCGCCTCGAAGGAGGCATTGCCTCCTTCGAGGCGAGCCC
>NZ_CAJLKP010000119.1 GCF_905207245.1 uncultured Bacteroides sp. | reverse complement strand
AGCGTAGGCTTGGGCGGCATATCCTTTTCTCGGATAAGGCTTTGCAGAAGCTCCTTTGCCCTGCCGATAATGCTGCGGAACAAGGTAGGCAGCCAGCCCTTTTCTTTAATGGACTGACTTGCCTTTTGGTGGATTTCCTCTT
Organism: uncultured Bacteroides sp.; assembly: GCF_905207245.1. Taxonomy (GTDB): domain Bacteria; phylum Bacteroidota; class Bacteroidia; order Bacteroidales; family Bacteroidaceae; genus Bacteroides. The sequence continues at coordinate 10,626 of NZ_CAJLKP010000119.1, read as the reverse complement.
TCTTGATTTCCAGTATCTTTGTTTCCTCAATCCCCGATAACAATGCCATATCCGCCGTCCTGTTCCATTCCTGCCTTGCGGCTTTGGGATTGTTCTTACCGATTTTCTTGGTAGGAAGATAAACGCTGTTCTTATCAAATACCTTTAACTGCTGTTCGGGATCAGCAATATGGCGATTGATAAGGTCAGTGTAAATCTCTTTTACCTCCCGAAGAAAAGGCTCGCTTTTGAATTTATCATCTTTCACGGTAAAGAGGTGGCTTTCGTAAACCTCGCCCTTTTTAATGACGGTGCAGCCTTTTCGTATCTGTCCGTCCTCCCCTGTGATTTCTTTCTTGGTGCGTACCCTTTTGCCTGTTTCATCATAGAACACGCTGCGTGTGGCTATCTTGATGTCAGGTTCAGGAAGCAGCTTTCTTTCGCTGAAGATAAGGTGGATATGATAGTTTGTCTTGCGTTTGTTGTGGTGGAGGGCTGACACGCACTCTACACCATACCGCCTGTGGAACTCCTCCGTAAAATCTTCAAGGACTTCCTGCGGCTCGTATTTTGTATATACTTCGGGCAGGGCGATAATCAATTCCCTTGCTTCAATACATTTGCCCTCCGTACCGCTTCGCTTAAATTCCTGCTGGCTTTCCCTTGCAAGGTTACTCCAAAATTCATTGTCGGCGGTGCGGTAGGTGGCATAGAGATTTTCCTGTCTTGCGTGGCTTGTGATATAGGATATTCTTCCCTTGACATTGGGTAGCTTTGACATCTGTATAAAACTGTGTCTTGCCATATACTCCTTCCTCCCGTGACGGGCATACTCTTTTTGCAACCGAGAAATCGGTTGCTGCTGTTTCGGCAGCGTAAGCAGACGGACAGCGAAGAAAACAGCGTGCTGTTTTCTTCTGTATCATAGCGGCGGTGCATTGTCCGAAGCTGTGATACATAGCCCCCTGCAAGGGCGAAATACCCAGAGTACAACTCGAAGATTTGTGCGAGGGGTGTATTTCGCTCTCAAACGCCGAGGGCTTTAAGAACGGTCAATCTACTCGGCGGACATCATTCTGATTGAGAAGATTTCTGCCTTGATTGACCGTCATAAAACGCTCCAGCGTGTCCCTTCGGATAATGGTCTTGCGCCCTACCTTTAAGACAGGCAGCTTGCCCCAGTCCACCAATTTCCGCATGGTGTTCCTGCCGATACCCGTACATTCGGCGGCTTCCTCGATGGTCATACCTATTTTAACTGCGTTCATTATCTCATCCTCCTTTTGAAATACTTGTTTTGCAACTGTACAATCCTAATTATACTTATTTTGCAATCTCGTGTCAACCTGTTTTGCAACTGTTTAGGAATTTTTTTTAATATTTATCCCGTTTCAGGGTTGCAATTTGCATTTTGATGTGCTATAATGATACTCGTCAGGAGGTGAAAACCTTGAAAAAAGAAATTGAATTCACCGCAAAACAAGTCGGTGAACGGGTAAAAGAGCGCCGAACAGAACTAAACCTTACCATGCCTGAGCTTGGAAAGCGTATCGGCGTAAACAAATCCACCATTCAGCGGTATGAAGCAGACGGCGTTGACCCGAAGCGTACTATGATTATCAACGGTCTTGCCGATGCGCTGCTTACCACTCCCGAATGGCTGACAGGGCTTTCCGAGGAAAAGGAATATGATGCCCGCACGCTCTGCCAAAAGGACATTGAGGAGCATATCAAAAAGTACCTTGATACGGTTTCCTCCACGGTCAGCGGAGAGCCGCACCAGCAGCTTCTTACCACCTTCCTCGGCAAGATGATTGACCTGTACTCGGTGCTGTGCCACTACTTTGCCAACGCTATGGCGGAGGTTGACCGTGTGGCGGAGGACGAGGGCTTGAAGCAGTCGATTATGCGGTATGCGATTGAGGTGGGCGCAATCGAAGAACGGGTCTACCGCAAAGAAATGGAAATACCTATCGAAGATATGAAGCGTTTTTTAGACGGAATTTTACATATCTACGATGAGGGACGCACCAAAGTATCTATGGGCGACCTCTTCGGGATAGTGACGGAAGCCGAAAACAGGCTTGCCGAAAAAGAAAATTCCGTGGCACCTTGACAAAAAAATATGCCGATTGAAACCAACCGGCAAAAGTGACATTCTTTACTTTACGCACACCATATGTCACAGTCCCGATTGCCACGGATAGAAAGGAGTTTTTATCTATGGCAAAAGGTTCTGTAAGAAAGAAAGGCAAAAAGTGGTACTACCGCTTCTATATCGAAGATGAAAGCGGCAATCTGGTACAGCGTGAATTCGTGGGAACAGAAAGCAAATCCGAAACGGAAGCCCTGCTCCGCAAGGCGATGGAGGACTACGAGGAAAAGAAATTCGTTGCAAAGTCTGAAAACGCCACGGTGGGAATGCTGCTGGATATGTGGGTGGAGGAAGAACTAAAGCCCGGCAGTCTCAGCAACGGTACGGTAATGGCATATCAGGGTACGGTAAACCGTATCAAGCAGCACCCTATCGGCAGCCGAAAGCTGAAAACCGTCACCGCCGACCATTTGCAGGCGTATATGGATTTTCTCAGCTTCGGCGGGACAAATCCCGACGGTACAACGGCAAAGGCACTTAGCAAAGGGTATCTGCGTTTGTTCTCGGCAGTCCTGCAAGGAGCGTTCCACTTTGCGGTATTCCCCAAACGGCTGATTACCTTCAACCCGATGCAGTATGTGGTATGGCGGGGCAAAAAAGAGGACTATGACCTGTTTTCGGACGAGGACGGCAATACCGATTCCACACCCACGCTCAGCCATGAGCAATATCTGAAGCTGGAGGAATTTCTGAAAAAGAAAGATAACCCCGCTTTACTGCCCATTCAGATTGCCTACTACACGGGGCTTCGCATCGGCGAAGTCTGCGGCTTGACTTGGCAGGATGTCAACCTTGACAAGCAGTACCTTACGGTGCGCCGCAGTATGCGCTACAACGGGGCAAGGCATAAAACCGAGATAGGAGCGACCAAACGGAAGAAAGTCCGTACCGTGGACTTCTGCGACACGCTGGCGGCGATCCTCAAAGCGGCGAAAACCGAACAGCACAAAAACCGCCTCCAGTATGGCGGGCTTTACCACCTCAACTACTACACCGAGGTGAAGGAAAAAGACCGTACTTACTACGAGGTTTACAGCCTGCCGAGGACAGATGAAATCCCAGAGGGGTACAAGGAAATATCCTTTGTCTGCCTCAGACCTGACGGCGCATACGAATCACCGAGTACGGTAGGGATTATGTGCAGGACGGCAAGCAGAAAGGTCGAGGGCTTGGAGGGCTTTCATTTCCACCAACTTCGTCACACATTCACGAGCAATCTGCTCTCAAACGGGGCAGCGCCGAAGGATGTGCAGGAGCTTCTCGGACATGCCGATGTCAGTACCACAATGAATATTTACGCTCACGCTACAAGGGAAGCGAAGCGTACTTCCGCAAGACTGCTGGATAAGGTGGTCGGCGGAGAGTAAAAAACTTTCCCTTGTTTCGGCTCGTAAGGGCAAAAACAAGGGAAAATACATAAGGTTGGAACACAAGATAGGCGAAATGCCTTGAAAATACAGCGTTTTCAGAGGGTTTAACAGATAAATCGGAATTTGTCAGTCCAAAATCAGGACGCCTGCGCAATCGGACATTTGCGTAAATGAAAGGTCTGGAAAATCTTTTCTCAGTTCCTCAACGACAAAGTAGATTTCATCATTATCCCATGTGTCTCCTGCCTTCAATTTACACTGTTCTAAATCCTTTCGTGTTTCAAAGGCAACATCGCCGATTATAATTTTACCGTTTTCTTTTAAGTAGTTACGCAAGTCTAAAAGGAAGTCGCTCTTTTGCGCATCCGTCAAATGATGCAGAGAGTATGTCGCAACAATATAATCATAACGAAAGTTACGCAATGGTTCGACAAGCCCTTTTGAAAAGTCCCCTTGATATAAATGCGCATTTGGCATTTTCTCAGATGCCAACGCAATCATTCTTGATGAAAAGTCCTGCCCATAAATGGAACAGCCTCGCTCGTATAGTTTTGCCGTTAATGTGCCTGTTCCGAATCCAATATCCAGCACAACGGCATTTTCAGCTCTCATTATGGTCTGAAAAATGAACCCAAGTACCTTTTTATAACCAGCAAAAGGGTATGTGTTTTCCTCATCAGAAATGCCGACAGTTTTGTCATAGCCATCAGCCCAAAGGTCGAACTCTATGTTGTTTAGCATACTTACTTCCTCCATAACTTCCGATTTCTTAATCTCATTATATCACACACCTGGCACATTTTCCAGTGCGCGTATCACAGTGGCAATGCAGATATCCTGTATTACCACTGTGACTTTTCTTTTTACCTGCGTAAGACATCCCCCGTGCTTACAAGTTTTTTGAAAATTAAATAGTCCGGAACCGGTACATTCCGGCTTCGCCAAGCGACTATCCGCCTGATCGGCAGCCGGAACCATGAGTAATAGTATGCGGGTGGCCCCTGCATTTCTCCATGAAGCGCAGCTGGGACAATGATACGCCCGTAACTCGCGGCCCGGCCATAAGGAAGGCGGCGAGATGAAATATCTGTGGACCTGTTCGCCGCAGGCACTGGTGGACATTAAAATCTCAATATTTGAATAGGAAAAGCCAAAATGGCAATAATTACTTACGAAAGAAAGGAGCAGACAGATGAATGAGTTTACAGATTCCAATGCGGAACGTTCTTCACTCAGAGAGATAAAGAATGTGGTAATCGACACGTCAATTCCTCGCAGGGAGAGAATACGGGACTATGTTGCTCAAATCGGCAATCCATACTGTTATTTAGACGATGGTATTGTAGTGGAAATCGGTTATACAGATACTGAAATAAGCCTGCAAGACAGGCTTTTAGCTTACGCAAACAGTATGGATCGCACATCAGGAAAATTGTGGTAGCGTGTGCGATTTCATTGACAAATGCACATTCTTAATGCATAATTAAAATGGTCAATGAGGATGGACGGTCATCCATCCGGACAGGCACCGGAAACAAATTTCCTGAAATACGCAGGAGGTTTGTTATGGCGCTTTATTTTGACGGGCAAACAACGCTCGATTCGGAACAATATGATGCTATTGCATACTATCGTCTGTCAAAGGATGACGGTGCAAAGCGTGAAAGTGACAGTATTGCGAATCAGCGCAAGCTGATTCGCTCATTTCTTCAAAATAACCCCAATATTCATTTGATTGAAGAAGCACAGGATGACGGCTATACCGGGACGAACTTTGACCGCCCTGGTTTTCGTTGTGTGCTAAATGCAATACAATCAAAAAGAGTAAATTGCGTTATTGTTAAAGATCTTTCCAGACTGGGGAGAGAGTATATTGAAACGGGAAAGTATCTTGAAATGATCTTCCCGTCTTTTGGTGTACGCTTTATTGCCATCAATGATGATGTAGACAGTGAAAACAGTCGTGCCGGTGACGATATCATTATTCCGGTAAAAAATATAATGAATGAGGCCTATTGCCGCGAGTTATCAAAGAAATTGCGAAAGCAGTTTCAGATTCAGCGTGGCAATGGCGAGTTTTTGGGTGCCTTTGCCAACTATGGGTACTGTAAATCTCCCGATGATAAGCATAAGCTTGTTGTGGACGATTATGCAGCCGAGGTTGTCAGGGGCATTTTTTCATTGAAATTTCAAGGATATAATCAGCAAGCGATAGCAGATTTCCTGAATAACGAAAAGGTTCTTTCGCCGGCGGACTATAAAAAAAGCCAGGGACTGAAGTACAAAACAGGCTTCAGGACCTCATCTGAATCGCATTGGTCTGCTGTGTCAGTCAGCAGGATACTGACAAATCCGATTTACACGGGAAAACTGATTCAAGGCAAACGTGGAACGCCGAATTATAAAATCAAAACGATGAGGATGCGTGAAGAAAAGGATTGGGTTGTCGTAGAGAATAACCATGATCCGATTATTGACCCTCTGACCTTTATGATTGTGCAGCGTATGCTGGAACGGGATACCCGTACAGCGCCTCAAAACGATATCGTATATCCACTGTCCGGCATGGTATTCTGTGCTGATTGTAAGGCCTCTATGCTGCGCAGGACAGTGAGACGCGGGAATAAAACATTCCGTTATTATGTTTGCTCAGCCAACAAAAGAGGAAACGGCTGCAGCAGCCATAGCTTTGAACAGAGCAAATTAGAGCAGACTGTTTTACGTGCGATTACCAAACAGATTGATATCATTTTAGACACCGATGAGCTGCTGAATGCAATGGGAAAAAGCAAAATTGAAAATGCCCATATCAGGCGCTTGGATCTGGCGATTGTCCAGAAAAACAGCGAACTCGACCGGTACTGCAATTTTCGCATGAAATTATACGAGGCCCTCAACGACGATTTAATCGATCGGGATGAATATGAGAAAATGCGGAACAAATATACCGGTATGATCGAGGAAACTGAGAATATAATCCGACAGTTATCTGCCGACAGAGAGAAATCGCTGACAAATACCACGCCTCGGGATTGGATGGCATCTATTGCAAAATTCAAGGGCATTACAGCGCTTTCAAGAGAGGCTGTCATTACCCTTGTCGATAGAATCTATGTTTATGAGGATAAGCATATCCGAATTGATTTTAATTTCAGGAATGAACTGGCGTATTATAAGGAAATTCTTCAGCAGAAGGAGGTGGGCTGAAATGGCGCGAAAAAGTCGGGCAAATAACGCTCTGATAATATCCGACACAAAAAATAAGATGTGGAATGCCGGACTTTACGGTCGTCTTTCCGTAGAAGATGGAGATGACACGGAGCAAAACTCAATCGGCAACCAAAAGAAAATCGGCAATCGTTTTCTTGCCGACAAGCCGGACATTGTGCTTGTTGACACATACTCAGACCATGGCTGCACGGGAATGAATTTTGAACGTCCTGACTTCAAGAGAATGTTTGAGGATATAAAATCCGGCAGGATCAACTGCATCATTGTGAAGGATATTTCCAGATTGGGACGCCATTTTGTAATGACGAGCAATTTTGTTGAACGCATATTTCCGGAAATGGGGGTGCGGCTGATTTGTGTGAACGACGGGTATGATAGTTCCGAACCGAACGCCGACTCGTCGGCCTTGACGCTTCCGCTGAAAATGGTGATGAATGACTACTATGTCAAGGATATCTCCAAAAAAATCCGATCGTCTATACATGCCAAAATGGACAGCGGTGAATACCTGCCGTCTGCAGGCAGCATTCCATACGGATACATCAGAGATCCGGAAAACAACACATTTCAGGTCGACGAGGAGACAGCCCCGGTTGTTTTGCGGATTTTTCTAATGCGGGCTGACAGAGTCAGCTTTAACGGTATATGCCGTGAATTGAATTCAGAAGGGATTCCATGCCCTGGTAAAATTCGCTATGAACGTGGTGTGACCATGGCGGAAAAGTATAAGGACGCATTGTGGATACCAGGTACTGTGCGAAAAATCACCCAGGACGCAGCATATATCGGCTGCCGCGTTCACGGTAAGGCAATGCGGAGCAAGGTTGGCCTCGATAAAAAACGGCGTCCGGAGGATGAGTGGAAAATCATTGAAAATGCACATCCGGCGCTTGTGCCTGAAAAATTATTTGAATATGTTCAGAGGGTAAACTTCGAGGAACGTGAAAAGCGAAAGCATTATGTTCAACGGAATAGTGCAGAAGAAGATTACAGAGATTTGTTCCGGGGATTGGTTTATTGCGCGGATTGTCGCAGCCTCATGTCAGCCAGCAAAGGCTGCGCACGGGTTGGTGCAAATACCCCGAGCCGCATTTTTTATGATTGCAACACCTATCGGTATTCTGGGCACACACGCTGTACAAGCCACTATGTCAGGCAGGAACAGATTTATGCTGTGGTCAAGAATGCGATCGATCAGCAAACAAAGGTGGCTGTTGATATTGAGCAGCTTGTTGCAAGTATCAAGAATTCTCCAGAAACCAAGCGGGTTTTTGCAGAAGCGGCAGAAACCGCTGAAGGCATATCTGCGAAGCGGCAAAAGGTAGAGAATAGAATGGAACGGCTTCTTACCGATTTAACCGAGCAAATGATTGATCGGAATGAGTATGGGTATATGAAGGCAAGGTATTCTCAGCAGTTGAAGGAGCTTTTGGATGCGGAAGAAGCGGCAGCAGCCAGAAGGAATGCAGTGCAGAAAAAAATAACTGTTACGCAGGAATGGATAGGTAATATGAAGGAGTATCAATCCCTGCCGGCTCTTACGCCGGAAATCCTGAGACTGCTTATAAAGGAGATTCAGGTTCATAGCAACCGGAGCATCACCATTGTTTTCAATTTCAGTGATCCGTATAAGTCGATTACCGAGCTGCGGAATTGTGTGGAGGAGGTGCGTCAGGTTGGATGAGCGAATGGATATTTCGTATTTGAGATTATCAAAGGAAGACGGCGATGTCGAAGACGGCAGCATAGATGAAAGCTGCAGCATTCAGTCGCAGCGCACATGTATCAAACAGTATCTGCATCGCAATGGGTTCTCAGTTGATCGTCTTTCGGAAATCATAGATGACGGCTACAGCGGGACAACGATGAATCGTCCCGGGATGAATCGTCTGATAAAGTTGGTCGAATCCGAAAAAGTGCGGACGATTATTGTGCGTGATTTTTCTCGATTTGCTCGCAGCTATTTGGAAGCCGGGCATTATCTTGAATTTATTTTTCCGGTTTACAATGTCCGATTTATATCCATAAACGATCAGTTTGATAGTTTGGAGCTCGGAGAATCGACCGGCGGACTTGAACTGGCAATACGCAACCTGATCAACCAAATGTACTCCAAAGATATTTCAAGGAAAATCAAAAGTGCTGTTGATCTGAAAAAGCTGAGCGGTGAATTTGTTTACGGAACGGCTCCTTATGGCTATAAGAAGGGTGAAGTGCGAAACACCATTGTGGTTGACAAACCGGCTGCACAGATAGTCAGGCAGATATTTGAATGGGCTGCAGGAGGGATTACCGTAACAGGTATCGCGCAAAGGCTGAATGCAGCATCAATACCGACGCCATCCGTATACCTTGCCGATATCAGAGGAAAATATAAAGCTCGTTCCTCATGGAGCTATGAATCGGTTCGGAATATACTATCCAATCGCATTTACACCGGGGATACCGTGCCGTTTAAGTCACATGTTGTGCGTGTCGGCAGCGATCATGTAAAGCAGGTGCCGCCAGAACTGCAGCAGGTTATCCCAAATACGCACGAGGCGATTGTCAGTCGGGAACAGTATGATCAGGCTTTAACTGTTATAAAATCAGTAAAAAAGAGCCGAAGCGCACGGTCAAATAACCCATTCACTTCATTGCTCATATGCGGCTGCTGCGGAAACCGACTAAGCAAGGGAAAGGAAAAAAACAAAACATGGCTGTGCTCTATGCACCGTTACAATCCAAAAACGGATTGCAAAAGCGTGCGCATAAATAACGATCAGCTTGAGCAGATTGCTTTACGAGCCATCGCAACACAGTGCAGCCTTTTGGATGCGAAAGTACAAACGATCAAAAGAGAGAGCAATTCCGCAAAATCCAGCGATCAGATACTCCGGAGTGAATGCCAATCGTTACACAGACAAATAGACCGTATTCAAGCGGATAAGATGGCGCTCTACGAGCGGTACGCTTGCGGAAAGATTACGAAGGAAGAATATACCTTGGAAAAGAACTCGCTGTCCGCACGAGAGGAAGAACGCAAGGCACAGTATGTCATGGCGGAGCAAAAGCAGGCATTGCTGAAAGAAAAAATCCGCATGAGTACCGACCAAATTTTAGCTGTCGAAAAGATTGCCCCGTATCAGGGACTGATAAAACTGACACCGGAGCTTGCAAAGGAACTTATTAAAAGGATTATCGTTCGACCGGACAAAAGCATCCGTATCGAGTGGAATTTCTCGGACGAGCTTTCCGGATTCGTGGGATTCCCCGAAATCCGCTTTGAAGAGCAAGCCATATAAAAGATATTTCAAAAAAATGTTGTCCCTATCTTGACACAGCCATGAGCGGCAGTCCCATTATCCAGAACGGTAAATTTGTAGGCGCTGTAACGCATGTTCTGGTGAACGACCCCACTCAGGGCTATGGCATTCTTCTGGAGCACATGCTGGAGGCGGCGGGCTGAAGAAATGACAGGGGCGTGAATCGCCCCTGTCATTTCAGCTTGTCAAAAAAGGACGGCGCCCGTTGCAAATCCGTTGGGGCTGCGGTATACTTGAATCAAAAATCCGGATACACTTTCGCCGGCGGAAATTCGGCTGTGCCGGGGCCTGCTGGCGGAGGGCGGCGCAGGCCGGTGACATTTTTGTCACAGACGGAAGCGAAGCGGCCTGGTATACTGGACCCGATAAGGAGGGAGCACAGATGCACAGAATACTGCTGGCGGAGGATGACGACGCCATTGTCCGTCTGCTGACGGATTTTTTGCGGGAGGAGGGCTTCGCCGTGACGGCGGCGGCAGGGGAGCGCTCCGCCCGGGAGGCCCTGGAACGGGAGCGGTTTGACCTGGCTCTGGTGGACTTGCAGCTGGCGGACGGCTCCGGCTTCGGCGTGTGCGCCCCCGCCCGG
>NZ_CAJLKP010000118.1 GCF_905207245.1 uncultured Bacteroides sp. | reverse complement strand
GTCGTGTAGCTCAAGCTGTAAAGAGAGCCCGTCACTTGGCATTGTTGCCTTATGTAACTGACATGATGAAATAATAGGAGGAGGAAAGTATGGAAATTATATTGAAAGAAGACATTGTAAACTTGGGTTATAAGAACGACATCGTAACCGTTAAGTCTGGTTATGGTCGTAACTACCTCATCCCGACAGGTAAAGCTGTGATTGCTTCTCCCTCGGCAAAGAAAATGTTGGCTGAAGATTTGAAGCAACGTGCTCACAAACTGGAAAAAATCAAAAAGGATGCTGAAGCATTGGCAGCTAAATTAGAAGGTGTATCTTTGAAGATCGCTACTAAAGTTAGCTCAACCGGTACTATCTTCGGTTCTGTTGGTAACATCCAGATTGCAGAAGCGCTGGCTAAGTTAGGTCATGAAGTTGACCGTAAGATCATCGTTGTAAAAGACGCTGTGAAAGAAGTTGGCGAGTACAAAGCTATCGTTAAGCTGCACAAGGAAGTTTCTGTAGAAATTCCTTTCGAAGTAGTTGCTGAAGAAGCATAATTGAAAACTTCATATATAGAAAAAAGTCCGGTTTCCGAGAGGAGCTGGGCTTTTTTATTTTACTCATATTCTTTCTCAATGGCAGCTACTGCTTCATCAATGGCTTGTAAATATTGACTGTATATCTGGGTAGGATTCGAGTGGGTATCATAAATACTCTTTATCAGGGTAATTCCTTCCGGATATTTAAATAAGAATTTCCATGTTTCCATCCAGGAGTTTCTCTCTCTGTTTTCTACTAAAAATACTTGTATTTCATTATTGTCCAGTAGCTTTCCGCCTCTGTTCATTTTGTTGTTTTCATAGGATGTAGCTGTTTTGTAAGCCCTTTCTATGGCCGTATAAGTTTTTATAAGTTGAGTGGCTATTTCTTTATTATCGATACTTTGTAGAAGGGTGGATGATTTGAGCATTTCCATGGCATCATTTATATAGATGTAGTCTCTCGATAGTAAGGCAAAGTTGTCATATTTTTCCAGAGAGTCGGGTGAAGCTTTCTCTATACAATCTATATATTGAAGCAAATACTGAGCGCCTTGTTTCTCGAATATCTCTTGTTTCATCATTTCTTCTATACATTCCCGGTTTATCATCATTTCATTTTTCACCAATGACAGTGCTTTTTTAACTTCATTCTGTTGTTTGCGTTCTTCAATCCAATCGCTACCCCAGAAGGTGATAATGATGCCTAACACTACTGCTGTAAAATTGCAGATAAAATCTCCTAACCGTCTTGTTGTGGTAGGGGATGTGATAATCTCTTTTAATTTCTTTTTCATACACTTAATTATTTAGTTGTATAGCTTGTCGATAGCAGCAATGGTTTCATCAACAGATGCTATATAATAATTATAAGCTTCGGCATTTTGTATTTGCGGGATTTGGTTAACCAGCGCGACTGCTTCCAGATGTTTAAAGAGAAAATCCCAATTAATCACGCTATTCTCTATAAGATAGCGTTGGATTTCTGGAACAGCAGCGAACTTCTCTTGCAATTCCCTTTTAGTTGTATTGAAAAATTGGAAATGCTCATAAGCTGCTTTAATGGAGCTATACGTTTTAATTATTTGTATAGCAAGTTTTTTATCATTGATTTTCTGGATGAGCGCGGAACTCTTGAGCATCTCCATCGCATCATTGATTATGGAAAAGCTGTACGATTGAAAGGGAAGATGGCTATACTGTTTTAGAGAATCTTGCGACGCTTCTTGCATTCTGTTTTTGTACTTTAACAGATAACGAGCTGCTCTTTGTTCCAGTGCAACTTGGTCGCCCATCCCTATTATTTGTTCTTTATTTATGAGAAGTTCACTTTTTACTAATAGCAATGCTGTTTTTATTTCCTTTTGTGTATTGTGTTCTGTAATCATATCACTACCCACAAATGTGATAACGATACCTAAGATGACGGCAATAAGATTGCGGAAGAAATCACCGAGTTTGTATTCAGTGCTCATGTTTCGTATTTTCTGGCATAGATTTGTTTTCATGATAATCAGTATATAATAGTTATCAAGCAAAGGTAAGAATAATCTAAAAACAAGAAAGCAAAGGGACATAAAAAAAGTCTGTCCGTGCTTTTACACGTCAGACTTTCAATTCTCTCAGTGTGTTGTTCTGAAATTATTCAGCTACAACTGCTGCGCTATCTACTACTACAGTATCAGCTGCTGCGGCTGCTGCTGCTTCGGCTGCTGCTGCAGCTGCTTCTTCTACTGCTGCGATTGAGTCAGCGATGCGGATTGAGTCTGCTGCTGCTTTTTCAGCTGCTGCTTGTTTGTTACCACAAGATGCGAATGATACTGCTACAATAGCTACGGCCATCAAAACTAATTTTTTCATTTTCTTTGCTTTTTAAAAACGTAATACAATCAATTGCTTTATTAAAACGTTGCAAAGGTATGTACTTTTTCAATATGTTGTTCTCCAAATACCAACTTTTTTTATGTTTTTTTTGGAGCTCAGCGCTTTTCTTGACCTTTTTGTATGTTATAAAACATACTAATCTTCTGCAATACTGTTATATAAGTAGCGTTTGATGCTTCTTTTGGGAGTCTTCTCAAACTCAGTCGGATAAAGCTGAATCTGGCTTACTTTTTCGTATCCCGCCACGATGCTATTCAAGTTCTTCAGGTTTTCGTCCATGATGGCTTTCAGGTTTTCCGGTTGGTTCAATCCAAGAGAATCCAGAGCTTCGTAATCGGCATAAACCAGAGCCACCAGTTTCTTATTGCGCTCAATAACAAGGCTTTCCAGTACAAACGGCAGGTTGTTGAGACGTGCTTCGATTTCTTCGGGGAAGATGTTCTGACCGCTGGAACTGAGAATCATGGTCTTGCTGCGACCACGGATATAGAGGTTGCCATTATTATCCAGTTTGCCTAAATCGCCGGTGCGTAGCCAGCCGTCTTCGGTGAAGACTTCCTTGGTGGCTTCGGGATTTTTGTAATATCCGGCCATCACATTCTCGCCACGTACCTGAATTTCACCAATTTCGGCTTCAGGATCTTCTTTATAGATACGTGCTTCCATTATATCGAGCACACGACCGGAAGATGTCGGGGCGAATTCATTCCAAGGAGCATAGCTGATAAGTGGTGCACACTCCGTCATGCCATAACCGATGGTGAATGGGAATTTGATGCGATAGAAAAATTCTTCCACTTCCGGATTCATGGCAGCTCCGCCGATGATGACTTCCTTGAAGCGTCCGCCCAGCGCATCCACCAGTTTTTTGCGGATTTGCCCGTAGATTTGACCATCGAGCAAGGGGATGCTGAGTGCCCACTTCATGGTCTTTTTGTTGATGATGGGCTGGATAACGTTTTTATAGATTTTCTCGATAACGAGCGGCACGGTGATTATCAGGTTCGGCTTCACCTCTTCAAAGGCTTTCATCAGAATCTTGGGAGAAGGAACTTTACCCAAAAGAGTGACATGGGTGCCCACGGCAGTAGCCGTGAGGAAGTCGAAAGCACAACCATAGGCATGAGCCAATGGTAAGAAAGACAGAACCTTATCTCCTTTTTTCAATAACTCGGTGCGGATGCCGAAGGTGACGTTTCCGGCCAGGTTATTTCCCGTCAGCATGACCCCCTTACTAAAACCGGTGGTGCCCGAAGTGTAGTTCAGCAACATCACCTTATCATTGGAAAGAGTGGTATATTCCACATCTTCCCGGCGGAAACCTTTCGGATAAGTCTCGTGCAACTCTTCATCCAGATGTTTGAGGAAACGATTTACCGTTTCACCGTCGCGCTGGTGCAGGCAGCGGAAGTCGGAGAGGGAAAATACGGCACGTAGTCCGGTCAGGCGTTCTTCTTCCAGATGCTCCCAGATGGAATCGCTGGTAAAAAGGAATACGGATTCGGAATGATTAACTATATGATGTACATCGTTCGGATTGAAATCCTGCAGGATGGGTACCACGATAGCACCGTATGTGATGGTAGCCATGTAGGCAATGCACCAACGGGAATTGTTCTTGCCGATAATGGCGATTTTATCGCCCCGCCGCAGGCTGCAATGTTTGAACAGTAAGTGCAATTTAGCTATTTCTTGCGCTACTTGTCCGTAGGTATAACTCTCATCTTCACCGTAATCGGTGTAGCAGGGTAGGTCCCAATTCTCACGGAAACTCTGTTCGTAGAGTTTGATAAAGTTTTCTTGAATCATTGCACGAAAATTGATGAATTGTGCAAAAGTAGGAAAATTCTAAGAATTATATGTAACTTTGTGGCGGAAATGTGTTTAGATAGATATGATTGATACCACTATATTTCAAGATAAGACGGCGGTTTATTATACGTTGGGGTGCAAACTGAACTTCTCTGAGACCTCCACTATCGGTAAGATTTTGCGGGAAGCGGGCGTGCGCACAGCACGTAAGGGAGAGAAAGCGGACATCTGCGTGGTGAACACTTGTTCGGTGACGGAAGTGGCGGACAAGAAATGCCGTCAGGCCATTCATCGCCTGGTGAAACAGCATCCGGGAGCTTTCGTGGTTGTAACCGGCTGTTATGCCCAGTTGAAACCCGAAGCTGTGGCAAAGATAGAAGGAGTAGATATTGTGCTTGGTGCCGAGCAGAAGAAAGATTTGCTTCAGTATCTGGGCGATTTGCAAAAGCATGAGTCCGGTGAAGCGCACACTTCGGCGCTGAAAGACATCCATTCGTTTGCCCCGTCCTGTTCGCGTGGCGACCGCACCCGCTATTTCCTGAAAGTGCAGGACGGTTGCGATTACTTCTGTTCTTATTGCACCATTCCTTTTGCCCGTGGCCGGAGCCGCAACGGAACGGTGGTTTCCATGGTGGAGCAGGCACGTCAGGCGGCAGCCGATGGCGGAAAAGAAATCGTGCTGACAGGTGTCAATATCGGCGATTTCGGCAAGAGTACCGGAGAGACTTTCTTTGACCTGGTGAGGGCACTGGATGAAGTGGAGGGCATCGAACGTTATCGCATCTCCTCCATAGAACCGAATTTGCTGACTGATGAGATTATTGAATTTGTTTCCCATTCCCGCAGCTTCATGCCGCACTTCCATATTCCGTTGCAATCCGGTAGCGACGAAGTGTTGCAACTGATGCGCCGCAGGTATGATACGGAGCTTTTCGCTTCCAAAGTGCGGAGAGTGAAAGAAGTGCTGCCCGATGCCTTTATCGGTGTAGATGTGATTGTGGGTACACGTGGCGAAACGGATGAATATTTTGAGCAGGCTTATGAATTTATCAAGAGCCTGGATGTGACCCAGCTCCATGTGTTCAGTTATTCCGAACGCCCGGGTACACAGGCATTGAAGATAGACCATGTGGTGAGCCCGGAAGAAAAACACCGTCGCAGCCAGCGCCTATTGGAACTCTCGGACGAAAAGACGCGTGCATTTTACGCACGCCATATCGGGCAAACCATGCCCGTATTGCTGGAACGCTCCAAACCGGATGCACCCATGCACGGTTTCACTGCCAACTACATCCGTGTGGAAGTTCCCCATCAGGATGCTTTGGATAATCAGGTGATATCCGTCCGTCTGGGCGATTTCAATGAAGACGGAACAGCTTTGCAGGGAACACTCCTATTATAATAAGGTATAAGAAAAATATGAAATCGAAACTTGTCTACTGGCTGACCTACGCGGGTATGTGGCTTTTGGCACTGCTCCCTTTCCGGTTGCTCTATGTACTTTCCGATGGACTCTACTTCCTGATGCGGTATGTGGTGCATTATCGTCGCCGGGTGATCCGCAGGAATCTGAAGAATTCTTTTCCTGAAAAGTCCGAAGCAGAACTGCGTAAGCTTGAGCGTGAGTTTTATCACTATATCTGCGACTATATGCTGGAGGAAATCAAGATGATGCGTATGTCGTTTGAAGACCTTTCCCGGCGTATGGAGTATGGCAATACCGAAGAATATCTTGCCATGATTGAAAAGCACGGAGGTATCGTTGTACTTATTCCCCACTATGCCAACTTTGAGTGGCTGACGGCGATGGGAGCCTTCATGAAGCCGGGCGATGTGCCGTTGCAAGTCTATAAACCTTTGCGGAACAAGTATGTGGACGAGATGTTTAAGATTATCCGTGCCCGCCACGGTGGCTACAATGTGCCGAAACATTCTACAGCTCGCGAAATCATCCGGTTGCGCCGTGAGGGCAAACGGGTGGTTGTAGGGTTGATAACCGACCAGTCGCCTAACCGTAATGAAGCCAACCACTGGACTACTTTCCTGAATCAGGACACCGTATTTATGGATGGAGGTGAGCGCATTGCCAAGATGATGAACTATCCTGTTTTTTATTGCGAGTTGGAAAAACATCGCAGAGGATATTGTAAAGCGTATTTCGATCTGCTGACTGAAACCCCGAAGCAGACTGCCGATGGAGAAATCACCGAACTGTTTGCGCGCCGCTTGGAACAAACCATCCGCCGTGCTCCTGCTTATTGGTTCTGGTCGCATAAGCGCTGGAAACTGAGACGCGAAGATGTGAAACAAAATGGATAAGATAGCAGTTGTCATATTGAATTGGAACGGATGCGATATGCTCCATTCGTTTCTTCCTTCCGTGGTAAGCCATTCCGAGGCGGACGGCGCGGTGGTGTATGTGGCAGATAATGGTTCTACGGATGCGTCTGTGGAGATGCTTCGCCGTGAATTCCCTTCTGTGCGTTTAATTTTGCTGAAAGAAAATCACGGTTTTGCCGATGGTTATAATCTGGCTTTGCGGCAGGTGGATGCCGAGTATGTGGTACTTCTCAATTCGGACGTGGAAGTAACCGGACACTGGCTCCGCCCATTGACTGCTTATATGGACGCACATCCTGAGACGGCTGCATGCCAACCCAAAATACGCAGTTGGCGACAGAAGGAGATGTTTGAATATGCCGGGGCAGCAGGCGGCTTTCTCGACCGTTATGGTTATCCGTTCTGTCGCGGTCGGATTATGGGGGTGGTCGAAGAGGACAGGGGACAGTATGACACCATTATTCCTGTGTTTTGGGCTACGGGTGCGGCTTTGTTCATCCGTCTGGAAGATTATCGCGAAGCCGGCGGACTGGATGGACGCTTCTTTGCCCATATGGAAGAGATAGATTTGTGCTGGCGGCTTCGTGCCCGGAGGCGGCAGATTGTATGTGTACCGCAGAGCGTGGTTTATCACGTAGGTGGTGCTACGCTGAAAAAAGAAAATCCCCGTAAGACTTTCCTCAATTTCCGTAATAATCTTGTCATGCTCTACAAGAACCTGCCGGCAGAAGATTTGGTTCCGGTAATGCGTATACGTGCTTTCCTCGACTATGTGGCGGCATTGAGCTTTTTACTTAAAATGCAGTTCTCCAACGCATTGGCAGTGGTTCGTGCCCGACGTGAATATCGTTCGTTGCGTTCCTCCTTCACTCCGGCCCGTGAAGAGAACTTAAAAAAAACTTCCCTTTCCGTGATACCCGAATGGACAAAAAGCAGTATCTTGGCGCAGTATTACTGTCGTAGGAAGAAGTACTTCTCACAATTGTAGCTTTCTCACCACAGATTATTCAGATTATGGAAAAATTAGTTAGAAAGATTGGATTGGTGGCACACGATGCCATGAAGAAAGACCTCATAGAATGGGTTCTCTGGAACTCGGAACTGCTGATGGGGCACAAGTTTTATTGTACAGGCACTACGGGGACACTCATCCTTGAAGCCCTTAAAGAAAAACATCCCGATGTAGAATGGGACTTCACTATCTTGAAATCCGGTCCTTTGGGTGGCGACCAGCAGATGGGTTCCCGCATTGTGGACGGTGAGATTGATTATCTTTTCTTCTTCACCGACCCCATGACCTTGCAGCCGCACGATACGGATGTAAAGGCATTGACCCGCCTTGCCGGAGTAGAGAATATCGTCTTCTGCTGCAACCGCAGTACGGCAGACCATATCATTTCGAGCCCGTTGTTCGTAGACCCGACGTATGAGCGCACTGTTCCGGATTATACTGGTTATACCAAGCGATTTGAAAATAAACCGGTGGTTGCCGAGGCGGTGGAGTCTGCAAAGAAGCGGAAGAAAAAGAAAGGATAAAGGAGAGGCGAGTTCTCCGATGGGAATAAAAAGAGGGGAAGGCTTTCGTGTTTGGAAAGTCTTCCCCCCTTTTCATGTGGACTATAACAGAAATAAGGACGACTTTCTGTGTATATCTACACTTTTAAGGACGACTTTTTGCGATTGTATCACATTTAGTATGTATTGCAGCAATTGAAAGCAATAAAGGAATTGAGTATTTGTTATTGGTCGTCTGATAAATCTCGCTGTGAGATTGATTTAGATAATAAACGTAAATCCTAAAATATCATGTTTTTTACGGATTTCATTCCGCAAAAAACATGATATTTCGGGATTAGAGAAGGCTATGGATTCTCAAAGTCTATGATTTAGAATGTATATCCTACAGACAATTGATATCCATAATCCCTTATATCACACTGGCTCTGTATTTCCTTAATGGATTCATAGTACTGGAAAGATACTGCGTAATGTCCGTTAACTACCGCTTTCAGTCCCGCAACTCCTCCATAAGTCCAGTGACGGAGAGCATCAAGTTCTAGATTATAATAATAATCGGGTGAGTTACCACTGGGAAATTCACCCGAATATCCTTTCATTGGGTTCCACTTTTCATGTATTGCCTTGCCATCAGTTGGAGATGTGATTTCTAATGGGCATTTGCCGGCACTAAAGTTATATGAACCATATATTCCGACAGAAGGAATCAAACTTAATTTATTGCTAATCTGGATATTGTATCCCACCTTTAGCGGGATAATAATATGGTTTAGTTTTATCTTAACATCTGGAAATTGGGGATGCATACTATACGGCAGTTCCATGTTGCTTTGGGTTTGCATGAACGATGCCCCCGACATCAGCATCCAGTGTCTTTTGAACTCATAATCCACAGTTACCCCAATTTGGAATCCGGCTCCCATACCACCTTTCTTCTGAACATAATTATCACTGCTCTTGAAGTGTGTCAGATTCATTCCTGCATCTACACCGATTTTTACTTGTGCGGAGACGTGTAGTGACAGGCACAAAGTTACTAGTACGAATGTTACAATTCTTTTCATTACAATAATAGTTTAGTTATTTTTCGGTTACAAAGTTAGGGCAAACAATTATTATGAACGAAGATTTGCAGTCATACTATGAAAAGACAAAGTGTTGGTAAATAGATAGATAGCAAAGTGAAGAGTCATATCTTGCTTTCTTCTTCATTCATTCTCTCCTTTATTTTGTATTTTTTCTGGTTGAGAGGATGTGTATTGCTATAACCAAAGCAAATTGCAATGGACAACGGCTCAAGAGAAGTTTCTTGTAGGCAAAGGAACAATAGATCACTTTCGGTCAGCTTGGGATAGTTCTTATGGAGGAAGGAAATGTTATCATTGTATATTTCGAATATAGTGTTTTTCAATTGCTCTTGTTCGGCAGTAGTCAATACCTTCATTTCCTTTTTATCCGAAACTATTTGTTTGGATAGTGTAATCACTTTTTTGTAAATACTACTCTGGCTAAATAACCAATTGAGTAATTTTTGTTTTTCTTTCTTTAAATCAGATATGGCTTGCTCTCTTTCTTTTATTTGCTGTTCTTTGTTTTCATGTTCTTGTCTTAAATTAATTCGTTCCTGTTGTAGTAGGCCGATAATTAACTGATTATTTTCAATAGTGGCTTCTAAAGAAGACAATTTATTTAGTGTTTGCTTTAAGGATTGTTCGTATTGGTGCTGAAGCTGCTTTTTCCGGTTTATGCGGTTTTGATAGATAATTATAATTAGGAGACAAACGAATACGAAACCTGCGATAGTATTTCGTACAATGCGATTGCCTCTTATTTGTTCCTCTCTTACTTGCATTTTTGTGTCGTATTCATAGATCAATTGTTGTATTTCGGTTGACTGTTCCATGTAATATAAAGAATCTATGATGGCCGAGTGTTCCTCCAAATAGGTATTTGCTGTTCTGTAATCTCCGTTTTCTTTTTCAAGATTGTATAAGCTTTTTAAACAAGAGGTCTTACCTTCAATGGGTATATCCTCCAAACTTTTGTTTAAATAATACCGGGCTGAGTCTTTGTTTCCTCCTGTCTTTAGAAGTAGGTCTCCGAGGTTAAAATAGTAATTTCCATGATTCTCTTTTTGTGGTAGTTCTATAAGGGCTTTTTGTGCATAATACAAGGCAGAATCAAGTTCGTCAAATCCATCAAACTCCAGACTTAAATTGTGCTTGGACATCGCAATCTGTAGAGAATCTCCCGAGGCTATAGCATAATTTAGTGCTTTGCGTTGAAACATTAGGGTAGAGTCCTTTTCATCTATTAAGCAGTAGTATGTACTGATATTGTTCAGTGCTATTGATTTTTCCAGTTCTGTGGTACAGCACTGATACAAAGCTTTGTATATACCTATAGATTTGTCATAATACCCGGTATCAAAATAGATATTCCCCAATGAACTGAGTAGCAGATTTTTTGTTTTAAGTTCTTTCGGGAAATTTTGTATGATGGTCAATCCTTCTTGAAGATATGAGATAGCTTCCTTTACTTTTTCTATCTCAACAGCCAGCCTACCTTTATAGAGCAGCGCTACTGCTTTTTCTTTTTCATCATCGTCATAATAATCTAATGCCACGTTCAGCAGCGAGTCGCAAGGTAGCAAGGAGAGCTTGCACTTATCCGTAGCACGTGCAAGCAACAATGCATAGCGTGCGCATTTTTTATCGGAAAGTTCTTCTATTTCTTCCGGCAGTAAATCCAATAATCGGAGTGCACTGTCGGGATATTCTTCCATAAGTGCATCGGCATGTGAGAATAATGTTCCTGTTTCGCTTTTGTGTGAACAAGAAGATAGTAGTAATAAAACAGTAAGTAATGCTGTCGTAATCTTTAGGTTTGTCATCAGGTCGGTTATTTTGTTGGTGGCAAAGGTATGAATAAAATATTGCCTTTGAGTATACTCTACTAAAATATATTGAACTTATTCTACACTTTTAAGGATAACTTTTGCTTTGTTATTAAAACGTTTGTAATTTAATGAAAAGAGAAGTTACTAGTAAAATATATGAATGGAAAGGAATACGATTGGTTGACGAATTATCCGTCTTATGGCTATATCAAGTCTATTCTGAAAAGCTATTTTGAAAAGTCCAGTATCTCCTGTATTATGTATTGATATATAAGTGTTTGAAGTTTCCTACCGGTAGGAAACTTGCGTTTTGTAGTGTACTGAATAAGTTGACACTTCTAAAATTAGAAATTCATATGGAAGCA
>NZ_CAJLKP010000117.1 GCF_905207245.1 uncultured Bacteroides sp. | reverse complement strand
AAGGCACTTGTAGCTTGTAGCTCGTAACTGATTCAAATCCCGAAAGAAATGCATAAATTCTACCGGCAGTCTTTTATTGCTTTAATCATTCTTTATCGCCTCACGAATACGTACCAGCTTCGTCAGTAACCCTTCCAGCAGGTCCAGTTTCAGCATATTGGCACCGTCACTCTTGGCAACTTCAGGATGTTCATGAGTTTCTATAAATAATCCGTCAACACCTACAGCGATGCCGGCTTTAGCTACTGTTTCAATGAGTTGGGGCATGCCGCCTGTTACTCCGCTTGTTTGATTCGGTTGTTGTAAGGAATGGGTTACATCCAGGATGACGGGATAACCAAAGGTCTGCATTTCAGGTATGCCACGGTAATCTACAACCAGATCCTGATACCCGAAAGTAGTTCCGCGTTCAGTAATCATGACTTCCTTATTTCCTGCTTCCGCCACCTTTTCTGCAGCAAAACGCATGGCGAGAGGGGAGAGGAATTGCCCTTTCTTGATATTAACTACTTTTCCCGTTTTTGCAGCAGCTATCAGAATGTCTGTTTGCCGGCAAAGGAATGCCGGTATTTGCAGTATATCCACATATTCGGCTGCCATTACAGCTTCTTCTGCAGAATGGATGTCGGTAACAGTAGGTACTCCGAAAGTGTTGCGTACTTTTTCCAGCACCTTCAAGGCTTTTTCATCACCTATACCCATGAATGAGTCCAGACGCGAACGGTTAGCTTTACGGTAAGAACCTTTAAATACATAGGGAATTTGTAGTTTCCCGGTAATGGCTACAACACGTTCGGCAATGCGCATCGCCATTTCTTCCCCTTCGATAACACAAGGACCTGCCAATAAAAAGAAGTTCCCGGCAGGATTATTTTTCAGTTCAATCATGTGAGTAAGTTATTTAGTGATTAGAGATAAGTGATTAGCGAATTGTGCAACTATGGTTGCATTGTGTTAATCATTTATCACTAACCCGTTAATCGTTAATTTCAGTTTGGTATAATCAGTGTAATGGCTTCATGCATGATTCCAACATCCAATGGGAAATGCCGGTCGAGGATACGACCGTCCAGATCTACCGAGGCATTTTGTGCGCGTAGCACTTTTACTTTCTGAGTCCGGTAAGGCATTACGACTTTGTGGTTTAATATACGCCCCTGAATAAGCATCCATAGCCCTGATACGAGTTGTAACAACTCCGGGCGGTAAATGACGGATACATCGAGCCATCCATTGTAGGGGACTGCGCTTGGTGCTTGTCCATACCCCCATGCGCTACCAATACAGACTGTCATGATACGTCCGCGGATATGTTCTCCGTTTATCTTGAGGTGCATCCGGTAGAGTTTTCGTTCAAAGACAACTGAAATAAGTGCCATGAGATAGGACAGGTATTTCATTCCCCAGAAACGCTTGGTCTGGTCGGTAATCTTTACGATGCGGGCTCCCAAACCAATATTGATGGCATTAAGAAAATAGCGTGTGATGTGTTTCTCTCCATCATAATAGTTACAAAATCCTACGTCTATTTTACGACGGCGGTTATTGATGATGCAATCTACAGCGTCTTTATATTCTGATGTCATTTCCCAGTATTTGGCAAAATCATTGCCAATGCCGTTTGGGATGATGCCTATGGCAATTTCTCTTTTGTCTTCTGCATTGGACGACATGATGCCATTGATGGCATCATTCAGTGCACCATCGCCACCCACAACCACGATAGTGCGGTAGCCGTTATTGGCAAGAATACCGGCCAGACGCTCCACGGATCCAAATCCTTCGGACTGTACGTAGTCGTAAGACACACCTTTGTTGTCCATATATTCTTTGATTTCTTTCCACCGTTTTTGCACTTTCCGGGTACCGGCTTTGGGATTGTATATCACTCCCCACTTTTCGGGTTCTACACTCATGATGCTAATTTATGAATTATGAATCCTCAACTCTTAATTTTCAACTCTCAAATTACAAAAATACTAATTCTCTTTGAGTTTCGCTTGTACAAAAGCAATCTTTTCTTCCATCGGTAGTCCGGCATCCATCCAGTGGATGGTGAAACCACGGCGTTCCATACCCCGGAACCAAGTCATCTGGCGTTTGGCAAATTGATGAATGGCAATTTCCAGTTCCTTGTACATCTCTTCGTAAGTCAGCTTGCCGATGGCGTAAAGCGTCAGATATTTGTATTCCAAACCGTAGTAGATGAGGTCATCCGGTTGGATACCCTGTTCTATCAGGCGGCGTACTTCATCCACCATCCCCTCATCCAGGCGTTGGCGCAGGCGGCGGGATATTTTTTCACGACGCAACTCCCGATCTATGTCCACACCAATGATGAGGCTGTTCAATTTGGGAAATGTCCGTTCGTCTACCGGGGTATGTGCATAATACTCTTCTATTTCAATGGCACGGATGGCGCGCTTGGCAGTATCTACGTCCGTGGTATTATGCAGGGATTTATACTGTTTCAGCATTTCGGTCAACTCTTCCAGAGACTTATCGGCAAGTCGTGTACGCAATTCCGGATTTTCGGGAACAGGCAACAACTTATATCCTTTCAACACGGCCTCCAGATACATCCCTGTACCTCCACATAAAACGGGAAGTTTCCCTTTTTGTTTAATACTCTCATAAGCCGTCAGGAAATCACGTTGATATTCAAAAACATTGTATTTGTAGCCTGGGTCGGCAATGTCAATCAGGTGATAAGGGATTTGTTTACCGTTCACTGTGTAGTCAACGAGGTCTTTTCCCGTACCAAGGTCCATTCCACGGTAGATTTGCCGGGAATCCGCACTGATGATTTCGGCATCAAGAACATTTGCCAGTGCTGCGGCAAAAGGAGTTTTCCCGGAAGCGGTAGGACCTAATATAGCTATCAAATCATAGTTAGGCATAAGTCGCTTTGATTGTTTGTGGCAAAGATATGAAAAAGGAAGTGAAAAACGGAGTGACTTCTCTTAAATGGTGTTATAAATGCGTCGTTTTCGCACACGGAGCTTGCGAAATTCAGAAAAGTACGTACCTTTGCAACGTGTTTTTCATAGTATTAGATTTAAGGTTAACAAAGGTTGGAGTACAGCGGTACTCCTTTTTTTATGTCCATACTTCCTGTATTTTGCAGACAAATCATTAATTTTCAATATTCCATCCCATTATTTGTAATAGCTCCCTTTCCTTAGACACAGCTTCCGATGTAATGGCGTACCCTTGATGTGCCGGATTGTCATTATAAAGTTTCTTTAGCTTTTCTGATTCCATTTCCGGAATTACTTCCCAGGCAATCGCCTTTCCGAAATCATAAGAGAAAAGCGGAGTTCCTTTTAAAGCCAGATCCATATTCTGCTTTATTCTGGCAAGAGGGAACATTTTCAGATATTCATTCTTTTGTTTGGCGGTACGTACCAGGACGTGTGGTTCACCATTTTCAATAGTAGAGAATATCAGATGCGAATCCCTGTTCACGCCATTTTTATATACATAGTCACGTTTCTTCTGCAATAAGATTTTCAACGGAACGCGATTGACATAACCATTCTCATAGCAGAGGAGCAGTGCACCGTCGGTTTCCTCTTTCCTGATTCCCAACGTGAGTATGGCATTGTCTATATGCGAGAATTCGTCTTTCAGTACATATCCACCATTATCAAGCAGGGACAGATAGGACACCACCTGTGTATCATTTTCTTTGTCCGTCAGCGTATTGGTGCGTATCAGAGATGTTTGTATCATAGCCTTTTCGGATACGGTTTCCACCTTCTTTTTCTTTTTTTCCAGGCTGGCTGCAAAGGCGGCGGCAACTGCTGTCTGTGCCTCCCCGGTTTGCGACAGGCTTTCGCTGATTAGTTCCATCTCTTTTTCTGCAATCTGGTTGAGTTCTGCCTGCAATATGTCATTTTTCCTTTTTTTCTGCTTGGCCAGGGCATTGCCGTCGAGCATTACCGTCGAGTTGCCTTGCCTTTGCCATATCACGCCTTTCAATTCAATCAGTTTGCCATAGCAAGGCACTGTGACGCAGCATATTTCACGGTTGCCATATCGGGGAAATTCTATTTTAATGATGCTGTTGATGTCCTTTCCCATTGTGGCTATGATACGTTGGCGGATGAAGCGTTCGTAGGCATCCGAATCACACACCATGTAGGTGTAATCTTCTTTCAGCCCGATTACGGCTCCTGCATCGGATACACCGATATAGAGTGTGCCTCCGGCTGCATTAAGGAATCCTGCAATGGTGCGCAGTATGATTTCCGACTGCCGTTTCATGTCGGGCACAGAGCGTCCTGCGGGGTATACCACGGATGATTTAAATTCTACTTTATCACTCTCCCTTCCCATGTGGGGGAGGTCTTCGTGTTCTGCCGCAGATGAAAAATTCGCTGCCGGTTCATCGGGCAATGCAAATTCTCCGGCGCCGATGCGTTGCAGGAGTTCGTTGCGCAAAGGGATTAATGTCTTTTCCGGCAGGGAGTTGAGTAGAAGGGTATGGGCCAGTACCAACCGGACTATACGTTCCTTATTTTCATTTTTGGTGGTGGCTATGCCTACTGCAAGCTCCGGATCGAAGTTGTGGGTGTAGAACAAACTGAGAATTTGTAGCATTTCTTTTTTGGGCCGGAGTGAGGGATAGCGTGAAACAGCGGCGTCATCTATACGCGAAAAGTGCGTCCACCGTGCCTGTCCGTTGTGGGTGGCAAAACTGTAGATGTTTTCCTCATAATTCATTTGCAGTGCCAGATACTCTCTCAAGGTCGAGTCATTGAGCATTCCTGCCAGCAGGTGAGCTGTTCCCAGCAGATTGTAACGCTTCACCAGTGATTTTTCGGCGGATGCCGTCACTGCCAGTAGCCAGGGTAATTCGCACATCAGGGGAAGTGATAACTGCTCTCCGGTCAACATTGCATCTTCGTCTGTGAACACCGGTCCGAAATTGCCCTCTTCCTCTTCGGCCTTTTCATCCTGAGGGGAACAGAAATCAATATATTCGCTGACTAATTTAGCCAGAGCCTCAGTTTCTTCTATATCTTTATCTGATTTTTCTATACAGGTGGCATTGATATATCCTGCATCATTGATGCCCCTCACTTCCAACAGGGCTACCGTGCCTGTTTCGGAATAAGGTGTCGCACCCGGTGTGAACAGCGTATACCCTTCCTCACATACCCAGATGCCGGTTCCTTTGGAGATTCGTATCAGCCTGGCATATACGCGATGACCGTATTTGATTGTTCCCGTTACAAATTCGAACAACTCCCGGAGGATGCTGAACGTCAGACGACCATTCTGTCCTACTTTCGATACAGTGGCTTCAAAGGTATCTCCTTCATAAAAAATGCCGTCCATGCTGTGGAGATGGCTACGGGTTACTTCATTGGCCAGTAGCGCACCGGTTCCTTCGTATCCCGGTTCTGTTACTTCTGCAAACATCATCAGTGGAAAACGTGGATTGAATGCTTTCAGCGTGATCCTTACACGCATTCCCTCCGTAGGAATTACCTTTTCCGGTATCTTTTTCGCAGAAGCCGTTACGTGTCCGGATAGTTGTCCTGACAGTTCTCCCCAGAGATTCTTCAGTGCAAAAATATTTTGCGCTTCACTTGCTTTGGGTTTGATGTCTTTCTTTGCATATATACTGATTCTGTCGTCGAATACGGACACCATTTCCGTCACCTTCTGGTGTTCGGGTAGCAATGCGCCCGGATTGCAACCGGCATATAGCCCAAACTTTCCATCACGTAAAAGTATCCGCCCTCCTTGTGTGATATGCTGGGCTATCAGCTTGTCTTTATCATCAGACGCATCCGTCATGAATGAGCGCAACTTTGCAATGAATGGTTCAGGCTTGAAGTGAACGACATCTTCCCAGCCAAACTCCGGGCGATAAAATTGATTTGCCCGTGTCAATACATCAAATGCCTTATCCGTCAGAATCCCGGCGGAGGAAGGGCTTGCCAAAGATGCATAGCGATAAAGCATGATGCGATAGACTGCCGTATGTACTTCGCGATTGTAGCAAAGCAGCAGGTAGACAGCCAGTAACTGCATGATTTTAGTGGGAGAAACATCATGCACCGCCCTGTTTCTTTCTATCATCTTCCTGATAAGTTCTATTACGGATGTCAGGGAGGACGTTTCTGTAGTTGAAGTGGTGCAGGCTATGTATTGGCAGAATTCCGTCAGGGTGAACATGTTTTTATCAGCCAACGTGTCGTCCAGCCGGAACAAAGCAGTCAGTAGCTCGGTTTTCCTGTTTCGGTCGGATAAATACCCCGAGGTGCGTATTTTAGTAAAGATATGTTTCAGAAAATCGTCCACGGTGTTGTTCCGGATAAGCTCTATGGCTTTTAGTATTGCTTCGCAGACAACTATTTCCCGTTCTCCCTTTTCGCGCAGGGACTGGACTACGGACGGCGAATAGAATGTAAGGAACAGGGAGTCTTCAAGCACCCATTCGGCGATAAGAAGTTGGTAGTGTATTAATTCGCAAACTCCTTCCCAGTCTTTATTCTCGATTTTTTCATCTCTTCTGGCAAGCAGTACGCTCTGGAATGACAGTAGCCATTCTCCTTCGTGGTTGTCATATTGTTTCAATACCTGTTGCACTTTCAGGTCTCCGGTCGGGTTGTTGCGTAGTGTTTCCAGTTGGATGCAGCTTGGTAGTTGCTCGGTATGGATGTTGTGTATCAGTTGCTCAAAAGTGATAAAGTTGGTTTCATAGTTCATTTCCTGGCTGACGGGGACGACGACCAGAATGCCATCCGGATTGATATGCTTGACTGTGCAGCGGACATTTCTTCCGATGGTCAGTTCTTTCCCTAATCCCACTTGGATAGAGGCGCGTATGCCATTCATGTCATATCCATAATAGATATTGCGGTGTCCGGATTGATAACCTGGCTTTTGTTGCACAACAAAAGGATAAGTGCTGCCCACTGTATAAAGTTTGCGTGATATTTCACCTTTGTGTTGTGCAAAGAGAGGAGTGTCGTCGGCATCATAACCATAAACGATACATTTCACTTCATCGGGAACCGGTAGCTTATGCTGGAATTTTAGCATTTTCACCTTGTACTTGATTCCTTCATTTTCTATCAGATAATAATGACAATCATTTGTTATCATAGTCCCGGTTACTTTCAGGGAATAAATCACATCCTTCTCATACTGCATAGTTTTATTTTTTATCTTCGGGCAATATAGCCTTCGTGTTTTTTTAATGCGGCAATTTATGTATTTTTTATTGAACTGCAAAGGTTATCCGTAAAAACATGTAAAAATATTCAGGAGTAAAAATACAGACAACTCTTTAAACTGTTTTTTATTCTTTTGTTCTCAGACTGACCAGTTCTGCCCATTTGCGGAGGCTGAGGTCGAACCCGCCTTTTTCTAACAGGTGGGGAAGGGCCTTGTAGTGCAAGATTATATTTTCGTTGTCGGTATTTAATTGATAGGCCAATTCTCCGAGATGGTATTTGAGGCGTGCCATCTGGATGTAATCCAGTTGGGTATACTCTTCATTTACAGATAGATCTATTAATTGTTTTATAAGATCATAGGCTTGTAGGCATTCGGAATCGCTCAAAAAAGAAACAGGTTTGCTCATGATGGGATGTTGCATTAACCGGATGACACACTCTTTGAAGTCCTCGTACATGGTTTATTTTGGTTGCCGCATCATTTCCCTGTGATGCGTGGTTTATAAAAAGAAGAGCGTGGGAAACTATCTACTCATGTCCCCTAAAGGTTCCGCTAGGACCTTACAACGACACAAGTGATAGCCCCACGCTCCATCTGGGTATATAACAAGGTATATATACAAATGTGCGTGAGACCCGTCACTTATTGTCATCCGTTGTAAACTTTAGCGGAATTTATAGGGGAATGCAATAAATAACCGTTCTCAAATCAAAATTATTAAAGCCACTTTCTACGCATAGAAGTAAGCTGCTACAAAAGTAGCAATAAATATTTATAATCCAAATAATATTGTTTTGTAATTATGTCAGAGACTTATTTCAAATATATCGTTAAACTTGTTCAGCCAGATTACAATCTGTTTGTCTGGGTATCAGGATTTGGAATCTGATAATTTATAACCCGCTCTAAAACGAATTAGTGTTTGTCGATGCATTTAGATAATGCGCTGATTATTAATAGATAGCATTTACCGACTATTTACCTCACGATGTAAAAGCATTTACCGCCGTATGTAACGACCTTTACCTCGGCATGTAACGGTCTTTACCTCGGTATGTAACGGCTTTTACCTCGGCATGTAAATGAAGTTGCCATTTGGGGAAAATAGAATTTCCACGAAAGGAAACAAGGGGCACAATGCTTCCATGCCGCATGGAACCTTGTTCCCTTGTCAACTTGTCCCCTCGTCAACTAATAAAGAAAGGCTGCACCATGCTTCATGAAGCACGGTGCAGCCTTTCTTTATTACTACTATATATTATTGTTATTTATCCGGACTAATCATTGAAACTTCTACTTCATTTTTCTGTTTGAACAAGTCATCGGCAAACTTCTGAATATCTTTAGCAGTGATGCTATTGACGATTTGTTCGTAGTCTTTTATCGGATTCATTCCGGTAAACAGATATTCGTCAATGCTTCCCATCCAGTAGCTGTTTTCTTTCAGGTCTTCAATATGTTTCTTCAGCATGAATTCTTTCACCTTATTAAGATTGGCTTCAGACGGCCCCTCTTTGGATATATGATCTATTTCAGCAAAGATGATTTTCATCAGCTTCTCTCTCTTAGAAGGTGCTGTATCGAAAACAATTTGTATTCCGGCTATTTCCTTTGGATATTTGGAGAGATTGCCACCCACATATACACCATAAGTTCCACCTTCGTCTTCGCGTACTTTCTCGGTGTACACCAAATCCATAATCTGGCAAGTCATGTCCTGCAGAATGGAATTCTTTAAATCATACTTGCACGTACCGATGAAACTGACAAAGTTAGAGGCCTTGGCTGTTTCCTGTTCCCGGATGAACTCATTCTTATATACACCTTTACGGTATTCAATCTTGTTATCTTTGAATGTCTCCTTACGGTTGATGGCAGGCAACGCTCCGAGGTATTCGGCAATGAGCGGTTTCATTTCTTCAATGTCTACATTGCCTACGAAGATGAAGGTGAAGTCGCTGGCATCCTTGAAGCGGTCCTGGTACATTGCCAGGATTTTGTCATAATCCATCTTGTCAATCATATCGGATTTGATACGGACGGTACGTGGATGTCCCATTTGCAGGGCGTAGGTGATGCTGTCTCCGAAGGCTGTGTTCGGATTCATTTCCTGATTCAACAATGCTGCTTTGTTGCGGTTCTTATAGGATGCGAACGCATCATCGTCCCGGCGCGGTGCAGTAAATGTCAGATAGGTGAGTTGCATCATCGTTTCAAAGTCCTTCGGAGAACAGTAGCCGCTGACTGTTTCGGTCTTATCACCGATACCGTAACTTACGGAAGCCCTTTTGCCTGCCAATACCTTTTCAAGGTCTACAGCGCTGAAATTGCCTAAACCGCCTGTTGAAACGGCATCCAGACCGTTGATGTTGATGATTTCAGAGTTGGGGAACAGTGAACTTCCGCCCAGACTTACACCTTTCATGGTAATTTCGTCAGCCTTGAAGTCAGTTTTCTTGATGATAACTTTTACTCCGTTGGACAACGTCAGCATGGTAGTGCCGAATACATCATCTTTTTGTTCGGAAATAATCTTTCCACCTTTCGGAGCTTCTTTCATCAGAGGTTCGTCTGATACTTTGTCTACATACGGAGTCAGTTTTTCGGCTTTTACGTCTTGCAGAATCTTCTTGATAGCTTCTTCTGTCGGCATTTTCAGATTCTCTTTTTCGGGACCGAAGACGGCGACTACCTGGTTGGTATCTGTTATCAACATCGGCATCATCTGGTTCAGAGCTTGTACGGGGATGGCGGGAGCTATCTGGTTGATGATGGCATACTCGTTTTCAATACCCGGTATGGGTTCGTTGTCGAGGAAGTGGCGTACATATTCATCAATATATTCCTCGTTTTTACGTGTATCACGTTCGTTGTAGGCGGATTCCATGTTGCGCAGATATTCGGCACGGGCACGTTGGTATTCGCTTTCGGTGAAGCCGAATTGGCGTGCACGCTCCATTTCACGGACCAGAGTGGCGATGCCGGTTTCCACTGCATCTTCTTTGCAAACAACGATGCCGGTGAAGGCTTGTTTGGTTTTTGCAACGAAGAAATCTCCATCATAGGTTCCTGCGTAGATATACGGAGGGTTGGCGGCTTGGAGCAACTCGTTCAGTCGGGCATTCAGCATGTTATTGATGAGGTCGATGGCATAATCCTGTATCAGATAATCCATATTGCCTTTCTCTGAGTCGGGAGTGGCCTCATGTTTGTTAAAGATGATGGCCTGGATATGAGGTTGCTCTTTATCCCGGGCAATCAGCACAATCGGTTCTTTATTGTCATTTACCGGATAATATTCACGTTTGGCAGCATTGGGTTGTGCCGGAACATCGGCGAATAGTTTCTTAATCTGCGCTTCGATGGCATCTACATCTATATCTCCTACCACAATAATGCCTTGCAAGTCGGGACGATACCATTTTTCATAATAGTCTCTCAGTGTCTGTGGCTTGAAGTTCATCACTACATCCATGGTTCCGATGGGGAAACAGGTGGCGTACTTGGTGCCGGCAAACATGGCAGGAAGCAACTTTTCCTGGAAACGTTGCACTGCACTCATGCGTGTACGCCATTCCTCGTTAATCACGCCGCGTTCTTTATCAATCTCTTTCGGGTCCAGAGTCAGGTCGTTGCTCCAGTCGTGCAGAATCAATAAACAAGAGTCGATGGCGCCCGGAGTGTTGACGGGAACATTGGAAATGTTGTAAACGGTTTCATCTACTGAGGTGTAAGCGTTCAGGTTTTCGCCAAACTTAACTCCGATGCGTTCCAGATATTGCTTCAGGGCATCTCCCGGAAAGTGGGTGGTTCCGTTGAAGCACATATGTTCGAGGAAGTGGGCGAGGCCGCGCTGGTTTTCTTCTTCCTGTATGGAACCTACTTTCTGGGCGATATAAAAGTCGGCCCGGTTGGCAGGGAGACTGTTTTTGCGGATGTAATAAGTCAAACCGTTATCCAACTTTCCAATACGTACATTAGGATCAACGGGGATAGGTGGCATTTGCTGTGCAAGAGCCTGTTGGAAGTTACAGCATATGACGAATGCTATAACCAATAAACTACGGAATAAATGTTTCATATATATGAAGATTAAAATTGTATATTGTCCTATTTGTCTGGAAAGGATGAAATAAATCACAGAAAAGAGCGTTTTTTTGTAATAATGGTTGTTTGTCGGGCAAATGTTACATGAATAAAAGTTTATGTAACATGAAAATCCCAAGTGTAACATTGGCAATAGTAAGTGGAAACATGGAGGATAGGTTGATATTTCGTAATAACCTATCTTTGTACAAAACAGAAATTAATCAAAAGGTATCATGCCATGAAAACAAAATTTAGTTGGATTTTCTATTGCTTAGTGAGTTTGTTGCTATCTCAATCTTTGTCGGCGGCAGAGCGTTTTGTGACAAATGAGAGTAATGGATTTGTCTGGATACAGCAAGGAAAGGCGTATCCAATACTGGTGGACTCCCGAGAAGACAAAGGAGTAGTACGGGCTGTGGCCAATTTGCAGACAGATGCGGGTAAAGTAACAGGTATTACTCCGGAGATTATTCACTCTGTAGCTGGCAATCGTATGTTGATAATCGGTTCTATAGAAAATAGCTCCTGGATTAAACAACTGCTGAAGGCCGGAAAAATCAATGCTGCCGATTTGCAGGGAAAGCGTGAGAAATACATCCTCCAGATGGTGAAACAACCGATGGAAGGCGTGGACGAGG
>NZ_CAJLKP010000116.1 GCF_905207245.1 uncultured Bacteroides sp. | reverse complement strand
ATGCTTCCATATGAATTTCTAATTTTAGAAGTGTCAACTTATTCAGTACACTACAGATGTGCGTGTCCTTTGACATACAGACCTTCATTAGTACATCAACAAGAGAAAGCTGGATAAGCATTTGGTTATAATCTATGCTTGTTTTACCTTTGCAAGCAAAGAAAAAGATAATGAACACAATCAATGAGATAACTGCCACTTATCAGCATATTGCCGAAGAGGGGCGCCGGAAACTGAATAAAGTACAAAACAAGATTTACCGCATAGGTACTCTCCGATTACTGCTATTCGTTGCCGGAGTAGTGGGAATCATATATTTTTGGTCGGCAGACTGGGTATTGCTGACGGGGATCATTACCGTAACACTTCTGCCTTTCATTCTGTTAATAAAGTATCATAACCGCCTGTTCCACCAGAAAGACTATCTGGAAAAGAAGATAGAAATCAACGAACAGGAGCTTGCCGCACTGAATTATGACACGTCATCCTTTGAGGATGGAGCCGAATTCGTAGACCCGGCACATCTGTATAGTTTCGATTTGGATGTCTTCGGACCTCATTCCCTGTTTCAATATATCAACCGGACATGCACACAGCTTGGAAAAAAACTGTTAGCTACCTGGTTGGGCACACATCTGGAGAAGAAAACAGAAATAGAAACTCGGCAGGAAGCTGTCCGAGAACTGGCTCCGCTCCTGAAATTCAGACAGGAATTTCGCATCTTGGGATTACTGCATAAAGGAAAAGCGGCCGACGAGGATGAACTGAAGGCATGGGCCAAAAGTCCGAGCATCTTCCGGAAGAGTCTGTTTTTCCGCATGTTGCCTTGGTTAGTCGGTGGAACAAATGCAGTGTGCATTGCACTTGCAATTGCGGACATTATCCCAGCCAGTGCTTGTGGAGCCGTATGGGTATGTTTTGTATTCGCCAGTTTCAGTTTCACCGGCAGAATCACCAAGATGCAAGCAGTGTATGGCAAGAAACTGCAAATACTGGCAACGTATGCCAATCTGCTCCGCCTTATAGAAAACGAACCGATGAAAAGCCCTGTATTAAACGAAGTGAGAACGTGGATTGGTGGCGAAAAACAGACAGCCTCCCACTCCATCCAACGCCTAAGCAAACTAATGGACGAACTCGACCAACGAAACAATGCTTTCATGTATGCCATTCTCAACGGTCTGTTCTTCTGGGAAATCCGGCAGATCATGCGTATCGAAGGATGGAAAGAACAGTATGCTTCGGAATTGCCCCGTTGGCTGACAGCCATCGCCCACATGGATGTCCTGTGTTCACTGGCGACTTTTGCCTACAATCATCCGGACTACTCTTACCCTGTCATCGCCACCCGGTCTTTCTGCCTCCGCGCCGAAGATATGGGACATCCGCTAATGAACCGCGACAAATGTGTGCACAACGACATCGACATAGAGAAACGTCCTTTCTTTATCATCATTACCGGCGCCAATATGGCAGGCAAAAGTACATATCTCCGCACGGTAGGTATCAACTACTTGTTAGCCTGCATCGGAGCACCTACCTGTACCCGGCAAATGGAACTATATCCTGCCCGTCTCATCACCAGCCTGCGTACCAGTGATTCTCTGACCGACAACGAATCTTATTTCTTCGCTGAACTCAAACGTCTGAAACTCATTATCGACAAACTGCAAGCCGGTGAGGAATTATTCATCATCCTCGACGAAATTTTAAAAGGAACCAACTCCACAGACAAGCAAAAAGGTTCTCTCGCCCTCATCAAGCAATTCATGACTTTACAGACAAACGGCATCATCGCCACTCACGACTTGATGCTTGGTACCCTTGCCGAGCTCTTCCCTACCGATATACGTAACTATCGTTTCGAAGCCGACATTACTGACAATGAACTCACTTTCTCATATCGTCTGCGCGAAGGGGTAGCCCAGAATATGAATGCTTGCTTCCTGATGAAAAAAATGGGGATAGCCGTCACCGACTAATCCCCACCAACTTAAAGTTAAATCCAGTAAAAGCCTATAGATTAGTTCACTTTACACTTCGACAAGAAAGCCGATACAGTCGCTGCATCATTACCCGTATAATAATGCACAGAAGTCACCGGTGTATACGTATAAGGAACAAATTGGAACAACTGAACAGCTGCAAATTTATTATCTTGCGAAAGTATAACATCCATACGCACATTACCACTCCCTTCACTCTTTACACCATCTTCAAGCGTAAGATGACCTTTTTCGATCATTTCTTTCAGTTTGCCCATGTGTTTCAAATCAAAGAAAATGCTACGCTCTTTCGTAACACTACCGGTGGGGAGATAGACCACTTCTTTTGATTTCCAGAACAAACGGAATATTCCTAATAGAAAGAATGCCGTTCCCAGCACCATCAATAACATACTGAGCGTAGACGATCGATCAGTTACTTCGAAAGTGGATGCGAACACGAGGATACCTAACAGTAACATAACTGCCGAGAAAATAAGTCCAGAAATACTTGTACGTTTTACAATATCAGGGTGTGTAGATGCAAAGATTGTTGCATCAATTGCTTGAGTTGCCATAATTTAAATCGTTTTGAAATGAATAAAAAAATTAACTGATAAAAATAGTCACCTAATGTAAGCCAATGGTTACAAAAGATAAAAAAGAATTTGATTCATTCAAACGTCTAAATGATAATTCTCCTGAGCGTGAACACGTAATATTCACACGCAGGTTGACAACGATAGAAAGCAGTGGAATTGAACAACTTCGAGCGTTGCAATGATAATGCACCATCACGATGAGCCAATCGCTCTACCACATCTTTCAATGAAAGTATAAATTCAGTTGTATATGAACGCTGCGCACGCGAAAACGTGAGCAACTGTGTAGCTCCACCGGAACTTGCAATCTCCGCATCAGATAAATATGGCAATTGCGGAGCCGGGATATAACTTCCTTGCCGGACATCATTTCTCTGCACATTTCCGTCTTCTCCCGCAACTCTTTGAGAGACAATAGTCGTTTCATCTACTGATGCAGTAAATGTATCGCTCACGCTTCCCCAAAAGGCAGTTGCAAGAACCAGAATCAATATCAATTTTAGAAACTTTGCCATATCTATTTGCAAAGATAACAGTTTGTTTCATTCAATTGTTTAAAATAAAAACCTTTTAATGAATGTTTAGGAAAGATATATCTTAATTCCTCGCAAGAGCCTCGTAAATAACCTCATACAGAGATTAAAAGTAAAATCTGTGGTTATCAGAGCACAGTTTGCAGACGAATCACCTTCTAGCAAGAAGTTTAGCAACAGTACGGAAAGCCTAAATGAGAAACAAAGTATAGAAAAAACATGTAGAAAACAAAAAAGCCACCCCCAGATGGGAGATGGCTTTTATATTGAGAAGAATAGTCGATTTATTCAGCTTTAGCTTCTTCAACTGCCGGAGTTTCAGCAACTGGAGCTTCCACCGGAGCAGCAGCCTCTGCGCTCTTCTTAGAACGACGAGTACGAGTAGCTTTCTTAGCAACTTTGTCTTTAGCCATGTTTTCGTTGTAGTCAACGAGTTCGATAAAGCACATTTCAGCGTTATCACCTAAACGGTGTCCTGTCTTGATGATACGAGTATAGCCACCCGGACGATCAGCAATCTTCACTGAAATTTCCTTGAAGAGTTCTGTTACAACTTGCTTATCCTGCAGATTGCTGAACACAACACGACGAGAATTAGTCGTGTCATCCTTTGATTTCGTAATCAAAGGCTCAACGAACTTCTTCAGAGCTTTAGCCTTTGCAACAGTCGTAGTGATTCTTTTGTGCTTAATCAAAGAACATGCCATGTTAGACAACATAGCGTTTCTGTGAGAAGCAGTACGACCTAAATGGTTGAATTTCTTATTATGTCTCATTTTTTATTCTTTATCTAATTTATATTTAGAAATATCGGTTCCAAACGAAAGATTCAGACTTTCCAGCAAATCATCAAGCTCAGTAAGCGATTTCTTTCCGAAGTTTCTGAATTTCAGCAAATCCGTCTTATTGAACTGTACCAAATCGCCTAACGTTTCTACATCAGCAGCCTTTAAGCAGTTAAGGGCACGAACTGATAAATCCATATCAACGAGTTTGGTTTTCAACAATTGACGCATGTGCAGTACTTCTTCATCAAATTCTTCATTACCATCTACATCATTGCTTTCCAATGTAATCTTCTCGTCAGAGAAGAGCATGAAATGATAAATCAAAATCTTTGCAGCTTCTTTCAGTGCTTCCTTCGGATGGATGGAACCATCGGTAGTAATCTCAAGCACCAATTTATCGTAGTCCGTTTTTTGTTCAACACGGAACTGCTCAATCTGGAACTTTACATTACGTATCGGAGTATAAATAGAATCGATAGGAATTACGTTAACATCCGTGCAATACTCGCGGTTTTCATCAGCCGGAACATATCCACGACCTTTGTTAATCGTAATATCGATCTGCATTGTTGCTTTAGAATCTAAATGACAAATAACTAATTCAGGATTTAACACTTCAAATCCAGTCAAATACTTACCTATGTCACCTGCTTTAAATTCACTAGAATTCTCGATTGTGATACTTACTTTCTCACTCTCGAACTCCTCAACTACTTGCTTGAATCTCACCTGTTTCAGATTCAAGATAATGTTAGTAACATCCTCTTTAACTCCCGGAACACTAGAGAATTCATGCTCAACACCATCTATCTTAATAGTGGTGATAGCAAAACCCTCCAATGACGAAAGAAGGATGCGGCGCAGTGCATTACCAACGGTAATACCGAAACCGGGCTCCAACGGACGAAATTCGAATTTACCGAATCGCGAATCCGCTTCCAACATTAATACTTTATCAGGTTTTTGAAATGCTAATATCGCCATGAAATTAATTATTTTTATTTAGAATACAATTCTACGATCAAATGCTCTTTAATGTTTTCAGGAATGTCTGCTCTTTCAGGTACATGCAACAATTTGCCAACCTTTGAGTTATCATCCCATTCCAACCAAGGATACTTGCTATGGTTAAAACCAGCCAGTGAATTAGCAACGACTTCCAAAGATTTAGATCTTTCGCGAACACCAATCACCTGTCCTGGTTTTACTGCAAATGAAGGGATGTTTACCACTTCACCATCCACAGTAATATGCTTGTGACTCACCAACTGACGAGCAGCTGCACGAGTAGGAGCAATACCTAAACGGAATACTACATTATCAAGACGACCTTCCAACAATTGGAGAAGTACCTCACCGGTAATACCCTTTGCAGTAGCTGCCTTTTCAAACAAGTTACGGAATTGTTTTTCTAAAACTCCATAGGTGTATTTGGCCTTCTGTTTCTCACGAAGTTGAACACCATATTCTGAAGTTTTTCTTTTTCTTGAATTGCCGTGTTGTCCGGGAGGATAATTTTTCTTAGACAAAACTTTATCTGCTCCAAAGATACCTTCACCGAATTTACGGGCTATTCTTGATTTTGGTCCAGTATATCTAGCCATTTCTTTTAAATTTTAATTGTTTATTCATGAACTCAACTTGTTGCAGCCGCGATTACAGAGAGAAATTTATGTAATCCAATAACAAAATCAAGATCATTTTTATTAAAGGTAAATCTTAAACTCTACGTCTTTTCGGAGGACGACAACCATTATGTGGAAGCGGAGTTACGTCAATAATTTCAGTAACTTCGATACCTGCACCGTGGATAGTTCTAATAGCAGACTCACGTCCGTTACCTGGACCCTTCACATATGCCTTTACCTTTCTCAGACCAAGATCAAATGCAATCTTTGCACAATCCTGGGCAGCCATCTGGGCTGCATAAGGAGTGTTCTTCTTAGAACCTCTAAATCCCATTTTACCAGCAGATGACCAAGAGATAATCTGCCCTTCACTATTTGCGAGAGAAACAATAATATTGTTGAAAGATGAATGAACATGTAATTGTCCATTAGCGTCAACTTTCACATTTCTCTTCTTTGCTGCAACTGTTTTTTTTGCCATATCAACAATTATTATTTAGTAGCTTTTTTCTTATTTGCAACGGTTTTCTTTCTACCCTTACGAGTACGAGCATTATTCTTTGTGCTCTGACCTCTTACAGGCAAACCGATACGGTGACGTACACCACGGTAACAACCAATATCCATCAAACGTTTGATGTTTAATTGAATTTCCGAACGGAGGTCACCTTCTACTTTAAATTCTGCACCAATGATCTCACGAATCTTGGCAGCTTGATCGTCCGTCCAGTCTTTCACTTTCAGGTCTTTATCTACACCAGCTTTATCCAAAATCTTTGCTGAACTACTACGACCTATTCCATAGATATAGGTCAACGCAACTTCACCTCTCTTATTCTGAGGCAAATCGACACCAACTATTCTTATAGCCATATACTAAATTATTTTTTTTGCAAAAATAATAATATTATCCTTGACGTTGTTTATACTTAGGATTTTTCTTGTTAATAACATACAAACGGCCATTGCGTCTAACGATCTTACATTCTGGCGTACGTTTCTTTAAAGATGCTCTTACTTTCATATCTTAATTTTATTTATATCTAAATACAATTCTTCCTTTCGATAAATCGTAAGGAGACATTTCGACTCTTACTTTATCACCCGGCAGGATTTTTATATAATGCATTCGCATCTTACCGGAAATATGTGCAGTAATCTCATGTCCGTTTTCTAATTCAACACGAAACATTGCATTAGACAATGCTTCAACTATAACTCCATCTTGTTCTATTGCAGATTGCTTAGCCATATTAATTTTTTAAATTGCTTTATCTCCTAATACTTCTTCTATGAATTTAAACGATGATAAAATATCAGCCTTGCCAGCTCCTACAGCTACTGTATGCTCAAAATGAGCCGCACACTTCCAATCTTTCGTTCTCACCGTCCAGCCATCACGCTCCATTACTATTTGGCGATTACCTTGCGTAATCATCGGTTCAATAGCTATACAAAGACCTTTCTTCAAAACTGTTCCATAACCTCGTTTTCCATAATTAGGAACTTGAGGATCTTCATGCATCTCTTTGCCAATACCATGACCAACAAACTCACGCACTACACCGTAGGAATTGGACTCACAATGTTCTTGTATTGCATATCCGATATCACCCAACCGCTTTCCTTGAATAGCATTTTCTATTCCGATGTATAATGCCTCTTTAGTAACCTTCAATAATTTGCGAACTTCCTCATCTACTTCTCCCACACAAAATGTATAGGCAGAATCACCACAAAAACCATTCATATAAGTACCACAATCAACCGACACAATATCACCTTCTTTCAGTACTATATCACCAGGAATACCATGTACCACCTGTTCATTTACCGATGTACATAACGAAGCTGGAAATGGATCACCATATTGATTAGGGAAACCTTTAAAAGTAGGGACAGCACCATGATCTCTAATGAATTCTTCCGCTACTTTATCCAGCTCTCTTGTAGTAACTCCCGGCTTTACCAGTTTTGCAACTTCAGCCAATGTCTTCCCGACAAGCAAATTACTCTTACGGAGCAGCTCTATTTCATCTTCCGTTTTAAGAAATATCATCTTCTAAAAGATTAATATGCAGCTACGTTACTACGTCCCTTAATACGACCAGACTTCAATAGACCATCATAGTGTCTCATCAACAAATGACTTTCAATCTGCTGGAGTGTATCAAGAACTACACCTACAAGAATTAACAAAGATGTACCACCGAAGAATTGAGCAAATTCAGCCTTCACACCAAAAATACCAGCAAAAGCAGGCATAATAGCTACCAAAGCCAAAAAGAAAGAACCAGGCAATGTAATACGAGACATGATATCATCGATATACTCAGCTGTTTTCTTTCCCGGTTTGATACCTGGAATGAAACCATTATTTCTCTTCATATCCTCAGCCATCTGAGTTGGGTTAATCGTAATTGCAGTATAGAAATACGTGAATAGTATAATCATTATTGCAAATACGAAATTATACCAGAAGCTTGTATGATCAGTAAATGCACGCACAAAACCGCTCACATGATCTACATTTGAAAAACCAATAAAGGTAATAGGGATAAACATAATTGCCTGAGCAAAGATGATAGGCATTACACCAGCTGCATTCACTTTCAATGGAATGTACTGTCTTGCACCGCCATATTGCTTATTACCAACAATTCTTTTAGCGTATTGTACAGGAATCTTTCTTGTACCTTGCACCAATAAGATTGCAGCTGCAATTACCAACAACAGGAATACGATTTCAATTAAGAACATAACCAAACCACCTGTCTTGTCAGTCATACGGGAAATTAATTCCTGAAATAAAGACTGAGGCAAACGAGCGATAATACCGATTAAGATGATAAATGAAATACCATTACCGATACCCTTATCAGTGATTCTCTCACCAAGCCACAAAATAAACATACTACCAGCTGCCAAGATAATGGTAGAGGTAACCATGAACAGAGTCCAATCTAATGAAGCATTTAAGGAAGGACCGGCCTGCATTTTAAGATTGAGCAAATAAGAAGGAGCCTGAACTAACAGAATGATAATCGTTAAATAACGAGTATACTGGTTCATTTTTCTTCTACCACTCTCACCTTCACGTTGAAGTTTCTGGAAATACGGAACCGCAATTCCCAACAACTGAATAACGATTGAAGCAGAGATATAAGGCATAATTCCCAATGCAAAGATAGATGCATTGGAGAATGCTCCTCCCGAAAACATGTTTAATAAGGCTAAGAGGCCCTCGCTTGTTTGTTGATGCAATTGTGTCAGCATAGCCGGATTAATACCAGGCAATACAACATATGAGCCGAAACGGTAGATTGCCACAAACAATATGGTAATGAGGATCCGTTGTCTCAGATCCTCAATTTTCCATATATTCTTTAATGTTTCAATAGCTTTTCTCATCGAATTAGAGTTTTACTACACTTCCACCAGCAGCTTCAATGGCAGCAACAGCAGTCTTAGAGAATGCATGAGCTTGCACATCCAACTTTGTAGTCAAAGTTCCATTACCTAATACTTTTACCAACTGATTTGAAGAAATAAAGCCAGCAGCGATAAAGTCATTAATACTAACTGATTCTAACTTCTTAGCTTCAGCAAGTTTCTGAATTGTATCCAAATTGATAGCCTTATACTCTACACGATTAATGTTCTTAAAACCGAATTTAGGAACACGACGTTGGAGAGGCATCTGGCCACCTTCAAAACCGATCTTCTTAGAATAACCAGATCTTGATTTAGCTCCCTTATGACCTCTGGTAGAAGTACCTCCCAAGCCAGAACCTGGACCACGTCCGATTCTCTTTCTTGTTTTAGTAGATCCTTCTGCAGGTTTTAAATTACTTAAGTTCATATTGTAATTCGTTTTATATTCAACAAATAATTACTTAACAATGGTAACCAAGTGTTTAACCTTATCCACCATTCCAAGAATTGAAGGAGTACACTCGTGTTCAACCACACGATTCAACTTACGAAGTCCCAGTGCATCGAGAGTTCTTTT
The DNA here is from genome assembly GCF_905207245.1 of uncultured Bacteroides sp. Taxonomy (GTDB): domain Bacteria; phylum Bacteroidota; class Bacteroidia; order Bacteroidales; family Bacteroidaceae; genus Bacteroides. The sequence continues at coordinate 2,891 of NZ_CAJLKP010000116.1, read as the reverse complement.
CTGATCAGCCGGAGCACCAATTCTACTTTTAATTTGTTTAACCTTTATAGTCGACATATATTCCTCCTTATCCTCTAAATACTTTTTCAATACTAATTCCTCTGTTTTGAGCAACCATACGTGCATCACGCATTTCACCCAACGCCAAGATAGTAGCTTTCACCAAGTTGTGCGGATTAGAAGACCCTTTTGACTTAGCCAAAACATCTGTAATACCAACACTTTCAAGTACAGCACGCATCGCACCACCTGCAACTACACCAGTACCATGAGACGCCGGTTTAATGAATACTTCTGCACCACCAAACTTAGCAGACTGTTCGTGAGGAACAGTACCTTTCAACACAGGTACCTTTGTCAGGTTCTTCTTAGCTGACTCAACACCTTTAGCAATAGCTGCGGTAACTTCACCAGCTTTACCAAGACCCCAACCGATAATTCCTTCTTCGTTACCTACAACAACAATTGCAGAGAAACTAAAAGTTCTACCACCTTTGGTCACTTTGGTTACACGATTAATAGCAACCAAACGGTCTTTCAGTTCTATATCGTTTGTAATCTTAACTCTATTATTAATTGCCATAATGATTAAAATTTAAGTCCACCGTTACGAGCAGCATCAGCCACTTCTTTTACTCTCCCATGATACAAGTAACCATTACGGTCGAAAACAACAGTAGTAATACCTGCTTCCTGAGCCTTCTTAGCAATCAATTCTCCAACCTTTGCAGCCTGTTCTTTCTTTGGCAACTTTTCAGTCATACCCAAAGAAGAAGCAGCAGCCAAAGTCTTACCGCCTAAATCGTCGATAAGCTGAACATAGATTTGCTTATTACTTCTAAATACACTCATACGCGGACGTTCAGCAGTACCTGAAATTCTATTGCGTACTCTATATTTGATCTTAATTCGTCTTTCTATTTTTGTTGTCATAACATTCTTATTTTATGTAAATTACTTAGCGCCGGCAGATTTACCAGACTTTCTACGAATTTCTTCACCAACAAACTTAATACCTTTACCTTTATACGGTTCGGGCTTACGGAAAGAACGTATCTTAGAGCAAACTTGACCCAGCAATTGTTTATCACAAGACTCCAAAATAATAAGAGGATTCTTATTTCTTTCAGATTTGGTCTCTACTTTAACTTCAGAAGGCAACTGTATGAAGATATTGTGCGTATAACCCAAAGATAATTCAATAATATTACCTTGGTTAGAAGCACGGTAACCTACACCTACAAGTTCCAACTCCTTTTTATATCCTTCAGATACACCAACAACCATGTTGTGAACCAAAGAACGGTATAAACCATGGAATGCGTGCTTTTGCTTAGAATTATCCAGCATTGCATTTTCATTCTCACTCAAAGTCACATGACCATCTTCGATGGCAACATTGATAGCAGGATTTACATATTGGCTAAGTTCGCCTTTTGGTCCCTTCACGGTAACCACATTTTCTTTCAGAGTAACTGTTACTCCAGCGGGAATACTAATGGGTAATTTTCCTATTCTTGACATTGCTAATTCCTCCTATTAATATACATAACACAATACTTCACCACCAATCTTCAGTTCAGCGGCTTCTTTGTTAGTCATTACACCTTTGGAAGTAGATATTATAGCAATACCCAAACCATTAATAACTCGCGGCATGTCCTTATAACCGGTGTATTGACGCAAACCCGGAGAAGAAATTCTTTCCAGTTTCTTGATTGCGTTTACTTTGTTAACCGGATCATACTTCAAGGCAACTTTAATTGTCCCTTGAGGACCATCTTCTACAAACTTATAATTAAGAATGTAGCCTTTCTCAAAAAGAATCTTAGTGATTTCTTTTTTCAAATTTGAAGCGGGAACTTCCACTACTCTGTGCTTTGCTTGAATAGCGTTCCGCAACCTCGTCAAATAATCTGCTATTGGATCAGTCATATAATAAAAATTAAATTAATCAGGACTACCCTGACAATATTTAAAACAAAAAATTACCAGCTTGCTTTCTTAATACCGGGAATAAGACCGTTAGAAGCCATCTCACGGAACTGAATTCTGGAGATACCAAACTGACGGATATATCCTTTAGGACGACCAGTCAATTTGCAACGGTTATGCATACGAATCGGATTAGAATTCTTTGGCAGATCTTGCAATTTTTGTGCAGCTTCAAAAGCTTCAGCAGGATCACCGGTTCTAACGATTTGCTTCAATGCAGCTCTCTTCTCGGCATATTTGGCTACTAATTTAGCACGTCTTACTTCACGTGCCTTCATTGATTCCTTTGCCATAACTTATCAATCTTTTTTAGCGTTTTTAAACGGTAAACCAAATTCTTTCAACAAGGCATAACCTTCTTCATCTGTTTCCGCAGAGGTTACAAAGGTAATATTCATTCCGAGAATTCTGGTAATACTATCGATATTAATTTCAGGGAAAATGATTTGTTCCTGAATACCAAGAGTATAATTACCCTTTCCATCAAACTTACTTTCAATACCCTTGAAGTCACGGATACGAGGAAGAGCCACACGAACTAATTTTTCAAGGAATTCGTACATTCTCTCACGACGCAAAGTTACCATCACACCAATAGGCATTTTCTTACGCAACTTAAAGTTTGCGATATCTTTACGAGAAATTGTTGCTACAGCTTTTTGACCTGTAATAGCGGTCATCTCATTAATAGCAACCTCAATAATCTTCTTATCGGCAACTGCCATACCTAAACCCTGATTGATAACAATCTTCTTAAGTACGGGTATCTGCATTGTAGAAGAATACTGGAACTGTGATTTCAACGCAGGCGCAATACGCTCTGCATATTCTTTCTTAAGACTAGCAGTATTACTCATTACTTAATCTCCTCCCCTGATTTTTTAGAATAACGCACT
>NZ_CAJLKP010000115.1 GCF_905207245.1 uncultured Bacteroides sp. | reverse complement strand
GCTTCCATATGAATTTCTAATTTTAGAAGTGTCAACTTATTCAGTACACTACAGTTTTTGCCTATAGAAACGCTCGTTTCCTACCTATAGGAAACTTCAATGTGTTGATTATTAATGAAATATTTATAGGTGATGATTGACAGTTTATCTATGCCCTGTTTGCCGCTCTGTAGTAAGCCGGAGAAGAGCTATACAATGCATATTGTTCTTTCTGGAGCGTTATTGTTAATTAACAATATGTCATGCAGTCTTTTCCCCCATATCTCATTTCTATAACGTAAAGAAGTTATTTTTAATGTTTAATTTGGAGGAACCACACTATGAAAATTAATTCAGTATTTAGTAAAGCACTTTTATTTGCGGGGACTATGGTTTTTGCTATAGGTTTTCAGTCCTGTCTGGACGATAATGATAACAACGGTTATTACCAAAGATATCCCAATGCTCTTGTAACGGTGAAGAGCGAAGCGGACGGTTCATTGTTTTTGCAGTTGGATGATAAGACAACATTGCTGCCGACTAATGTGAAGAAATCTCCTTTTGGAGATAAAGAAGTCAGAGCACTGGTGAATTTCGATGAGGCTGATGCACCGAGTGGCGAATACAGTAAAGCCGTGTATATAAACTGGATAGACAGTATTCTTACAAAGCCCATCGCACCGGATTTGGGAGAAGAAAATGATAAGATATACGGTACTGATCCTGTGGAGATTATAAATGACTGGGTGACTATTGCCGAAGACGGTTATCTGACGCTTCGTTTCAGGACCGTATGGGGAGGTCGTAATAAGCATTTTGTGAACCTGCTGTTGGGGCAGAGCCCGGAGAATCCTTATGAAGTAGAGTTCCGGCATAATGCGTATGAGGATGTTTATGGAGAAACAGGAGATCGTCTGGTTGCTTTTAAGCTGGACGGGCTGCCCGATACGGAAGGCAAAACGGTTAAACTGAAGCTGAAATGGAAGTCGTTCAGTGGCGAAAAGTCGGCGGAGTTTGATTATTGCACCCGTAAGTCCGTTACACCGGTTAATCCGGAGATTGCGGCGATAAGGAATAAACTGGATTTGAGATAGTTTTTTTGTGCGATTGTGATTGATAACTGGAAGGATGTCTGCATTTTGGGCATCCTTCCTTTTTTTATACTCAATTTCATTTCAAATGAAACTTTAGAGAATCAATGCATTGCCGCTTTTTTTTTAATCTTTATATTTGCGGATGAATTGAAAGTTAAGTCAAACTATTAGCAATATAATAATTAAAAAAGGAATCAGATGAAACAGGACATGATTGTCATCCTTGACTTGGGTAGTCATGAGAATACGGTATTGGCTCGCGCCATCCGTGCATTAGGAGTGTATAGTGAGATTTATCCTCACGACATCACAGTGGAAGAACTGAAAGCATTGCCCAACGTAAAGGGTATTATTATCAATGGTGGACCGAACAATGTGATTGATGGCGTTGCTATCGACGTAAATCCGGCCATCTATTCACTGGGTATTCCTGTTATGGCTGCCGGTCATGATAAGGCTACTTGTGCAGTGAAACTGGCTGAATTTACAGACGATATCGAGGCTATTAAAGCGGCCGTGAAATCTTTCGTTTTCGATACTTGCAAAGCTGAAGCCAACTGGAATATGACGAACTTTGTCAACGACCAGATTGAGTTGATTAAGCGTCAGGTGGGTGATAAGAAAGTATTACTGGCCCTGTCGGGTGGTGTTGACAGTTCTGTGGTAGCCGCTTTGTTGCTGAAAGCAATTGGCGACAACCTGGTATGTGTGCATGTCAATCATGGCCTGATGCGTAAAGGTGAATCGGAAGATGTGGTCGAAGTGTTCAGCAATCAACTGAAAGCAAACCTTGTTTATGTAGATGTTACCGACCGTTTCCTGAATAAACTGGCAGGTGTGGAAGATCCGGAACAAAAGCGTAAGATTATTGGTGGTGAGTTTATTCGTGTATTCGAAGAAGAAGCTCGCAAACTGGATGGTATCGACTTCTTAGGTCAGGGCACTATTTATCCGGATATTGTGGAAAGCGGAACGAAGACTGCCAAAATGGTGAAATCTCATCATAATGTAGGCGGGTTGCCCGAAGACCTTAAATTCCAGTTGGTAGAACCTTTGCGTCAATTGTTCAAAGATGAAGTCCGTGCCTGTGGTTTGGAACTGGGCTTACCTTACGAAATGGTTTACCGCCAGCCTTTCCCCGGTCCCGGTTTAGGTGTACGTTGTCTGGGTGCTATCACGCGCGACCGTTTGGAAGCTGTACGTGAATCCGATGCCATTCTTCGTGAGGAATTCCAGATTGCCGGATTGGATAAAAAGGTATGGCAATATTTTACGGTAGTGCCTGACTTTAAGTCTGTGGGTGTACGCGATAACGCCCGTTCTTTCGACTGGCCGGTTATTATCCGTGCCGTCAATACGGTAGATGCCATGACGGCTACCATTGAACCGGTAGAGTGGCCCATCCTGATGAAAATCACCGACCGTATTCTGAAAGAAGTGAAGAATGTAAATCGTGTTTGCTACGATATGTCGCCGAAACCGAATGCGACGATAGAGTGGGAATAAAAGAATAGAATAAGAATCGCCCCCGGAAGTTTGAAGTACACTCCAAAAGTTAGACATAAAACTTTCGGGGGCATTTTTATATAGTAACGTTTTTACGTTGCTCCACACACTATTGTACGGTCTGAAAACAAAAAAGACCGCCAAGAGTGGAAGCCTCTCAACAGTCTAAATCTTCATTTTGTAGCGGGACCCGGGATTGAACCGGGGACCTCATGATTATGAATCATGCGCTCTAACCAGCTGAGCTATCCCGCCATCGTTTCTCGATTGCGGGTGCAAAGATATAGCTTTTCTTTAAATCTCCAAAACTTTTGCGAATTTTTCTGTGCTTTTTCTTCTTTCCAAAGCTTCCGATCTCGTTTGTTTGTTCGTTTTTGTTTTACTATTGCTTGATTAAGTGGAACTTAATCAAGCTGTTCTAAACTGGAATACTTTCAAACAGGAACATGCGTTCCTTGTAGATTTATGTGAAAGCATATCGGAAGAAGACAATCCGGTTTTATTGCGGATAAAATTAAAAAGGGTGGCGCAATAAATGATATGTTTCCCCAAAAAGTAGGTGCCTGAATCCTGGGAATAAAAAAGACGTATTCATTTTTATAATTAGAAAAAAGTCTCTATCTTGACACCACAAAAGAAATTATTAATGAACTGTGGCAGGGAAGGGGAAATCCGGAAGGAGGTCGTATTTCTCATGTGCCTCTTCCTTTATCCGGAATTACGATTTCATGTAACTTAAAATTGTTTTTATGAAATATCTTTCGTCTTTTATTCTGTTTGTCCTATTATGGGGATGTTCTAATAATTCAGGCTTTGATAAGCACGTGCGTCATTCTGGTAATATAGTGAATGTGAAAGAATTAGTCCGAGAAATAGTGATAGATACTCCTCTTATTGGCAGAGGAGCAAGACCCTATATTTTAGATAAATATTTTATTTTATCCGATGGTTATTCTGAAGATAACCAAGTTTTTCTTTTTGATAAAAAGAATTTTTCATATATAGCAGGAGTAGGACATTCTGGAGAAGGCCCTGATGAGATAACAAGTTTAGGAGAACTTATGCCGGATGTGCTACATAAACGTATATATGTTGCTGATTATGGCAAGATGCAAATATCTGGTTATGATTTAGATAGTGTCTTATTAAATCCGGACTATTTACCTAAATATAAATTAGAGATGAATAAAGCAGCTACGCCGGTAATGCTTTCCTATGCCAATGATACCCTTTGTTATGCTTGTTGTATTACGGCGGAACCGGGCAAACATTTTCAAGAGTCTTTAGTTACGTGGAATATGAAAACCGGAGATATACATCCATTGATAACTGGGCATCCGGAAGTTGAAAGAAAAAGGATTCGATATGCGGTTTCCTTGGAAAAGAACTTGATAGTGGTGAGCTATGATCATCACGATTTATTAGCCACTTATGACCTTCAAGGAAACCTTAAACATTATATTTATGGTCCTGATTGGAACAATGCGACAAGTAATGCTATGATTTATTATTATGGAAGCATTTGTATTTGTAATAATCATATTATTGTAGGTTATTCGGGTGAGAGAAATCCTGATGCAGGAAATATACATGTTTCTAAACTTTTGGTCTATGATTTGGATGGTAACTATATAAAGACGTTAAATGTGGGTTACAATATCATTATATTTTGTTATGATTCAGAATATAACCGGATTATAATGGTGTTAGATGATGAGATACAATTTGCTTATCTTGACTTAGACGGTCTTCTGAACTAATATGTAAAAAACAGAAATGAAAGATGATCGAAAAAAGTGTATGGACGTTTTTAAGTTTTTCGCTTGTATGGAAAAATTGTAGTTTATTAATATCATAGCTTATGAAATTAGTGTTATCTCTTTTAGTGATTTTGTTCTGTGGGGCATGCACTTCAAAGGAAACAAATGAGAAATGGCAGAACCGGAGGGCGAGTATCGTTAATGTAAAAGACGATGTGCAGGAAATAGATACGGAAGATGTTCTGATAGGTGCTGTGGCACAACCATATATGTGTGGTGAATATTTGGCTGTCATCGATTACAAATCGTTTGATAAACTCGTACATGTGTTTGATAAACATACGTTTAAACATATATTGAGTCTTGGAGACAGAGGCCAGGGACCAACAGAAATATCCGTTATTGGATCGATTGCGTGGAATGAGAAAGAACATGATTTATATGTGACTGACAACGGACAACGTAAAATCCTTAGGTATAATTTGGATAGCCTTTTAAATGACTCGCTATATGCTCCAAGTGTTAAATTGAAATTTGGAAATATGCCCTTTCCTGATGACTATTACTATATCAATGATACATTGTCATATGGTTCGTTCGTAGAGACTACCATTTCTTCTTTTAACCAAACCAGTGGAAAATGGAATATGATAACAGGAGAAACAAAATTGATAGATTATGTTCATCCTGCAGATGAAAAGAAACGGGTCGCTTTTGCTGTCTCACCCCAATATAATACATTGGTGGAGTGCACCGGCGATATGATTTGATAAGCTTGTACAATCTGAATGGAGAGCTACAATGCAATGTGTATGGTCCTAATTGGGATAAAAATGGTGATGGAAAGGCGCATTTTAAAAATGCAACTATTTGTGATGATAAGATAGTTGTTTCATATATAGGAGAAGATTGGAATCATAATGATGGGGCGAAGGTGCTTCACGTGTTTAATATTGCAGGAGATTATTTGAAAACATTAGATATAGGATGTAGAATTAATCGTTTATGTTACGATGAGGAGAATAAGCGAATTATTATGAATTTGGATAGTGAATATCAATTTGCTTATCTTGATATAGAAAAATACTTTGATAATTAGAACCCAACAGATCGTTTCTTTTATGAATAGAAGCATTGAATTTGTTTATTTATTTTTAGATTATAGAAGAAATTGTGAATAAATGTGTTTACTTGCCTTTTTTGTGCTAAATTAGCAGATTAAAATGTTTGACGGACTATGAATAAAAAAGGCAGGACTGCGGAATCCGGTAGATTAATATGTTTGTGGATAGGAACTTTCATCTGTACTATGGTTACAGGGATATATGTCTATATCTTCTATAATAGCTATAAAGAACAGATACCGGAATGGAATGCATTGGCGAAAGAAACGTTCGTGGAGGCACTGAATCTGGAGGTGCAGAAGCGAGGGGACATTGTTGTGCCATTTGTGGCTGGTGATTCTCCTGAAGTGAAAACATTGGAAACCCCATTCAAAAGTCCTGTAACTTTGGCGAGCAAGTATGGAACGCATAGCTATGAAATACCGCGTGTGGAATTTGATAATAGTCTTATTAAAGATACCGAAAGGAGAATGTTGCTCAGCTATGTACTTGAGAAACACCCTCTGGATGCGGATGCGTTGAATTTATTTTGGGATAGTCTGTTGGTCGAGAAATCTGTAGCGGCTAATACCGGTATTCGTCTTTCAACTACTGATTTATTGAAGAAGACTTCCACCGTTTACTCTTCCGATAGCATAAAAGTGCTACAGGGAGATAGCTTGTTGTCTCGCTATATAGGATTTCGTTGTGAAGTGGAGGCAACGGGGTTTATTGCTTATGACTGGTGGCAGGTATTAAAGGTATGGCCGCCCATCATGATATTACTTTTACTTTGGCTTTGTTTTTTCCTTCTTCTCTTATATTATAAACCGATTTTTTCCTTCTTGCGGCAAAAACTGGTGAAAAAGGAAACGGTCGTCTGTATTCAAGAGAAAAAGATAATTGTTGAAAGGAAAATGCATTTGGAGGAAGAAGCCGGGCAAACCGGATTATATGAATTGGCTGACGGGACTATCCTGGATTCAGAAAAAGGCATCCTGTTGAATGGAGAAAAGACGAGGCAACTCCGGCCTCAAATAATTGTCTTGTTGAAGCTCTTTCTACGGACTGAAAATTATCGACTGACTGCAGAAGAAATTATTGAGGAACTGTGGAAAGGGAAGGGAAATTCAAATAAGCTTTATACTGTTATTCATCGTTTACGGGAAGCATTGGAAGATATCTCTTCTCTTGTTGTGGAATATAGAGATGAATATTATTGTTTGAAAATGCCCCATTCCATCGAAGAAAATACTGAAAAAGGATAAAAAACAGCCTTACCGATGCTTACCAAAAGGTCTTCAAGTAAAGTTGGTAAGTCGTTGTAAGGCAAAATAGTTGGTGTGGTAGAAAATTCCGTTTACCTTTACGGACAAATATGAGGCAACCTTGTTTGTATGCTTCATACGGATATCTAATATAAATGTAGTAGAATATGAAAAACAAAATCAAAATTGCTGTAATCAGTTTGTGCGCAGTTAGCTCAATAACTGTTTTTTGTAGTCAGAAATCTTCCGGTAAACAAATGGATGATTTGCTGTTGAGGAACGTAGAAGCTTTAGCTTGGGGTGAAGGAGGATATTCTCACTGTTTGGGGTTAGGTGATGTCGATTGCCCTTTTTCTAAAACAAAAGTTGAATATGTAATGAGCGGTTATAGTCTTGAAAACCTCTATTAATATAATATTAGTGTTTCTCTTTGCGGCTTGTACTTCCGTGCCTGATGAGAAAATGATGTCCTATGCTGATTTTCCTGAAACAAGAGAATTGACAGCCCGGACTTTGTCATTGGATTCAGCTTTGTTTCGTTATCCTTATAGGGTACGTGTACAGGACGACAAGGCTGTAGTGCTTGATTTACATGGAACGGAATATTTCTTTCATGCCTTTCACTATCCCGGCTTTCATTATTTGTCCTCTTTCGGCAAACGAGGCGATGCTCCCGAAGAGATGCTTTCAGCCGAAAATCTTCGATGGAATGGGAACTTTTTGTGGACACTTGATTCCAATAAGTCTGAATTAACTCGGTTAGGTTTTGCTTCATCTGGTGACTCATTGCTTCGGTTGGAAGCCGTGAGTCTGGATAAAGAACTGCTTCGGGCACTGGACTTTGTGCAATACGATGATTCCACCTTTATTATTCCTGACTATTCAGGTGACAGTCGCTTCTGTTTGGTAAGTCGGCAGGGTAAGTTACTCCGTAAAATAGGGACTATTCCCACTGCCAATGAGGATGCCTTGAAGAGTGCCCGTCCTGCTTTAGCGCAGGCGTGGCGAAGTTTCATTGATTACAATCCTCGTAATGGAGTGCTGGCAGCAGTTACTCAATTGGGTGAAGTTCTTGAAATTTATAATCTGAAAGATAGTACGCATATTGTACGTATTGGCCCTAATGGCGAACCGGAGTTTCAGATAGCCCAAGGTTATGGCATACCGATCGGTATCATGGGGTTCAGTGATATACAAGTGACAGATAGTGCTATTTATGTTGTCTTTCAAGGACGTGCATTTAAGGATATTATGCAGAAAGCGAAGCAAGGTATTAATTTACCGGATGGTGGACAATATATTTATGTATTCAGTTTGGAGGGTAAACCGCTTCGGAAGTACGTGTTGGACCACTATATTCATGGAATTTCAATAGATGAGCAAAAGGGTATTATAATAGTTACGGATGTGAATAAGGATGAGCCGATAATTGAATATAAATTACTTTGATTTATTTAGAAATAATATAAATAGAAGGAATAAACGGTGAACGTATTGTTGGCGCATTGCGTACTATTTGTTCTAAATACCAAAAGAGAAAGGAGGTCTTGGCAAAGGTAGTGATTAAAACTGAAATGGAAGTGTTTTTTCTGTCATTACGATAGAATGGCATGAAAAAGTTCTCACAAGATTTATAATCTTGCTTCTATGGTATAATATGAGTATTATACTTTTATTGATTGTTGGAAAATTCTTAATAAAAAGAAAAGTAACATGAAGAAATTAGTAAAAATAACTGTTGTTGTCGCATTTGCGGCAATTGCAGGATATGGCGTCTATGTAAATCAAAAAACTGACGCTTTGTCTGATTTGGCATTGGCTAATGTGGAAGCATTAGCTAATGGAGAATGGGGTACTGGATTTAATTGCCGATGGGCTGATGCAAACTATTGGTTTTGCACACCATTGGGTGATGGATTAGGTTGCCCGTGTTTTATGTAAACTGATGAGGTGTGTGATCATTGTGACTTTTTAGTGGAAATTATTACACACCTCTGTATTAATAAATGATAATGTATGATTAAATATCTATTGTCGTTATTCTTGGTCGTGTTGACATTTTCGTGCTCACCAATGGTCAATTCGGATCGATATTCGTTGGAAAGGACGGATGAAGTTCTATCTTTTCCGGTTATAGAAGAAGCTAGGATGCCTCAAATCACAGTTTTTCTTTTTAAGGACAAAGGAGAAAACTATTTAAGTTTTCAAAATTTGCCTAAAAGTGAAATCCTTATTTATTCAATGAAATCACAAAGCTTAGTCAAAAGATTGTGCTTGAATACAGAGGGAGATAATTCTGTACTCGGTGGCTTTGGAGGATATTACATAGCTGATATGGAACATATTTATATTCCAAGTATGTATGTTAGTAAAATATTTGTAGTAGACACTGCCGGAGTTGTAAAGCGGAAAATAGATTATTCAACAACTAAAGACGGACAACAGTTAAAACCTTTTATGCCAAGTGACAAATCCCAAATAGTGTTTATAGGTGACGATTTGTATATTCCTCAAACAGTAAATCTAAGGTTGGGTGATAAGGCTATAGAAAGGAGTCCGATTAAGGTGGTATTAGATACAATAGAGAATACATCGAAAGCACTTCCTATGAGATTTCCTCCCTTAATTAATTATAAAGACTTTGGAACAGTTGGTGCTTTTGGTGCTGAATATTCTTTCTGCTATGATGGGAATCGCTTTATTTATTCTTTTGATGCTGATGAGGATTTGTACTTGACAACTTCTGCGCATGAGAAAGTTGAGAAAAAGAAAGCTAAAAGTAAATACATAGATAATGTAACTGTTTTTCGTTCAATAGAAGGAAACTTTCAAAAAATGGTGAAAGCACAATGTGAACATGCTTCCTATGGTAAAATTTTGTATGATAAATACAGAGATGTTTATTATAGATTTGTGTATCCCCCATGTGATGCAAGTGATTATTCCGGCGATTATGTTGAACTGCTTCGTTCTGGCAGAAAGAGGTTTTCAATAATGATATTAGATAATAAACTGAATGTTCTTGGAGAGACTTTTTTCCCGGCATATACTTATAATCCCAACCTTTCTTTTATACTAGAAGATGGATTGTATGTCAGTCTGAGTCATATTAAGAATCCTGACTATTCTGATGATATATTACGTTTTCAGAAGTTAGAGTTAAAAGAAATTAGAATATAGATTATAATGAAATATATTCGGATTGCTCTGTTAATAATACTTGTATTGTGTATGTATGCATCTTGTAGGCAGGATACATCTAAAGAGAAGATGATTAATTTAGTCAAGAAATGGGAGAAAAAACAGGTGATTTATCCCTCAGAGACTACTTTTACAATTTATGGAGAAGATACTGTGATGGATTATGTAAAGTCGGGAGTAAAATATTCAATTGTTAGTTATATTGACTCTTTGGGATGTCTTAGTTGTAAGTTACAGGCAAAAGCTTGGAAAGGCTTTATAAAAACAATCGACTCAGTCTCGGATTATTCAATACCTGTAAATATATTTGTTCATAATAAGAACGGTGATGAATTGCTGTCAATTTTGAGAAAGGAGGCTTTTGATATCCCTATATGTTTAGATTTGAATGATTCACTTCGTCTTTTGAATGATTTTCCGGATGATATAGCATTTAGAACTTTTTTGCTTGATAAGGATAATCGAGTGGTGGCTATTGGTAACCCTATATTTAATCCTAGAATCAAAGAGCTATATCTGAATATTATTCATGACGAAGAAGTTGTAACGAGAAAAAGCAATGAAGCCCCAAAAACGGAATTGCTTATTGACAAGAATCTTGTTGATTTTGGAAGTTTTGATTGGCATAAGGAACAAAAAGGAGTTTTTGTATTTAGTAATGAGGGGGATATTCCTTTAGTCATTGAAGGGGTAATAACTTCTTGTGGTTGTACTACTGTTGATTATCCTAAAGAACCTGTTCGTCCGGGTATGAGTGTGGAATTACTTACAGTGTATAAAGCCGAGCATCCTGAATATTTTAATAAGACAATTACCGTATATTGCAATGTGGAAACTTCTCCAATAGTTTTGAGAATAACGGGAAATGCAGAGAAGCAATAATTCTCATACCAAAAGAGGCTTAGGTTGGTATATTGATAAGATTCTTAACCTATTCTTAATGCTCTTTGGGGCAGCATTGATCTGGATATTTCTTCAAGTGATATGTATTGCCACATTCAAAATTCCCAGTGACTCTATGGAGCCGTCTTTGCTTGCAGGAGATAACATCTTGGTGAATAAGGGGGTAATGGGAGGACGTTTGTTCAATGTATGGGATGCTTTAGAAGGAAAGAATGTACATATATCTCGTTTGCCGGGATTAGGGAAGATAAAAAGGAATGATGTAATAGTCTTTAATTTCCCCTATTCTAAACAGCGTTGGGATAGTGTTGCCTTTGATGTGATGAAGTATTATGTAAAGCGTTGTGTTGCATTGCCGGGAGATACATTTGAAATAAAGGATGCACGATATAAGGTGCGAGGAAAGGATACGTCTTTGGGTAATGTGGAAATGCAAGAAACGTTGATGGGTTTAGTGAAGAGAGGGAAGGCGGAAGAGCAGGGAATTGTAATGAGGGGGTATCCTTATAATTCGGCATTTACTTGGGACATAGTGAACTTTGGACCTCTTTATATTCCGGCTAAAGGGGATAACTTGAAGATGGATTCTATACATGTTATTCTATTTAAGAACATAATAGAATGGGAACAAAAAAAGAAATTGTTTGTACGTGGAGATACGGTTTTACTGAATGATAGTGTAATACAGACCTATAGCTTTATAGAAAATTATTATTTTGTAGCGGGGGATAAGGTCATGAACTCTCAAGACTCCCGTTACTGGGGATTATTGCCTGAACCTTTTATTGTGGGAAAAGCCGTCAGGATATGGAAGTCGGTAGATAATAATACAGATAGAATAAGGTGGAACCGGATATTTAAAAAAATAGAGTGATAAGGCTATGGATACATAGAGTAAAAGATGTGATGGCAGTGTCGCTGCTATTTGCTGCCGTCTGCTCCTTGTTGGGGGTGGTTGGGGTGACTACGCCCGGACTTCCTGTAGGGGAAAATATAGGGCAATGGATATGGCTTGGTAAATTTACTCTGTTTTCGGCTGCCTGTATTGTTATAACCTGCCTGTTACAACTTGTGAAGAGAGATTCCTTGAAAAAGGTGCTATGTTTCTTTCATTTTTCTGTCTATGTTTCATGGAGTTTGGTGCTTTGGGGGAGTGTCGAAGCGGTTTGGGGCTTGCGGCAATTGTATGGTTTTTCCGCTTCCGGTCACTTCCGCTATGCACTAACAGGGTCTTTCTTCAATCCGGGACCCTATGCCGGGTATCTGGCAATGGTGTTGCCTGTCTGCTTGCATTTATATTTACGTGCCCGTACTTGTAAGGAACGTTCTGTTCGCTATGAAATAGAGAAAATAGTAGTTGCTATGGCAGGTATCTTGATTCTTAGTGTGTTGCCCGCCACAATGAGCCGCTCTGCCTGGGTAGCTGCGGCGGTTGGTTGTGGTTGGGTAGCATATATGCATCGCGATAAAAGCAAATGGACTGTGTTGTGGCAGAAGTACAAAAAACGAACTGTCTTGTTGGGAATGAGTGTATTTTTTATCTTGATGCTGGGAGGTGTCGGGGCGTTTCTTCTGAAACCTGATTCTGCATTGGGCCGCCTGTTTCTATGGAAAATAACTTGTCAGGCTATTGTTAACTATCCGTCAGGTTGTGACAAGGGATTCGCTTTTGCTTATGGTGAGGCGCAGGAGGATTATTTTGCTCAAGGCAACTATGCCGCATGG
>NZ_CAJLKP010000114.1 GCF_905207245.1 uncultured Bacteroides sp. | reverse complement strand
CAGCGTAATTGCAGGGGTTTAGAAGTGGTTAGACCGTGATAAGTTTCTATTATCAGAACACGTATTCATCCAATAATACATCGGATTGATTTTTAAGTACGTTAGAACTCGCCACGATTGAGCAGACATATTATCCCATGTCATCATATAAATAAGAGGTCCGCTAAAAGTAAATAATGACATAGTTCCTACCACAATAGCTGTATGCTTAAATATCACACACAGCATGAGTGTAATACCGATAAAGGCTCCCATAACCATGCAATTTAGCCCTGCAATTTTCAACATTGGAAGTAATTGTATCGGCACATTGTATTTTGTACATTCAATTATAAATGCAACCATAATAAATGAAAAATATAAAATGATGCTGGTAACAGTAATCACGATATACTTTGCAATAAAGAATTTTAGTCGGCTTTGTCCACTTGCAATCGCAATTTTAATCGTTGAATCTGTATATTCTCTGGAAAAGAAAACAACAGAAAATATAAGAACAATCAGCCAGAAAAATACCGTATAAGACGTGGCAGTCCTTATAATTTCTTCAATCATTGGATGTACCTGATCACTATATGCACGAGCAAGAAATCCTACGGTTTCTCCTATCTTCCATGTTTCATCTACGCTGGAACTAGATACTACAAATTGTTGCTGACCTCCTATGGAAAAGATACCAAAAACAGCTAAAATCAATGCAAATGTTAGATATAACGCCTTTGTATGAAATAATTTATAAAATTCTGCCCGTATTTGATTATACATTTTTTCTACCCCCTATTAGATTTTCAAAGTATGTTTCCAAATCTTCTCCCTGAACAGAGATTTCATCAATGATGATTTCATTGTCGGTTAGTAATTTGGAAATCATTCTTACATTATCTAAACAATCATAAATCCGAATAGAATTGTCTGGATAAACGGAATAGTTTTTAATATTAGCTTTTTGTTCTAATATGAGAGTGGTTTTCTGTATATTATCTGTTTTCAAACAAATATGCCGTTTACATTCTTCATTCAATTTTTCAGCAGAAATTTGTTTTAAAAGTTCTCCCTTATGAAGAAAGCCATAACAAGTGGCGAGCTGGTGCAATTCGCTTAATATATGGCTGGATATTAAAATGGTGGTTTCCCGTTCTTTCACTAATTTTTTAAGAAGTTCCCGTAATTCGATAATTCCCGTAGGATCAAGTCCATTGACAGGTTCATCCAATATTAAAAATTCTGGCTCACCTAATAATGCAACGCCCAGTGCAAGCCGCTGTTTCATCCCTAATGAAAAATTCGCTACTCTTTTTTTACCTGCGTTCGATAAGCCAATCAATTCTAAAGTATCAGCAATGCAGCTTTTATTCGGAATACCTCTCTGTATTCTTTGCACTTCCAGATTTTGTGAAGCAGTCATATCTTTATATAGTGCCGGCATTTCAATCGTACACCCGATTTTTGATCGTTCATATTGCAGATTATCATTATGCCCAAATAGAATAATTTCTCCTTCACTTTTAAAATTAAGACCTGTCAATAATCTGATTAGCGTTGTTTTTCCTGCTCCATTTTCGCCCACAAGTCCATATATTTCGCCTTTTGGAATAGTTAAGTTTACATTTTTTAAAGCATAGAAATCTTTATATTTTTTGCTCAGGTTTTTTGTTTCGCATATAAATTTTGTCATCCTAAACAACTCCTTTCCATGCCACTATATATGATAACTCTAAAGAAAATCTAAAGATTATTTCATTTTATATCCAATCCCCCAAATAGTTTGTATATAATCTTCATTTGTAATTGATTTAATTTTCTTACGAATATGACTAATATGAGTATTGATTGTATCGTCATCATACGCATAAGGTTCATTCCAAATGGATTCATATAAATTTTGTTTTGAAAATATTTTCTGTGGGTATTGCAATAGCAATTCTAAAATGCTCAATTCTGTTGATGTAAATGGTACTAATACTCCGTTTATATAAACCAAAGAGTTATTGATCTTTATATTTTTGTATATCAAAGTATTATTATTTTGATAAGGATTATCGACAGTCCGTTTTAAATTTGCCTCAATACGTGCAAGAAGCTCATACAAATCAAATGGTTTTGTCATGTAGTCATCTGCCCCTATTTTTAATAATTCTATTTTGGTCTGAACCATTGTTTTTGCTGATACAACAATAACAGGAGCGTTTGTAAATTTTCGCAATTTCTGTAATACATCATCCCCATTCAGCCCTGGCAACATAATGTCAAGTATTATCAAGTCCGGAACAAAAGATTTGCACAAATTTATTCCTTCTATACCATTTAAAGCATATTGAACACTATATTTATTATTTTCCAAGAATTTTTTAATCATATTGCAAATATCTATATCATCTTCAATAATAACAATTTTACACATTTTTATTTACCTCCATGCCAAATTATTTTATCATAGGAACTTATCGTTATCCACATAATAATATCGTCGATAAAAAACTGTTAAGAATAAATGAACCCATATCAAGATGCCATTTCAAAATTAGTTTAATATTATGAAAGATTTGCAAATCCCCGGATCAGTTTGTCCATGCCATCCCAAAGGCTGTCCAGACGGGTGCGGATGTCATCTATATCTGCGGCATAAATATTGCCGGTCTCATTGGCCCGTCTGGTATATTGGTTTAAGTTATTGGAACAAATGCGGAGAAGCCGGATCATTTCCTGAATATCTCCCATATCAAGGTGAATGATGTAACCGTCTACGGCCATCTTTCGCAGATATGCCGACAGGTTGGTAATGCCAAGTTCCGCCATGCGTTCTTTTACCAGTTCGGCCTCCGCTTCGGACATGACAAATTCGACGCGGACAGATTTTTTGTTATGCCCGCCCTTCATCGTTCCAACCCTCTTTTATGAGATGAGACCTCCTGTGTTGAAACCGCCGTCTTTGCTTTTTTGAGTTTTTCCCGCAGGGTGGTCTTTTCCAGCTTATCAAGATATTCCTCCAGATTTCCGGCTGTCGCATGATAGCTGCGTTTGAAGCGTTCCCGTTTTAGAATCATCATCAGCTCCGGCTCATTTTCCGGCAGATAAGTCATTGTTTTAGGGGCTCCATGCTCTGGCATAAACCGGTTCATAAGCTGTCTCCGTTCCTGATAGGGAATCGTGATAACACTTCCATCCGCAAATGCAACGGCTACATTTCCGATTGGACAGGTCAGCTTTTTCATCCGTTCCACATGTTCTCTGTAATTTAGCGGATAGAGATTGCCAAATATTTTTCCGTCCCTGACTTCTTTCAAAGAGATGGCATAAGCCAAAACGGGATCATTTGTCTGTTCCTGGTAAAACCGCCACACTTTATTTTCATGGCTTCCATCCAGATAAACTTCCCGTTCGCGCAGGGTATAGGTTCCGCAAGGGCGTGACATCCAAAGAAGCTGTTTATCCTCTGAACGGTCTGACACAGCCAGTTTTGAAATCAGTTCCTTATCCAGGTCAAAGTCCTCTTTATAATGTTGGGTATGAAGATCTACGATACGGGAAAGAGCACCCAAAAGATCTACATCCTCAAATCTTACCCCGGCCATCAGCGTTCCCTTTCCGGCACAGGAGGGATCATCTGCCTTGCTTCATGCTCCGGTTTGTCTGCTTTCAAACGGTCCATCAAAGACGGCTTTGCTTCCGGCACCAGCTCCCGGATTTCTTCATCCGTCTGTCCGTCTGTCAGATCCGGGCGCACAGGAGGTTCGTTGTTCAGCCTGCCATCCAGCATATTGTAGTTGCCGGTCTGACCTTCCTCATAAAGTTCTGCATTGCGAAGATAACTTTCCGGCGCCTGAAACGGCTGTCCGGCAAACAGAATTTCTCTTTGGGTGGTAAACTGTGCAAGGACCCCATTTTGCAGTCTCGCAAATTCTTCATACTGGCGCAAGGTAAGCCCTCGTTCCAACATTTCCGTCTGGGTATGCGCCCAGCCTTCTCCATAAAGAAAATAATACATATCGGGCTGATCACAGACAAAACACAGGGAACCGTCCTGATTGTCATAGTAAGATGGCTGCATATCCTGGTAATGGCAACGTTCCTCACGCCCCAAATACACACGGTTGTCCGCACCCAGCATAGCGACCATACCCGCGTAATTACTATGGACCGCAGAGCGGATTTCTACCAGCGGATCTGTTTGAGAAGGAATCTGTCGGTCCGGAATCTCGTTTTGTTTTTCCGCTGCATCATTTCTTGGTATTACTTCTTCATGGCTGCGCGCATCCAGTTCCGGTTGAGATGTTCCTTTCCGAACAGCGCCGGGTTCCGGTTCTTTTTCTTTCACATAGTATCGGACATTTGCTGTCGTATGCTCGTTGGCTTCCTTTGCATAGTTTTCAGCGTCGGCTTTGCTATCAAACTCCAACGGTTTTCCATTTTCCTTGCACCAGCTTTGTGCCGGTCCGAAAATAGAAGTGCTGCTTCGTACTGCCCATACACCATAGGTCCGTTTCCTTTCCATTTCGCATCCCTCCTTATCGTTCCTGCTGTTTGGAAGTTTGTTGCTTTTTTACTGGGTCTGCCGGTTTTGTTGCCTTTAGCTGCTGACGGAGAGAATTCTTATGCTCCGGTTCGGAATCTGTGATGTTGACATATTCGCCAATGATACAGAGCGCTTCTCCATAACTGCCGGAAGCAAATACCCGGTCAGACATTTCTTTTGCCTGTTCTTTTAGACCATGCTCCCGCAAAGTACGGGAAGCAATACCAAGCAGATTAAAAATGTTCCCATCTGCTCCGATCAGAGGGCAGTCCGGTTTATCTGCCAATGGTTCCGGTGTTTCTATAAATCCGCCTAAATAATTCGGCACAAAGTCCGACAGCCATGTGCCGCCATAGACTTCATGGGTCTGTAAACGCCACAGGGCAAGTTTCCCTATATCCAGTTTCACATCATCAAAAGGGTAAAGCAGACAGGTCAGTTCTCCGTGCTGAAAAGCAAACACATTTTCAAACTGGCTGCCATCTTTCAATATGCCTGCTTTTGTCAGCATTTCATTGATCCCGTCCACCCACTCTGTCAGATCCCCGCCACAGCCCTGTAAAATCAGTCCTTCCTTATCCGGCATGCGGCGAAGGTCCTCCGCGGTAATCGTGTTGATATTCAAAAAATCGCCTCCTATCGTTTTTGTTAAAATATATGTTTTGTCCGCAACTTAACCTCATTTCAAAGCACCGGAGTATTCTTATACAGCTCCCTTGAAAACAGGTGCAAAAAGCCCTTGAAAATCAAGGACTTTTAAGGCTAAGTTGCGGACATATCATGGTTGGTTTTGCCGCTTCCGGCGTTTGCGTTCCCGCTCGGATTTCCGTCTTGCATAGACCCGGCAGGCAGCGGAACAATATGCCTGGCTGGTTGTAGGAAGATATGCCTTTCCACACACAGGGCATATTTTCTGTCTCATGGAGGTGTCCTCGCCGGTAATGGCTGATTCCAGTGCTGCATCCACCGGCAACACCGCTTTTTCAAAGTACCGGCAATAAGCACCGGTCCACCATTTATTCAGCATGTAGCAAGGACTGTCCAGGGGAAGGCAGATCTTATCCTGAGAGTCATAGTTGGCGCAAAGCTCTGTAACCAGCTTTCGGATCGTAGCCCGCTCCGAGCGGTTCAATTCTCTCTCCGCCATAACGCCTACCTTTCCGGGGCTCTGCTTTGCCGACCGCTGGAAATTTCGGTTGTATCAGTAACATTCCTGGGCTGTGAAAGGGCATCGGCGATAGAGTTCCGCTTTTTCTGTTTTGGTTCATGGTAAATAAAAAGTTCATTTTTTCCTGGTACATACAACAATCCATTTTCTTCGCAGCGGAAAATATCACATTCTTTGTCTGTTGAAACGGTATAAAAGTCTTTGTAATCATAAGGTGCTTTTTGCCGATCCTGATAGGTACACAGCCCTAAGTTGGGGTCACTTGCCAGCCGTTTCGATATGGCGAAAAAGTCGCCTTCTTTTTTGTGAAATTTTCGTATGGGCGTGAAGTGATAACCGCCATATTCAAAGGTTTTTCGATCGCTCATTTACGCCTGCCTTTCTTTACGGGAAATTCCAGCTTGAAATTCACATATTTACCGCCGGTATCATCCAGGATCACTTCCGCATCATAGGTCCTTCCTGTTTTTTCACTGTAAAGCCCGGACATAGAAATGCGGCCCTCTTTCAAAAGAGCCGCTGCCACAGACTTTGTGATAGATTTTTTCTTGCTGGAAAAGAAACGGTTATCTTTCCAAAGAGCAAAAGAACATTCCCTGTTGCCGCAGAAAAAACCTTTCTTTCCTTCAAATACCGGGGCACCGCAGCGGGGACATACCCCCACGGCTTCGTGTGCAGTTCCTTTGGAAGAAGGAAACAGATCCGCAAAACGTTCTTCCGGGGTAGTATGTTCTTTTACCAGCGTCCGGCTCATATCTGCAATCTGATCCATAAAAGATGTTGCCGACAGTTCGCCATGTTCCACTTGTTTCAGCATGGATTCCCATTCTGCAGTTAAGATGGGAGATTTGATATTGTCCGGCAGGACTGCGATCAGGTTCTTTCCTTTTTCCGTAGGAATGAGCTGCTTTTTCTTTCGCTGTACAAATCCGGCAGAAACCAGCTTTTCCAGTGTTGCCGCACGGGTAGCCGGAGTACCCAATCCTTTACGCTCGGCATCTTCCGGCATATCTTCCGCACCGGCAGTCTCCATAGCGGACAGCAGTGTGTCCTCCGTATAGTGTTTCGGCGGTGAAGTTTTCCCTTCACGGAGACTTGCTGATACAGCTTCAAAAGTCTGTCCTTCCTGCAGCACAGGGAGAGCGACAGCTTCATTTTCTTTGTGTTCCGTTTCACTCTGCCTGATACTCATACGGTGAATCCGTTCCACCTCTTTCCAGCCGGACTGTAAAATAGTCTTTCCTTTTGCCGTAAAAGTATATCCCTGGCAGTCCAATATAGCGGTGACCGCTTCAAATCGGTGTACCTGCGTTGTGGCACAAAGCAGTCTGACGGCAAGCAGGGTAAGCACATCCCGCTCCCCGGAAGGAAGCTCTGACAGGTCTGTCCGTGCGATTTCCACAGTTGGGATAATGGCATGGTGGTCAGTCACTTTGCTGTCATCTGTTACCCGGTCAATGTCCGGCTCTCCGGCGTAGCCTTTTCCAAAGGTCATATTGTCACGCAGCCACAGGATCAGGGAAGCGGCGGTTGCCTGCATGTCCTTCGTCAAATACTGGCTGTCCGTTCTCGGATAGGTTGCCAGCTTCTTTTCATAGAGAGATTGCACATAATCAAGGGTCTGTTGAGCCGTATAGCCATAAATACGGTTACATTCCCTTTGCAGAGTTGTAAGGTCATAAAGGCGGGGAGGCTGTATAGTTTTTACCTGCTTTTCCACAGAACGCACAAAAGCGGAGTTGTGGTCACAGTCCATACGGATTTTTTCAGCCTCGGATCGTTCCGTCATTTTTTCGCCGGAAGCAGTAAAACCTCCGCAGGTGATTTCCGGCACATAAAAAGGCTTACTGATGAAGGATTCAATATCCGACTCACGCTGTACCAAAAGTGCCAGTGTCGGTGACATAACACGGCCGACATTTAGGGTGACACCATACAGGACAGAAAAAAGCCGGGTGGCATTGATCCCGATCAGCCAGTCGGCTCCTGCCCGGCAGACCGCCGCATCATAGAGCTTATCGTAATCACTGCCGGGGTGGAGATGGTCAAAGCCCTCACGGATCGCCGCATCCTCCATACTGGAAATCCAAAGGCGCTCCATAGGCTTTTTACATCCGGCATATTCATAGACCAGACGGAAGATCAGTTCTCCTTCTCGTCCGGCATCCGTAGCGCATACCACGGAATCCACCCGTTTGTCCTTCATCAATCGGCACAAAAGGGCAAGCTGCGTTTTCTTATCCTTTGGCACTTCATATTTCCAGTTTTCCGGTAGGCTCGGAAGATCCTCATACCGCCATTTGGCGTACTGTTCTTTGTAAGCCTCCGGCTGTGCCAGTTCCAAAAGATGTCCCACGCACCAGCTCACCAGATAGCCGGAACCCTCGAGATAACCGTCTTTTCTTTCCGTTGCGCCTAATACTGCTGCCAGTGACATAGCAACAGAGGGCTTTTCTGCAATCACAAGTTTCAATTTTTATTCCTCCTTCATAGTTTCAAATTCTTTATCCGCAAGTTTTCCGGTTTGCATAAGACACATCAGCATAACGCCGGAAGCCATCCCTCCGGCAAAGGTAAGGAAATGTAAGATCAGGTTCCACATAAGCATTCCTCCTAAAAATGGGTAAAGAAAAACGCCCACTTCAAAGTGAGCGCATCAACAGGTATCTATTTTGTTTTTGGTTTCAAGTGATCCGGTAGGACGATCTCTCCAACCGGGATTTCCCGCAGTTCCTTCTTCATCCGGTGGGTAAAGCGGATCGTCTTTGCCGTACCGCCGGTTTCCCGTCCGTCATAGACAGCGATCACTCGGTCGGAGTGCTCCACCATATAGCGGTTTCTGTGGGAGTAGACGCTTGGAAGATATTTTTCCTGTATGACAACAACATCCGCACAAGCCTCCAGCAGTTCACGGGTTCTTGTTTTCTTATTTAGGCCGTCCAGACGCTTGCGGTAAGGGATCACTGCGATCAGCTCCAGTGCCGGGGTGGTCTGCTTTCTTTCCAGCACCAGCTCCGCAAAATACTGATCCACGCCATCTGCAAAGCCACTCATAAAACAGGTGAATCCATCTGTAACGGCAGCATCAATCTCATGTTCCAAAGCGGCTTTTATTTTGTTAATCTCATTCTGCGGTAAATCCCTGTGTCCGGTAACACAGCAAGTCTTTCCTTTCATCGGTCATCCCTCCATCTGATAGGTAAAATTCTTCACTTTTCACATAGTAATAGATTTTATTTAGCAAGTCAACGATAATACCCTTTTTCCTTTTGCGGATAATAAAGGGGCGTGAGGTACAATCTATTACAGAATGGGAGGTGAAGGCGATGTATGAAGATTTTGTCCCGGAACGATTAGCAAAGCTGCGGACACAAAAAGGAGTTTCCGCACGCGATATGTCTTTATCGTTAGGTCAGGCAAACAACTACATCAATAATATTGAGAATAAAAAGTCACTTCCCGCTATGCAGTCCTTTTTCTACATCTGCGAATATCTGGGTGTGACGCCGCAGGAATTCTTTGATGAAGGAAATACCTACCCGGAAACCTTGAAGGAATTCATTGCAGAGGCAAGACAGCTTGATCCTCAATCCATGCAATATATCCTCGGTATTATGAAAGAACTCAATAGCAGAAAGTAAGCGGTCACGGTAATGGCCGCTTTTTTCGTGACTTTCTTTATTATATTTTATAATGTTCTCGAAATGTCCGCTCCCTATACCGATAAGTATTCAAAAACTGTTCTCCAAACTGCCTTTTTCTATTCGCCGGTACTGCCAAAGCTGCCGGTTCCTCGTTCTGTTCCCAGATCTGTTACAAAATCTGCAATGACGATCGGCGTGATCACAAGCTGCCCGATACGGGCTCCCTTAAAAATAGACTGCACCTGATTGCTTACATTGCTGATGATCGCATGGATCTCTCCGCGGTAGCCGGAATCCACAGGCGGCAGTTCACAGACCAGACCTTTTACCGCCATACTGGTACGGGGAAAGATATATCCCGCATATCCATCCGGTATTTCCAGCCCAAAACCAAGAGGAATTTTGGCGATTTCTCCGGGCTGTAAGGTATAGTCATGGGGCAGATAAACATCCGCTCCGGCATCATTGCCATGCGGACGGTAAGGACGCTGGTGCTCCGGTACGCCAAAATCGATCAGTTTTATTTTCATCGGCAGCCCCCTTCCCAAAGAGCAGGATAGTCTTTTTCTAAAATATCCTCCGGCGTCATATCTGCCGCCAGTTTTCGTCCGCAGGTCATTTTCCCTTCCAGACATCGATCCAACTGACAGAAAGGCCCGGTCAGTGACGGGGCAAACAAAGCAGGGCTTAGTTCATAAAGTTCTTTCCAGACCTTTAGCAGTACGATCCTTGTTTCATCTGTATTTCTCCGGCATACCCGCTGGCTGATGATATGTTTCCACTGATAAGGGGTGGCGCTGATGAGCAGTACATTCCGTAATCCCTGGGGCGTGGCATAGCCGGCCGCATCGTGCCCGCTTCCGGCAGTGCACAGGGCTTCATAACATTTCATGCTTTCATGACAGCTTTTTAAGTACAATTCCCGTACCACTGCCGGAGCCGTCATAATAGAATACGGGACAGCGAAATCCGCCTGTCCCGTATAGTTGCTGTACTGCAGCGATGCACTCATAAATTTTACTTCGTTCTGGTGGCGGGTGATCTGCGCCAGAAAACGCCTGCTGGCGCCGACAATGGCTACCGTGATCACCGCAAATTTCTGGATGGTAGGATGGGGAAGCGCCCCCATAGCTGCTACTGTCTGAACGCTGAATGATTTTTCGTAGAGCTCCATCAGGTCGTCCATTGAGGCAATCTTATGTCCCTGTTGGGTAAGTCTTGCCGCAAAGACCATGTTTTTTTCTGCTTCCGCTACCGCCTGGCAGTTCAAAATTTTTACTTCAATCTGTTTAATTGGTATGTCCCTCCTTTACAATCGCTTTCAGTAAGAACAGATAGTTAAGACTGTCTGTGATCTTTTCGTCCCATGTGTCCATCGGATAAACTGTTTCCTCGGCAAAGCACATATCGTATATAGAAACAATATGCTTTGCCAGCATACCGGCAAGGGCACGCTGGGGCGTTGTATGCTGTAAAGCTGCCGCTGCCTTAAATGCACCCAGCCGGTCCGGGTCATCCCCGGTGTATTCTTTGGTTTTTCGTTTCAAGGTATCAGCACAGAGCCGTACCTGTTCGTCAAAAACGGCATTGACTTCATTTTGTGTAATATAGCATCCCTCCTTTGAAAACAAGAAACCGGCTATTCTAAAGCATCTTAGAATAGCCGGCAAATAAACGGATATGTAATTGTTATAGTGTATTGATCTCTTTTTCCAGTTCCCGGACCGCTGCTATGACTGTCTCAAATGTCGGAACATCTCCATACAACATATCCTGCATAGAGTTATAGTCCGCTTCCAATGCTGCGAACCGGTATTCCGGCGGGAGTAATTTTAATGTGCCCGGCACAGCCTCCGGGTACTTCGCCCATGATCTGGGATAGAATTTCATTTTGAAATCTACAACTTTCTTCAGGAGATCCAGCCTGGAAAAAGCAGCTTCTTTGACCGGTGTTGCAGCCATGCGGTAGAGATCATAATAATGTCTGGAATACCGCTGCGGCATTTCCAAATGTTCCGGTCTGTTCGCTTCATGGTGCAGGATTGTGGCTTTTTCCCAGAAGGTCCGTTCCGGGGCAACGGTAAGGATTGCAGTTTCTTTTTGCTCAAAAATCTTCGGATAATATTTTGCCGCGTATGGTTCGATCTGCGCTGTTTTTGCAGGAGTCCACGCTGCCAGCGCACCAATCTCTAAACGGATCACCTGTAAGGTCGCCGTATTTGTAAAAAGGTGCGGATAGGCGAAAATGACCGTCTGTTTATCCTTTTCATCTATGTAGACATTTGCTTCACAACCGATTTCCTGGGATAAGCCGGCTTTGACTGCCGGGCAGAATGTTTCGGACAGAAATACCTCCGCACGCGCATTGGCTTCTTTGTTAAAAGCATCCTGTTTTGTATTGGAACGTTTCTCCCATGGTTCATCTTTGCCATATCCCAATACACGCCAGTCCAGAATCAAATCAATATCTTCTGAAAACCGGCTGATCAGGTGAAAGGCTTTTGAAAGGCTGGTACCGCCCTTAAAGGTGATGGACTCTTTCCATGGTGAGCGGTGAAATAAATAATCCAGCGTAAAACATACCCAAAAGTCTTTTTCTACAATGGCATCATTCAGCCCCATTTTATCTGCTGTATTTCTGAACAGCTCCCTGCGGTCGTTATCTGAAAGTCTTGCTATATTTCTCATTGTACCTTTTCACCTCCACAAATCTGCCGTATCGTATCGTAAACCCAATCCGTAGACTCTGTTGCTTCCTTCAAGCAAGCCTGTTTATCCTTGGCTGTCAGTTTTTCGGAAAGCATCTGTATGACTTCTGGCGTAACATTCGATCTGCCAAGCGTTTTTAATGCCTGTATAACCAAACTTGTCATATAGGACAATCCGGTAATCTCTTTATTGGTCCGGTGCTTAAATTCCAGCTTTGTAGAGTTCCACTCGTAGGTCTTATATGGACCATCGCTGATATAGGACCATACTGCTGTTACCTGTGTTGAAAGACCTAACAGGTTCAATGCTGTATTCCCACATGGGGCAATCGTCCAGTGATAACTTCGTGCCAATGCGTTCGCCACCGCTTCCGGGTCTGCCGCCACATATTCATCCAGAAGTTTGCTATATTTTGGTTTTTCATAAACTCCTTTCAAAATACGGCGCAATGTTCCTGATTGCACTAAACGACTTAAACTTTGACGAATAGTGGATGTATCTGCAATATCCGCAAAATCAGACATCACAAAAACAGTTCCATCTTCAAGAGAAAGAACACGCTCTCGTATTCGTTTTGTATATCCGTTGTCCACAATACCGCCTCCCTTCATGTCACGAATATTATATATTATTCGTGACATGATTGCAATAGGTTCTATGCCTCTTATTTGAGTGTTCCTATTAAAAATCTGATTCATACAT
>NZ_CAJLKP010000113.1 GCF_905207245.1 uncultured Bacteroides sp. | reverse complement strand
GCGGGTGGGTAAGCTTACTATATCGCGCCGCTACAACCAACTACCTTTGCTGCGATCAAGCCCTGGAGGATTCGAAGGGAGCTGGCCGTATAGGACTTACCCGTTTTTTTTGTTTGCGGGTGCAAAGGTAGGCATTTTTATTAAACTTGCAATACTTTGCCCAAACTTTTTTCAACTTTAACAAGAATACGGGGGTAACAAACAATATTATTTATACCTTTGTGGCCATATTCCTAATGAAAGATGACAGAAAACAGAGGTTACTTACAACGATATGCCATGCTATTCGGCACTTACCTGGGGGGATTTTGGATTTTGAAGTTCATTCTATTCCCGCTGGGCTTAACTGTACCATTCTTACTCTTCCTTTTCGGGGGGCTGACCTTATGCGTGCCTTTCATGGCATACTATTATGTACGCATGTACCGTAATCATGTATGTGGCGGTGTCATCAGTTTCCTTCATGCATGGATTTTCACCGTATTTATGTATATGTTCGCCGCTCTGCTTACGGCCGTGGCACATTACATCTATTTCCGTTTCATAGATCAGGGATTCGTATTGGACACCTATGAGGGTTTGCTGAATAACTTCGAGGCAAACATACTACCGGGAATGGAGGTATATATCGACCAGTTGAAAGATGCTTTGAGCGTGATGCGTTCATTGTCTCCGATAGAAATCACCATGCAATTAATGTCTCAGAATGTATTCTACGGATCGTTGCTTGCCATTCCTACCGCCCTGTTTGCCATGAAGCGGCCACCAGTGGACCACATCGGGGGAAGATAGGGTGACAGAGTGGTGATAAAAGTAATTTCAATCGTAAATCTTAAAATCGTAAATAAGAAAGATGGATATTTCAGTTGTCGTTCCTTTGTATAATGAAGAAGAATCTCTTCCGGAATTGTACGCATGGATTGAGCGGGTGATGAAGGCCAACGGTTTTTCATATGAAGTGATTTTCGTGAATGACGGAAGTACCGACCGCTCCTGGCAGATTATCGAAGACCTGAGCCGGAAATCGGATGCCGTGCATGGCATCAAGTTTCGCCGTAACTATGGCAAGTCGCCTGCATTGTTTTGTGGATTCGAGAAGGCACAGGGAGATGTGGTCATCACAATGGATGCGGATTTACAGGATAGTCCGGACGAGATACCCGAACTATACCGGATGATTACAGAAGACGGTTACGACCTGGTGTCCGGCTGGAAGATGAAACGCTATGACCCGATTTCGAAGACCATTCCTACAAAGTTGTTCAACGCAACCGCCCGAAAGGTATCCGGCATAAAGAATCTGCACGACTTTAATTGCGGACTGAAAGCCTATAAGAAAGACGTGATAAAGAACATCGAAGTATACGGCGAAATGCACCGTTATATCCCCTACCTTGCCAAGAACGCGGGTTTCAATAAAATCGGCGAAAAGGTGGTTCAACACCAGGCACGCAAATTCGGAAAGACGAAGTTCGGCGGACTGAATCGTTTCTTCAACGGATACCTGGATTTGATTTCACTTTGGTTCCTGTCGGCCTTCGGAGTGAAGCCGATGCACTTCTTCGGACTTCTGGGTTCGCTGATGTTCATCTTCGGCTTTATCTCGGTAGTTATTGTGGGAGTCATGAAGTTGTATCACATGCACTACGGGATGCCCTACCGCCTGGTGACGGACTCCCCCTACTTCTACTTGTCGCTGACCGCCATGATTATAGGAACCCAGTTGTTCCTTGCGGGCTTCCTCGGCGAACTGATTTCGCGCAACGCCCCCGAACGAAACAAATATCAAATAGAAAAAACAATATAAAAGGCTATGAGAAAATTAGTAAAACTGGTATTGCTTTGTCTGATTGCTTACCCCATCGCCACCATCGTCTCTTCTTGCTCGGAAGATGAAGATTGCTCCATGAACGCCCGCCCGATGATGGAATGCTTCCTCTACACGATAGACAAGGAAAATAATAATACGGTGCTGAAAGATACACTCGATTCGTTAACTATTACCGCTTTTGGTACGGATTCCATCATCCTCAACAACCAGAAAAGAGTACATGGATTGTCGTTGCCATTGCGCTATACGGCCGACTCCACCGTACTGGTATTCCATTATAGCAAAGACCCCAAGATTAAAAAAGATACAATCGTTGTCCGCCAGAAGAATACTCCTTATTTCCTCTCTATGGATTGCGGCTATCAGATGAAACAAAGTATCACAGGCAGGGCATATAGCCGCCACAATCTTGATTCCATATACATTCAAAAAGCAGAAGTAATCAGCAATGGAACGGAAAATCTTAAACTCTTTTATCGTAATTAGTCTGGTGTTTTGCTGGCTGACCGGACTTCCGGTACGAGCGCAGAACACCAACCGTCCTCCTGCTTCCAATCCGCCTAAAGAAGAAAAGAAGGAGACGGAAGAGGTGTCTTTCCCGCTATATAATGGCGTAACCGTAAGCGTGGATTTATGGGGTATCGGTAGCAAAGTGCTCGGAGGTGATTTCCTAAGTTCGGAAGTGGCCGTCGACGTCAATCTTAAGAACCGTTTTTTCCCGATTGTGGAACTCGGATATGGCGGCACCGATGCATGGAACGACAATGGTACACACTACAAAAGCAATGCACCCTATTTTCGTGTCGGTATCAATTATAACGCTCTTTATAAGAAGAAATTCGATAACTACCTGTTTGTCGGTCTGCGATATGCCATGAGTAGCTTTAAATATGATATAGAAGCCCTTTCCGTAGACGACCCCATTTATGGCGGAAGCATCGGAAATCCGAATCAGACGGATGACATCTGGGGCGGTAGCCTCCCCTTCAATCATCAGGGCATGAAAGGGTCTATGCAATGGGTTGAATTTTGTGTAGGCATCCGTGCACACATCTGGAAGCAATTCTACATGGGATGGGGATTGCGCTTCAAATTCCGCACCAGCTCATCTACGGGAGAATATGGCGACCCGTGGTACGTACCAGGATTCGGAAAATATGGTTCAAACACGCTGGGCGTAACTTATACAATCACCTATAAACTACCATTCTAAAAACTATGACCGGATTAGAGATTTGGCTTCTTGCCGTGGGACTCGCAATGGATTGCTTCGCCATTTCTATTGCCAGTGGTATCCTTCTAAAACGTACGCTATGGCGGCCCATGCTGACCATGGCGTTTTTCTTTGGATTATTTCAAGCCATCATGCCACTTCTGGGTTGGGTAGGCGCCAGCACGTTCAGCCATCTGATAGAGAGTCTGGACCACTGGATTGCTTTCGCCATCCTCGCTTTTCTGGGCGGACGTATGGTCAGGGAATCTTTCAAAGACGAGGATTGCAAAAAAGAATATGACCCGAAAAGCCTGAAAGTGGTGTTGGCACTGGCCATAGCAACCAGTATTGACGCACTCGCCATCGGGGTATCATTCGCATTTTTGGGCGTACGAGACTTTTCGGAAGTATTGCCACCGGTTTCCATCATCGGCTTCGTTTCATTCGCCATGTCTCTCTTAGGACTTATGTTCGGCATCCGATTCGGTTGCGGCATCGCACGAAAGTTGCGGGCAGAACTTTGGGGAGGTATCATCCTGATTATCATCGGAACCAAAATATTAGTAGAACATTTGTTTTTCAATTAAACCTTAATTATGGAAAAGAAGGTACAGAGAAATTTCTTATGGATTGCCCTGCTCGTGCTGGGAACAATCTGGATACTTGCACGCCACAATCGTACAGAACCTTACACCACCGTGAACGGACTGATATTCGGTACGGTTTATAAAATCACCTATCAATATGATGGCGACCTGAAAGCCGAGATAGACGACGAATTGAGGCGTTTTGACGGTTCGTTGTCTCCTTTCAATGACACGGCCACCATCACCCGGATTAATCGCAACGAAGACATAGTGCCGGACACGTTCTTCACCCATGTATTCAACCGTAGTATGGAGATTTCCAAAGAAACGGACGGTGCATTCGATATTACGGTTGCTCCGTTGGCAAATGCCTGGGGCTTCGGCTTCAAGAAAGGGGCATTCCCCGACTCGGCCATGATAGATAGTTTGTTGGAAATCACCGGATATACCAAAGTGGCTTTATCCGAAGAAGGGAAAGTAGTGAAACAGGATGCACGCATGATGCTTTCGTGTAGTGCCGTTGCCAAAGGGTATGCGGTGGATGTCATCGCACAATTTCTTGCAAAGAAAGGCATCCAGAACTTCATGGTGGACATAGGCGGAGAGATTGTGGCACGTGGAGAGAACCCTAAAAAAAACTCGTGGAGAATCGGTATCAATAAGCCCGTAGATGATTCATTATCCATCAACCAGGAATTGCAAACAGTGCTGAACGTGAGCGATGTAGGCATTGCCACTTCGGGCAATTATCGTAATTTCTATTACAAGGACGGAAAGAAATATGCACATACCATAGACCCGAGAACGGGGTATCCTGTGCAACACAACATCTTATCCGCCACCGTAGTAGCCAAAGATTGCATGAGTGCCGACGCTTATGCCACCGCATTCATGGTAATGGGACTGGAAGAGGCGGAACGTTTCGCAAATGCACATCCGGATATTGATGCTTGCTTCATCTATACAGACGAGAAAGGAGAACTCCAAACCTATTATACGAGGGGGATGGAGAGGTTTATAGAGGACAAATGATAATTTATCGCGCTTCGCGCGATAAGTGACGAGCTACAAGCTACGAGTGACAAGTGCCTTTCGGTGTGATAGCCGGGCGAATAATTATTCACCCACGAGTACAGCGCAGCAACTCGTTACTGGTAGCTCGTAGCTCGTAACTTAATTTAGCGCAGAGCGCTAAATTATCATTTATAGAACACAAAATACACCGCCAGCACCAAGCAGACAAATGCCGCAAAATGGTTCCAGTGCAGGCTTTCCCCTTTAAAAAGCACGGTGGTGAACACGGTGAAAATGATAAGAGTAATCACCTCTTGAATAATCTTTAGTTGTATCAAAGAGAAAGGCCCGCCATTACCAATAAACCCAATGCGATTGGCGGGAACCAGACAACAATATTCACTTAACTAAATAGACTTGCCCAAGTGAAATTTTATACCTATATTTGCTTCATAATCAACATATTACATTATGATAAAAATTATAGGATACGCACGAGTTTCTACTACAAAACAAGACTTATCTCGACAAAAGCTAAAGATTAAGGAGTTCTGTGAGAACAACAATTATGAGTTAATTGAAATTATTGAGGACTTTGGAATATCTGGTGTGGTTGCAGACAGAAAAGGTTATATCGAATTACAAAGTAAAACCTACAAAGATGCAGACATGATAGTAATTTCTGAGTTATCACGTTTGAGCAGGCAAGAAGATGTAACAGAGACAGTTTACAACATTCAACAGATTATTAATAAAGGATTATCTGTAATACTCTTAGATAGTCCCAGTAAAATTTATGAAGCTAATAAACTTTTAGACATTACAGAAATACTTATCCTCACTATCAAAGCATGGGCAGCAGCACAAGAAAGATTGGATATTAAAAAGAAAAACCAAGATGGGAAGCAAGCTCTCTTCCAAGCTTATCCTTATGCAGTTGTAGACCAAAAAATACCTTATGGATATAAAGCAGTTCCTAACCCCAATGGGAAACGTCCTAAATATATTTTAGAAGAAGTACCAGAAGAAGTAGAGAATATAAAAAGACTCTTCGCTTTAGTAAACTCTGGTAAGACACTGGGAGCAGTAGCCAGATATTTCAATGAAAGGAATATTACTTTTAGAGGATATTACAGCACTGTTGCCATTCTAAGCAACTATATCCATAGTGATATTTATAGAGGAATCAGAAGAAGAACACAGAGATTAGGTAGAGAAGAACCTTATACCATCGAGGTTAGAATAAAACCTATTATCAGTGAAGAGGATTTTATGAAAGCACAAGAGCTGATTAAAAACAACTATAAAAATACTCCAACTGGAAAAGTCAATCATAATCCATTAAAAGGAATCATCAGATGTAGATGTGGGAGAGCCATGACTGTAAAAGACAAAAAGCCAGCAGCAGGAATTTCAAAACTAACATATAGATGTAGCTGTGTTGATAGGAAATCTCATCCAGACTTCTGTAAATATAATATTGATGAAGTTTCTTACGACCTTACGAATGAAATATTATATAGTCTTTTCAAATCTATGCACACAGCAGAATATATCAACTTCTTTAGGAACCAAACAGACAATAGAGTTACAGAGCTACAAGAGGAAATAGCTGGAATTGAGAAACGTTTATCTACCCTATATCTTGATAAAGAGAACTTATCTAATGAAAGCCAAGAAAATGCCAACAAGTTTCTACTCACCACCAATCCTACCCTTTTAAACATTATCCAAGAGAAACAGAACCAGTTAGATGAGAAGATAAAATCTATTGATAAAGAAATTATAAGATATAAAAAATCACAGAGTAAAAAGATAGCAGACATCGAAAGGATTAAAGATAATAATGGTAAAGAGAAGCTTCAAAACCTCAGCATCGAAGAACAAGGAGAACTATATCATAAATATTTGGAGAGAGTGAATTATATTCCTGTCACTACCATGCAGGGATATTATATTGTACAGTTCCTTAATGGAATTAAATTCTATATAGCTATTACGAAAGTCAGAAGCATTGCAATGGCTTCTCTCCTATTAGACAACTGGACGATTGATGAAAAAGGAATTATAACAGCTAACTATGATACTTTAAAGTCCAGTGATATGAAGAACTTTAGCATAGAAATGATTAGGAAAACAAAAACTATCACTTTACAAGAATATCTTAAAACAGACCTTGCAAAAGAAAGAGCCTTGCATCTTGACCTTAGTTATAGAGAAAGATATTTAGAAGAACTACATAAAGCAGGGTTGGATGGTAGGCTCAGACCATTAAAAAAGGAATAACTTCATCCTTTTTAATTATCTTTGCTTCCAAACCATATAAGCAAAGATATGAGACCAATTGAAAGACTTGAAGAAACTTATTTCCCTAAAGGCATAGAGTTACTTGAATACATGGAGGAGGTAGCAGTACTTTATGTACCAGATTATGATATAGACCATGAAACAGGAGAACAATATATTTATGGTACAACCGCCTTGCCCTTATTCATAAGAAGATACAATCAGAATAAACTATATGGTAACTTCACATACGAAGATTATATAGCCAATGAGGACATACAAAATACGCTGAAAGGCTTGGGTGTTGATATAGATAAGTTTTGGTTTCTGCTTCTGTTCATCTTTGATTATACTTGTGGAACGTGCTTGGACGGAATGAAAGCTACAGGCATTGGAATAGAACAGCTCACCAAATTCGCCAAAGCCATAGCTGATAACCATAAGAAGATTAACCAATTTGGAGTAAGTTTTAAGAAGCCTATCACAGTCTCTGTAAAGGTTGAAGGCAAGCATCAGATAGTAATTGACAATGTCAATGCCATAGGCTACTTGGCTACTACCATCATCAATAACCTAAAGGAGATAGAGGAACATCCTTGGATGCAGAGCCAACAAGTCAGCATGAACACCCATGCAGAAGAAAAGGAATCCGTTCAGATATGGCTGTTCTATAAGATGTTCAATGACTTCTTCAATTTATCCCCATACAATAAGCAGTTTAAGGTCAGACAAAAGAAAGGAAGCACCATATCACTCAGTAAGACATTGCTCATATCAAGGCTTATCTACTTCACCAAGCTATCTAAACATAGTAAATTCTCAGATGATGAAGATGTCCTAAAAGGCTACATCAAGCAATATAAAGACAAGAGAATTGATACTGTGAATAGCATATACTTCTAATAACGCACTGATAACCAATCAAGTCCTGCTCCGTACTATTAAGAGGGTACATAAAAGCAGGACTTTTTTTCTCTCTTTTAATCCTACTATTATATCCCATCTTTGTACCATCAAAACGATAGCGGACGAGCAACCAATTAAGAGGGGAAGTAAAACCACTCATTAATTTCTCTCTTTTAATCAGCCCAGAAGCCAGTAGCTTTGCAATATCAAAATTAACAAAAGCTGGAGTGCACCAGTCTAAAAACTGCAAAGAAGATATGATGACTATTTATTTTTATGGCAGCAATCGTGAAATCGTAGCAGAGAATGTAAAGAAGTGCTATTCAATGATTGAGAAATATGGCTTTAATGCTGCAATGGGTAAGATTAAGTTAGTTGGCAGCGAGGATTTAACAGGAGAGAAATTATTAAAGGTTTCCATTGTTCCCAAGTCCAATGCCAAACCTCTTTCAATAGACAACTGGATGCTGAATACAGAAGAGGTTACAGATGCCACTGAAAGAGCAGCAGCTAAAGCCCCAGTGGATGGACAACACAGGATGATAGCCATGTTCATACTGGAGGTGGAAGGCTATATTGATTTTAATGAAGAAGAAATGACTGAAACCATTAAGAAACCAGAGAATATGAGTTTGGCATTATTTACAGCCTCTATCAATAACGGCAGACCTTGGAATTACAAAGACTTTAGCAAATCAAAGTTCCAAACAGGAGACGAGAGAATTGATTATATTGAAGCACAAATTCAAGAAACAGGATTGAAGTCTGACGTAATCTATAGCTTTTATACATTAGGGCAACCAGAGGTTAAAGCTAATGTCGCCAAAGACCTTAAATTGGGCATAAACAGACTACCCAAATCTTTAAAGTTAAATGCAACCACCCAAGAGTTAGGCGATAAAGTTCTAAAGGCTTTTAAAAGCAGTAAAATCTCTGAATCCACATACGATAATGGAAGATTAGCAAAAGGATTTAAGCTGTTCTACAATGAATACAAACCAGAGATTAGCCAACTCCAGCAGTTAATCGCCATGATTAGCAAAGATGTGTGGTTTGGTAGTCAGAAGCCAGACGGTAGTGCAGAAGCCAAACAATATTACAAGAATTTTGAAAAATGGTTCCAATATATGAATGAGAGTAACAACAAGTCTGTAGAAACTGCATAACCAACTAACAATAAAGCCCATGTGACAGGTGGGCTTAATTCTTAAACAACTAAATAATAAAACAATGAACCCATATATCATACAATCCAGTTTATATTTAAGCACTATCTACGAAGCAATAATTGCTAAGCAAGAAATACTAAGAGCTAAAATGCAGCAATACAATGATGTCAAGCTCTACTTGTTCAGTTTCATTCTCCCAGAATATAGTTCTAATGAATATATTGCAAATAGCCTCAAACTTTATAATGAAAATGAACTGTTCCCCATTATTATAACTTCCATTACATATAAGGAAGTTAATAATCCAAGAATAGCTTTCAAGAATGAGAATGGAATTATACACTTAGTCCTATGTTTTGAACATAACAAGGAGGATTGACAAGGAGCAGGGAAATGTGAGAGGTTTCCCTGCCTACTTAATACTTCTGAATTGTGGTCTTATCATTAGTTCCCCACCTGTGAAGTTCTTACCTTTACAGTACCACAGACAGATAATCCCACCACACAGATTGACGGACTACAAACTATTCAGAATATCAAAATGGAAGAATTTACCTATGAACAAATAAGAGCTAAGGCTCTTAAACAGGGAATAAAAGATAATAAGGTTCATATTGGATTATGGGCTAATTTTAATAACTATCTAAAGACAAGGAGAAAGAAGAATGGAAAGGTTACTACCTATTATATCTCATTGCAGAAATTGGCTTACTGACAAGATAAAAATTGAAGCAGAGAGAATCATATTGTCAAATTTGGGAGGTGTGCTTATTCACTTTTTACTGCGTGTCTAAACACCCCCTCTCTACACTCCTACGCTACATTCCAATAAGACCCTTGCAATGTCCTTACGGACACCGCAAAGGTAATCTGTAAGCTGGGAGTGACTAAAATCAATGATATGTGGATTTATAACAATCATTTCTATAACAAGCTGAGCGAACTTAGAAAATCCAACAGGTTAAGTTCCTCTAAAATGAGATTCTTACTAAAGACCAACCAAATCATTTTAATTAAACATATTGAGCGATTGCCTTATGAAGCTACCATTCAAGGAATATACAGTAATGAGCAACAATCTGATTCAGAAGCTGGGTTGTGCTGATGTTTACAGGACATACGTGTTACTATTGACAGCAGACAAATATACGCTGACCACTGACACTACAATAGACCAACTTACATCATTCGTTGGTGATAAACCTGCCAACTATAAAGGTGGTAAGAGTTCCCAATCATTTAATGACAAGTTAAGAGCCACAGGGGAAGTCAGCATACAGAATAAGGACAGTGGTAGGAATGACAGGACTTGGACTGATTATATATTCTCTCCTGTCAGCTTTGGGCATTACAGAAGAATCAACAGGGAGTTTTACGATTCATACAACAAGACATTGGATTTAAAGCTAAGAGGATTTATACTTAAACTGTTCAGTGCAGCAGAGCCATACAGTCATACTATTACCTTATCTGTAAGGAGAATGAAAGAACTAATCCACATGGGACATGGCACTATCTCCAGCTACATAGACCAACTAAGGGAGATGGACTTATTGGATGAAGTTGGAGATTCAATCATTTTAAAGGCTAAAGGTTTGCTTATAGACTTGCCCAAGGATAAATATGTGGAGGAAGTGAAAGCTGCCTTTGAACATATGATAGCATTTAATGAGAGCAGAGGAAATCCTATTTCAAGGGAGTGCATGATTTACAAGAAGTACAAGGAGAATAATTTTGAGGGAGTTAAGGATATGCACGCTCTTATGAAATCATTATCAAGTGGCTTGGTAGGCAGAAAGCAGGAGGTAAAAGACAAGGAAGAACTGCCAGATTTAACCTTATAAAGTTATGGCAATTAAAAGCTCCAGACTACTAAAAAGATTTAGAGTTCTTTCTTTTAAAGGCATATTAGTTATATATTTGCAATATAACCTTATATATCAATTCAATGGCACAAATTTATCCTGACTTCTATACAATCCAGCATCTCCGCCAACCAGCAACAGAAGGAGAACTAATCCTATTAGACTTTTTACAAAAGAATCTAAATATGGAGTTTGAGATATATTACCATCCTTTTATAAATGGTGACAGACCCAATATTGTTATTCTTAAAAAGGGATGTGGAGCTATAATCATATCTGTAAATGATTGGGATTTAACTGACTATGCTATTAATGATGATTTGGATTGGTGGAATAATTCAACTTCAACAAAGGTTCAATCACCTTTCTCTCAAATAAATTACTATAAAGAGAATCTTGTCTCATTACACATAAGTACTTTCTTAGAGAAGAAAATGAATAAGTGGTACTATTCAAATATTATATATACACTTGTTTACTTCCATAAGATGTCCCAAGATAATATTGAGAAATTTATACATGAGAATATATCCAAGGAAGATAATAAGACCAAATTTTTAAAAGACATAAAATATATACAATATTGGGGATATGATTCTCTTACACTGCAAAACTTAGAAGAATATTTCAGCAAGATAAGAATAGAACAACCTTCTTTCTTATTTGATGAAGATATATACAATAATTTCAAACGCTATCTCAAGCCACCTTTTCATCAATTAGAAGAAGGGATTGATATTAAGTACACTAAAGCACAAGCAGAACTTATTAGAAGTGAAAGCAGACCCAGACGTAAAATAAAAGGGATTGCAGGAAGTGGTAAAACTCTTGTCCTTGCAAAGAGAGCTGTCAATGCATATCTAAGAACTAATAGTGAAATATTAATTCTAACATTTAATCTATCCCTTAAGAATTACATTCGCGACAAAATCAATGACGTAAGAGAGAGTTATCCTTGGGAGAAATTCTATATTACCAACTATCATCAGTTTATTAAATCAGAAGCAAACAATTATAACCTACCCATAAAAGGATTAAAATCTTATACAGATATTAATTTCTTTGAGCCTGTAAAGAATCACATTAAGAAGTACAAGGCTATATTTATAGATGAGGTACAAGATTACCAAACTGAATGGCTGGAAATAATTACCAAATATTTCTTATACGAGGATAGTGAATTTGTTGTGTTTGGAGATGAGAAGCAAAATATTTACAGAAGACCATTAGATGAGAACAAAGAACCAGTAATTAAAACAATCGCAGGAAACTGGAACAAATCTCTCAACTCTTCCAAAAGATTCACAAGTGAAATAGGAAAGTTAGCGATGAAGTTCCAACACCATTTCTTAGAGAATAAATACACCATTGACGATATGGTTGTGTTAGATAACCCTATGCTTGATTTTGAACAAAGGAATATTAAATATGCCAATATTGGAACGAAAGCCAGTACTGAAAGGATATTCAATATCTATAAAGGGACTTGTAAGAAATATTGCCTTAACCCAGCAGACATTACAATTCTATCTGGTACTGCTGATATTTTAAGAGAAGTGGAATACTCTATAAGGACACAATTAAAAGAGAATACAACCATTACATTTGAAACTAAAGAAGAATATGATAAAAAAGAATTAGAGCCAAAATCTAAAAACAACTTTGAAGAGAGGATAAATACAATCAGACGATACAGAAGAAATCACTTCTCAATAAAAACAGGAACTGTAAAGCTATCTTCTATACACAGCTTTAAGGGCTGGGAATCACACACAGTCTTTTTAATCATTGAGCCACATAGAAGTGATTCTATACAAGATTTTGAATCTGTTGAGCTTATATATACTGCAATAACAAGGGCACAAGTTAATTTATTCATTCTCAATATGGGTAATGAAAAGTACGATTCATTCTTTAATGATAATATCCAAAATTAATCTAACAGAACCACAAGCGAGACACCCCTACCCACATAAACACCCCCTCATAGCTCTTAAATAAAAAGAATGCTTTAGAAATGTAGTCTGATGGCTGACAGAAATAAGCATTCTTATTAATCTGAGAGGGGGCACGATGCACTATTGCCACTGCTTACCAATAATTTACTAATGCTCCTCATTTC
>NZ_CAJLKP010000112.1 GCF_905207245.1 uncultured Bacteroides sp. | reverse complement strand
AAAATATATTGAGTAAACTAACTTAGGTATAACAAGCGAAGTTGTCAACTAAATCCAGTACAGTACATACTCCTAAAGAGAACTATAGTTTCCTTATGCAGAAACGACAGTTTCCCCTAATGGGAACGACAGTCCCCCTTCATGGGAACTGCAGTTTCCTTTCATGAAATAAGGTGTGGGATTGTTATGTGAATGAATTCTGACGAATGAGGTTCATAAACTCTTCACGAGTCTTTGCCTGATTGAAAGCACCTGTAAAATCGGAAGTGGTCGTTATGGAATTCTGCTTTTCAACCCCACGCATCTGCATACACATGTGCTTGGCTTCCACAACCACCATTACGCCCAGGGGATTCAGTGTTTCCTGGATGCATTCTTTAATCTGGAGCGTCATGCGTTCCTGCACCTGAAGGCGATGGGAAAAGATATCCACTACACGGGCAATCTTGCTCAGCCCTGTAATATAACCGTTGGGGATATAAGCCACGTGCGCTTTTCCGTAGAACGGAAGCATGTGGTGTTCGCAAAGTGAGAAAAAATCAATGTCTTTCACAATCACCATCTGACTGTATTCTTCCTTAAACTTGGCAGAGCGGAGCACTTCATGCGGGTCCATGAAATAGCCCTTTGTCAAACTCTGCATAGCCTTTGCTACACGTTCAGGGGTTTTCAGTAGTCCTTCGCGTTCGGCATCTTCGCCCAATAAAGTTATAATACGCTGATAGTG
Source organism: uncultured Bacteroides sp. (assembly GCF_905207245.1). Lineage (GTDB taxonomy): Bacteria > Bacteroidota > Bacteroidia > Bacteroidales > Bacteroidaceae > Bacteroides. The sequence continues at coordinate 12,977 of NZ_CAJLKP010000112.1, read as the reverse complement.
TTCTTTCAGTTCATCCAATGCAGGAGATACGATTTCTTCTTTTCCTAACATGAGTAAGTTTTTATAAGGGGATGTTTATCTGCTCTTTCACAATAGAAACTTCTTTGAATACGCCTGTAGCACGCAACTGGCGCATCATGGCGTCCGCTTCTTCAATGCTGCGGAAGTCTCCTACACGGCACAGCCAGCGGGGAGAGTTGAAAGAGGTATAAACAGAAAGTTCCGGGAAATACTCTTTGATTCGTGAGCCCACAGCGTGAGCTTCGTTCTTGGCTCTACTGGTATTGTTTCCGGCATACACCTGTACGCGGTAACCCTGACTCTTAAGCACTCTGTTATCCGTCCCGGTAGGGATATATTCCTGACCTATCAAGGCCTCGATACGGGCATCCTGATGGATGGTTACCTTACCCTGTCCCGGCACATTGCGTTCCAAACTCTTCACAATGTTATTCTGCGCCGAAGCAAAAGCGGCGAAAGCAAAGCATGCAATTAAAAGTAAACCAAGCTTTTTCATTAGATAATGTTTTTTATATAGTTGACAAGTTTTTTAGTTAACAAGTTGACAAGGTATACACTCCTTGTCAACTTGTATCTATTTTCCTTGTTGACTTAATTAGTTAAAGGCATCAATGATACCCTTGAAGTCAGCAACCTTCAGAGCTGCACCACCAATCAAGCCACCATCAACGTCAGGATTAGCGAACAATTCCTTAGCGTTAGACGGTTTGGCACTACCACCGTAAAGGATAGAGCAGTTGTCAGCAACTTCCTTACCGTACTTGTCAGCAACTAACGAACGGATGAAAGCGTGGATTTCCTGAGCCTGGTCGGGAGTAGCAGTTTTACCTGTACCGATAGCCCAAACCGGTTCGTAAGCCAATACGATCTTAGAAAAATCTTCAGCAGACAGAGAGAATACAGAAGCCAACTGAGCGGCAACTACTTCATTCTGCTTGTTAGCTTCGCGTTCTTCCAGCACTTCACCGATACAGAAGATCGGAGTCAAACCGTTAGCCAAAGCCAATTTTACTTTTTCTTCCAGGATGGCAACTGTCTCGCCATAGTAAGCACGACGTTCTGAGTGACCCAGGATTATATATTTAGCACCTGTAGAAGCAACCATGGCAGCTGAAACTTCACCAGTGTAAGCACCTGATTCTTTGTCAGCACAGTTTTCAGCACCTACGCCAATCTTAGCGGGGTCTACCAACGGAGTAACCGATGCCAAGTGGATAAAAGGAGTACAGATGATTACATCACAGTTAGGCTTTTCGTTAGCCAATACTTCATTCAGTTCTTTTGCAAGAGCAATACCCTCCTGAAGGGTTTTGTTCATTTTCCAGTTTCCTGCAACAATGTTTTTTCTCATTTTGTTTTATTTATTAAAAGGGTTAATATAATTTCTTCTTCTCCCGGCGTTTAACAACCAGGATGTCAACGCAAATAACAATCAGCAACGGGATGATAAACCATAAGAGCACATACCCTATCGTACGCAAATCGCTCTCTTGCTTCTGCTGACCGAGTTCCAGTTTATCCAAACTATCCGTCAGTACATACTCATCCGGCAAGCGATTGTTACTCCACTTATTCAAGATGGTGCCTTCTTTTATCAGCATCAATCCGGGATTAGAACGGATTATCGTTTTCAGGGTAATGTCATCCATCTGGCAGAAAGGATATTCCGCCCCGGTCTTGTCACGCCATGATTCGATCTGTTCTTCCGGTGAAGATGTCAGAGCATAAAAGCCATAACCATGCTCCACACTGTAATCATAGATTTCGTTAATAAGGTCTATATTACTGTCGTCAGCCTCTTCTATACGATGGGCTACCAGCAGGAATGTATATCCTTTGTCCGCTAAAATACTATCAGTCAAGTCCTCTCCCGTTTCCAAGCTCATAATGGAGAAGTCGTGAATAGAAGGCTCATATCCCTTTTCCTTCAACACTGTACGTGTTTCAACAAACGTCCATGTGCTATCCGGATAATTATCCAGTGCAAATTCCTGTTGCTTTCCGTCTTTCTCCAAAATGAAACGGCTCTCGAAGACACTTGGTTTTGCCCCCTCAGGTATCTCCATACCTTCCTTAATATTCTTTCCTATCTTGTAAGGACGAAAATCCAGAATGGGCAGATTGCCGATACAATAGAATGAAAGTGCAAAAACAAACAAGAACGTATACATGGAAACCATCCATGCCATCTTTGCCGTAATAAAGCGAATAATCTGCCTTCCGCCTTTGAAAACAGTTATCGCTGCAATCAGCAGTACGATGTTCTTACCGAACGTCTCCCAGTTTGTCAACACCCAAGCATCACCAAAACATCCGCAATCAGATACCGGATTTGCCAAAGCCAGATAAAACGTCAGTGGCGTCATCACAATCATCAGCAACAATGCCAGAGTCGTAGCAAACCTCCGCCGTATACCGAAGAACAGGAAAACACCTACAGAGAACTCTAACGCCGACAATACAACAGCCAACAACAGTTGCAGATAAGTCGGAAACCATGCAGCCATCCCGAAGGCAGTCAGGTAATCCTGAATCTTATAAAAAGAGCCCAACGGGTCGACAGCCTTCACAAAACCGGAAAAGATGAACACTGCCGCCAATAGAAAGCGACATACATTCACCCAACTTTTCCAGATTATATGTTTTTGCTTAGTCTCCAAATTCAATCTTAATCAAACCAAACACGGAATAATTAATCATGTCCATATAATTGGCATCTATCCCTTCCGAAACCAAAGTCTGACCTGATAAACTTTCAATTTGCTTGGTACGGTAGATTTTCATCAATATCAAGTCAGTGTACGAACTGACGCGCATACTGCGCCACGCCTCATCATAGTCATGGTTCTTGGCAAGCATCAACTCCAACGAGGTCTTGGCATATTTATCATACAGCTCCATAGCTTGCTCATTCGTCATATCTGCTGATTCCGCATATCCCAGTTCCAACTGTATCAGTCCGATAATGCCATAGTTAACAATCGCAATGAACTCGGAACGTATTCCTTCATCCACCAGCGTTACTCCTTTGGTTTCGATACTCCTGATACGATTAGCCTTAATGAATATCTGGTCAGTCACGGAAGCCGGACGGAGAATGCGCCACGCCGGACCGTAATCATGTAGTTTCTTGGAGAACAAATCACGACAGATGGCAATGACATGTTCAAATTGTTGCTTGGTATCGTTCATTTCCTTACAGCTATTTCGCTTTTCGTGGCAAAGGTAGGAATAATTAAAGAAAAAAGAAAAGAGGGCACTCTAAATTATATTAAAGTGCCCCCTTCTTTATAAGGTTATCTATATCTTTACGAACAACGCAAGACTTGCCCCGGACGTAAAATTGTTTTTCGTGTAATGCGATTCAATTGGCAAAGCTTGTCGATAGACACTCCTTGGCGTGATGCAATCTTGGACAACGTATCACCACTCTTCACCTTATAGAACAATCCTTCGCCGGAAGCCATGCTACGCGCAGTTGTACCCTTAGACGATTTTGTCTTGTTGAAAGTATAATGGTCAGCAACGATATCTTGCTTTTCAAAATCGAACATTAATGCGGGGTTGATAGGAATTCCCAGGAAGCGGGTTTCAAAATGTAGATGTGAACCGGTAGAACGTCCGGTATTACCACCCAAAGCAATCGGTTCTCCAGCTTTAACTAATTGGTTTATTTCTACTATTTGTTTGGACAAGTGTCCGTAAACTGTTTCCAGTCCATTGTCATGACGAATAACGATATACTTACCGTATCCACGGCGACCCTGATTCTTAACAACGCGAATCTTGCCATCGAAAGCGGCACGGATTGTATCACCTACATATACTTTAATATCCAATCCATAATGCATTCTGCGTCTTCTGGGACGATAGCCGAACACATCGGTAATCTTCGTATGCGTAGTAGGCATACAAAAGCCGGTTAAATCGACTTTATAACTTTCCGGCACAATAGCATCTCCATAAGCTTGTACATATTCATTATTCCAAGTAGGATACAAACTTAAACCGGGATAGGCGGATTGCTCCGCACGTATCTGCTTCTGTAAAGCCAGAGAGTCAACACTCTTGAGTTTTCTGTCGATAGGGGCTTGGCGCGCAATCAGGTCCTGAGAGAAAGAATTCAGACTGACCATTGCCGTCGCAGCTATTAGAATTGTTTTAATGCAATTGAAATTCATTCCGTTTCGTCATTCGTTTTTAATATCCGTTGACACGCACCTCTAGTCATCAACACCTCTTGTCCGTCACCGAATATCCAGATTTATTTTAAAAATTCTCCCAAAGGTAGTATTTCTTCTTTAAATGAGAAGTCAATCCTTAACTATTTTTTCGGAAAGGAATGAAAAGAGAAGTTGCCAAAACGCTCGTAACCCCCTATTACTCGGAAAGATAAGAGCTAATATGTTTTACAACATAAAACTGCAAATAAAGCGTATGTTTAACCGTTATTCAACTTATGGAAGCCCAGTTAACGTTGGTTTTCCGCAGTGCTTTCAGTTGTCGCCACAAGATTTCATTCTCCGGACGAACACCTGTCGGGTCAACATCTACCACTTCTTCTGCAACATTACGCACATATTGCAGCAATTGCCCATCACGTGCAATATCGGCTATTTTCAGATCAAAAGCGACACCACTTTGCTGCGTACCTTCCAAATCACCGGGACCACGCAATTTCAGGTCAGCTTCGGCTATTTCAAAGCCATCATTAGTCCGCACCATGATTTCCAACCGCTTCCGGGTTTCTTCAACCAATTTATAACCGGTCACTAAAATACAATAAGATTGTTCTGCACCACGCCCTACACGTCCCCGCAACTGGTGAAGCTGTGACAATCCGAAACGTTCGGCATTCTCTATAATCATCACAGAAGCATTCGGCACATTCACCCCGACTTCTATAACCGTAGTTGCTACCATGATTTGCGCTTCACCGGATGCAAAGAGTTGCATTTGTGCATCTTTCTCAGCAGGTTTCATCTTACCATGCACCTTACAGACTTTATATTCCGGGAAATCTTCACATACATGGAGATAACCTTCTTCCAGATTCTTCAAGTCTATCTTTTCGCTTTCCTTAATCAAGGGATAGACAATATAAACCTGCCTGCCTTCTGCAAGCTGCTTATGAACAGACTGATACAAACTTGCGCGATGTGCATCATACTTATGAATGGTTACGATAGGTTTGCGTCCCGGAGGCAGCTCATCAATGACAGAGACATCCAGATCACCATACAAAGTCATAGCAAGCGTACGTGGAATAGGAGTAGCAGTCATCACTAACACATGAGGCGGCTGCACATTCTTGGTCCACAAACGTGCACGTTGTGCCACACCGAAACGGTGCTGTTCATCAATAACAACCAACCCCAGTGAAGAAAAGTTCACTGTATCTTCTATTACGGCATGGGTACCGATAAGTATATGTACATCTCCCGTCAACAAGCCGGTAAGAATAGCCTCCCGTTTTTTACCTTTAACGGAACCAGTCAGCAACTCCACACGAATATCCATTCCATATAAAAACTCACGGATTGTTTCATAATGCTGATTAGCCAGAATTTCGGTAGGGGCCATCATACAAGCCTGATAACCGTTATCCAATGCCATCAACATACTCATCAAAGCCACTAATGTTTTCCCACTACCGACATCGCCCTGCAAAAGACGGTTCATTTGTTTACCGCTACCCACATCACGACGTATTTCTTTCAACACGCGCTTCTGAGCACCGGTCAATTCAAAAGGCAGATTTTTGGCATAGAAGGTATTGAATATCTCTCCTACTGTTTCAAAGATATATCCCCGGTACTTCCGTTGCCTGTCCTTGGCATAGCGAAGGATATTCAGTTGCACATAAAAGAGTTCCTCAAACTTCAGCCGATACTGCGCTTTGCGAAGCAGTTCCGGATTAGCAGGAAAATGGATATTCATCAAAGCATCTGTCAACGGCATCAGATGATGTTCCGCCAGTATGGCAGGAGAAAGCGTCTCAGGCAGTGGTTCACGAAGCTGCTGTACTACAGCACTCATCATTTTCTCAATGGCATGAGAGTTGAGAGAACTCCGCTTCATCTTATCCGATGTATTGTAATAAGGCTGCAACCCCATTGTTGAAAGTTTCAATTCCGAAGCATTGTCAATATCCGGATGGGCAATATTGACTCGTCCGTTGAACACACTGGGTTTACCAAATACAATATATTCCTGATTTACTTTATACTTACCAATAAGAAATTTAATTCCCTGGAACCAAACCAGGTCCACGACTCCCGTATTATCCGAGAAATGGGCAACCAAACGTCGCTGCCGCCCTTCTCCAATCGTTTCAAAACTGAGAATTTTCCCTTTCAGTTGAATATAAGGCATCGTGCCGTCAATCTCATGGATATAATAGATACGACTACGATCCACATATTTATAGGGGAAATAATATAATAGGTCGTGCAAAGAATAGATACCCAATTCCTTATTAAGCACTGAAGCACGTTGTGGCCCCACACCCGAGAGGTATTTTATGTCACGAGAAGCTAAATCAAACATGAATCCAACAAAGCAGCGGCTATTTTCAAATCAAAAGGGGTCGTTATCTTAATATTTTCCCGGTTACCTGCCGCCAGATATACGGGCACTCCCATTGCTTCCACCACCGAAGCATCATCCGTAAAAAAAGAAGTATAGGGTTGCTCATAAGCTTGCTTCAACAAACCGGCATCAAATACTTGTGGAGTCTGCACTAATTTATATTCATCCCGGTCAACGGTTATGCTCCCCTCTCCTTGCAGATGACGCACAGTTTCCACCACATCTATCACAGGAATAACTGCTTTCTTTTCAGCAGCCAGCTCATAGCAACGAGCAATCACTTCCTGTGAAACAAACGGGCGCACGCCATCATGTACACCTACCAGCCCCGGCGTGGCTACATAAGCCAGCCCATTCTTCACCGAATGGAAACGAGTCTCTCCCCCGTCCGCCAGCACATGCGGCAACGAAAAGCAATGCTCCTCGCATAGCTGTGCCCAATAAGGCTGTTGGCTACGCGGGAGCACTAATATAATATGTATCTCCGGATTGTAGGCATAAAAGGCTTCCAGTGTACGCATCAACACAGGTTTCCCACCTATGGGCAAAAACTGTTTGGGAATTTCTCCTCCCATACGCAACCCCTTACCACCGGCAACTATCAGAGCATACTCCATCAATTCAGAATTGAAAATTAAAAAATGAAAGTTAGATGACACACATTGCTTCTTTCAATTCCTGTACTTTCTCTTTGCCCAGCATCATGTCTACAATTGCCAGAGCAAATTCCATAGCAGCACCCGGTCCCTTGGCAGTAATGATATTACCGTCTCTTTCTACCGGAACGTTTGTAAAATCAGCACCTTCCAAATATTGTTCAAAACCGGGATAACAGGTCGCCTTGCGTCCTTTCAGCAAACCAAGTTTACCTAATACCATGGGAGCGGCACAAATGGCTGCAATCGGTTTGTTCCTTTCGGCAAAATCCAAAACCAGTTTACGAAGTTCCGGACACTTCTCCAACGTGGCAGCTCCGGGCATTCCTCCAGGCAGAACGATTAAATCTGCATCATAAAAGTCACAGTTCACCACATTCCTATCGCAAAGTACCGGCACGTCATGTGCACCTGTCACTATTTCATCGGGAGTCACCGTTATCATTTCCACGTTCAGCCCTGCACGTCTCATCACATCTACAGAAGTGAAAGCTTCCACTTCTTCAAATCCGTCTGCAAAAAAAACATAAACTGTACCCATAATTGTTCTCCTTTTATTTTAGATTAAAGTAATATGTTATCGTTCCTGTCTGGTTATTCAAGCCAGTCACGGCATTGAAACGCGCCCTTTTTGCCGCCTCTTCGGCTGCTTTCCGTAAGGCAGGATTCACGGTATTGGTCTGTCGGTCAATGCTGGTAGCAATCACATGTCCTGCAGGGTTTACAGTAATGGCAACCACCACCCTTCCTTCATCCTGCACATTATATGCCGGACGCGGCAGACCTCCTTGTCCTAAAGAACGTCCACCGAGGTCAAAAGTTCCATAACCTCCTGTTCCACTCGACGCACCTGTCGGCGCATTTCCAGTGGGACTTCCCTGAATACCTTGTCCTTCGGTCGTACCTTTGCTCCCCATTTGCGCTCCCTTTCCGAAAGCACCTGCCACCTTTTTGCGGGCAGCTTCTTCCGCTTCTTTACGTTCACGCTCAGCTTTAGCCTCTGCCAACTTCCGGGCTTCCTCCGCTTTTTCAGCTTCTGTTTTCTCAGGCTTCTTTTTTACTTCTTCCTTTTTGGTTTCCGCTTTGGGTTTGATAGCAACGGTCTCCTCATCCTCCTGGGTCAGCATCTCCTGTTCCACCGTCTCTTGCACCTCAGGAGCAACAGTCTCAGGTATCACATTCACCTCTACCAAGGAAGGGTCAGCACTTCCCAATGTATTGGGCACCTCACCCAACATCACAGGCATACCGTCTTCTTCCAGCGGTTCCGGCATAGTGAAGCCTACCAGTATCAACAGGAGGATAAACGCCACATGTACCAGCAGCGCACCTACCATTCCTATATATTTGCCTTTCTTTTTCGGATTCACCGTTTTCCGTATTACGTTTTATTTTCCTTCCGGCGGGCGTGTAGCCAACACCATCTTGAATTTATTCTCATTAGCAATGTTCAGCACTTTCACGATCTCCCGATAAGGTACAGACTCGTCGGCATAAAGTGCCACATACATTTCCGGTTCTTTTGCTGCACACGACTGCAGAAAAGGAGTCAATTCTTCTAAAGAAACCGTCTGCTCCTTATCATTTCCGAATGCTGCATAAAAGTTCAAATCTTTATCAATAATAACCCTCGTCAGAGGTTTGGCAGACGTCTGTTGTTTACCCTGCGGAAGCAGCACCTTAATAGCATTCGGCGAAACAACCGTAGACGTAATCATGAAGAAGATCAGCAACAGGAAGATGACATCTGTCATAGATGCCATACTGAAATTAGGCGATATTTTAGCTCTACGTTGTAGCACCCTCTTTATTTTTTAATTTTTAATTCTCAATTTTTAATTTAATCACGCTGGTTCATTCAAGAGGTCCATGAATGCCATGGTCTTGGCTTCCATTTTATTAACCACACCATCTACCAATGTCACCAGGTAATTATAGGCAAACATAGCAATAATACCTACAATCAGACCACCTACTGTAGTAATCATAGCTTCATAAATACCTCCCGAAAGCAACGTGATGTCAATGTTATTACCGGCATTAGCCATTTCATAAAAAGCACGCACCATACCAGTCACCGTACCAAGGAAGCCAATCATCGGCGCACCTCCGGAGATGGTTGCCATAATCGTCAATCCTTTTTCCAGTTTCGCAACTTCAATGTTTCCCACATTCTCAATGGCAGCCTGCACATCATTCACCGGACGTCCCAAACGACTGATACCTTTCTCAATCATACGGGCAGCCGGAGTATTTACACTGCGGCAATAAGCTATGGCAGCTTTGATCTCTCCATCCAGAATATAATCCTTTATCTTATCCATGAACATCGGATCCTCTTTGCCGGCTTTCCTGATAACATAGTTACGTTCGAACAAGATATAGAAACAAAGCACGGACAGCAGTCCAAGAACAATCATAATCCAGCCACCTTTGACAGCCATGCTCCATAAATTCATCTCTTCAGCACCAGCTACCTGGGTCACTACCGGATTGGCGCCGGAAATAGAGTCGGTCAGCGCCGGAGCCACTTGGGCCAATAACAACATTGCATTCATCAACGAAGACAGTTTTTATATTCCTGAATAGTACGTTCCAGTCCCAGATACAAAGCATCACTTATCAGCGAATGCCCGATAGAAACTTCATCCATCCATGGAATGTTTTGATATAAATAATTCAAGTTCACCAAACTCAAGTCATGTCCGGCATTCAAGCCCAGACCCAAACTACGCGCTACTTTGGCAGCTTCCACAAAAGGCGCCACAGCAGCTTCCTTATTCTGGGGATAAGCCGTCGCATAAGGTTCCGTATAAAGTTCCACCCTGTCGGTACCAGCCTTGGCAGCATATTCTATCATTTCCGCATCGGCAGATACAAACACGGACGTACGGATACCCGCATGATTAAATCCATCGAGCACCTCAGTCAGAAAATCCAGATTCTTTTTGGTATCCCAGCCTGCATTGGAAGTCAACTGAGAAGGACTGTCCGGAACCAGAGTCACCTGATGAGGTTTTACCTTCAGCACCAGATCAATAAAGTCGGGAGACGGATATCCTTCGATATTAAACTCCGTACGAAGCAACGGGCGAAGATCATACACATCGCTCCGGCGTATATGCCTTTCGTCAGGACGCGGATGCACGGTAATCCCATCTGCGCCGAAGTTCTCACAATCCAGTGCCACTTTCACCACATTAGGAACATCAGCCCCACGAGCATTACGCAACGTTGCAATCTTGTTTATATTTACACTTAATCTAGTCATAATTCGGTCCATAGTTTTGCACAAAAGTACAAATAATAGCGATATATTGGCAGCGTTCTGAGAAAAAAATACCATATTTGCATTTCATTAAGAAAGTATTGACGATGAAATTTGCCATTTTTGGGAATACCTACCAAGCTAAAAAATCAACACATGCGGAGACTTTGTTCCGTTTGCTGGAACAGCGCAATGCCCGGCTTTGCATATGCAGAGAGTTTTATAACTTTCTGACCTCGGATCTGCACATGAATATTGCTTCTGCCGAACTCTTCGACGGAGATGACTTCACAGCCGATATGGTTATCAGCATCGGCGGCGACGGTACCTTCCTGAAAGCAGCCAGTCGGGTGGGCAAAAAGGATATTCCCATTCTGGGCATCAATACCGGACGCCTCGGCTTTCTGGCAGATATTTCCCCGAATGAGATGGAAGAGACTTTCGATGAAATCTATAATAACCACTATAAAGTAGAGGAACGCAGTGTATTGCAGCTACATTGCGATGATGAAGACTTAATGAAATCGCCTTACGCACTCAACGAAATTGCGGTATTAAAACGTGACAGTTCTTCCATGATTAGCATCCATACAGCTATCAACGGTGCACACCTCACTACGTATCAGGCAGACGGATTAGTCGTATCCACTCCTACCGGTTCCACCGCTTACTCTCTCAGTGTCGGCGGTCCGGTCATTGTGCCCCATAGCAAGACAATCGCTATCACTCCGGTTGCTCCGCATAGCCTGAACGTCCGCCCTATCGTCATCTGCGACGACTGGGAAATCACTCTTGACGTTGAAAGCCGCAGTCATAATTTTCTTGTTGCCATTGACGGACGTAGCGAATCATGTAAAGAAACTACTCGCTTGAGAATTTCACGGGCAGATTATAGCATCAAGGTAGTGAAGCGTTTTAATCATGTATTCTTTGATACGCTTCGCAATAAGCTGATGTGGGGGGCAGATGTAAGATAGTAGAAACAAACAAAATATCTTCTTTAATATAAAAAGAATAAAGGGTTGATTCCACATGGAATCAACCCTTTATAATAATATATGTATGAAAAAAGTCCCGATTAGAGGGCACCTACTTCTTTCAAAGCAGCGTTTGTTCCGTGAACAGCCTTAGCACTGGCAGCGAATTTTTCTTTTTCGTCAGCAGTCAGTTCCAGTTCAACGATTTTTTCAATACCATTCTTACCCAGGATAACAGGAACACCAATACAGATATCAGATACACCATATTCGCCTTCCAGGAATACAGAGCAAGGAATCATCTTCTTCTGGTTGTGAATGATAGACTCAACTACATAAGCTCCCGCTGCACCCGGTGCATACCATGCAGAAGTACCCAGCAACTTAGTCAGAGTAGCACCACCTACCATAGTAGAAGCTACAACTTCATTCAGTTTTTCTTCGCTCAACAGTGTGCTAACCGGCTGACCTTTGTACGTAGCCAGACGAGCCAACGGAATCATAGTCGTATCACCGTGACCACCAATTACCATGCCTTCTACTTCGTTAGCATTGCAGCCCAAAGCCTGAGACAGGAAGTATTTGAAACGAGAACTATCCAAAGCACCGCCCATACCGATGATACGGTTCTTAGGAATACCCAGAGATTTCAGTGACAAATAAGTCATTGTATCCATCGGGTTAGAGATAACAACGAGGATAGCGTTGGGAGAATATTTCAAGATGTTCTGTGCAACCGACTTAACGATACCAGCGTTCACCCCAATCAGTTCTTCACGAGTCATACCCGGCTTACGAGGAATACCTGAAGTGATTACAACTACATCAGAATTAGCAGTTTGTGCATAGTCATTGGTACAGCCTACAATAGTGGTATCAAAACCCAACAATTGAGCAGTCTGCATCATATCCATTGCCTTACCTTCTGAAACGCCTTCTTTCACATCCAGCATTACCACTTCGTCAGCCACTTCATTAAAGGCCAACACATTAGCGCATGTAGCTCCTACGTTACCTGCACCTACTACGGTTACTTTTGACATAATCTTCAATTTTTTATTTATAGTGTTATAAAGTTGTGGCAAAAGTACAACGACATTCGTAATTAAGGAAATATTTCCGTAATAATTTTAGTTAAATACCTTATCGGCCTGTCCTTCCCCCGATAAAAGGATAGTTGTTTCCCAGGAAAGGCAAGCAGCCTCTACATTGGGCAAACAAGCCAGATGGTAAACCGGTACGGTGGAAAGCAGAGTACTCAGCACGCCACTGATGTAATCATACAGTTCATCGCTGTAGGCAAAGTCGGGCGGGCACGAAGGGTGCAATGCACCATATCCCTGAGCTATACTGAGTTTTTTTATCTGATTATAGGGGGCCTGGGATAATCGTACGCAGGCTGCCAACGGATAACTCTCATTTTTATAGCAAGGTGTCTTTCCGCTCCACGGGCTGCCATATACC
>NZ_CAJLKP010000111.1 GCF_905207245.1 uncultured Bacteroides sp. | reverse complement strand
AAATGCTTTTACATCGTGAGGTAAATAGTCGGTAAATACTATCTACTAATAATCAACATATTATATAAATGCATCGGCAAACACTAATTCGTTTTAGAGTGGGAATGGACATACTATATTATCTTGTCTTTCAGCACCTGCGGCAGCTCCGGCATAGCCCCGCTCTGTGTACAGACATAAGCAGAAACTTCCACCGCCAGCTTATGCGCCTCAGGCACCGGCTTTCCGCTAAGTATGGCAGACGTGAAAGCCGCAGTAAATGAATCTCCCGCACCAACGGTATCGGCAACCGGAACCCGGGGGGTATCCTGGAAAGACACAACGCCCGGAGTAAACACGTAACTGCCGTTCGTGCCGCAAGTCAGAATCAACATTTTCAGATTATATTTAGCCAGGAGTATCCAGCATTTATCCTGCAAGTCAATCCCCGGATAGCCAAAGATACGACTGATAGTTACCAACTCTTCATCATTGATTTTAAGAATGTTGCAACGGCGCATAGACTCGCAAAGTATCTCTTTCGTATAGAACCCCTGGCGGAGATTGATATCGAAAATCTTTATCTGCTCATCCCCGTCGGGCATCGTATCCAGAAAACGCTGGATAGTGGCGCGACTCACCGCACTGCGCTGTGCCAGCGAACCGAAACAAACCGCACGGGTGGAAAGGGCCAAACGTTTCAGTTCGTCCGTAAAAGGAATGTTATCCCAAGCCACTCCTTCTTTGATTTCATAGCAAGGAACACCCACAGCATCCAGATTTACCTGCACCGTGCCTGTAGGATAATCCACCTGTTCTATCTGGCAAGCCAGCTTCTTTTGGGCAAATACATCCAATATTTCTTGACCGTCAGCATCACGCCCTACAGCACTCACCACACGGCTGTCGAAACCAAACTGTGAAACATGATATGCAAAGTTGGCAGGCGCACCGCCTATTTTCTTTCCTTCGGGCAGCACATCCCAAAGTGCTTCACCCATTCCTACGATGATTTTATTCATGATACTCGATATAATTATGAATTATGGTTAGATATAAAGTTATTTTTTAATCTTCAAAGTATAATACAGCAGATACAGCACTCCGACAGTCATTACCGCTACCGCACCGCTCTGCCCTACCGCATCGCTTGCCAGTCCCATTGCCAACGGAAATACGGTTCCGCCGAAAAGTCCCATAATCATCAGCCCGGAAACTTCGTTCTTCTTGCCCGGCATATACAGCAACGCCTGCGAGAAGACAATCGAAAAGATATTCGAGTTACCGAAACCTATCAACGCTATGCAAATATAAATAGTTGTTTTGGAATGGAAAGCAAAAAGCCCGATCATTGCAATCAACATCAGGAAACTACTGATGGCAAAAAACGATTTCGCATTCATCTTCCGCAGAATAAAAGAACCCGTGAAACAGCCTGCCGTACGGAAAATGAAATAAAGGCTCGTAGCAAATGCGGCGTCATCCAGTCCCATGCCCAGACGTTCCATCAGGATTTTAGGAGCAGTGGTATTGGTACCGACATCAATTCCCACATGGCACATGATACCAATGAAAGAAAGCAAGATGAACGGTTTGCCCAACAAAGCCAGACACTGGCTGAACGTAGAAGGTTTTCCCTCCTCTTTCTCTTCGGTGATTTGCGTCTGTCCCAACAGTAAAACCGCAATCACAGCTATCACCATATAAATAGGGAACAGCACGCGCCAACCCATACCAAAGGACGGAATAGCCTGCGTAGCCCCCCACATGGCAATGTAAGGTGCAAGGAATGAGGCAATCGCTTTTATAAATTGTCCGAAAGTTAGGCTACTTGCCAGCCGGTCTCCCCTGACAATATTAGAGAGCAACGGATTCAGTGAAGTCTGCATCAATGCATTTCCAATCCCCAATAAAGAGAAAGAAAGCAGCATCAACATATAACTATCACCGAAAACGGGTAACAAAAGGGAAGCGAATGTCACCACCAAACTAAGGAGTACCGTCTTTTTCTGTCCGATACGACTCATTAGCATACCTGTCGGTACGGAGAAAATCAAGAACCAGAAGAAAACCAGCGAAGGGAAAATGTTAGCCTGTGAATCTGTCAGACCTAAATCGGCTTTTACATAATTGGAGGCGATGCCCACCAGATCGACGAATCCCATGGCGAAGAAACAGAACATCACCGGGACAAGCTTAGATAACGAAGAATTAGATTTCATTGTTCTATGGTATTAATTTAAGTATATTCCTGGCTCGGGAAAGCACGTTGCAAAGGAAGCGAATCTTAAGACAATAGGGTATCACTTTTGTTACAAAGAGTAGCAATTATGATACGAAGCTCTTTTTTACGCCTATTTGAGAGCTATTATCTGTCTTTTTGTCTATTTTTGTGGGAGATTATACAAAGAAACTTTTTAAACAACAAGATGGAAACACTCTTTAATGGACGACTTAGCATTGAAGTCTCTGCACATGGGGCAGAACTATGCAGCATTTTTGCCAACGCAAAAGAATACCTGTGGCAGGCTGAACCGGAATTCTGGAAACGCCACTCACCTGTACTCTTCCCGATTGTAGGTAGCGTATGGGAAAACGAATACCGGAATGAAGGCTCTACTTATGTGCTCACGCAACATGGTTTTGCCCGCAACATGGAATTCAAATTAATATTAGAACAGAATGACGAACTGCGTTATCAACTGGTCAGCAACGAAGAAACGCTGAAGAAATATCCTTTCCCGTTCTGCCTCGAAATCGGTTACCGCATCCGCGACAAGAAAATCGACGTCATGTGGGAAGTGAAGAATACCGGAGAAAAAGAAATGCACTTCCAGATAGGTGCGCATCCGGCATTCTATTACCCGGATTTTGATGCTGAAACTCAGGAACGGGGATTCTTCGGCTTCAACAAGAAAAGCGGATTGAAATATATCCTGATTTCCGAGAAAGGTTGCGCCGACCCGGACACTGAATACCCGTTGAAACTGACCGATGAACTTTTGCCATTGGATACACATACATTCGATAAGGACGCACTGATACTGGAAGGCAGCCAGGTGAGAAAGGTGACTCTATATAATAAGGAGAAGAAACCTTATCTCAGTCTGCATTTTGATGCTCCCGTGGTGGGGTTATGGTCGCCACCGGCAAAGAATGCTCCGTTTGTCTGCATAGAGCCGTGGTATGGGCGGTGTGACAGGGCGCACTACACAGGTGAGTATAAGGATAAGGATTGGGTGCAGCATCTGCAACCCGAAGAAACGTTCAGAGGAAAATATACGATTGAGATAGAGGAATAAAAGAGAAACAGAGCAATATCTGTTAGTATCTGTCATCCTGAACTTGTCGAAGGATGACGGATACTACGGTTATGATAGTGAGTACATTCCTATACTTTAATTATTTCAGCTTATAAACCTGAAACGAACTTACCGTGTAGCTTCCCCCTTTAGCATAGAAACTGATACGGTTATAAGGTTCCGAAGGAAATACCAGATTTGTCATCGCCAGACGTCCGTCGTCACCGAATATTTCGATACTGGACTTATCTACAAAGATACGTAGCTTCATCTCATAGTTATCTTCTATCGGAGCGAATGTTACCACGGGAAAGTCCGGACTGAACGATACGATTCCGCTTTTGGTACGATCCATTGCAAACTTCTTCTCTACCAAATTATAGTAGATATCCACTTCTTCCCCTTTCGAGTTGAAAAGTTGGAAACCAATGACTTCCGCATTTCTGTTCTTGATGGTCATCTCTATTTCATACGAACCGGTATTGTCAGCGAGAAGTTTATCCATATTATAGGTACGGTCTACTTTGAAAGAACGCTTCTTCTCCCCTTTTCCGCGTAATGTCAGGAGTTCACGCGAAGGGGATGACTTCAGATAAGTCTCGCCGTCCGAAGTATAAAGACTCAAATCACGGGGAACGGAATTGCCGCTACGGTATTGCATGGTCGGCACATTGTTGGCGTACTGCCAATTACTCATCCATGCCAGGGCTATATGGCGTCCTTCGGGGGCATTACTCCAGGTTACAGTGGCATAGTGGTCTTTTCCCCAGTCCATCCACTTCGTCATTTTCGGGGATTCGTTCACGAAGGTCTTTCCGTCGAAGGTTCCTACAAAATATTGGGTAGCGCTACCGCCGAAAGGGCCTCCGGGGTTGATGTTGCAAATCAATACCCACTTTTTCAGTTCAGTGCCTTCGATGGGCAATTCAATCAGATCGGGACACTCCCAGACACCGCCATGAGCACCCTGCCCCTCACCGAAACTACTTTCATAGGTCCAGTCTTTCAGGTTGGCAGAAGAGTAGAACTGCATTTCCTGACCTACGGCAAGCACCATAATCCACTTGTCGGTGGCATCGTGCCAGAATACTTTCGGGTCGCGGAAGTCGCGTTGGGTGGAAGTCAGTATCGGATTGCGTGCATACTTCTTGAAGGTTTTCCCATTGTCAAGACTATAAGCCATGCTCTGTACCTGGCGCTCGCTTGCCGAAGTATAGAAAGCGATGATGGCTCCGGCACCGAAACCTGCCGTATTATCTTTATCCACTACGCATGAACCACTGAATATGGTGCCCAATGCATCGGGTGCAATAGCTACCGGCTGGTGTTCCCAGGACACAAGGTCGGTACTGGTGGCATGTCCCCAATGCATATTTCCCCACATGGAACCATACGGGTTATATTGATAAAACAGGTGATACACACCATCCTTATAAACCATACCATTGGGGTCGTTCATCCACCCATATTGAGGGGTGAAGTGATAGAGCGGGCGGAAGTCTTCACGGTTGGCAATATCGAAAGTATCGGAAAGTTTCATCTCATTCCAGCAGATGGCCGTATCGGGGATGAGCTGGAAGTTAAAGGAGAGTGATTGATTATCAAATCCGGAAAGGTCCACCGGAACAAAATAATCTACTTTATTGATAGCCAGACGTACATTCATGTTGCGCACTACGTCATTATTCGCAATCATATAGAGTTTAGCCTCCGGAGAAGTTTCTTCTACGGGAAGTAACAGGAATTTCTTTTGATTCTCAATCCGGACAATGCTCTGTCCGTCGCCTAAATGTTTAATCACGAAAGGAGGATTAATAGCCTGGCACGAGAAAACAGACCATACAGTACCTATTATAAAGGCGAAAGTCCACCGTGCTGTTAACAAATAGTTTTTTAGATTCATGATGTTTCTTGGTATTAAAAAAACAGTTAATAATTGGTTGCCCGGGAAAGCACTTTGCAAAGGAAGCGAATATCAGGAAGAAAGCCTGTAATTTATGTTTCATAAACTGGTAAAAATGATACCTCACCACCATCTTGTTACAAATTTGCGAGCTTATGAAACATAAATTACAGCATCTTCTCATTTAATTCCTTTTATTTGCACCATCAAAACATGACTCGGGAAAGCCGGTTTTGAGAGGTAATCCATTGCGATTACAAACAAAGTAAACTATTAAATTAAAATCTAAAAACATGGAAGGCATAAAAAAATCACTTCTATTTGCACTTTTTCTTCTGATGTGCACGCTTGCACAGGCGCAAAGCCTGACCGTACAGGGAAAGGTGGTTTCTAAGACCGATGGGGAGCCAATCATCGGTGCAACAGTAATAGAAACCAATCAGACCGCCAACGGTACCATTACCAATATCGACGGCGAATTTACATTATCCGTAGCCCAAGGTTCGGAACTTACTATTTCTTATATAGGCTTCAAGACGGTGAATGTAAAAGCGCAAGCCTCACTGAGCATCTCTCTGGAAGAAGAATCCGAAATGCTACAGGAAATTGTAGTTACCGGCTACACCACCCAGCGCAAGGCCGACCTGACCGGAGCCATCTCCGTAGTCAGCATGGACGAAATAGCCAAACAGAACGAAAACAACCCGATAAAGGCTTTGCAAGGACGCGTGCCCGGTATGAACATCACAGCCGACGGTAATCCCAGTGGAAACACCACGGTACGCATCCGCGGTATAGGAACCCTGAACAACAATGATCCTCTTTATATTATAGACGGTGTACCCACCAAGTCGGGTATGCACGAACTGAACGGCAACGACATCGAATCCATCCAAGTATTGAAGGATGCAGCCTCAGCTTCCATCTACGGTTCGCGCGCTGCAAACGGTGTCATCATCATCACCACTAAGAAAGGTAAAGAAGGACAAGTGAAAATCAACTTCGATGCATCCATCGCCGCTTCCATGTACACCAATAAGATGGAAGTGCTGAATACGGAAGAATATGGCCGCGCCATGTGGCAGGCTTACGTGAACGAAGGACAGGACCCCAATACCAATGCACTGGGTTATAAATACAACTGGGGTTATGATACCAACGGCTATCCTCAACTGAACGGCATCAGCATGTCCAAGTATCTGGATTCCGCCAATACGGTACCGGCTGCCGACACGGACTGGTTTGATGAAACGACACGCACAGGTGTAATCCAGCAATACAATGTATCTGTAAGTAACGGTTCGGAGAAAGGTTCCTCTTTCTTCTCTCTGGGATATTACAAGAATCTGGGTATCATTAAGGACAGTGACTTTGAACGTTTCTCCGCCCGCATGAACTCCAGTTATAATCTGATTGGCAAAGTGCTGACCGTGGGAGAGCATTTCACCTTGAACCGCACTTCGGAAGTACAGGCACCGGGCGGGTTCCTGCAAAATGTATTGCAGTTCAACCCTTCACTGCCGGTGCGTGACATCAACGGAGAATATGCCGGTCCGGTGGGCGGATACCCCGACCGTGAAAACCCGGTGGCACGCCTGGAACGTAACTCTGATAACCGCTATACTTACTGGCGCATGTTTGGTGATGCCTACATCAACCTGAATCCCTTCAAAGGATTCAATGTACGTTCCACATTCGGACTGGACTATGCACAGAAATCGCAACGCATCTTCACTTACCCGATTACCGAAGGCAATGTGGCAAATGACAAGAATGCCGTGGAAGCCAAACAGGAACACTGGACGAAATGGATGTGGAATGCCATCGCTACCTATAACCTGGAAATCGGCAAGCATCGTGGTGATGCCATGATCGGTATGGAACTGAACCGTGAAGATGATATTCACTTCTCCGGTTATAAAGAGGATTACGCCATCCTGACTCCCGACTATATGTGGCCGGATGCCGGTTCGGGCACTGCCCAGGCTTACGGTGCCGGTGAAGGTTATTCGCTGGTTTCCTTCTTCGGAAAACTAAACTATACATATGATGATAAATATCTGTTCTCTGTAACGGTTCGCCGTGACGGTTCTTCACGCTTCGGCAAGAACAACCGCTATGCCACTTTCCCTTCCGTGTCACTGGGATGGCGCCTGAACCGTGAGAAGTTCATGCAGGACCTCACCTGGATAGACGATTTGAAAATCCGTGGTTCATGGGGACAGACCGGTAATCAGGAAATTTCCAACATCGCCCGCCACACGATTTACGTTCCCAACTATGGTGTGACGGAATCGGGCGGTCAGAGTTACGGCACTTCTTACGACATTGCCGGAACCAATGGCGGAAGCATTCTTCAATCCGGTTTCAAGCGCAACCAAATCGGTAATGACAACATCAAATGGGAAACAACCACACAGACCAACCTGGGTCTCGACTTCTCCCTGTTCAAACAAAGCCTGTACGGTTCGTTCGACTGGTTCTACAAAAAGACAACGGACATACTGGTGCAGATGGCAGGTATCGCAGCCATGGGCGAAGGCAGCAGCCAATGGATTAATGCCGGAGAAATGAAAAACATGGGTGTGGAACTCAACCTCGGTTATCGTAACCAGACTTCATTCGGATTGAAATATGACCTGAATGCCAACGTCTCCACCTACCGGAATGAAATCACCAAACTACCCGCTACCGTAGCAGCCAACGGTACTTTCGGCGGTAATGGCGTACAGAGCGTTATCGGCCATGCCAACGGTTCGCAGGTGGGTTACGTGGCCGACGGCATCTTCAAATCGCAAGAAGAAGTCGACAACCATGCCACCCAGGAAGGTGCCGGAGTGGGACGTATCCGTTGGCGCGACCTGGACAATAACGGTATCATCAACGAGAAAGACCAGAAGTGGATATACGACCCGACGCCTGCATTCAGCTATGGTCTGAATATCTATCTTGAATACAAGAACTTCGACCTCACCATGTTCTGGCAAGGTGTTCAGGGAGTAGACGTAATCAGTGACCTGAAAAAAGAAACAGACCTTTGGAGCGGCCTCAACATCGGTTTCCTGAACAAGGGTAAACGGGTGCTCGATGCCTGGTCTCCGACTAACCCGAATTCTGATATTCCGGCACTGTCGCGCAGCGATATAAACAATGAAAAACGTGTTTCAACTTATTTCGTAGAGAATGGCTCTTTCTTGAAACTGCGTAATATACAGATAGGTTACAATGTTCCGAAAGTCTTCTCCCAAAAGCTGAAAATGGACCGTCTGCGCTTCTATGTAAGTGCCCAGAACTTGCTGACTATCAAAAGCAAGGAGTTTACCGGAGTAGACCCGGAGAATGCCAACTATGGTTATCCTATCCCGATGAATCTGACTTTCGGCGTTAATGTAGGTTTCTAAATCAATAAATCAATTACTTATGAGAAAATTAATATATACAGCAGTTTTAGGTCTTTCCCTGATGTGCGGCAGTTGCACAGATTTCCTGGAAGACCAGCTCCCCCAGGGAACCATCAGCGACGAACAACTGAAGGACCCGGCTTACATCGACAATCTGGTAATCTCCGCCTATGCCGTGTGGATTACCGCCGAAGATATCAACTCTTCTTTCTCCATGTGGAACTACGACGTACGCTCGGACGATGCCTACAAAGGTGGAAACGGTACGGAAGACGGTGACGTATTCCATGCACTGGACATCTCGCAGGGCATCATGACTACGGCATGGAACATCAGCGACATGTGGCAACGCCTGTACAACTGTATCTCACGCGTCAACACCTCCCTGCAACTTCTGGAGCAGGTGGACGAAAGCACCTATTCACTGAAACAACAGCGCATTGCCGAAATGAGATTCCTGCGTGCCCACGGACACTTCCTCCTGAAACGTCTGTACAAGAAGATTCCGTTTGCCAATGATGCCAACCTGTCGCCGGAAGAATACAATTACCTTTCCAATACTACCTATAGCAACGATGAAGGCTGGCAACAGATTGCCGACGATTTTCAGTTCGCCTATGACAACCTCCCCGTGAAGCAGGCCGACAAGGGACGTCCAGCCAAAGCCGCCGCAGCAGCTTATCTGGCTAAGACTTATCTCTATAAAGCTTATCACCAAGACAATGCGGACAACCACGAAGTGACGAGTATCAGCACGGAAGACCTGGTGAAAGTGGTGCAGTACACGGACAAAGCCATCATGTCGGCAGGCGGTTACGGACTGGAATCTGACTTCCACAATAACTTCCGTCCAGAACCTCAGTACGAGAATGGCGTTGAATCCCTGTGGGCCATGCAATACTCCATGAACGACGGTACCAAAAACGGTAACTGTAACTGGTCTTACGGTTTGATTGTTCCCAATATTCCGGGTGTCACCGATGGCGGTTGCGACTTCTACAAACCCAGCCAGAACTTGGTGAACGCATTCAGGACAGACGCCAACGGATATCCGTTGCTGGATGCTTTCAACAGCCGTGATTACAATTCACAATCCGATTATGCCGACCCGCGCCTTTTCCTCACGGTAGGTATGCCCGGATTCCCGTATGAGTTCAACAAGAAGTATATGATGGATGAATCGACCACCTGGAGCCGCAGCAACGGACTTTACGGCTACTACGTCACCTTGAAACACAATGTAGACCCCGATGGCGGTTATCTGATTAAAGGTTCCTGGTGGGGTTCGCCGATGAACCGTATCGTTCTGCGCTACTCGGACGTACTGTTGATGCGTGCCGAAGCATTAATCCAACTGAACGACGGACGCACCAGCGAAGCCATCGACCTGATAAACGAAGTGCGTAACCGTGCCAAACAAAGCACGGTAGCCATCGCCGACTACGAAATGGAATATGGCGTACGCTTCAACGTGCAGCCCTATACGGGAAGTTACTCACAGGCGGATGCCCTGAAATTGCTGAAGTTTGAACGCCGTGTGGAGCTGGCTTTGGAATCGGAACGTTTCTTCGACCTCGTGAGATGGGGGGAAGCAGCAGAAGTGTTGAACAAGTTCTATGCCGAAGAAGCTGCCGACTGCACCATCTACACCAATGCGTCATTCACCAAAAACAAGAATGAGTATCTGCCTATTCCGTTTGCACAGATGAGCGCCAGCAATGGAAACTATTCACAGAATTGCGGTAACTGGTAACCTTAAAATAACAAGAACATTATGAAATCAATATTGAATAAACTAAATACGCTTCTCCTGGGCACTGCACTGGTGTTTACCCTCCCGGGATGCAGCGATGACAATAAATCCAACCTTCAACTGGACGGCGACACATGGCTGACCGCCTTTGAACTGGATGAGAATTATGCAGGGGCAATCGACCGGACAAACAAGACCATAACCGTGGCAGTTCCTGAGGTGTATGACACGGATGCAATGAAAGTCACGGGTATTGAAGTGTCCGAAGGCGCCGTAGCTTCAGTGAAGGCGGGCGATGTGCTGAACTTCTCGTTCCCGCAAGTAATAAAAGTGACCAACGGAGATGTTTTTCTGGATTATACGGTCAACATCAAGCATGATGAAGCCAGAATTCTTTCATTCAAGCTGAATGATGCATACGCCGGAGTGATTGACCAAAACAAACGTACCATCACTGTGCGCATCCCCAGTACGGTGGATGTAAGAAACCTGGTTCCCGTAATCACCACTTCGGCAGGAGCGGTAGTTATGCCGGCATCCGGTCAGGCGGTCGACTTTACCAACCCTGTGGAATTCACTGTTTCGTATAATACCGCAACTGCCGTTTATACGGTTACGGTTATCCCGACCGATGCCCCAAGTGCCGTATATGTAGGCTTGGCAGCAACGCTGGACGAACTGAACCCGGAAGAGATAGAGGCGGCCACCTGGATGCTGAACAATGTTGCCAACGCACAGTACATCTCCTTTGCGGATGTGCAGGCAGGACGGGTTGACCTGAGCGAATGTGAACTCATGTGGTGGCATCTACACATAGACGGCGGTATCGACAATATGGATAAATTTGATAATGCAGCTCCTGCGGCAGTCAGTGCACTGGTGAAGATGAAGGAACTGTATAACAACGGTATGAACCTGCTGCTCACCCGCTACGCCACCTATTATGCTGCCAAGCTGGGTGCTACCCTGGACGGCAACAACCCGAACAACTGCTGGGGACAATCGGAAGAAAGCGGTGAAATAACCGGTGGCGCCTGGAATTTCTTTATCCAGGGACACGAGTCCCACCCACTCTATCAGAACCTGATAATGAACAGTGGCGAAACGGACAAGGTTTACACCTTCGATGCCGGCTACCGGACCACTAACAGCACGGCACAATGGCACATCGGTTCCGATTGGGGCGGCTATGCCACGAATGAAGTATGGCGTACCAACCATGGCGGCATCGACCTGGGTTATGGCGGCGACGGAGCCATCGTGGCATGGGAATATCCGGCAGAAGGCAGCAAGGGCGGTATCATGTGTATCGGTTCGGGATGCTATGACTGGTATGCTTACGGCGTAGACGCTTCGGCAGATAAATACCACGGCAATGTGGGCAGACTGACAGAGAACGCAATCAACTATTTAACAGGTAAATAAAAAACTAATATATGAAAACAATGATATATTCACTTACATTGGCTGCAATGATGGTCACTTCCTTCAGCAGTTGCAACGATGACAATGATCCGGTTCTGACTCAAAAGGACTGGAACGGAACAGCCACTTACTTTGCTTCGACGGATGCAATGAATTTCGATACATACTACAAACCTTATGTGGGTTATGTAGGCGACCCGATGCCATTTTACGATGCGCAGGCAGGGGATTTCAAAATCATGTATCTACAGGAATACCGCCCGAACCAGGCAGGCACTTACCACCCTATATGGGCGGTAAGTACCCAAGATGCCGCCTCATACACCTCTATGGGCGAACTGATTTCCTGCGGCGGACTGGCGGAACAGGATGCAGCCATCGGAACGGGAAGCACTATTTATAATCCTTCGGACGGTTTATACTATACCTTCTACACGGGCAACAAATATCAACCCACTTCATCCCAGAATGGGCAGGTCGTAATGTACGCCACCTCTCCCGACTTCAAGACGTGGACCAAAAACCGCACTTTCTATCTGAAAGGTGACACCGACGGATACAGCAAGAACGATTTCCGCGACCCCTTTGTATTTGAGGGAGAAGACGGGAAGTATCACATGCTCGTTTCCACTGTGAAGAGCGGCAAAGGCGTACTGGCGGAATATACCTCTGCGGATATGAAGACCTGGGAACACGTAGGCGTATTCATGACCATGATGTGGGACCGTTTCTATGAATGTCCCGATGTCTTCAAAATGGGCGACTGGTGGTATCTGGTTTATTCGGAAATGCATGCAGCTGTACGCAAGGTGCAATACTTCAAAGGACGAACCCTCGACGAGCTGAAAGCTACCACAGCAAATGATGCCGGCATCTGGCCCGATGACCACGAAGGTTTTCTCGATTCCCGTGGTTTCTATGCCGGAAAAACAGCTTCGGACGGTACCAACCGGTATATCTGGGGATGGTGCCCCACCCGCTCGGGCAACGACAACACCGCAGTCGGCGCTTCTCCCAACGAACCGGAATGGGCAGGTAGCCTGGTTACGCACAAAATCATCCAGCATGAAGACGGAACACTGTCTTTGGGACTGATAGAAGGTATCAGCCGGAAATACACAACCGATTCTGACGTGAAGGTCATGGAAAAGAGCAACGGGGTATCTGAAAGTAACGGCAGCTACACACTGACGGACAATGCGTATGTACTTTTCAACCGTCTGAATGTATGCAACAAGATTTCGTTTACCGTAAAGACGGCAAGCAATGCGGATAGATTCGGTATTTCGCTGGTGCGCGGTACTGACTCTAAAAAGTACTACACCATTGTGGTGAACCCGGAAGATAACAATAACAAGCGGAAGATTAACTTTGAGGAAGAGGGAGATGAAGGCAAAGGCTTCATTGACGGAATAGACGGATATCTGTTCCCCACTCCTTCCGACAATGTATATCATGTAACAATCTGCACGGACAACTCGATTTGTGTGGTTTACATCAATGACAATGTGGCTTATACGAACCGCATTTATGGGATGCAGAAGAATCCGTGGTCTATCAACAGCTATTCGGGAAGTGTGGAAGTCAGCAACGTGAAGGTCAGCTATTACTAAACGGAGAAACGTATCTAATTTTTACCTTCATTATATATTTCTCCGAAGACCGTCTGGAATATATTCAGAGAGGGGGTATAATCAGTATACGACTGAATAGGGATGAGTATACGACTGAACCCTATTCAGTCGTATACTGAATCCCATTCAATCCGACACTGAACTTACAAATGCCGGAGAAGTATTATGTTTTGTATAATTTTCGTACGCTTATGAATTAGTCTCTGTTTCCCGATCGCAGAAATACTTCGGAGAAACATAACCGTTGGTTACAAATGGATTGTTCATATCAGACCTCCTAAAGTTTGTAGTCCGACAAAGATTAAGAATAAAGGGGGCTGACTAAAAAGTCTCTCCTTGATATTTTCTTTGTTCTCCTTCTTATGTGC
>NZ_CAJLKP010000110.1 GCF_905207245.1 uncultured Bacteroides sp. | reverse complement strand
ATTCGAAACTGTATTTACTGTAGGTTCTGTACACGAAGGTACTATCATCGAAATGCTGGATAAGGGTGCTGTTGTTGCTCTGCCTTATGGCGTAGAAGGTTTCGCTACTCCGAAACACCTCGTTAAGGAAGATGGTTCTCAGGCTCAGATGGACGAGAAACTGTCAT
Organism: uncultured Bacteroides sp.; assembly: GCF_905207245.1. Lineage (GTDB taxonomy): Bacteria > Bacteroidota > Bacteroidia > Bacteroidales > Bacteroidaceae > Bacteroides. Next base: position 13,941 of record NZ_CAJLKP010000110.1, on the reverse strand, counting down.
TCAAGGTTATCGAGTTCAACAAAGATGCTAAGCGTATCATTCTTTCTCACAGCCGTATCTTCGAAGATGCTGCAAAGGCAGAAGAAAGAGCAGAAAAGAAGGCTGCTGGTAAGAAGCCGGCTGGCAATAAGAGAGAAGACGCTCCGGCTATTCAAAACCAGGCTGCTTCTACTACTCTGGGCGACATCGACGCTCTGGCTGCTTTGAAAGAGCAAATGGAAGCTGGAAAGAAGTAATCACTTCTATATATAAATAAGGTAAAGGGTGCTTGTGGAAGGCACCCTTTCTTTTTTACTACTGAGGACATGAGTTTATCCATTAAGAAGAAAAAACTCTGTATCCTCTGTGTTCTCTGTAGTGAATTTCCGTATCTTTGTAGTGTTATGGAGAAATTTGAATTACATATACTCGGGTGTGGTTCTGCTCTACCTACCACCCGCCACTTTTCCTCTTCGCAAGTAGTGAATGTGCGTGACAAACTTTATATGATAGATTGTGGGGAAGGAGCACAGTTGCAGTTCCGTAAATCAAAGCTGAAGTTTTCTCGTCTGAATCATATCTTTATTTCACATCTGCATGGCGATCATTGCTTTGGTTTATGGGGATTGATTTCTACACTTAACTTATTGGGACGTACTGCAGAGTTGCACATTCATTCACCGAAGGGATTGGAAGCTTTATTAGCTCCGATGCTGGATTTCTTTTGTCGGCAGATGACGTATAATGTTCTTTTTCATGAATTTGAAACAAAGGAGCCTGGAGTGATATACGAAGACCGTTCTTTGACAGTTACTACCATTCCATTGCGTCATCGCATGCCTTGTTGTGGTTTTCTGTTTGCAGAGAAGCAGCGCCCTAATCATATAATTCGGGAAATGGTTGATTTTTATGAAGTGCCAGTGTATGAATTGAATAAGATAAAGAATGGAACGGATTATGTGACTCCTGAAGGTAAAACTATTGCTAACTCCGTGTTGACCCGTCCGTCGGACCCGCCACGAAGTTATGCTTATTGCTCAGATACTATTTATATGCCTGAGATAGTGGAGCAGATTAAAGGAGTGGATTTACTGTTTCATGAAGCTACTTTTGCAAATGCAGATTTGCCTCGTGCCAGGGAGACTTTTCATACTACAGCCCCACAGGCAGGAGAGATAGCAAAAGCGGCAGGTGTGAAGAAGTTGGTGATTGGGCATTTTTCTGCCCGTAATGAAGATGAAACTATTTTGCTCGAGGAGGCTTCAGTTGTCTTCCCTGCGACGGTGCTGGCGAAGGAGACGTTGTGTTTGAGTATATAAACGCTAATTTAGCCAGATGATTTTTGTTTTATCGAACCGAATACCGTATATTTGTACAGAATAATCTGAAAACATAGGCTTATAGATGAGAAAGTTACTCTATTGTTTTTTCTTTTTGTTGACTTTTTCGTCACAGTCCGTAGCATGGGCGCAGGACGGTCGGAAGCAGGAAACGGCACAGAAAGAGCAGCCGTCTTCTACAATTGTACTGACTGTTTCGGCGGATAATCAGGTGCGCGTGCAGAATGCAGAACCCGGTTCCCAAATGGAAGTCTACAACATTGTAGGCGTGAAACTTACCACTATACGCATTGACTCTACGGATGCCACGGTTCAGGTGAATTTACCTAAAGGTTATTACATCTTTAAGATTGGAAATGTAGTGCGGAAAGTGGTAATCAAATAAACAAAACGGAATAGATACTTATGAATCCTTCCTATAATGAACGCGAAGTGCTGGAACTTCTACAAGAGGAAAGTACACAAAAGCGAGGATTTGAGTTGATTGTTGCGCAGTATAGCGAACAATTATACTGGCAAATTCGTCGTATGGTACTTTTGCATGAAGATGCCAACGATTTACTTCAGAATACCTTCATCAAGGCATGGACGAATATTGATTACTTCCGCGGAGATGCAAAGCTTTCTACGTGGCTCTATCGCATTGCTTTGAATGAATGTCTGACTTTTCTGAATAAACAGCGTGCTATGTCCACAGTCTCTATTGATGATGAAGATGCTTCCGTGCTTCAAAAATTGGAAAGCGATCCTTATTTTTCGGGTGACCGGGCACAGCGATCCTTGCAAAAGGCATTGCTTACTTTACCGGAAAAACAGCGTATGGTATTTAATCTAAAGTATTATCAGGAAATGAAATACGAGGAGATGTCCAATATCTTCGGTACATCTGTCGGTGCTCTGAAAGCCTCATATCATCATGCAGTTAAAAAAATCGAGAAGTTTTTAGAGGGAGAGGTTTAAACCTTTACTAAAAAACGTAGTCTAACCTAACAGAAAGGAAAAAAGCTTATGAAAGAAGAAGATAACATCTTGAAGAAGGTAGGAAAAGAAAATGTTTTTCGTGTTCCTGACGGATACTTTGAAAATCTTACTTCAGAGGTGATGAGCCGGCTTCCGGAAAAGGAGACCCCTGTATTTATTAAAAAAGAACCTACGAAGTGGGAGAGAATTAAGCCGTGGTTATATATGACTGCCATGTTTGCCGGTGCAGCATTGATTATCCGCGTTGCTTCTGCTGACCGTACAACTGCTACTGATCAGATTGCGATGGACGATACTGAAACGGAAGTAGTTTCGGATGAATATATCAGTACAGTATTGGATAATTCCATGCTGGATGATTATTCGTTGTATGTCTATCTTACAGATGCCAGTGTAGAGTGATGTGAGTGCAAACAACTTAATTGTATTGAGAAGAAAATGAAAAAACTAATTGTTTTACTTATTGTGATGTGCAGTTTCACACCCCTGTTGTGGGCCATGGACGGATGTAACCAGCATTTGTCTCCGGAGGAATTCCGTGCTAAACAAAAAGCATATATCACGGAGAAAGCGGAACTGACCAAGGAGGAAGCTGCCAAATTCTTTCCTGTTTATTTTGAATTGCAAGATCGCAAAAAGCAGTTGAATGATGAAGCATGGAACTTACTTCGTAAAGGAAGGGATGAAAAGACTACTGAGGCGCAATATAATGAGATTTTAGAGGGAGTGTATGATGCCCGTATTGCTACCAACCGTCTGGAGAAAACCTATTTTGAGAAGTTCAAGAAAATTATTCCGAGTAGAAAGATATATATGGTGCAGCGTGCTGAAATGCGCTTTAACCGTGAGTTGTTGAAAGGAATGCATAATAAAAAGGGAGAACCTCAGAAACCGCAAGGAAAGAAAAAATAGAATAGTTGATAAGGGAAACAGTTAACAAGGGGACAAGGAATTGCGCTATCATACCGCATAGTCCTTGTCCCCTTGTCAACTGTTTCCCTTGTTATTTCCCCTTTTCCAGCTTCTTAGCCTCGTTCCAGATGCTATCCATCTCTTCTAAGGTCATCTCGTGCAGGTTCTTACCTTCTTTGATGGTGTGTGCTTCCAGATAATTGAAGCGATTGATGAACTTTTGGTTAGTACGCTCCAATGCATTATCCGGATTGATTTTGTAGAGGCGAGCGGCATTGATGAGGCTGAATAAAACATCCCCGAATTCAGCTTCTGCCTTATCCTTATCCATATTGGTGACTTCTTCCTGGAATTCCTGAATTTCTTCTTTCACCTTGTCCCAGACTTGTTCGCGCTCTTCCCAGTCGAAGCCAACATTGCGGGCTTTATCCTGTATGCGGTAGGCTTTGATTAATGACGGCAGGGCAGAGGGTACGCCACTCAGGACACTTTTGTTTCCACCTTTTTCTCTCAGTTTCAGTTGTTCCCAGTTTTCAGAAACTTGTCCGGCGGTATCGGCTTTTACATCACCGAATACATGGGGATGGCGAAAAATTAGCTTTTCGCACAGGCGGTCGCACACATCCTTCATGTCAAAATCACCTTTTTCTGAACCTATTTTGGCATAAAAAGCCACATGGAGCAGTACATCGCCCAGTTCCTTACAGATCTCGTCTTTGTCATTACGTATCAGGGCATCGCAAAGTTCATAGGTTTCTTCAATGGTATTGGGGCGCAGGCTTTCGTTGGTCTGTTTGCGGTCCCAGGGACATTTCTCGCGAAGTTCGTCGAGTATGTCGAGGAAGCGTCCGAAGGCTTCCATTTGTTCTTTTCTTGTATGTGACATGAGTTTTAATTATTAATTTTTAATTATTAATTTTTTCCAAGTTTCGTAGGAAATAAGTAGCCCCACTACTTCAGAATAATTCTTACGCCCACTTTGTATCTTGTTTCCTTTCAGATACAGGTCATATATGCAGTCTTGTATGTCTCCAATAAGGGGGCTGTATTTTTCCATCCAGTATTTATGATTCTTCTGAGACAGTTCTATGATTTCAGGGCGTATCTTGTTGAAAAGTTCTTTGTACTGTTCTTCATTTGTCAGTCGGCGGGCATTGACAAGTACATGCCCTAATACAGAAAAGTATCCGCAAAAACGGATGCCCCGTGCCTGTGAACGAGTACATACCTGATATGCGTAGAAGTTGGCTTCCGCTTCGCTGGAGATACCTAATAAGTGTGCCAGTTCATGGGCGTATGTGGCAGGGTATTGTGAAGGGAGTAAATCACCGTTCAAAGTGAATTCACAGAAGAATGGCCCCATACTTCCGGTGACCCCGACCATGGATATCAACGGGGTGAAAAGCATCGTCTTTGCCCGGGGAGATTTATGGAAAGGACGATGTACACCCAGTGTGTCGCTGATTTGGTTGTATCCGCGAACAGTTTCCCGGCGGATGAGGTCTTTGTTGATTGAAGTCACATCTACGTAGGATGCATTCAGCTTTTCAATATAATCATCAACAAACTCCTGAAAGTTATCCGGCGTGTATGCAGTGTAGGGGATGCTTGTGCGTTGATAGAAATTGGGCTGGGAGTAATTCAACCCCCACGCAAGGTAGAACCATACGTATATCCATAATAGATATTCGACGTCGTTCAGCAGAATATGTTTCCATTTTTTCTTTTGAAAGCATCGGGCATAAGCAGGGTAGAGAAGTACACTCGCAATGCTGAGGGCTATGAATAAATCTCCGATGGCAAAGGGAATCAACCGTGAGAAGGAGGATAGGCAGTATGCAATGACCGGATATATATCATGGGCATATACTTTTCCCATAGCCGGGATGAGTTGCGTGCTCCAAATAATCAATAATAGCACACATAGGGCTATATAACGAATCTTTTGCTTATATTCCATTCTCAAATCGTATTTGAAAGGCAAAAATATACATTTATTAAATGTCACACAGGAAAATAGCTTTATATTTGCACAAAAACTATTAATTAAGTAACAACATTAGACACTGTGATTATGACTGAACAGAATGACATTGAACGCTATTGCCGTAATTGTGTTTCACGCGATTTCGTAAATGGAAGAGGACTGGTTTGCAAACGTACAGGAGCTCTCCCTGCTTTTCAGGGAGAATGCGAGAGCTATCTGAAAGACGAGGAGCTAGAGAGGATGGCTCCCACCCCAAAACCAGAAGATTATTCCGCGTATGTGGACAAGGAGAAACTGCTGGCTGAAGAAAACCTGCCGAAAGCGGTATTGCTCGGAACGCTGGCATGTGTTGTGGGAGCTGTGGCCTGGGCCTTGGTATCTATTTCTACCGGATATCAAATAGGATATATGGCTATTGGTGTCGGCTTTTTGGTAGGAATAGCGATGCGCCAGGGAAAAGGAATACGTCCCATATTCGGCATTATTGGTGCCGTCTTAGCTTTGGTGAGCTGTGTCATGGGCGATTTCTTCTCTATTGTAGGCTGGGTGGCAAAGGACAATGACGTTTCTTTTATGGATGTTCTCCTGAACGCCGATTATAGTGAAATAATGTCTGTGGTGGTGGAGAATATAGCCTCTATGACAATCGTATTTTATGGAATAGCCCTTTATGAAGGTTATAAATTATCGTTCTCCGCACAGAAAGCGCCGGAGGGTGGTAAGATTTGAATTTAATTTAGTAATTTTGCGCCCGTTATTCACGATACACTAATTATATACAGATTTTAAAGATATGGAATTAGCAAGTAAGTACAACCCTGCTGACGTAGAGGGAAAGTGGTATCAATATTGGTTGGACCACAAATTATTCAGTTCAAAACCCGATGGTCGTGAGCCTTATACCATCGTCATCCCACCTCCTAACGTCACTGGCGTGTTGCATATGGGACACATGCTTAATAATACCATTCAAGATATTCTGGTACGCCGTGCGCGCATGGAAGGTAAGAATGCCTGCTGGGTGCCGGGTACTGACCACGCTTCTATCGCTACTGAGGCTAAAGTGGTGAATAAACTTGCTGCTCAGGGCATCAAGAAAACTGATCTGACTCGTGACGAGTTTCTGAAACATGCCTGGGACTGGACGGATGAACATGGAGGTATCATCTTGAAACAACTTCGTAAACTCGGTGCTTCCTGTGACTGGGATCGTACTGCCTTTACTATGGATGAAAAGCGTAGTGAAAGCGTGCTAAAGGTATTTGTAGACCTCTACAATAAGGGTTTGATTTACCGTGGAGTGCGTATGGTGAACTGGGACCCGAAAGCTTTGACTGCTCTCTCTGATGAGGAAGTTATCTATAAGGAAGAACATGGTAAATTGTATTACTTGCGCTATAAAGTAGAAGGTGATTCGGAAGGACGCTATGCTGTAGTGGCTACTACCCGTCCTGAAACCATTATGGGTGATACTGCTATGTGTATTAATCCAAACGATCCGAAAAACGAATGGTTGAAAGGTAAAAAAGTAATTGTGCCTTTGGTAAACCGTACTATTCCGGTGATTGAAGATGAGTATGTAGATATTGAATTCGGTACCGGTTGTTTGAAAGTTACTCCTGCTCATGATGTGAACGACTACATGTTGGGTGAAAAGTATAACTTGCCAAGTATCGATATTTTCAATGACAATGGCACGTTGAGCGAAGCGGCAGGTCTTTATATTGGCATGGACCGTTTTGATGTACGCAAGCAGATAGAGAAGGACCTCGAAGCTGCCGGTTTGCTGGACAAGGTAGAGGCTTATACTAACAAGGTAGGTTATTCTGAACGTACCAATGTAGTTATCGAGCCAAAGCTCTCTATGCAATGGTTCCTGAAAATGCAGCATTTTGCAGATATGGCCTTGCCACCGGTAATGAATGATGATTTAAAATTCTATCCTGCCAAATATAAGAACACTTATCGCTACTGGATGGAGAACATCAAGGATTGGTGTATCAGCCGTCAGTTGTGGTGGGGACACCGTATTCCGGCATATTTCCTTCCGGAAGGAGGTTATGTGGTGGCTGCCACGGAAGAAGAAGCTCTGAAACTGGCTAAAGAAAAAACGGGTAATTCCGCTTTAACGATGGAAGACCTTCGTCAGGACGAAGACTGTTTGGATACTTGGTTCTCTTCGTGGTTGTGGCCTATTTCTCTGTTTGACGGCATTAATAATCCGGGCAATGAGGAAATTGATTATTACTATCCCACAAGTGACCTGGTAACTGGTCCGGATATTATATTCTTCTGGGTAGCCCGTATGATTATGGCAGGATATGAATATGAAGGAAAAATGCCATTCAAGAACGTATATTTTACGGGTATTGTTCGTGATAAGCAAGGACGCAAAATGTCCAAGTCTCTTGGTAACTCGCCCGACCCGTTGGAGTTGATTGAGAAGTTTGGTGCTGATGGTGTGCGTATGGGTATGATGTTGGCGGCTCCTGCCGGAAATGATATATTGTTTGATGATGCGCTTTGCGAACAAGGACGTAATTTCTGCAATAAGATATGGAATGCTTTCCGCTTGGTAAGCGGTTGGAAAATCGATGATAGTCAGCCTGTGCCTGAAGCTGCAAGGCTGGCGGCGTTCTGGTTTGAATCCAAACAGAATGAGGTGGCTGCTGAGGTAGCTGACTTGTTTAGTAAATATCGCTTGAGCGAAGCCCTTATGGCCGTTTATAAATTGTTCTGGGATGAATTCTCTTCCTGGTACCTCGAAATTATTAAGCCGGCTTATGGACAAGGTATCAGCAGTTCAATTCATGGTGCTACGATTGGCTATTTCGATAATCTGCTTCATTTGCTTCATCCGTTCATGCCGTTCATTACCGAAGAACTCTGGCAACAGATGTACGAGCGCGAAGAAGGTGAAAGTCTCATGGTATGTCCTTTAACTATAAATACCTATGTAGACGGCGAGACTATTCGCCAATTTGAAGTGGTGAAAGAGGTGATTAGTAATGTTCGCTCCATCCGTCTACAGAAGAATATCGCTCAGAAGGAAGCACTGGAATTGCAGGTAGTAGGTGAGAGTCCGGTTGCTGCATTCAACGCAGTTATTGCAAAGATGTGTAACCTTTCAGCTATCGAAGTGGTGGATGCCAAAGCAGATGGGGCAGCTTCATTCATGGTGGGGACAACAGAATATGCTGTGCCTTTGGGCAACATGATTGATGTGGAAGCTGAAATCATCCGTATGGAAGCTGAATTGAAGCACAAAGAAGGCTTCCTGCAAGGCGTAATGAAGAAGCTGAGCAATGAGAAGTTTGTGAATAATGCTCCTGCTGCCGTTCTTGAAATGGAACGCAAGAAGCAGGCAGATGCAGAAAGTATCATCAACTCTTTGAAGGAGAGTATTGCTGCATTGAAGAAAGCGTAAAGCTTTTATGCGAAAAAACAATTAGCCCTTGCAATAATCGATTATTGCAAGGGCTAACTTTTTTATGCCAAGAGCTAAGCTCCAGCAACTATTTTAATAGAATTATTTTTCCAATAAATCTTTCAGGAAAGCATCCAATTCCTCATCCAAGCCTTTCAGTAGTTCCTCATTAACGAGCAGTGTATCATCATCCATTAATAACAATTCGGCAACGGTTTCTTTCTCATCATCCACCAATACGAATGAGTAAGGTTTCAGAATGGATAATTTGTCAAAGTCACCACCATTCTTCATATTATTGAGTAAAGTGGAGAGAGTGCGTTCTACGTTTTCGTAGAAGTCGTCTCCGTCATAAGTCAGCCATTCTTCAATGGTTATGTTCGCCAATTCTTCATCTTCATCATCCAATATAGTCAACTCACCGGAGTTCTGGTTTGCTTGCAGATGAATGTCGGTCACAATGGTTTGTTCACAGCCGCAAATGTACTTGCCGACTGAATGTTTAATGGTCGTTTCGAGGAGCGATAAGGATGCTTGGCTCAGTTTCATAATGATATTCTTTCTTAATGGATGTTCAAAGGTATAAAAAAAATAATTACCTCTGCATCATTTGGCTAAAAATCGTTGTTAAATCGTTGCATTTGGGCATTCAGGCGGGTCATCCCTTCCTTTCGTTCCTGCAATGCATTCAAATAACGGGTTACTGCAAAGTAGTTGGGGACATCGCTAAAATCTACACTGACCTGATTTTTCTTCTCTTCTATTTTATCAATGTTATATGCCTCCTTCTGCGCTTTCAATGCCCACTCTTCTGCTTGATGGATGCTGTCCTGCATTTCATATCCTAAGGCAATATTATAAGCAGCATACATTTTCTGTTTCCCTTTTTTCTTTTTTTCATAAGTCTGCTTCCAAAGCTCGATTGCCTTTTCCCAATTATCCTCGCGAACAAAAACGGCAGCATCACGCATATTCACAGAACCACCCGTAAAGAGATAGCGGGAAGCTGTGGTCCAGTATGGCAGCATGTGTTTGACGGGAACAGTACCTGCAAATTCGGATGCTTCTTTCAACATATCCTCATCGCTAATAAGGCCTGAACCTGCTAAAGCCATATTAGCACTTGTATGCTCCCAGAATATACTGTCATTAGCGTTGACGGTCACCATTGGACCGCTTCGCTTAGGCAGATACACTTTTACAGTAGGGTATACCTTAGCATCCAGCGTTCCTGCATATATTCCCCATTCTGGCAGATACTCAATTTTGCGAAGAGAACGTATCTGTACATTCTCCAGTGCTATCAGGAAGTCTACACCCAAACTTTCGGTGAGTTTCGTCACTTCGCTTCTGCTGAGTGTGCTTTCACGTGGAATCATGTCGTTGGCACGTAGGGCAGAGTCGCAAATAATGACTTCGTCGAAGTAATTTTCATGGGCAATTGCTTCGGCCAGTGATTCTGTGGCTATTTTGGAATCCCCGTTGAAGTAGGCTGTCTTGCGTGCTACTTCTGTCTTGTCTTTTTTCTTCTCATCAGCTTCTTCCACAATCAATTGATTGTCCGGAATGGGTGGCATATTATTTACCACAGCTACACGCTTGAGGCTGGCCGGAAAGCTGACTTCCGCCGGTAACATATAGTCAATGGACAGTTGCTCTATGCTTTGGCAACCAGCAAAAAGCACAGCACAGCAGATTAATAGGGAGTATGAATATTTAGTCATAAGCTTCTTCTTTATCTAATAATAACAAAAATACGCTTTTGTATGGATATATAAAAGCCTCAAACAGTTTTTAACCGTTTGAGGCTTTTATTAGTGATTAGTGATTAGCATACTTATCACTAATCACTAAGACATAATCGCTGCCTACATATTCTTTCCGTGGCAGTTCTTGAACTTCTTACCACTTCCGCAAGGACAGGGATCGTTGCGTCCCACTGTCTTTTCCGCACGAACTGGTTCACGTTTCACTTCGCGTGTGTCGTGCTGGGCGGCTTCCTGCTGATTAGGGTCACTCAGGTCTGCCTTCTGTTCGCGATATTTGCTCATGTCCTGCTTCTGTTCGGGAGCAGCTTGGCGTATTTCTTGCGGCTCCTGCACCGGAATCTGTCCGCGCATCAGGATAGAGATGGTCTGATTATTGATCTTGTTAACCATTGTGTCGAACAAGTTTACAGACTCCAGTTTGTAAATCAACAACGGGTCTTTCTGCTCGTAACTTGCATTCTGCACAGAATGTTTCAGCTCGTCGAGTTCCCGAAGGTTTTCTTTCCACGATTCGTCGATGACGTGCAGTAGGATTGACTTTTCAAAAGCTTTTACCACTTCCTTACACTGGCTCTCATAAGCGGCTTTCAGGTTACAGGAGATGTTGTACATGCGCTTACCGTCTGTAATGGGGATAAGGATGTTCTCATACATATGTCCTTGAGTCTCATAAACCTGCTTGATAACCGGATAAGCGATTTGTGCCATGCGGTCCGTTTTCTGTTTAAACAGCTCCATTGCTGCATTGAAAGCACTGTCTGCAAGCTTCTCTTTCTTTTCATTGCGGAATTGTTCTTCGCTGAAAGGAACCTCCATAGCAAGTGTCTGGAGGAAGTCCATTTTGCAGTTTTCGTAGTCGGGTGCTTCAACGGCAGCGGCAACGCGGTCCCAAATCATGTTGACGATGTCCATACCGATACGTTCACCCATCAGGGCATGACGGCGTTTGGTGTACACAACGGTACGCTGCTTATTCATCACGTCATCATATTCCAGCAAACGTTTACGTACACCGAAGTTGTTTTCTTCCACCTTCTTCTGTGCACGTTCGATGGAGTTGGAAATCATCTTGTGCTCAATCATTTCACCTTCCTTGAAGCCTAGGCGGTCCATAACCCCCGCGATACGGTCGGAAGAGAACAAACGCATCAGGTCGTCTTCCAGTGACACGAAGAACACGGAAGAACCCGGGTCACCTTGACGTCCGGCACGTCCGCGCAACTGGCGGTCTACACGGCGGGACTCATGACGCTCGGTACCGATGATGGCTAAGCCGCCCGCAGCTTTCACTTCCGGACTCAGCTTGATGTCCGTACCACGACCTGCCATGTTGGTGGCAATGGTTACTGTTCCGCTGAAACCGGCTTTCGCTACGATGTCTGCTTCCTTCTGGTGCAATTTAGCATTCAACACGTTGTGCTCAATCTTGCGCATAGTTAACATCTTGCTCAGCATTTCGGAGATTTCTACTGACGTAGTACCTACCAGAACGGGACGTCCGGCTTGCACCAACTGTTCGATTTCTTCGATAACTGCTTTATATTTCTCGCGTTTTGTTTTGTAAACGCGGTCGTTCATATCTTTACGGGCGATGGGGCGGTTGGTGGGAATCACCACTACGTCCAACTTGTAGATGTCCCACAACTCACCTGCTTCCGTTTCGGCAGTACCGGTCATACCCGAGAGTTTGTGATACATACGGAAGTAGTTTTGCAACGTAATAGTGGCAAATGTCTGCGTGGCAGCTTCTACCTTTACGTTTTCCTTGGCTTCAATGGCCTGGTGCAAACCGTCGGAGTAGCGACGACCTTCCATGATACGTCCGGTCTGCTCATCCACAATCTTCACTTGACCGTCAAGAACAACATACTCATCATTGATCTCGAACATGGTGTACGCTTTCAACAACTGGTTGATGGTGTGCACACGTTCTGACTTGATGGCATAGTTGGTCATTAGTTCGTCCTTCTTAGCCAGACGCTCTTCGTCAGTCAGTTGTGTTTCGTTTTCCAGTTCGGAAAGTTGTGCGGCAATGTCGGGCAATACGAAGAGGGTAGGGTCTTCCGAGTTACCGGTAATCAAGTCCACACCTTTATCTGTCAGGTCTACACTGTTCAGTTTTTCTTCGATGACGAAGTACAACGGGTCGGTTGCTTCGTGCATGCGTTTGTTGTTCTGCTCCATGTAGATTTCCTCAGTCTTCAGCATACCGGCCTTGATGCCTTGCTCACTCAGGTATTTAATTAAAGGCTTGTTTTTAGGCAATGCTTTGTGACTGCGGAACAAGGCGAGGAAACCCTCCTCCTGGTCTTTCTTGTCATTGGAAGCAATGAGACGCTTGGCATCGGCCAGATATTGGGTAGCCAGTTTTTTCTGAGCTTCCACCAGGCGCTCTACGAGTGGGCGGAGTTGTTCGAACAACTGATCTTCACCTTTCGGCACAGGACCGGAAATAATCAGCGGCGTACGGGCATCGTCAATCAATACGGAGTCCACCTCATCGACGATGGCATAGTTGTGCTGGCGCTGTACGAGGTCTTTAGGGCTGATGGCCATATTGTCACGCAGGTAGTCGAAACCGAATTCGTTGTTCGTACCGAACGTGATATCTGCCAGATATGCCTGACGGCGTGCGTCAGAGTTGGGCTGGTGCTTGTCGATGCAATCTACGCTCAAGCCGTGGAACATATACAACGGGCCCATCCATTCGGAGTCACGTTTTGACAGGTAGTCGTTCACGGTCACCACATGCACACCGTTTCCGGTCAGGGCGTTGAGGAATACCGGGAGGGTAGCCACCAACGTCTTACCTTCACCAGTTGCCATTTCGGCAATCTTACCTTTATGCAATACCACACCACCGAAGAGCTGCACGTCATAGTGCACCATGTTCCAGGTGACTTCCGTGCCGCCTGCCATCCAGTGGTTCTGATAGATTGCTTTGTCATCCTCGATGCGTACGAAGTCTTTTGTGGCAGCCAGATGGCGGTCGAACTCGGTAGCCGTAACTACGATTTCCTCATTTTCAGAGAAACGCTTGGCAGTTTCTTTCACAATAGAGAAGGCTACGGGCAACACTTCGTCGAGTGCTTTCTCGTAGGTTTCCAGTATGTCCTTTTCTATCTTATCTATCTGTGTGAAAACCTCTTCACGGTTTTCCAGTTCGATTTCCTCGATACCTGCTTTCAGCTCTTCCACTTTGGCGCGCTGTTCGGCAGCGGAATTGTAGATGTAGGTTTTCAGTTCTTCTGTCTTGGCGCGTAGAGCGTCGTTATCGAGTTTGGCAACTTCCGGGTAAGCGGCTTTGATTTTGTCCACCCACGGTTGAATTTCCTTCATGTCGCGTGTGGATTTGTTGCCGAAAATCGAGCTTAATAATTCATTAAATCCCATTATATATCTGTTTTTATTATTATTTACTAAATTGAATTTGCGTGCAAAGTTACTGATTTTATTACAGATTACGTATGTTTGCACTGATTATTTGTTGAGGGATTGGCAGTTAAATGATAATTTATCGCGCGAAGCGCGATAAGTGACAAGCTA
>NZ_CAJLKP010000109.1 GCF_905207245.1 uncultured Bacteroides sp. | reverse complement strand
CGCCATGCGAAAGACCGGAGACAGCACACACGAACTGAATGTATAGCAGACATAATTAACCTCATGCCCCAGTTGCACGCTACTCTTTCCTTTCAGGAAAAGCAGCCCACGATGATAGTAATTGGCAAACATCCGGCGGCTGAATTCACGGTAGATCTCCAGTTGATAACTGCTTTGCACACGTGCCAAAACCATTACCAAGACATTCTTCAACGATACAAACAACAGCACCGCGCCACACAGTGCCAGCATCCTGCCCCGTCCGCCATCCTGTTTTACCACCACCAGCAGTATCGGCACCAGTGCCGCTATTCCGGCAAAGTCGAGAATGGCGCGCAGCAGTACAGAGAAAGCCACCCATGCGCCCCGTTTGCGTTGTCCTTCCGGCAGCAATTGAACTATCTTCTTAATCATCAACTACCATTTGGTTACATTCACATCTGACATCTCTCTCTTTCTTCTTATATCTTCTAAAAAGTTTTTCACAAAGTCTTTTGCAAACAAAATCCAACCTATGCTTCCTGCGCCAGCTAAAAAGATGCATCCCGCAAGAATGAATACTTTATTGGGTTTTGAAGGTGCCAAGGGAACCTGTACCGGCTGAATAACAGCATATACCGGAGTCTCCTTCTTCACCCTTGCCTTGGCAGCCTGAACCTGTAGTTCCGCCCGATTGTAAGCGGCGAGTGCCAGTTCCATTTCATTCCGCAACCTTGCTTGCTCGGCGCGTGAAGCCAGTTTCACCAGCCCCTGGTTAACATCCGCATACCGGGTATATTTTTCCTGAGCTTCATGATAGACGTTTTGTGCTGCTTTGCGAAATTTTTCTGCATACTCCAGAGACCGGCGCGCCTTGCCTGTCCTGTATTCAGTTATATACTCTTTCAGATGCACCCGTACAGTGTCTGCCACTGTAGCCGCCACCAACGGGTCCTGCATGGTAACGAACAGAGTTATGACTCTTTTCTTCTTATCCACTCCAACTGTTATTCTGGAGGCAATAGTCCCCGCCATACCTGCTTCTTCATGGGTCAATTGAAAGATGTCTATTTGTTTTTTTACTTTTTTTACTTTTGGTTTTTCTCTGAATATAGCCATCGTCCAATTCGCCAACCGGAAAGGTGCCGACGTAATGACGCTCCACCACGGTGTTTTCTGGCGTTCTTTCAGATATTGGGAGAGGGGTATTGCAGTACTGTCCTTCTGCTCATGCACTTTGACATTGAAAAGCCGGACAAGAAATGGCGTAGAATTGACAATAGCAGGATATAGGGATGGATAGATGGCATCCCGCCCCATAATGCTGGAAGAGCTTATATCGACACCTGCCATGTCCGCTAATGCACTCATGCCAGAAGAGGCACTTCTGCCATAACCTTCCGGAACAATAAGGGTGCTTGCCGTATATTCCTTGGGAGTGCCGAAAGCAATAACCAGCCCTATTACGGTTCCAATGCCAAAGGCTTTCAATATTATATTTTGGGAGATCTGGATTTTCCGCACCAGCTTCAGCCAAACAATCTCCTGCTTCTGGAAGAGGGTTTTCTCGTTCATCCTGCCGTTTTTAGTATTGATATTCATTTGAAAAGAATAAAAAAAGCTCCCTCATGACACTTGGTAGAAGCGTTGAGGGAGCCCATTTATTTATCCAGTAAAGATTCTACTGCAAGTTTTTATTGGATCGCATTACCATTGACAACGATATTATCACTAGTTACATCGGTCTTTGTAGTTGCAGTCACTTCGCCATTATTATTAATAATTGGTTTAGTCTTAGATACCTCAGTATCACGTGCCAGAGTAGCTGCTATAGTAAGAGTTGTACCCTTAGCTACGTTTATAGTTGCACCATATTCCGTAAAGCCTTCCTTACTACCCAAAGTTAAGTTATCGACAGCAGCAACTGTACCTTTATCGATAGAAAGACTTCCCTTCAGAACATTTACATCAGCTTTTACAGCATCTGACAGATTATTCATCGTAACAGTACCGGAAAGATTCAATACTGCACCACTAGCAACAACATTCAGTTGTTGAGCACTAGGTGTCCATACAGAACTAATATAAGTACCACCTTCAATAGTGATAGATTCGCCTTCCTCCACTGTAATAGTTTTCACTGTAGCAGTTGTTGCGTCGCCATCCGCACGCAGATAACCACTAACAATCAAATCTGTAACCTCAGCAGCTGTTGCGTCTTTCATGTTTACGTTTTCACCGTCATAAAGGATATGGCCATTATTAGTGGTGATAGTAACAGGATCGCCAAGTCTGATCAACTTGATCGTAGCATCAGTAGCATTGGACTGGAAGTGGTTGGTCAATGCAGATGTCTCAACGATAGCTGTTTCTACATTATCATTAATAATATTCCAAATCTTACCAAGATTCTTGATTAATCCTTTGTTTGTGAAATTACCACCTGTAGTGCCTTGCAATACACCGGTTGCAGCAACGTTGATAGTACCATTATTTTCACTTCCAGATGCAAATTGCAAACTACCGGCAACTTCCATTGTAGCCTTTTCATTGTTGATAACCTTTATATTCTTGGCATCTGCATCTGCAGCCATTTCTATAGTGCCATTATTTTCAATGATCAAGAGTTTGCTGGTATTTGCTTCGATGATGTTCAAAGTAGCACCTTTGGCAATAGTAATCTGTTTAGGAGTACTACCGTCAGGCAGTGCTATAGCAGTTTTGAAATCAAGATTTATTGTACCTAAAACTTCTACGTCAATACTGCCAATATTATCCTGAGTGCCATCATGATTAATATCGAAAGTGACGCCATCCAAACATACAAAATCAAGTGCGTCGGCGGCAGCATCAGCAGCAATAATCAACTTACGGTCTGAGTCTGTGGCTACAATTAACTTGTTGTCTGCATTAGCTTCTTTTGCAGCACGCAATGTTTCGACCATATCTTTGGTTAAAGTTGCATTGTTTGCCAACATAGCAACATAAGGACGATTCTTGCTCTTGTTCCAATCAATGAACTGCTTCAGGTCGTTATCATTATTAACTGTCAATACATCAGCAACGTCGATAGAGTTGTCATCCACTTGAATCTTGATGAGATTCTGAGTGCTTGGAGTCAGTACTTTAATGGCTTTGTCTGTTATGACTGTTGTCTTGCCTGCTGCTTTTTCAATCTCAGTATTAACCACCGTCAAGTCGATATCTTTAATAACGCCTTGGTTTGTATAAATACTCATTTTCAGCTTACCGGAAGCTACCTCCAAATCAGGATTAACAAAGATTACACCATTTACTACAGCTGCATTTTTACTCAATGTTTGTTCTGTTTCATAAGACAATTCTGCATACTGCACTTCATCCGTCTTTACGCTTTCCACGTCAACAATAGCACGCAATGCGTTAAAACGATCATAGTTTGTAGGATCCTCAATATTGAATACGCGATTGTTGGCTGCTGTAACTGCTTTGGTATGGTCATACACCTCATCCTGCATGGCCGGATCCCATTCGTTCAGATAGTTGGCATAGTTGAAAAGTTTGGTTGTAGCACCTGCACCATCTTGCAGATTATAGTCACCTGCACCATTTTCGCCTTTATAGCCTGTGGAAGCACTTCCGCTCGGAACGTTAAAACCACAAGTCGGATCAATAGTGAGCAAAGTCCTGACATCATCACCTTGTATGGTAATCTTGTTTACTGTGTAAGTCTGGGTACCTATCATTTTAATTTCAAAACGGATAGGGGCCAGGACACGGGTCATTTCTACATTTGCCAGAGCTTCAGACGTTTTGTTTCCCTCCTTAATTTGAGAATAGCCAATCCAGTATTGGTTTTTACCGAATGCTTCAGCGGTCGCATCAAGTGTACCATCCTTCTGTGTTTGACCGGCAATGGAATGGATTAACTGTCTTTTTGAATTGTAACCTTCATAAGGAGATACGAAGAAATAGTTTCCTTCCAACATGGCAGCATTGCTATTCCAGGTTCCATTAGCTTTATCATATATAAACGGATAATCCGTATGGATATAATTGTCCAATTTATACTTTTCAAACCAGGAAAGTTTTGCCCATTCTTCCGCATCTGAGTAAGGACGGTAGTTATTAGATGTACCATCAATCACATCCATCAACAAGGCACCGATCTTGTCTCCATCGACCCATGAATAACGGCCGGTTGCAGGATCAAAAATAACGCGTGTATTACCGACTCCATCATTTTCCTTGTTGAAGTTCAGTTTTACATTTTCTACCATCGGACGGCCGTCGTTTTCCGCTTTTGGCGCTGTCGGGCTTACAAACTCCTCATTGGAGCAAGCGGCAAACAGTGCCGTAAGCAGTGCTGCCGAAAATAAATGTTTTGTTTTCATTTTTACTTAATAATAAATATTTGTTATTAAAGGATTCCTCAAATCTTACTTTGGGAGACTACCACCCTGTTCCGTCTTCTCCATTTAGGTTGCCATCTGGTGAAGCTGCAAATCCCAATTCCACTTCTACCTCCAGAACTTCCACTTCCGGAGCTTCATACTTCATTTCTTTTTCTACTTTCATAATCATAAAATTTAAATTGTTAGTAATATTAAATATCTCTTCATTATTAACTGGTAATATACCACCCTTACTATTAAAAGAATTAAGTCCATTCTTCAACAGCAATCGTGCAAATCTCTTTTGAAAAAAGGGGCTATAATTCCTCTTTTCAGCCTGCAAAGTAAGAAACAAATTTCCTAAATAAAATGAGATTTTATATCACTGATTATAAGCAAGTTATCCATATACAGAGATAGCTTAATATCAAAAGAAAAGAATTCTCCAAACACAAAAAACACGAACGAATACACTGACCTACAACCTCTTTCCCATTTGTCAACAAACAAGCAGTTTTAATCCCCCAAGCATATTGACACTACATTTTAGCACCTTATTCCACAAGGAATAACCGCTATACTCTGTTTTCTTTCAAGAAGAAAGAGATTATTGAAATAAGAAAACAGATTGTTATAAGAAATAGAAATGACACCATTATCAAGCACCAATTACAAGAAATGAACTTACAGGTTATTAAACAAACTCACTTAATAAAGTCACCCGACTATAATACCCGAACCGTACCTAAACTGTACTTGCTCCGTACCTGCTCCAGTGCTTCTTCGCTCAGAGGTACTTCTGACTGGAGAATGTACGGAGCAAGTACGTCTCAGATACATCCCAGATACGATTCGGGAACTACCTTCGTGCCTGTCGGAAATTGCTTTGAAAAGAATCTTGAAGAATGGTCATTTGAAAGACTAAGAATAGAGGAATACTTCTCTTCACAATGTCGCTACAATTTATATTATGATGACAAAACGACTTCATTTTATCTATTTCTCAAACAATGGCTTTTACTTAAAATGATTAATTAGAAAAAAATCCGTATTAAACAATGGAAAAACATGCAATAGCCTTGTATATCTCCTTGCGAATATGCATAAAAATACATACAAGAAGTTAACTTCCTGTCGGCAAACTCTTAACTTCTTGTCGACAAAGAGTTAACTCCTTCTACGAGGAAAGTTATCTTTATCGGTGATGAACGACAGATTGGTCGTAGATAAACAAAAAGTGAGGCATCTTGAGCTGCAGTTCAATTTATTAGAGGTTCTTTGATTGCAATATCAAATCTGACTAAAAGACATGTAACGGCATTCTCATTTGCACATATAGTTTATGTATACTAATTCTTTTCATGCAAAAAGACGCCATATTACACAATACGACCATATATTGATTTGTCAAGATCGGATTTCCCACCCTTTTTATGCATACTTTCTTGCAACGACTCGAAACATGTGAGTCTGCGATGATTAAAAATGCAAAATGTCAAAATGCAAAATCCCCTGATAAAGTTAATTCATGGTATGCATTTAGTACTGGGGTATATCGTAACTATACAAATAAAAAACATCCTATAATGAAGAACAAATGCCCAATCAGTTGACAAGAGGACAAGTTGACAAGGAAACAAGATTCCATGAGGCATAGAAGCATTGCGCAGCCCCTTGTCCCCTTTTTAACTCGTTACCTCGTTTCCTTCCTTTCCGTACCGTTATGAACTGAATGTGATATACGGACTATCTTCTTTCTTTTTCATTATCAATAAATTCCCCCGTCAAGTTAATTTCCATTATTTCGATACTGGATTTAAAGCAGAATGTTTATCTTTGCGACATACTTATAACATTTTAACATGTATTACAATGAAAATTAAAGAGAATTACAGAGTTCGGGAGATTGCAGGTGAAAATCTGATTGTCGAACAAGGAAAGTCCCAGGCGGACATGACCAAAGTTATTTCACTCAATAACACAGCAGTGCTTCTTTGGAGAGAGTTGCAAGGAAGCGACTTCTCATTAGAAGATGTAGCGCATATATTAATGAATCATTACAGCATACCCAAAGAACAGGCTCTGATTGATGCCCAAAAGTGGGTGGATGCTTTGAGCGGTTGCGGAATTATAGGATAGCCCTTCTTGTTGTAACTGCACATAAACACTTACAATATGAGCCTGCTTATCACATCTGAATAAATAGTATTATAATCAGATAAATAGATTGTTCTATTTTGATACGGATTTATCGATACTTGAACTAACAGATGTTTGTTTTGTATATATACCTGCGACTACTATTACAGAGAAATTATTTGATTGAAAAACACATTCTATATGCCTGTAATCCCCTTTTAATCTGGGGAAAAGCACAAAAATGTATTTCCTAAATATATTTTTAGTGTATTTCGTTGGATAAGCGAGCGCTAGCCATAGAGAGGAAAATAGGGTATAAGATGAAATGAATTTCCCGATAGTAGCAAAATGCAAGGTATAAATCTGTTTTATAGATACTTGGGCTAAGAATGCTAAATAGCAAGTTGAAGCTGTTTATGTGTGTGGCACTTCATTTTGGCACTATACTTAATACGTATCATTGATTGTAGTTTCTTGTAAATCAGGAAGCTATAGGAGTGCTATACCCTAAAAAGTTTGTTCTGATTAAAATCATTGGCACCATTATCAGACACCTGCTACAGAAAAAATATGAACAACCCATCCTCATAACCGGTTTATTCATTTTTAGACAGCAAGCCCCCGGATGCAGCAGCTTATGCGAGCATCCGGGGGCTTCAATATGTCGTGATACAATCACATCACCTATTATTATGTCACGATGGCTTTTTCTTTTCTCAGCAGCCGTACGAAGTCGGACATCAATTCTTTGCTCGATGCCCTCATATAGCGCTGAAACGCTTGGAAAGATCGATGGCCGGAAAGCGACATCACATAATTTATCGGATAGCCGCGTTTGTAGAGATTAGTCACGCAACTCCTCCTAGCTGTATGGAAGCTTATCAGTTCATATTTAGGAATCGTCACAATAGTGGTTTCTCCACCACGATACTCCTTGCGGCTGATGGCTTCATTAATGCCACACCGGGCAGCAAGCACCTTGATGATTTTATTGGCTTTTATCTTGTCGATAACCGGAAACCCCGTCTGCTGATAGTGGGCCACGAGTGGCGCTATCTCCTTTAATATAGGTATTTCAACCAGCTCTTTCGTTTTCTTCTGGTAGAGCGATATCACCCCCTTTCGTATGGTTGCCTTGTTTAATTGCTGGATGTCGCTGATTCTTAACGCCGTGTAGCAGGCAATGATAAATGCATCCCTGACATCGCGTTCCTGGTCATTCTCCGTTTTCACCAAAGAGAGCTTCAGGACTTCCTTTTCCTGCAGATAAATCTGTTCGCTCGCCTCCGAAGACAACGTCGTCTGAACCTTCAGAAAATAGTTGTTTGTCGTCATCTCGCTGTCATAGGCGCGATGCAGCAAGTTCTTAATCACCTTCAGGGTGTTGATGATTGTATTCTGCGTATAGTGCTTCCCGGTTTTCCCATAACTGTATCCATAAAGATAGTTGGTGAAATCCACAAAGAACCTCTTATTGAAATCATCGAATGAGTTGATCGGTACCTTGCGTTGTTTGTCGTAATCCTCCAGACGTCCCAGAGCGGTGAGATAGGTGGCTTTGGTACTTTCAATGCCACGCCTTCCCTTGCGGTTTACGTTTTTCTCATACTCTCCGACCAGTTTCTTCAGGCAGACAATCGGGTTTTGCAAAAGATGTTCCTGTTGCAGGTTGCTGTCCACAACTTGCCGGACGATAGAAGCCGACAGATACTCCCCCTTCATGGCGAGCCTCTCATCCATTTCATACAGAGACGTAACGAGATTGTCAATCTGTTCATTGATGTGCCTCAATCTCTGTTTTTCACGCATATTCAGACCTCCGCTCTCAAAACAGCGGTAAGCCTCGTGGTTCCAATACCGGGGCTCCACGCGGAGCTTGGTATAAATCCTGATTCTCCTTTTATTGATAGTTGTCACAAGCATTATTTGCGTCAATTTATCTTTTTCACAGACTTGCTTCAGATTGAATCTTAGTTTCAAGCCCTTTTCTTCATTTCTGTTTAGTGGTAGTTGTCTCATAATTATCAATATTATAATGGTATATAAACAAAAAGTAACCCTCTTCGTTGCAATAAGAATATCTAAGAAAACTATAAAAAGGTTTGTATTTATCCTTTTTCGCTGCAAAGCACGAAAAAAAACCTTTATTTTGTTTGCAGATGTCAATAAAATATCTACCTTTGGCTCGCAAAAGCGTGTATTGTGGAGAAGAAGTTTCACTAAAAAGAGGAATTTGCTATATTTTTACCGAAAAAGATAAATAAATAACGATTTCTTTTGAATTTAGGAAATTTGTTTCTTACTTTGCAGGCTGAAAAGAGGGTTTGGCTATACCTATTTATATAAGGAATGATGAGGGATGCGGTTGAAAATTGAAGCGGTGTAGCGAATAAGGTAAATAGAAATAACTAATGCAATAAAGAGATAATTTTAATATTACTAACAATTAAATTTTATGATTATGAAAGTAGAAAAGGAAATGAAGTATGTGGCTCCGGAAGTGGAAGTTCTGGAGGTAGTGGTAGAAACAGGTTTTGCGGCAAGCGGCGTTCCTGATGTTGATCCAGGTGAAGGCGGAGATGCTTAACCGATAAATGAACTTTGTAGAAGAATGAAGTTCGTGTCTCTAATTAAATTAATCAAATGATTTAATAATATAAAAATGAAGAAGAATTTATTATTTACAGGTGCTATGGCACTTTTTATGGCGAGTTGTTCCCAGACAGAGTTTGAACAATTCGATGCAACTTCCAAGGTAGAAGGCAAAGGGGTTACATTCACAGCTTCTATTAGTAAAAGTGCTGATACAAGAGCTGCATATGAACCATTTGAAAATGTTTTTAACCACAATTGGTATGCTGACAAAGATAAAATTGGGGTGGTTTACAAAAAGGATACCAAGGTGGATGTGTTTGCAGGTCAGTCGGCAACAGAGTTTTATAACACCGGTGGATGGATGGGATTGACCGCCTCGGGTGAATCGCACTCCTTTGAATTCAAGGCAACAGCATCTGGTACACAGGGGTATTTTGTAGCCAATGGAGATGATAATACTTTATGGCTAAAGGTACCAGGCAACACTGAAACGGGTTATTCAGATAGCGAAAAGCCTATTTTTCGTGCATATTGGCCGCTTGAGGCTGCTGGCTCAAGAGTTGACTTTGCTGTTGACGGCGGAAGTAAAATTAAATTTGGCAAATATGTATCTGGCACTCAGACTCAAAAAACAACAGATGGATATGGTATCGCAGAAAATGCATTTATGGTATCTGAATCAGATACTAAATCTACCTATGATGAAAATGACAACTCTGTTGCTAAAGACAGATTTAGTTTGGAATTCAAACGCGTAAATCCTATTATTTATTTCAAAATAAAGACTGGCGGTTCTGACAACCCAGCTTTAAACAGAGAATATGAGCGTGATTATGCAGAAGGTCTTTTTACCCGTTTTGGAAACCTCAAAACTGTGGAATTGAAGGCGGAAGGCTCTCAGAAGCAAGGTACGACACTTACTACTCCATCTAAATTGACTTTTAATTCTAATGCGACATGGGATATAGCTGTAGAGGATATATATGATCCTACAACAGCATTTGCTGCTGGTGATGCTGGTGATGCTGCACCAAAGATTACGTTAACTATGAAAGACGGAAGCGGTCTGGCCTGGTCTAATGACGCTGTGGCTTTTATGCAAATTGCCAATGTTGATCGCTCTGCTTATAGAACAGCCAATGAAAAAGAAAAAGTAACTGCTACTTATACTTTTGAAAACATCCAGTTGCAGACTTCTGTAGATACAGACAAAGATTGGGCTTTTACCGGTGACAAATCAAAGTGGGTTGGTTTCCCTAAAGAAGCAGGATATAATCTTGATAATGAGCCGTATATTGCATATAAGTTTGCTGGTAGCGATTATGCCCTTGAAGTTAATCCTTCTTTTGAAGGTAATTTGGCCGATTTGTTTACAGGAAATGACTTGAAAGGTATCAAGAAATTTGATGGTAGTGCTATCACAAAATCAGAGATTAAACATTTTGTATCTAAAGTAGACATCACTGCTGCTGAAGATTTTGCAGTAATCAAATCATTGACAGGTCTCACCAATATCACTTTGTTAGAGAATACTACAATTCCGGCAGAAGCATTTAAGGGCTTAAACTCATTAGTATATCTTAACTTGCCGAAGGTAACGACTGTAGCTAATGTGAATGCGTTCCCAGTGGCTGATTATACAGATGTATATATGGGCTCTTACGACTTCTCTGATAAGGCAGGAACAAACCAGACTGAGGTACGTGATCGCTTATTGAAAGCTTCTTTGGTAAAAGCGGATATTTCAGCCGTAGCAAACATTGCTGCAGGTTTCCCGACTTCAGGTGTTACATTCACTGGTTTTAGTAACCTTCAGGAAATCACCGTTAAATCGGGTGCAGTAGTTGGCGGAGCAGCATTCAAAGACTGTGCTGCTCTTGTAAAAGTACAATTCCCGAAGGGTGTTACAGGTGCTAGCGTAAACTTGTTGGAAGGTGCTAACAGTCAATTTATGAATTGCGAGGCGCTTACTACAATTTCCATTAGCAATACCGTAATTCCTGATATGGCATTTAACGGATGTACTAAACTTGCCACTATCCTTGGAAGCAACGTAAAAGCCATCGTTCCTACCGCTATCGGCGAAAGTGCATTTAAAGCTTGTAAAGCTATTGTAGATATGGATTTGTCAAAAGCTGCAACAATTGGAACGTCTGCATTTGAAGATTGCACTGCTTTAAAAGGTAATAATAATCTTAATGCAGCAAGAACTGTACTTTATGTTAATGCTATTACTCATGTATCAGACAATGCATTCAGCGGTTGTACAGCTATAAAATACATTTCGTTTGCGAACGCTACAACCATCGGTGTTGATATATTGAAGGGGACAACATGTACGGAGATCGAATTCTTGAAGCCATTCACAGTAAACTCTGCAGTGGCAACATCTAGTAGTACTGACTTCTTCGGAACAACAAGCAGCACTAAGTTGTTCTGTGCAAAAGCACAGACCGGTGTTTCTGTGAACACTATCACATTGACAGGTAATGCAGCAGGAAGTGCAGCAAAAGCAACTACTTTTGGAAATGGTATCACAAAATATGCTGAATAAGTAGGCATTAAGTAAACTCAAAAGCAAAGGGTGTCTTTATTCATAAGGCACCCTTTATTTTTAGAATCGTTTCTGGATTTGCGGTTCTGAGTTCATAAGAGTAAAAAGTACTTTCGTACATACGTTCTTAACATATAAATGGATAGTAATATTACAAACGAGAAAAGTACAAAACAAATCTCCCCAAAGCAGGAGATTGTCTGGTTGGAACTGCTTAAAAAAGTATATTCTTCCAGAAAACTTATTTCTATAGTCTGTGGCATCGGAGCTATAATAGGGATGGTTATTGCTGCCGGCATTCCCAAAGAATATACGGCCAGCATTTTCATTGTGCCGGAAAGTTCGCGCAGAAGTACTTCTGCGGGTATAAGCGTACTATCTGATATGGTTGACGCTGATATGAATTCTTCCTCTGACACCGAGAGGGATGCTATTTATTCGGTTCTGTATCCTGACATCATCAAATCTACACCATTTCTTGTCCGGCTTTTCGAAGTAAAGGTTCGTGAGCTAAAAGATAGTTCCGCAATACCCCTCTCGCAGTATTTGAAAGAACGGCAAAAAAGTCCGTGGTGGAGTGCCATCACGTCAGCACCATCCAAGTTGATGGGCTGGGGGGTATCTCTGTTCAGTGAGAAGTCAAAAAAAGAAGAAGCATCCCGGGAAATTGATATCTTCCGATTGACCCGTGAAGAAGCTGGTATGGCGGGGGGTATCGCTTCAAGAATCGGTATTGATATACAAAAAATGAGTATAAGGAGATCCGTAACCATATCTGTCACTATGCAGGACCCGTTGGTAGCCACCATCGTGGCAGATACCGTGCTGGCGCACCTGAAGGAATACATAACGGCATACAGAACGGGCAAGGCACGCAGAATCCTGAAATATAATGAAGAACTCCGCAAAGAAGCACAGGCAGAGTACCACGCCGCCCAGGAGAAGTATACCCGGTATGCGGATGCCAACCGGGGACTGGCGAGGATGGCTTCGCGCGCTGAGTTGGCAAGGCTGCAGAATGAAATGAAGCTGGCTTTATCCGCTTACAACCGGACGGAACTGCAAGTACAGGCCGCCCAGGCAAGAGTAGAAAAGGTGACTCCCGTATTAGCGGTTATTCAGCCTGCGATAGTTCCTCTTGTTCCGTCAAAGCCCCGGAAGATGATAATACTTTTGGAATGCGTTTTGTTGGCCGGAGCGGGAAGTGTGGGCTGGGTATTGTTTGCGAAAGACTTTATAAGAACAATGAGACGGAAAAGAATAGAGAGTAAACGGATGAAAGGAAGGGATGAAAAGATGAATAGCAGATGAAAGTAGGTGAAAGCAGATGATTAAAAAGATAATTCAGTTGTTGCCAGAGGGGCAACGTAAACAAGGGGTATGGGTAGCTTTCTCGGTATTGCTACGCGCTATCCTTGATTTTGCAGGAGTGGCGGCACTGATACCGATATTACTGGTAGTGGTAAAACAGGATGGCGGACGAGGCATGATGCTGGCGTTATGCGGCATCGTGTTGCTGTTTGTCTTATTAAAAAATGCGTTGGTAGTGCTGTTGGCGCGTGCGCAAAGCAGTTATCAACTGGAAATCTACCGTGAATTCAGTCGGCGGATGTTTGTTAATTATTATCATCGCGGATTGCTTTTCCTGAAAGGAAAGAGTAGCGTGCAACTGGGACATGAGGTAAATTATGTCTGTTATATGTTCAGCTCGTGTGTGCTGGCTCCGGTTTTTCGCATGGCAGGAGAAACTGTGCTGGTGCTGTTGATGGTGTCAGCACTTATTATCTGGGAACCGCTTGCCGGGCTCTTGCTTTGTGCTTCCTTTTTTCCTCTGGCCGCTCTGTATGTGGGTTTGGTACGGAAGCGTCTGCGCCGCTATGGCATGGAGGAATTGGAAGCGCGCCGCAAGCAGAGCCGTACGGTGGTGGAGGCTTTCCGGGGGTATGCGGAACTGAAAATCGCGCAGGCATTTCATACTTCGCTTGCTTCTTTCAATCAAGGATTGGAATTCATTGTCCGCAGTCGCCTGCGGATGGAAGTATATCAGCTTTTCCCGTCATTTCTCTCAGAAGTAGCGATAGTGGCGGGATTGGCATTGTTGATTGGCACGGGAAGCGGTGATCTGGGATTGGTAAGCGGTGTGTTTGCAGTGGCTGCTTTCAGGCTGATTCCTGCGGTAAGAAGTATATTGAATAGTTGGGTAACGCTTCAGAACGCTTCGCATACCATATCGGTGGTGGAAGAAGGCATAAGTGATGAATCATGGCAAGATGTGCAAGGCGCTCGGCGGCAGAAAAAGGATGCGTCAGAAGAGATATCGTTTACATTCGAGCATACACTTGAATTACGCGAACTTGGTTTCGCTTTCCCCGACGGACACACGCTATTCAATGGTTTGAATCTAAGTATTGGTTGCGGCGAACGTATCGGAATACGTGGGGCAAGCGGTTCGGGAAAATCGACCCTCTTTAATCTGATGCTCGGATTCTTTCCGCCTACATCCGGCAAGATACTTATAGACGGGCGGGCACTGACTGCCGACAACCGTGGTGAGTGGCATAGACTGGTGGGGTATGTGCCGCAGGAGATATTCATCATAGAAGGCACACTCGTCGATAATATAGCGTTGGGGCAATTGCAGGCTGACCGGGCGAAAGTGATGCACGTATTGGAACAAGTGCAGCTCAAGCAGTGGGCAAATGAATTGCCCCAAGGAGTGGATACTCAGTTGGGTGAATATGGCAGTCGATTATCCGGCGGACAGAAGCAACGGATTGGCATTGCACGGGCACTCTACAAAGAAGCGGAGGTACTGTTCTTTGATGAAGCCACGTCAGCTTTGGATAACAAGACGGAACAAGAAATTAATCATGCTTTAGAGTCTCTTTCGTTGCAACATCGGGAGCTGACGCTGGTTGTCATTGCTCATCGGGAGAGCTCGCTGGCTTTCTGTGACCGGATATTCGATTTGGATGTTTGTGATATAGTATATATATAATAAGGTATAATAGAAATGATACAGGATTATTTAATAG
>NZ_CAJLKP010000108.1 GCF_905207245.1 uncultured Bacteroides sp. | reverse complement strand
TTGAAAACCGTTGTACTGCGAGGTACCCGGGGTTCGAATCCCTGTCTCTCCGCTGGAAAGATAAATAAAAGCCTACAAATCACTGATTTGTAGGCTTTTTTGTTGCATATGATTCTCTTTTAAAAGATGTCTGTCATAAAGTGCATGCCATAAACTGCATATATTCCCGTTTAGCTTGATTCAATACTTCTTCGTCAATGCAAGCGTCGTGCCGGAAATATGAATGTTGCGGGTAACTCCCTTTTTTCTTTATTGTTCTATCCCAATTTCCTACGACTTGCCCGTCATGAACAATTACGGGGTAGAATAAACCATTATTTGTGAATGCTTTGGAGTAATATTCTTTGGGCAGAACGTCCGTGCGGTCTTTGTATCCGATCAGATATTCATCATACGGAGGAAGAAGGAACAGGCTTCCGGATGTTTTTCCACGGGTGCGGCAAGTGTTATGGATATACCAGGTTTGATTTTTCCATTGTTCTGAAGTCATTTCGGACTCTATCAGATAGATGGCTTGCCGGGCTTCTGTTATTGGGAGACCAGACCACCAGATGAAATCCTGCAAAGTGGCGGGGGCATGGCTGCGAAAATAGCTTCTTGCCAGGCGTGCCAAAGCTTCATCCTTTGTAGGATCGGGCATCGGTGGAACCCGTTCTTCCAGGAGTGCATAGGTGTGTAGTCTGCCTCTACATTCCCCGCTACATAAAATGCCCTCTGTCTCTGCACGTGCCATGAACCGGGTTATGTGGTAATTGGTAGCGGGAAGTCCTGAATGTTCGAATTGCTCGGTAATCTCCTGCTTTGTCATACTTTTCTTCCCGCAAAGGATATTCTCCAGCAGGCGGTTACTTTTAGTGAAGGTATCTTCTGTTATTTCCAATTCGTGCCCTTTGGCAAATGAATCGTTGGCCGATTTAATACGTTGGGCGGACAGTTTCAGCATCCAGCGAATGTCTTCTGCCGCTACAAGATGCCATGTGGGACGCATCACATGAATTCTTAGAATTTCTCCCTGATGCAGAGCTTTCTCTACCATCTGGAGAGAAGGTGACTTCAAACGCATTCCTACAGCCCATTTGACCATCGTATAGTCTTGTGCCTGTATAGCTCCCATCCAGGATACTAAGTCTTTGGGCTGACGAAACTGTGGAGCCGATAATTGTTGGTTCAGTAGGCGGATGTTGGGGACTTTCATATTGATAATATCGTTTTTGGGGTTAATTTCACAAAGATAGAAAAAAGAAGGAATCTTGTATAGGTTGTATGTGAAATCATGGAATATATTTATGAATAGAAATACCGGATAAAGTGGCAGAACTGTAATCTTTAAATAAAGTTGGTTTGAAATTTTGTTATTCCGAAAACTTCCTCTATCTTCGCGCTCCGAAAAAGGAGAGATGCTCGAGTGGTTGAAGAGGCACGCCTGGAAAGC
Source organism: uncultured Bacteroides sp. (assembly GCF_905207245.1). GTDB lineage: Bacteria > Bacteroidota > Bacteroidia > Bacteroidales > Bacteroidaceae > Bacteroides. The sequence goes on along the minus strand of NZ_CAJLKP010000108.1, from coordinate 13,661 downwards.
GTGTATACCCCTAAAGGGTATCCGGGGTTCGAATCCCCGTCTCTCCGCAATAATAAGAAAGTCTCACAAATCATTGAATTTGTGAGACTTTTATGTTTTTTTGTCTTTCCAATACCTTTCTTTTGTGTGGAAAATAATTGGTAGCGATAAATAACAAGTTAGGTTTTCATGAAAAGTAAAAGAGGATGCATTCGCTTGAGCGATATGCACCCTCTTTTTCAATTGGTCAGTTTAGGTTTATTTCTTATTGTTTAATTCTACTGTATAAGTACGTTTCCCATCATAAATACTATTGACGAGTATTTTCAATCCCTTTTTTCCTTCCAGTTGGCCGGCTATTTCATCCAGTCTGAATGATGCTACTCCCCAGGATATTTCACGCTGCTCGTCGTTAAAGGCATTGTGGCGGAACTCCAGGTTTATGTAACCATCTTCCGGAGCTGGTGCTTCGGATGTTTTGTTAATCACCAGATTCAGCATATGTTTTTTATCCGGATTATTACTGTGATAGAATTGGTGCTCGATGTTCAGAAATTTTCCTGCAATCCATAGATTACCAACATTGATACGGTCATTGCCAATACTATCGGCGGTTTCTTCGGTGAGTGGAATGATGTCTTTCGTCAGTATATTCTGGAGCTGTATGAGTTTTACGTTATACTCATACCCCGGTTTGTCTTCTTCCAACGGAAGAAACTGAACAAAGACACGCTGTCCGTCCACCAGTTCGTAATTATGGATATAGGTTGTGTCACTGGGATACATCTTATCACCGTCATCCAGATTAAAAAAGTATTCTCTGCCTTCAATTATCTCCAGAGTACCGATAGCGAGAAGGGAATCGGGGTAATTGCTGTCACTACTATCCAGACAAGACTGTAATATTGGCATCGTTAAAACTGCAAGCATAGCTGCTACCAAATAAAATCTCAACTTTTTCATCAATTGTGTGGTTTTGGTGTTAATCTAAAAACTATGTATTTAAAAAATGCGAGAGTCCGGAAAATACTGCACAAGTGACTGTTAAAGAAACAAAAGAGCTATTTTCTTGCCTGCTCCGTGCAGTATTTTTATCTTTGCAGCATTTATAGGGTAAACGCGTGTCAAAAGAAGGAATGGAAGAACAGGAACTGGCAGAACGGTGCAGGCAAGGAGACAATCTTGCCAGAAAGGAGCTGTACGAGCACTATGCAGGGCGGATGCTCAGCATATGCCTCCGTTATACGGGCGACCGTGAAACGGCAGAAGACTTGATGCACGATGGTTTTCTGAAACTCTTCAATTCTTTTGATAAATTCACTTGGCGGGGTGATGGTTCCTTGCGGGCGTGGATGGAGCGTGTTATAGTGAATACGGCATTGCAATACTTGCGCAAGAATGATGTAATAAACCAGTCGGAGGCGTTGGACAACATACCCGAGACGTATGAGGACCCTGATGCTTCGACAGTGGAAACTATTCCTCAGAAGGTGCTGATGCAGTTTATCAGTGAGCTACCTGTCGGTTATCGCACCGTATTCAACTTATATATATTTGAAGAGAAGTCTCATAGGGAGATAGCCCAAATGCTGGGTATTAATGAGAAGTCATCAGCTTCGCAACTGACACGTGCCAAGGCTACTTTGGCTACGAAGGTGAGGGAGTGGATGAGAAACAATGTTTAAAGGAAAGGAACGTATGATGAAAGATGATGAATTGTGGTTGAAAAAGATAAAGGAGCGGTTGGATGACTATTCTGAACCGTTGCCCGATGCTGGCTGGGAACGGCTGGAGAAGGCCTTGCCAACCTCTCCGTCCATGTCGGTCGGGACGAAAAAGAATATTCTATTCCGGCGTTGGGCGATGACGGCTGCGGCAGTCGCGCTGGTGGCGGTGTCATCGGTTAGCTTGTGGCTAATGCAGAGTCCGGTGATGGACGATGTGCGTCGTTCGGCTGAACCGGCTTTAGCGGTAATACCTGATGTTTTGCCGGAACAAGCAAAGCCAGCTATTCAGGGAGAACAACCGAAACCTGTAATCAGACGGGTGGTAGAACAAGAAGGAGCTTCTCATCATCACCCTCTTGTTGCACAACGTTTGGAGACGGAAGGAAACAAAACGGGTAAAGATGTAGGGATGGATATAAATGAGGAACTTCCTGTTTCAGATGGCACGGGGAAGGAGGCAGAAGATACTGTGGCTTCCGGTCAGGTAGCGGAGAGTGCTCCTTCGACACAAGAAAAGGATAACAGGAGAATTTCTCGTCCTTCGGGAAAAGACAAATTGCATTTGCCGGCTGAAAAGAAATCTTCGAAAGGAGAGAAAGGCTGGGCAGTGGGATTGTCTGTTGGAAACACAAGTGGACTTGTTTCACAGGATAATGCCGGAGGTGGTGACATGCAACTCAATTCGGGTCCGATGTTCAGTGATAAACTGGACATGACGAATGTATCCAATGGTGTTCTGAGCATTCCTGTGGGGCAGGAGCTGGTGTTTGCCGGTGGAGTGCCTTATCTGCGGAAGAATACACGTGCAGTTCGTGACGTCAAACATAAGCAACCTATCAGCTTTGGTGTTTCTGTGAGAAAATCATTGCCCAAGAATTTTTCGGTGGAAACCGGAGTGACTTATACGATGCTGGCATCGGAAATAACGTATGAAGGAAATGCGGAGAAGGTAGACCAGAAGTTGCATTATATCGGTATTCCGGTGCGTGCGAACTGGAACTTTATCAATAACAAGAACTTTACAATGTATGTATCTGCCGGTGGAGCCATAGAAAAATGTGTTTACGGCAAGATAGCAAGTGAAAAAGAAACGGTGAAGCCTGTGCAACTTTCGGTAATGGGAGCGGTGGGCGCCCAGTATAATATAAGTAATAGGATAGGTATATATGTGGAACCGGGTGTTTCTTATTTCTTCGATGATGGTTCTGCTGTAGAGACGATACGCAAGGAAAATCCTACTAACTTTACGTTGCAGGCAGGTGTTCGTTTGACATATTAGGAGAAATTGAAAATTGAGAATTGAAAAATAGCTGCGCTATCGTGCTGCATAGTATTTTTCAATTCTCAATTTTTAATTTACTAACACTGTTTCAAAGTATTCCTTGAATAACTTTTCAGCACGTTCCAACTCCGTGGGTGTGTTCTCTTTTACTTCTTTCAGTTTGTATTCCCAGCCCATGGCTTCGTATTTGTGCACGCCCAGACGATGATAGGGGAGTATTTCTATCCGCTGTATGCCTTTATATTTGCCAAAATGTTCACCCAAGTCACGGATGTCTTTTTCAAAATCACTGTACCCCGGCACTAATACATATCTCAACCAGAAAGGACGATTATGTTCTTCCAGCCAGGCAGCTGTTTGCAAGGTTTTTGTATTGTTGCATCCGGTCAGCTTCTTGTGGCGTTCAGGATTGAATTCTTTGATGTCCAGTAATACTAAATCCGTTAGAGCTAAGAGCTCTTCCACTTTTTCATTCCGGATGCCTCCGTTTGTATCCAGACAGATATGAATGCCGTTAGCTTTCAATTCCTTGAATAAAGGAATAAGTGCTTCTGCCTGCAACGTTGGTTCGCCACCGGAAAAAGTGATACCTCCTTTTTTTCCGAAGAATACTTTCTGGCTGATTGCCATTTGCAGGATTTCTTCAGGTGGAGTGGGAGTGCCGCCTTTCACGTCTATCGTATCCGGATTGGCGCAATACAGGCAGCGGAACGGACAGCCTTGCAGGAAAACGACGAGCCGGATACCCGGCCCGTCGAATGTTCCCATACTTTCGTAGGAGTGTACGTTTATCATATTACATTCTTTCGTGGAAGCTACGGCTGATAACCTCCAACTGATGCTCGCGGCTTAACTTCACAAAGTTCACAGCATAGCCGGAAACACGAATTGTGAGTTGCGGATACTTCTCCGGATGTTCCATAGCGTCTTCCAGCATTTCACGGTTCAGTACATTCACGTTCAGGTGGTGTGCACCTTTGGTGAAGTAACCGTCCATCATTGTCACCAGGTTTTCCACACGGTCTTCTGCAGTCGGACCGAGAGATTTCGGAACAATGGAGAATGTATTGCTGATGCCATCCTGCGAGTCACGGTAGCGCAACTTAGCAACAGAGCTCAGCGATGCTATCGCACCGTTCTTATCGCGTCCATGCATTGGGTTCGCACCCGGAGCAAAAGCCACACCTTTGGCACGTCCGTCAGGAGTGGCGCCTGTCTTCTTGCCATACATCACATTAGAGGTGATGGTCAGCAGTGAAAGGGTAGGACGGGCATTCTTGTAAACGGGTAACTTTTTCAGTTCTTCGCTGAAGTAGTATACCAGGTCCACACCGAGGTGATCCACGCGGTCGTCATTATTACCAAAACAGGGGAATGCTCCTTCAATATCGAAACCTTCCGTCAAGCCGATTTCGTTGCGGCGGGCGGTAACCTTTGCGTTCTTAATGGCGGACAGTGAGTCGATGGCAATAGAAAGACCTGCCACACCATAAGCCAGATTAATGCGCGGGTTCGTATCAATAAACGCCATTTGCGCTTTTTCGTAATAATACTTATCGTGCATATAGTGGATGATGTTCATCGCCTCGTTGTAAACGCGGGCGATTTCTGTCAGCACCTTCTTATAGTTTGCCATTACTTCTTCGAACTTCAATACATCACTTGTCAGCACAGGGATACCCTTCACCATAACAGTGCCTGTGTTTTCGCAACGTCCGCCGTTGATGGCAAGCAATAAGGCTTTTGCCAGGTTGGCACGTGCGCCGAAGAACTGAATTTGTTTGCCGATAGCCTGATAAGATACGCAGCATGCGATGCCATAATCATCGCAGTTGCGCACTTCGCGCATCAGATTGTCGTTTTCATATTGGATAGAGCTGGTATCTACAGATACTTTAGCACAAAATTCTTTGAAGCCTTCGGGTAATTCCGGTCCCCACAATATTGTCAGGTTCGGTTCGGGAGAAGGGCCGAGGTTGTAGAGCGTTTGCAGGAAGCGGAAAGAAGTCTTTGTCACTTTCACGCGTCCGTCGTTGAAGCGTCCGCCAATAGCTTCTGTCACCCAGGTTGGGTCGCCGGCAAAGATGTCGTTGTACGACTGCATGCGCAGATGGCGTACCATACGGAGCTTGATTACGAACTGATCAATCAGTTCCTGAGCAAACGTTTCGTTGATGTTTCCGTGTGCCAGATCATACTCAATGAAGATGTCGAGGAAAGAAGAAACGTTACCCAGTGACATGGCTGCGCCGTCTTGTTCTTTCACGGCAGCCAGATAAGCCATATACACCCATTGCACGGCTTCCTGTGAGGATGTTGCCGGACGACTGAGGTCAAGCCCGTAGTATTCGCCCATTACCTTGATTTCTTTCAAAGCCTTGATTTGCTCTGCCACTTCCTCGCGCAGGCGAATGCGGTCGTCTGTCATCGGACCGTTCAGATTGTGCAAGTCTTCTTCTTTTGCTTCGATGAGGCGGTCGATGCCATAGAGGGCCAGACGGCGGTAGTCGCCGATAATGCGTCCGCGGGCATAGTTGTCGGGCAGTCCGGTGAGGAAGCCCAGTGAGCGGAATGAGCGGATTTCTTCGGTATATACGTCGAACACACCGTCGTTGTGCGTCTTGCGGTAGTGTGTGAATATTTCTTTTACTTTATCGTCTATTTCTACACCATTTTCACGGCAAGCCTTCATCACCACGTTGATGCCGCCGAAGGGTTTGATGGCACGTTTCAGTAGTTCATCTGTCTGCAAGCCGACGATAAGTTCGTTCTCCTTATCTATATAACCGGCTTGGTGTGAAGTAATGGTGGATACGGTATGGGGGTCGAGAGAACGAACACCATTGTTGGCTCTTTCTTCTTCAAGTGCTTTCAGGCAAAGTTCCCAGATCTTCTTCGTACGTTCGGTAGGTCCTTGCAGGAAGGAAGCGTCGCCAGTATAGGGCGCGATGTTTCTACTAACGAAATCACTGACATTGATTTCTTTGCTCCAAAGCCCGTCAATAAAGGTTTTGTTCAATTCCATAATATTCATTTTGTTAGTGGGTAAATGTAATGTTATCCTTATTGGGGCTGCAAAATTACGGAAATATTTCCGTAATGGTATGGATATATATGCTTTTTTTATGTTGAACAGCATAAAATAACCATTATTAGGTATGTTGTCGCATTTAAATTTGAACTCAATCTACACAAAGTTTATGCATACTTTTACCTACACGCCTACACTCATGTTCTGTATCCCTTTATTCATCGGCAATAGAGTGGTGGTGGAAGCAAATGAGAATGGAGTGTAGGTAAAGTTGCCTACACTGCTTGTGTAATAGTTTATATCTCTGTATGTAAGTGTTTTATATGCTTTTTCCTGTGTAATTTATCTATTTCAGGATCTTCTTATTTCCCTGTTTATTCTCTAAAAATAATACTCGATATGTTGTATTGTAGCAATATTCTTCATTTGGTAGTCTTTTGTTGCCCATTTCCATCGGTTCGGAATAGGGCTTGCAAATGTAAATTGCCTATGTTTATCGGATTAACTTCGCATGTGCATTCAGTTCATGAACGTTGTTTTTTCTTTAACTACGGATGTGGAGTACGTACTTCACGAATGTAAGTATGTTGCTTTACATCTGTGAAGCATATGCTCCACAGATGTGGTCAAAGTAAAACAATGAGTATTTAAATAAAGAAGAAACTATATAATAGTTAAGAAGATGCTGTGTTTCGGGTAACCGCATTAGGCGTTTCACTCTATTACGGCACGAATTTGAGCTAAAGCTTTACCGCTTCTTTGTTCCTTTTTAGGGTGTAGAAGTGTTTTTTTGTGCGGAAATGTTTGTGATATCAAAAAAGAATAGTAATTTTGCACCGCTTTAAGAGAAAAGCACTTCTTGAAAGAGAGGTTTGGAGAGGTGGCAGAGTGGTCGATTGCGGCGGTCTTGAAAACCGTTGTACTGCGAGGTACCCGGGGTTCGAATCCCTGTCTCTCCGCTGAACTAACCGGACAAAACCGGACAATGAACAGCCAAGTCCCACAAATTCAACGATTTGTGGGACTTTTTTTATCCCCTTATGTCTGCCCTACCGGACATCATTTAGCCCTTAAAAGACAAAGTTAGTAACCTAACTCGTACCCCCCGACAACCGAAAGTCTAAAAGGGGTACACTTAGTCCGAAATTGGCGAACTTCTGTCGCTATTTGGCAAGCCTGTATAAACTTCACTTTGAGTTAATTACCGTAGTTTTGTAACCCAAAAAAGTGAGTTTATGAAGAGTACATTCAACGTTCTTTTCTTTGTGAAAAAAGGACAAGCAAAAAATCAATGGCAGTTACCCTATTTTTGTCCGCATCACAGTGGATGGTGTGGTGTGGTGTGGCAAGCCGTTTTAATACCAAAGTGGACGTTTAACCCAAAGTTTGGGACGGTAAGGCAGGTATTGAGGACTAAGTTTATTGAAATATTCCAATTATCAACATCTATTTTTTCAGAGATAGCGCAATCTATGTCTTTTATAAACTCTTCAAATTTAATTTCATTATTCATGTCATAATGATACTGACCATTGTAGAAGGCTTCGACCGTATAGAAAAGAAGTTGGACCGTATGAACCGCCTGAAAGATTGCCTGGACGGAGATACCCTGCTGGATAATTGTGACCTTGCCAACCTCCTTGGCGTAACCCAGCGTACCCTTGCCCGTTACCGTGAAAAAGGACTTATCCGCTATTATCACATGGATAAGAACGGCAAGAACTACTACCGCAGTTCGGAGATTCAGGAATTCCTGAAACAGCGCGGCAAAAAGAAAGAATGATCCGGATACATTTAGAAACTTCCGCAAACTATTCTTGGTTTAAGGAAGTTATAATAACTTTGCAATCAAATAACTGAAATGAAACAGAATAAGAATCTGTCAGTTGCCGTATTGATAGACGATGACAATGCTTCGCCCGAAAAGATAGAAGACGTTATGAATTTTGTAGCCTGTTATGGAAACGCTGTTGTCAGGCGCATATACGGAGACTGGACCCGAAAACCGCTTTTGGGTTGGAAAGATATTGCAAAAGAATATGGGTTCAGGATGGTACAGGCTTCTTCCTATACTACGGGAAAGAACACGACTGATATAGCACTCGTTATAGAAGCGATGGATATCCTTCATGGCGGTCAAACTGATAGCTTCTGCCTGGTCGCCAGTGACGGCGATTACACTATGCTTGCCCAACGGATCAGGGAAGCCGGGCAGGTAATTCTGGGATACGGTGAAAGCAAAGCTCCCTTAGCTTTGGTCCGTTCATGTTCTGAATTTCTGTTCTCCGATCGGAAAGAGATAAAGGCTTCGGAAAATACCCCGGAGTTCTTCCTCCGTCGGGATCTGGAGTATTTCGATAAGGCTTTTGAGTTGGCTTCAGACAGCAAACCGGAAGTTTCCTTGTCTTTGATCGGAGGAGCATTGAAAAAGCTGATGCCCAAATTCAAGGTGAAAAGGTACGGCTGCAAGACGCTTGGAAAACTGTATGAAAAGCTGGATAAATATGAACTGGTGAAAACAGAGAAAGGTATAGCCAGTGCCGTACGATTGAAACCTTGAACCGGATGGTAGATATATCATAAACAAAACAGCTTCCCATACAGTCCATGAAGACTTGAAAAGGAAGCTGTCTTTGTTTATAGGAGTATAGGAAATCATCATACCGGAATCGGATTAACCCTCAGTGTTTTCAGATTGACGTATGCCCCTCTGTACAGCGTGCTCCCTTCCTTGAACATCGTCCACAATATTTCGCAACCTACTTGTGACAGCATGGAATTGATATACAAATCCTGCTTGTTGAGTGCCTCCGCCAATGAACAGCTCGGTCCTGAATCTTTCTCCTTGATGGTGGAATAGCTGACCTCTTCGGTGATCACATTCATTTGGGGTGTAGGTATATATTCTTTGGAAGTCGGCTGCCTGATTTTATTGCGGATATTGCCTATCAGTACCTGCCCTGTAGTTTGTGCATTTCCAAAATCCATCCAGTATATGGGTGCCTTCTCATTATTGACGTTTATTTTTCTATGGCTTTTAAGGAACTTCCACAAATCAAGCCTTGATCTGATATTATCCATGATATTAGCCAGCTCAGGATTCTCCTTGTCTTCTTTTCTATGCAAGGGATAGTGGTATCCTTCTGCCATCCATGTGTAACCGAAAAACCGGTTGATACGTGTAACGAGTGCGACTGCCTTGTTTTGTCCCAGTTCCGACTCACTGAACAGTTGCCTTCCGATATTCGCTTCGCTGACGGTATCCGGATCGAATACGGTCACGTGCAGTCCCGGATGCCCCAATGCCTGCAATGCCATGCTCATGCGTGCCAGGTTGGTAATGACTTGCGAACCTGTACCTCCCGCACCTGCAATAAAGACCGTAACGGGATGGTACGGCTTGAGCAGATAATTGTCTGTATAATGGATTCTTTTCATGATAAGATGTCTTTTAAATGTTTGCCGGTTGATTCGAGTTCGTCGTAATCAAAGGGATGGTTACGTGCATTTTCAGTCACTGAAACCAGATTGCCGCGTGTAGGGTTCCTGCTTCCTCCCAGATGAGGATGTAATAAGGGGATTTACCCGTGCTTATCCGCCCCACACCAACTCTTCATAGTATAAAAAAACAAAAAGGTTTATTTATAAATGCTACAGGCAGAAACATTTTTGTACTACTTTTGCAGTGCAAACCATATTTATCACAGAATAGAGAAAACAGAAAAGAAGATGAACAGCCTTTGCCGTAGTATAGCTTTTATATGTGTATTATTCATCACCGGCCTTACCGGTTTCCATATCCATGCCGAAAACACACCTCTGCCTGATAGCATCCTTACCCGGAAATATATATCGCAGATCAGTGTCACCGAACCTGAGCGTGCGTTGGCACTGATAGACGAAATGGAGCAACGGAAGTTGCAGCCGCAGTTCCGTCTGGACCACATGCGCAGCGTTGTCTACCAAAACGGAATGAGCATGTACCGCCTTGCCTTGAAGTACGCCATGAAAGCCTATCGCAATGACTCCATACGCCGGCATCCCGACGAAGCCCTGATGCTGCTCGAACTGATAACCGACCAGTACAACGGCACGGGAAACTATACGGAAAGCACCCGCTATGCCCTCGAAGGCATCGAGCTTGCCCGGCAGACGGGCGACCGCATTGCGGAAGCCAACCTGTTGCTCTATCTGGGAATGAACAAGCGGGACATGGGGCTGAAAGACGAAGCGGACGAGTACGTGGAGCAGGCCTTGCAGATGCAGGAAGAGATGACCGAAGGCTGCCAAAGGTGGAAGCCGGTGGACGACCTCATCTATATCTACGGCGTAAAGCTCACCTTTGCGATGTATGACGGGAAGTATTCCGAAGCCATCGCCTTGTTGCCGCGGTATGAAAAACTGATGGAGCAATTCAAAAACTGTCCCGACATCCCCGAAGGTATGTACGACATGCGGCTGGCATGCGGCTATGTCACATACGCCCGTATCTTCCTTGCCGACGGGCAACCGGAGAAAGGCGCGGAGTTCTATCGTAAATTCGAACAGACGGACTATGCCCATACCGATGACGGGAAACAGATGCGTTTTGATTATCTCGTGGGTGTGAAACGTTATCCGGAAGTACTCCGGTTCATCCATGCCGACAAGGAACGCTGGAAAGAGCAGGGCGATACCATCAATTATTTCTATCTGGAGCGTATTCTTAATTTTGAGGCACAGGCATACGAGGGACTGGGTAACCAAGATGCCGCTGCACAGACCTACAAACAGATGTATATCCTCTCGGACAGCCTTCGCCTGCGCGAAAAGCAGAACGGAGTGCTGGAACTCGCCACTATTTATGAAACCGCAGAGAAAGAGGCGCAACTGACGCAACAAGCCGCCAAACTACGGGAAAACCGGATGATACTGCTATTTGCCGTTTGCATCATCGGCCTGCTCGGTGTGCTGATGTGGCGCATCATCCGCCATGCCCGTACCATCCGGATAAAGAACAAGTCGATGTCAGCCCGGATAGACGACTTGCTGAACTATAAGGACGAACTCTACCGCCGCAAAGATGAGAACCTGATATTGACAGAACGGTTGCAGACAGCGGAAGACGAGCTGCAAAAGTGGAAGTCGGCAGTGAATGTTTTATCGACGGAGAAGGAAGTGCAAAGTGATACCGAACTACCTGACACCGAACAACCGGACGCTGAACAACCGGACGCTGATACATCCGAAGACAATCCAAACAACGAAACCATTCCGAACGGTCAGTCATTATTCGACCGTGCGGAACGTGAAATTATCAGCCGGAAGCTCTTCCTGCAACCCGACTTTTCGAGGGCAGATCTGATGAAGCTGGTACGCATCCCCAAGAACAAATTCGCACTGCTTTTCAAGCAATATGCCGGCATAGGTTTCTCTCAATACATCAATAATCTCCGGATGGACTACGCCGCCCGAATGCTTAAAGAGCATCCCGACTATGCGATAGATGCCATAGCCAAAGAATGTGGTATTCCGAATAAGGCGACTTTTTATCGCCTTTTCCTCGAACAATTCGGCATGACGCCCTCAGAATACCGTTCAGGAAACAAACGCACTGAAAATGAATGATATACATCAAGAAAAGGGAGTTTTCGAGACAGCAAAAGTGACTAAATGAGACTACAAGAGTGACTAAATGAGACTACAACCCACCTAAAAACCATTGCCGCCCAACGCTACTTCTATACCTTTGAGCCACGTTAAAAACAAGACACGTGACTCAAATGGAAAAAAGAAGTATAAACATATTTAATAATCCCCATTTGTTCTCCGGAGGAATCTCTCCGGAGAACAAATCCGGTAGATCTACCGGATTTTGTTTGCTATACTTTCTCTTTCTGATTTGTTCTCCTACCTTAATATATGCCGCAGAAACGACAGCTACAACTGACTCCACAAGTACCAACCTTCTTTTCTTTACGGTGCTGTTTCTCCTGCTTATTATGTCTTTACTGACGATAATCACTCTTTTCATTTTCCTTTGTCGTTATAAACGTAAGTTACGCCGGAGCCAGGAATATCTGGTGCGTACCATTACCGAGAATCTGGAATTGAGGAAGCTGGTTCCTACATCCCAGCGTCCATACCCGTTCAATCCACCCAATATCACTCCCGAAGAATTTACCAAAATAATAGATACCATGCTGAAAAGAATAATGTTCTTGTCCCTCTTTCTGCTGCTTCTCTTGCCGCTTGCAGCACAGGAAAAAGGGGGTAGCGAATACGTGTTCCGGTTTGTACCGGTGAAAGATATGTTTTATATCCCTTACCGGCAGAACGGAACTGAATTGGAACGGTTGTGCGATACCCTGAGTGTATGCCTGCCACAGTTACGAAGCGGACGGATGTATGTCAATGTCAGCAGTTATGCGGCTTCTCCCACCAGTGACCTATCCGCACAGCGCATGGCCTACCTTCGCAACAATCGTGTGAAAGCGGAACTCATCAGACAGGTGGGAATGACGGAAAAGATGTTCGTCACCGACCGGATTATTCCTCATGGCTACGGCCCGGACGACCTGCGCAATCTTTCCCCGCCAGCGTAGAGAAAGTGGCACAGATAGCGGGCGAAGAAGCTGCCACCCGTGTGCTGGCGTATAACAAAGAAGTATTTGGCGACCCCGAAGCCGAACGGCTGGCTGCCGAGCAAGCAAGGCAGGCCGAGCAGGAACGCCTGACGGCAGAACGTGCCGAACGGGAGCGTCTTGCAGCGGAAAAAGCCAGGCAGGAACAGGAAGAAGCCGAACGACGGGCAGCAGAGCAAACTGCCAAGGAACAAGCGGAAGCCACACGGCTTGCCGCCAAAGCGGAGGAACACAAACATGACAACTCTTTCTCTCTCCGTGCCAATCTGCTGCATTGGGCCACCCTTACCCCCGACCTCGGCATGGAGTGGCGCATCGACCGCAACTGGAGCATTCTTGTAAACGGTGCATGGACTTCATGGTCATGGGACAACAAGAATAGAAGATACGCCCTTTGGGAAGTTGCTCCCGAAGTGCGCTACTATACAGGCAAGGAGAAACGCGGCTATATCGGAGCTATGTATAAAGTCGGCGAGTTCAACTACAAGCTGGGCGATACCGGAAAGCAGGGCGACTATCAGGGCGGCGGCATTACCGGAGGCTATCAACTGAAACTGAACCGTGCGCTTGCACTGGACTTCAATCTCGGCATCGGCTGCCTCCATGCCGACTATGACAAATACGAGGTCATCGACGGCGTGAGGGTGAGACAAGGCAAGGAGAGCAAGAACTGGTGGGGTCCGGTATCAGCCGGAGTGACGCTGATGTGGAAACTATTCTAAATAAAAGGAGATGATATGGAAAAACAAACTGTATATATACGCTTATCAAAAATAATTGCCGCTTGCAAAACGGTTTCATCAGTCTGCACCGTTGCGATTACCTTAGCAATGGTTTTCTCACTTACCGGTTGCGTCAAGGACGAACTGTACGACACGCCGCACCCCGACAAGGGGGCGATTGTGGTGCAGATAGACTGGGGTGATCTGCTGCCGGAAGCCATAGCAGACAGTTATATATTGAATGTGGACGGCTACGAGCAGACCGCAAGCGGAACCACCAATACGGTGGAACGGCTC
>NZ_CAJLKP010000107.1 GCF_905207245.1 uncultured Bacteroides sp. | reverse complement strand
TTATATATAAATCAATAAAAAAATGGCTAAAGAAGTTGCTGGACTAATCAAATTACAGATTAAAGGAGGCGCGGCAAACCCATCACCCCCAGTAGGACCTGCTTTAGGTTCTAAGGGTATTAACATCATGGAGTTTTGCAAGCAATTCAACGCCAGAACCCAGGACAAAGCAGGAAAGATTCTTCCTGTGATTATCACTTACTACGCAGATAAGTCTTTCGATTTTGTAATCAAGACTCCTCCCGTTGCTATTCAATTACTTGAAGTAGCTAAGGTAAAGAGTGGTTCTGCTGAGCCTAACCGTAAGAAAGTTGCCGAGATTACTTGGGAACAGGTTCGTACGATTGCTCAGGACAAATTGGTGGACTTGAACTGTTTCACTGTAGAAGCTGCCATGACAATGGTTGCCGGTACAGCTAGAAGTATGGGTATCGCTGTAAAAGGGGAGTTCCCGGTTAATAACTAATAAACTTCAATTAGAATGGGTAAACTGACAAAAAAACAAAAGTTGGCTGCAGAGAAAATTGAAGCAGGGAAAGCATACTCACTGAAAGAAGCTGCATCTTTGGTAAAGGAAATCACTTATACCAAGTTTGATGCTTCATTGGATATCGACGTGCGTTTGGGCGTTGACCCGCGTAAGGCGAACCAGATGGTGAGAGGTGTTGTGTCACTTCCTCACGGTACTGGTAAAGTTGTACGCGTTTTGGTGCTTTGTACACCGGATGCTGAAGCTGCTGCAAAAGAAGCCGGAGCTGACTACGTTGGTCTTGACGAATATATTGAAAAGATCAAAGGTGGATGGACTGATGTGGATGTAATCATCACTATGCCGTCTATCATGGGTAAAATTGGTGCACTCGGTCGTGTGCTCGGTCCTCGTGGATTGATGCCTAACCCGAAGAGTGGTACTGTAACTATGGATGTTGCTAAAGCTGTAAAAGAAGTAAAACAAGGTAAGATCGACTTCAAAGTTGATAAGAGTGGTATTGTTCATACTTCTATCGGTAAAGTTTCATTTGGCGTTGATCAAATTCGCGACAATGCGAAAGAATTCATCTCTACTTTGAATAAATTGAAACCGACTGCAGCCAAGGGTACATATATTAAGAGTATTTATCTTTCTAGCACTATGAGTGCAGGTATCAAGATTGACCCGAAATCAATAGAAGAAATCTAATAAAACGGAGTAATAATGAGAAAGGAAGATAAAAGTACGATTATTGAGCAGATTGCTGCTACAGTAAAGGAATATAGTCACTTCTATTTGATTGATATCACTGCGATGAACGCTGCTGCTACAAGCGCGTTGAGAAGAGAATGTTTCAAATCTGACATCAAGTTGATGTTGATTAAGAATACATTGCTTCACAAAGCATTGGAAAGTCTGGAAGGAGATTATTCTCCGCTTTATGGTTGCTTGAAAGGTACTACAGCGATTATGTTCTGTAATACTGCTAACTTACCTGCTAAGTTGATCAAAGCAAAGGCTAAAGACGGCATTCCCGGACTGAAGGCTGCATATGCAGAAGAAAGCTTCTATGTTGGTGCTGACCAGTTGGATGCTCTCGTTAGTATCAAGAGTAAGAATGAAGTTATTGCCGATATCGTTGCTCTGTTGCAATCACCGGCCAAGAATGTTATTTCTGCTCTTCAATCAGGTGGAAACACCATTCACGGAGTTCTCAAAACTCTTGGTGAACGTACCGAAGCGTAAAAATGGGAAAGGTGTCACAGCCTTGGGAGTAATATCCCGAACAATTTTTTATAAACAAATAAGTATTTAAACAATTAAAATCATACAAAAATGGCAGATTTGAAAGCTTTTGCAGAACAATTAGTTAACTTGACAGTAAAAGAAGTTAATGAACTTGCAACTATCCTTAAAGAAGAATACGGTATTGAACCTGCTGCTGCAGCTGTAGCTGTTGCTGCTGGTCCTGCAGCTGGTGGTGCTGCTGCCGCTGAAGAAAAAACTTCTTTTGATGTAGTATTGAAGAGTGCTGGCTCAGCTAAACTTCAGGTTGTTAAAGCCGTGAAGGAAGCTTGTGGTCTTGGCTTGAAAGAAGCTAAGGACTTGGTAGACGGTGCTCCTAGCGTAGTTAAAGAAGGTTTGGCTAAAGACGAAGCAGAATCATTGAAGAAAACATTGGAAGAAGCTGGAGCTGAAGTTGAACTTAAATAACATTAGCCTGTATATCAGGTAATTCGGTTAAGAACCCTTCAGAAGAGGGTTCTTAACCTTTTTGTGTATATATTTAAAATTAAGTTCTACAAATCCATTAACAGATGTCTTCAAATACTGTAAACCAAAGAATTAATTTTGCTTCGACTAAAAATCCACTTGAATATCCGGATTTTTTGGAAGTACAATTGAAGTCATTCAAAGACTTTTTACAACTGGATACCCCACCCGAAAAGCGTAAGAACGAGGGACTGTATAAAGTATTTGCTGAAAACTTCCCCATTGCCGATACAAGAAACAATTTTGTTCTTGAGTTTTTGGACTACTATATTGATCCGCCGCGTTATACTATCGATGATTGTATAGAGCGAGGGCTTACTTATAGCGTGCCCCTGAAAGCAAAATTGAAATTATACTGTACAGATCCCGATCATGAGGATTTTGATACGGTTATTCAGGACGTATTCCTTGGTCCTATTCCTTATATGACGGATAAGGCGACTTTCGTCATCAATGGTGCGGAACGTGTTGTTGTATCTCAGCTCCACCGTTCTCCGGGCGTATTCTTCGGACAGAGCGTGCATGCTAATGGTACCAAACTTTATTCTGCCCGTATCATCCCGTTCAAAGGTTCTTGGATTGAGTTTGCTACTGATATTAACAATGTCATGTATGCGTACATTGACCGTAAGAAGAAGTTGCCCGTTACTACTTTGTTGAGAGCTATCGGTTTTGAAAATGATAAGGATATCCTTGAAATTTTCAATTTGGCCGAGGATATTAAAGTCAATAAGACTAATCTCAAGAGGGTATTGGGACGCAAGTTGGCGGCTCGTGTTTTGAAAACATGGATTGAGGATTTTGTAGACGAAGATACTGGTGAAGTTGTTTCTATCGAACGTAACGAAGTCGTTATTGACCGTGAAACAGTTATCGAACCGGAACATGTTGATATTATATTAGAGTCAGGCGTTCAGAATATTCTTGTTCACAAGGAAGAACCGAATCAGTCTGACTACTCTATCATATATAACACGCTTCAGAAAGACCCGAGTAACTCGGAGAAAGAAGCTGTACTGTACATCTATCGTCAGTTGCGTAATGCTGACCCTGCCGATGATGCCAGTGCACGTGAAGTCATCAATAACTTGTTCTTCTCTGAAAAGAGATATGACTTGGGTAATGTAGGTCGTTACAGAATCAATAAGAAGTTGAACCTGACGACTGATATGGATGTGCGTGTTCTAACAAAGGAAGATATTATTGAAATCATCAAGTATCTGATTGAGTTGATTAACTCAAAGGCTGATGTGGATGATATTGACCACTTGAGCAACCGTCGTGTGCGTACTGTAGGCGAGCAATTGTCTAATCAGTTTGCAGTAGGTTTGGCTCGTATGTCACGTACAATTCGTGAGCGTATGAATGTTCGTGACAATGAAGTGTTTACTCCGATTGACTTGATTAATGCAAAGACTATTTCTTCTGTAATCAATTCATTCTTCGGAACAAATGCTTTGTCTCAGTTTATGGACCAGACGAATCCGTTGGCTGAAATTACGCATAAGCGCCGTATGTCTGCCCTCGGTCCTGGTGGTTTGTCTCGTGAACGTGCCGGATTTGAGGTACGTGACGTTCACTATACTCACTATGGTCGTCTTTGTCCGATTGAAACACCGGAAGGTCCGAACATCGGTTTGATTTCTTCTTTGTGTGTGTTTGCTAAGATTAATGTGCTTGGTTTCATCGAAACTCCGTATCGTAAAGTTGAAAACGGTAGAGTAGATCTTTCTGATGAAGGTTTGGCATATTTGACTGCGGAAGAAGAAGAAGCTAAGATTATTGCTCAGGGTAATGCACCATTGAATGATGATGGTACTTTTATCCGCGATAAAGTAAAAGCTCGTCAGGATGCTGACTATCCGGTGGTAACTCCGGATGAAGTAGAATTGATGGACGTTTCTCCTCAGCAGATTGCTTCAATCGCTGCATCTTTGATTCCGTTTCTGGAACATGATGATGCAAACCGTGCGTTGATGGGATCGAACATGATGCGCCAGGCAGTTCCTTTGTTGAAGAGTGAAGCTCCGATTGTAGGTACAGGTATCGAACGTCAGTTGGTTCGCGACTCCCGTACGCAAATCACGGCTGAAGGTGATGGTGTAATCGAATTTGTTGATGCTACCGCTATCCGCATATTGTATGATCGTACGGAAGATGAAGAGTTTGTAAGCTTCGAACCGGCATTGAAGGAATATCGTATTCCGAAGTGGCGTCGTACGAACCAGAATATGACGATTGACCTTCGTCCTATTTGTGAAATTGGTCAGCGTGTGACGAAAGGTCAGATTTTGACTGAAGGTTACTCTACGGAAAAAGGTGAATTGGCTTTGGGTAAAAACCTGCTGGTAGCTTACATGCCGTGGAAGGGTTATAACTATGAGGACGCTATCGTATTGAACGAACGTGTGGTTCGTGAAGATATATTGACTTCTATCCATGTAGAAGAATATTCATTGGAGGTTCGCGAAACGAAGCGTGGTATGGAGGAATTGACTTCCGATATTCCGAACGTGAGTGAAGAGGCTACCAAAGATTTGGATGAAAACGGTATTGTGCGTGTGGGTGCTCGCATCCAGCCGGGTGATATTTTGATTGGTAAGATTACGCCGAAGGGTGAGTCAGATCCATCACCGGAAGAGAAATTACTTCGTGCTATCTTTGGTGACAAGGCAGGAGATGTGAAAGATGCTTCTCTGAAAGCCTCTCCTTCTTTGAAGGGTGTGGTTATTGACAAGCGTTTGTTCTCACGTGTAATCAAGAGCCGTAGCTCCAAGTTGGCGGACAAGGCTTTGTTGCCGAAGATTGATGATGAGTTCGATGCAAAGGTTGCTGATTTGAGAGGTATTTTGATCAGAAAACTGTTGAAGTTGACGGAAAATTATGTATCCGAAGGTGTAAAGGATTATATGGGTGCTGAGGTTATCTCAAAAGGTGCTAAATTCTCTCCTTCTGATTTCGGTGATTTGGACTTTACTTCAATCCAGTTGAGTAACTGGACGAGTGATGCCCGCATCAACGGTATGATTCGCGACCTGGTGATGAACTTCATCAAGAAATATAAAGAACTGGATGCTGAACTGAAACGTAAGAAGTTTGCTATCACTATTGGTGATGAACTTCCTGCAGGTATTATTCAGATGGCAAAAGTTTACATTGCTAAGAAACGTAAGATTGGTGTAGGTGATAAGATGGCAGGTCGCCACGGTAACAAGGGTATCGTTTCCCGTGTTGTTCGTCAGGAAGATATGCCGTTCCTCGCTGATGGTACTCCGGTAGATATCGTATTGAATCCGTTGGGTGTGCCTTCTCGTATGAACATCGGTCAGATATTCGAGGCTGTCTTGGGTAGTGCTGGTAGAAAGTTGGGTGTGAAGTTTGCTACTCCTATCTTTGATGGTGCTACATTGGATAACTTGAACGAGTGGACTGACAAGGCTGGTTTGCCACGTTATGGTAAGACTAAGTTGTATGATGGTGGTACGGGTGAACCGTTTGACCAACATGCCACGGTGGGTGTTACTTATATGTTGAAGTTGGGTCATATGGTTGAGGATAAGATGCACGCACGTTCTATCGGTCCGTACTCTCTGATTACTCAGCAGCCGTTAGGCGGTAAGGCACAATTTGGTGGTCAGCGTTTCGGAGAAATGGAGGTTTGGGCGCTTGAAGCATTTGGTGCTGCGCACATTCTACAGGAAATCCTGACTATCAAGTCCGATGACGTTGTTGGCCGTTCTAAAGCTTATGAAGCAATTGTGAAGGGTGAACCCATGCCGCAACCCGGTATTCCGGAATCACTCAATGTATTACTGCATGAGTTGAGAGGTTTGGGCCTTAGCATCAACCTGGAATAAATTGAAAAAATTGAGAATTGAGAACTATTATTTTTTTAGTTCTCAATCCTTATTTTCTCAACATTCATTTTTTAATTTTCAATTCTCAATTAATATAAAAGTATGGCTTTTAGAAAAGATAACAAGATAAAGAGTAATTTCTCGAAGATCTCTATTGGTTTGGCTTCCCCGGAAGAAATTCTTGAGAATTCGAGTGGTGAAGTTTTAAAGCCTGAAACCATCAACTATCGTACGTATAAGCCTGAACGTGACGGTTTGTTCTGTGAGCGTATTTTTGGTCCGATCAAGGACTACGAATGCCATTGCGGTAAATACAAACGTATCCGTTATAAAGGTATCGTTTGCGACCGTTGTGGTGTAGAAGTGACTGAGAAGAAAGTACGTCGTGAGCGTATGGGACACATCCAGTTGGTAGTGCCGGTAGCTCACATCTGGTATTTCCGTTCACTTCCTAATAAGATCGGTTATTTGCTGGGTTTGCCTACAAAGAAACTTGATTCTATTATTTATTATGAGCGCTATGTAGTAATTCAGGCCGGTGTGATGTCGGGTGAGATTGCTGAGTATGATTTGCTCTCAGAAGAAGAATATCTGGACTTGATGGAAAAACTGCCGAAAGACAATCAGTTCCTGGAAGATTCAGATCCTAATAAATTTATAGCCAGAATGGGTGCGGAAGCTATTTATGACTTGTTGGCCCGTCTGGACTTGGATGCATTGTCTTATGAATTGCGTCACCGTGCAGGTAACGACGCTTCTCAACAACGTAAGAATGAAGCTTTGAAGCGTCTTCAGGTTGTTGAATCATTCCGTGCATCTCGCGGACGTAATAAGCCGGAATGGATGATTGTACGTATTGTACCGGTTATTCCGCCCGAACTTCGTCCGTTGGTTCCGTTGGATGGTGGCCGTTTTGCTACATCTGACTTGAATGACCTTTATCGTCGTGTGATTATTCGTAACAACCGTCTGAAAAGATTGATTGAGATTAAAGCTCCTGAAGTGATTTTACGTAATGAAAAGCGTATGTTGCAGGAGGCTGTCGACTCATTGTTCGATAACTCACGTAAATCCAGCGCAGTAAAAACGGATGCTAACCGTCCTCTGAAGTCTCTTTCTGACAGTTTGAAAGGTAAACAAGGCCGTTTCCGTCAAAACTTGTTGGGTAAACGTGTTGACTACTCTGCGCGTTCGGTAATTGTTGTTGGTCCGGAATTGAAAATGGGTGAGTGTGGTATTCCTAAATTGATGGCAGCCGAATTGTACAAACCGTTTATTATACGTAAGTTGATAGAACGCGGTATTGTGAAGACAGTGAAGAGTGCCAAGAAGATTGTAGACCGCAAGGAAGCTGTTATCTGGGATATTCTGGAACACGTAATGAAAGGTCATCCGGTATTATTGAACCGTGCGCCGACATTGCACCGCTTGGGTATCCAGGCATTCCAGCCTAAAATGATTGAAGGAAAAGCTATCCAGTTGCACCCGTTGGCATGTACGGCTTTCAATGCCGACTTCGACGGTGACCAGATGGCTGTTCACTTGCCTTTGAGTCATGAAGCTGTTCTGGAAGCTCAAATGTTGATGCTTCAATCTCATAATATCCTCAATCCTGCTAATGGTGCGCCTATCACTGTGCCTTCTCAGGATATGGTACTCGGTTTGTATTATATCACGAAGTTGCGTAAGGGGGCTAAGGGTGAAGGATTGATATTCTATGGTCCGGAAGAAGCTTTGATTGCATACAATGAAGGAAAGGTAGATATTCATGCTCCGATTAGTGTTGTTGTGAAGGATGTTGATGAGAATGGCAATGTCGTTGATAAAATGATGCACGACACTTCAATAGGACGTGTAATCGTTAATGAGATTGTTCCTCCTGAAGCAGGTTATATCAATACTATTATCTCTAAGAAATCACTCCGTGATATCATTAGTGATGTTATCAAAGTATGTGGTGTGGCAAAAGCTGCTGACTTCCTTGATGGTATCAAGAACTTGGGTTATCAGATGGCCTTTAAAGGTGGTTTGTCGTTCAACTTGGGTGATATTATCATTCCGGAACAGAAAGAAACGTTGGTACAGAAAGGTTATGATGAAGTTGAGCAAGTTATCAACAACTATAATATGGGTTTCATTACCAACAACGAACGTTATAATCAGGTAATTGATATCTGGACACATGTTAACTCTGAGTTGTCTAACATTTTGATGAAGACTATTTCGAGTGATGACCAAGGTTTCAACTCTGTATATATGATGTTGGATTCTGGTGCCCGTGGTTCTAAAGAACAGATTCGCCAGTTGTCCGGTATGCGTGGTTTGATGGCAAAACCGCAGAAGGCAGGTGCAGAGGGTGGCCAGATTATTGAAAACCCAATTCTTTCGAACTTTAAAGAAGGACTTTCGGTGTTAGAGTACTTTATCTCTACCCACGGTGCTCGTAAAGGTTTGGCGGATACGGCATTGAAAACGGCTGATGCCGGATACTTGACGCGTCGTCTGGTAGACGTTTCTCATGATGTGATTATTAATGAAGAAGACTGCGGTACGCTCCGTGGATTGGTTTGTACAGACTTGAAGAATAACGATGAAGTTATTGCTACGTTGTACGAACGTATTCTTGGTCGTGTATCCGTACATGATATTGTACATCCAACAACCGGTGAATTGCTGGTTGCCGGTGGTGAAGAAATAACAGAAGAAGTAGCTAAGAAGATTCAGGATTCTCCGATTGAAAGTGTTGAGATACGTTCGGTATTGACTTGTGAATCGAAGAAGGGTGTTTGTGCGAAATGTTATGGACGTAACCTTGCAACAAGTCAGATGGTTCAGAAAGGTGAAGCTGTTGGTGTTATCGCTGCACAGTCTATCGGTGAGCCGGGTACACAGTTGACATTGCGTACATTCCATGCCGGTGGTACGGCTGCCAATATTGCAGCCAATGCGAGTATTGTAGCTAAGAACCCAGCCCGTCTGGAATTTGAAGAACTTCGTACGGTGGATGTTGTCGATGAAGCTGGTGAGCCTGCAAAAGTTGTGGTTGGCCGTTTGGCTGAGGTACGTTTTGTGGATGTAAATACCGGTATCGTTCTTTCTACTCATAACGTGCCTTATGGTTCTACTCTCTATGCTGCTGATGGTGAGGTAGTAGAAAAGGGTAAGATGATTGCCCGTTGGGACCCGTTTAATGCTGTTATTATAACGGAAGCTACTGGTAAGATTGAGTTTGAGGGCGTTATTGAGAACGTTACTTATAAAGTAGAATCTGATGAGTCTACCGGTCTGCGTGAAATCATCATCATTGAGTCTAAGGATAAGACGAAAGTTCCGATGGCTCATATTATGACAGAAGACGGTGATCTTATTCGTACATATAACCTTCCTGTGGGTGGCCACGTAGTGGTAGAAAACAAACAAAAGGTAAAAGGTGGTGAAGTTATCGTGAAAATACCTCGTGCAGTTGGTAAGGCTGGTGATATCACGGGTGGTCTTCCGCGTGTAACTGAATTGTTTGAAGCTCGTAACCCGTCTAATCCTGCTGTCGTTTCTGAAATTGATGGTGAGGTTACAATGGGTAAGGTGAAGCGTGGTAACCGCGAAATCGTTGTTACTTCAAAGACTGGTGAAGTGAAGAAGTACCTGGTGCCGTTGTCAAAACAGATTCTGGTACAGGAAAACGACTATGTACGTGCCGGTACTCCGTTGTCCGATGGCGCTACTACTCCTGCAGATATTCTTGCTATTAAAGGTCCTACGGCCGTGCAGGAATATATTGTGAACGAAGTACAGGATGTATATCGTCTGCAAGGTGTGAAAATTAATGATAAGCATTTTGAGATCATAGTTCGTCAGATGATGCGTAAAGTTGAAATCGATGAGCCAGGTGATACTCGCTTCCTGGAACAACAGGTTGTGGATAAGCTGGATTTCATGGAAGAAAATGATCGTATCTGGGGTAAGAAGGTTGTCGTTGATGCTGGTGATTCTCAAAATATGCAACCGGGACAGATTGTTACTGCCCGTAAGCTGCGTGATGAGAATAGTATGTTGAAACGTCGTGATTTGAAGCCTGTTGAAGTACGTGATGCTGTTCCTGCAACTTCTACTCAAATTCTTCAGGGTATTACTCGTGCCGCTCTGCAAACTTCAAGCTTTATGTCTGCTGCTTCATTCCAGGAGACTACTAAGGTATTGAATGAAGCTGCTATCAACGGTAAAGTGGACAAGTTGGAAGGTATGAAGGAAAACGTTATCTGTGGTCACTTAATACCTGCCGGTACCGGTCAGCGTGAATTTGAAAAGATTATTGTTGGCTCCAAAGAAGAGTATGACCGTATCCTGGCAAATAAGAAGACGGTACTGGATTACAATTCAATGGATGTTGAAGAATAAAATGTAATAAATACAATCAGTTGATTAAATAGAAGAGGGGAGATGTCTTTTTATAGGATGTCTCTCCTTTTGTTTTTGGAATAAAATATTATTCTTACCTTTGAATATTCAAAAGTTTAATCTATAGAAAGAAAATGGAAAACAAGGAAATGAATAATCAGTTACAAATAGAGCTGAAGGAAGATGTTGCACAAGGAACGTATGCAAACTTAGCTGTTATCACACATTCTAGTTCTGAATTTATTGTAGACTTTGTACGTGTAATGCCGGGAATGCCTAAGGCTGGCGTGAAATCCCGTATTGTACTGGCTCCGGAGCATGCAAAGAGATTATTGCGTGCTTTGGAAGAAAATATAGGTAAATATGAACGTACATTCGGACCTATCCGGTTGCTGGATGAACAATCAATTCCGCCTATGACGAATCTCAAAGGGGAGGCATAAAAACAAAAAAAAACTTGTAGTGCATTGATTATTCAAATATTATTCGTATTTTTGCAGCCCAAAAGTGTATAGCTACGAAATTAATATAACAATAATATATAATTAAAAACAATTAAAATGCCTACAATTCAGCAATTAGTAAGAAAAGGACGCGAGGTGTTGGTGGAGAAAAGTAAGTCACCGGCTCTTGATTCATGTCCTCAAAGACGTGGCGTTTGCGTGAGAGTGTATACAACCACTCCGAAAAAACCGAATTCTGCAATGCGTAAAGTTGCACGTGTACGTTTGACCAATGGTAAAGAGGTGAACTCTTATATCCCGGGAGAAGGACACAACTTGCAGGAACACTCTATCGTATTAGTACGCGGTGGTCGTGTGAAAGACCTTCCGGGTGTACGTTATCACATCGTTCGTGGAACATTGGATACTGCAGGCGTTGCAGGTCGTACTCAAAGACGTTCCAAATATGGATCTAAACGTCCGAAACCGGGACAACAGGCTGCACCGGCTAAGAAAAAATAATTAAGTAGCCTTATACTGTAAACAGTTAAATTAAAAGTAATAACTTACGTTTTAGTTTATTGGAAATGCTAAAGGTTGAGTAAATTCTCCGGAGGGGGAGTTGAAGAAGTCAAGAAGTAAACAACCAAGAACGAAAACATTATTCTTTCAAACAAATGAGAAAAGCAAAACCAAAAAAACGCGTTATCCTGCCGGATCCCGTGTTTAATGATCAAAAGGTTTCAAAATTCGTAAACCATCTGATGTATGACGGAAAGAAGAATACCTCTTATGAAATCTTCTACGCCGCTTTGGAAACAGTAAAAGCAAAACTTCCTAACGAAGAAAAGTCTGCCCTTGAAATTTGGAAAAAGGCACTGGATAATGTAACTCCGCAAGTTGAGGTTAAGTCCCGCCGTGTAGGTGGTGCAACATTCCAGGTTCCGACTGAAATCCGTCCGGATCGTAAAGAATCAGTTTCTATGAAGAACTTGATTATTTTTGCTCGTAAACGTGGTGGTAAATCAATGGCTGATAAATTGGCTGCTGAGATCATGGATGCATACAATGAACAAGGTGGCGCTTTCAAACGTAAAGAAGATATGCATAGAATGGCTGAAGCTAATCGTGCATTTGCTCATTTTAGATTCTAATACTATAAGAATAACCGATAGATTAAAAACTTAAAGTAAAAGGAATTAAAAAATGGCTAAGCAAGATTTACATTTGACGCGTAATATTGGTATCATGGCTCACATCGATGCCGGAAAAACAACAACTTCTGAACGCATCCTGTTTTATACGGGTTTGACTCATAAAATTGGAGAAGTGCACGATGGTGCTGCTACAATGGACTGGATGGCGCAGGAGCAGGAGCGTGGTATCACTATCACTTCTGCCGCTACTACGACTCGTTGGAAATATGCAGGTGATACTTATAAAATCAACTTGATTGATACTCCGGGACACGTTGACTTTACTGCTGAAGTAGAGCGCTCATTACGTATCTTGGATGGTGCTGTTGCTGCATACTGTGCAGTTGGTGGCGTTGAACCGCAGTCTGAAACTGTGTGGCGTCAGGCTGACAAGTATAATGTGCCTCGTATCGCTTATGTGAACAAAATGGACCGTTCTGGTGCTGACTTTTTTGAAGTAGTTCGCCAGATGAAGGCTGTTTTGGGAGCTAATCCGTGTCCGATCGTTATTCCTATTGGTGCTGAAGAATCTTTTAAAGGTTTGGTAGACCTTATCAAGATGAAAGCTATCTACTGGCATGATGAGACTATGGGTGCTGACTACACAGTAGAGGAAATCCCTGCTAATTTGGTTGAAGAAGCCAATGAATGGAGAGATAAAATGCTTGAAAAAGTGGCAGAATTTGACGATGCTTTGATGGAGAAATATTTCGACGATCCTTCTACTATTACAGAAGAAGAAGTGCTGAGGGCTCTCCGTAATGCAACTGTACAGATGGCTGTCGTTCCTATGTTGTGTGGCTCTTCATTTAAGAATAAGGGCGTACAGACACTGTTGGATTATGTTTGTGCATTTTTACCGTCTCCTCTGGATACAGAAAACGTAATTGGTACAAACCCTGAAACGGGTGCTGAAGAAGACCGTAAGCCTAGTGATGACGAAAAGACTTCTGCTTTGGCGTTTAAGATTGCTACTGATCCGTATGTAGGACGTTTGACTTTCTTCCGTGTTTACTCTGGTAAGATTGAAGCTGGTTCTTATATCTATAATTCTCGTTCTGGTAAAAAAGAACGTGTGTCTCGTTTATTCCAGATGCATTCTAATAAGCAGAATCCGGTAGAAGTTATTGGTGCTGGTGATATTGGTGCTGGTGTTGGATTTAAGGACATTCACACGGGTGACACATTATGTGATGAGACTGCACCGATTGTATTGGAATCTATGGACTTCCCGGAACCGGTTATTGGTATCGCAGTAGAACCGAAGACTCAAAAAGATATGGATAAACTGTCTAACGGTTTGGCAAAATTGGCTGAAGAGGATCCGACGTTTACAGTAAAAACTGATGAACAGACTGGTCAGACGGTTATCTCAGGTATGGGTGAACTTCATTTGGATATTATCATTGACCGTTTGAAACGTGAGTTTAAGGTAGAGTGTAATCAAGGTAAACCTCAGGTTAACTACAAAGAGGCTATTACGAAAACCGTTAACTTGCGTGAGGTTTATAAAAAGCAGTCTGGTGGACGTGGTAAGTTTGCTGATATCATTGTAAATATTGGTCCGGCAGATGATGATTTTACTCAAGGTGGTCTGCAGTTTGTTGATGAAGTGAAGGGTGGTAATATTCCTAAGGAATTTATTCCATCTGTACAAAAGGGTTTCATAACTGCTATGAAGAATGGTGTGTTGGCTGGTTATCCTTTGGATTCACTGAAAGTTACATTGCTTGATGGTTCTTTCCACCCGGTTGACTCTGACCAGTTGTCGTTTGAAATTTGTGCTATTCAAGCATATAAGAGTGCTTGTGCTAAAGCAGGTCCTGTACTTATGGAGCCTATCATGAAACTGGAAGTTGTAACTCCGGAAGAAAATATGGGTGATGTGATTGGTGACTTGAATAAGCGTCGTGGTCAGGTAGAAGGTATGGAGTCCAGCCGTTCAGGTGCTCGTATCGTGAAAGCTATGGTTCCGTTGGCAGAAATGTTCGGATATGTAACAGCTTTGCGTACTATTACTTCTGGTCGTGCTACTTCATCAATGGTGTACTCTCATCACGCTCAACTTTCTAACTCTATTGCTAAGGCAGTATTGGAAGAAGTGAAAGGTCGTGCTGATTTGATCTAAAAACATTTAAAATCCGTAGGCTAGCGAATGACTCTTAGCCTACGGAATTTTATCTTATTATAACTTTTAATAATTAATAAAACTAATGAGTCAGAAAATTAGAATTAAATTGAAATCTTACGACCACAACTTGGTTGACAAGTCTGCTGAGAAGATTGTAAGAACGGTGAAGGCAACGGGCGCCATCGTTAGCGGTCCGATTCCTCTCCCTACGCACAAGCGTATCTTTACCGTGAACCGTTCGACTTTTGTTAATAAGAAGTCACGTGAACAGTTTGAACTCTCTTCTTATAAGAGATTGATCGACATCTATAGCTCAACTGCTAAGACTGTAGACGCTCTGATGAAGTTGGAGTTACCGAGTGGTGTGGAAGTAGAAATCAAAGTTTAGTATTTTAAATTTTAAGTGAAATGCCAGGATTATTAGGAAAAAAAATCGGAATGACATCCGTTTTCAGTGCCGAGGGTAAGAATGTACCATGCACTGTTATCGAAGCAGGTCCTTGTGTTGTTACTCAAGTTAAGACTGTAGAGAAAGATGGCTATGCAGCTGTTCAGTTGGGCTTCCAGGAAAAAAAGGAGAAGCATACGACGAAACCGTTGATGGGCCACTTTAAGAAAGCTGGAGTAACACCCAAGAAACACTTGGCTGAGTTCAAAGAATTTGAAACAGAGTTGAATCTGGGTGATGCTGTTACTGTAGAGTTGTTTAATGACGCAACGTTTGTTGATGTTATCGGAACTTCTAAGGGTAAGGGTTTTCAAGGTGTAGTTAAAAGACATGGTTTTGGTGGTGTAGGTCAGGCTACTCATGGTCAGCACAATCGTGCCCGTAAGCCGGGTTCTATCGGTGCTTGTTCATACCCTGCAAAAGTATTCAAAGGAATGCGCATGGGTGGCCAGCTTGGTGGCGACAGAGTGACTATTCAAAACTTACAGGTATTAAAGGTTCTTCCGGATCACAACCTTCTTTTGATTAAGGGTTCTGTTCCAGGTTGCAAAGGTTCAATCGTAATAATTGAGAAATAATGGAAGTTAACGTATATAACATTAAAGGTGAAGACACTGGGAGAAAGATTA
>NZ_CAJLKP010000106.1 GCF_905207245.1 uncultured Bacteroides sp. | reverse complement strand
GAGATTTAAAATAAAACCGACGGAGAAAAGTCTTCAACTAAAGTGAAGAAGAACCATTAATAGTAGTCTGTGTGGGTTGGCAAAGCTGTGCCAATGATGACATAGATGTGGTTGCTGTAGAAGCTGTTTTGCCAAAATGTGAAATGTCTCTGCAGGAGAAAAAAGATAGGATTCGGGAGCTTGAGGAAAAATATTGTCGTGGAGGATCTTATATAGAAGTTGTTAGCTATGATTCAGTAACTGAAGAGTCTTTGAAAAAAGTGGAAGATTTTTTTATTAGAACCTATGGTGGACCGATTGATTAATGGGTATAGTAATAGATAGGGAATTTAGTGTAATATGGCTGTAGAGACGTAGCGTAAAATGAATTTTATGAAACATTTAATTTATCAATAATATGAAGTATTCATTTGTTTTGAAATACATTATAGGAGGTGCAGTAGTTGCTTTTCTATTGCAGTATCTTTTTAATGAAAAAGATATAACATTTTGGATGATTGTATGTCTTACGATAACAGTTATGGTTACTATTAATATGTTAGTTCATGTTTTTTCTTTATTATCAAGGAAAAATAGGCAAAACAAACATTAGCTGTGAGTTTCCATTTCGTAGGAGGATACATAAAAAAGAAAAGTGATAGAGCTTTGTATAATAAGTGATTATGATAGGCTTTGAAATAAGTATAAATGGTCGAGAACCTATAGTTGCAGCTTCGGATTATTTTGTATTTGCGGATTTGGCATTCGGATGTTCTTCCGGCAGAATCAAAATAAAAGGAAGTGATATTCTGCATTATCTCACTTGGCTCACAGAGAAGTTGGAAGAAAGTGACAGAGTCTTGATAAAAATGGTCGATACGGATAAGGTATTGCCTGTCTTGACAATTGAAGATTGTGATCGCAATGAGATGAAAAGGAGATATGAGCAATTAAAAATGGAATTACAAGGAAAGGGACTTATATAGCATGAAAGGAATTATTGTAAAATGGAGGGATACTGTTTGGAAAGCGGGTATTCCAAATGGTGGAGTCAGTCTTATGATAATGCAACATGGATATGATGGAGGCTCCTGGAATATCGGAGGTTTGAAAATGCCCGAAGGAATACATGTTACATGGCATGGAGGGGAGTTTAAAATAGGGGATGAAATAGAAGTGGAATTTGCGGAATTGGATGAAGTTGCCTCTCCTGTTGCAGAAGAAAGTCATGAAAGTCTCCTGAAGAAAGCATGTTTATTGAGTGATGATAACGACGACGTTTGGAATCGTAAACTTGATACTTATTATCGGTTAAAGAAGAAATTGGAGGAAGAAGGAATTATTGAAAAAGAGTAGTTTTTACTGAGCCATTGATAATAATATTAAAATGGATAAGAAAATAGCACTATTAATAATCCTGCTTCTCGTAGGAGGAAGAACCTTCTCTCAAGTACATTACAGTATTGAGGGAAGTACAAATCACGAATATGAAGGCCGAAAAGTTGCTCTGGTTATGTTGGAAGAGGATAATCGGCAGGCTGATAGTACGAATGTTGTGAATGGAAAATTCGTTTTTAAAGAAGAGCTGTTGCAGTCTTGCTGGGCGGCTGTATGCATTGATGGTATGGGTGGGATTTTCACTGTACTTGAGAATGGAAATATTCGTATTTGTACAGATGGTAAGGAGGGTTGGTGCGAAGGTACTCCGATTAATGATGTATTTCAAAAGAGTTGGAGAGAGTATCAGGTGCTGAATCAAGCTGGTATAGATGCTTTTAAGAAATTGGACAGTCTGAATGTTGAAACTGAAAGGAAAAAGGAATTATGTGCAATTACCCGTGAAAAAGTGATAAAACAAACAAAGGAATTTATAAAAAGAACTGTTTATGAGAATCTTGATAATATAATTCCTGCATTTTGGATTCGCATTTTTCAGGAACAGATTACCGTTGACGAATTAAGCACTATGCTTGCCGATGCCTCTCCCATGCTGAAAAACAATCGGTTTATAACAAAGATGATTAGTGTGCAAGAAGGTAGCAATTTTGTTGATTCTAAAGTGGAATTACCGGACGGCACGAAAGTATATTTGTCAGATTATATAGGGAATGGGCATTATGTGTTAGTGAATATCTGGGCTTCGTGGTGTGGGGCTTGCATTGCAGAGTTACCGGAAATCAGAAATGCGGGCGAAAAATATGCTTCCAAAAATCTGAAGTTATTATCTATCTCAATAGATCGTGATAGGAAAAACTGGGAAAAAGCACTTAAGCGGTTAGGGCTTCCTTGGACACAAGTACTGGCGGATTATTCGTTTGTGAATTCGTATGGAATAAATAAAATACCGGTATTGATGCTGATATCACCCGACGGAATAATTCTTAAAAGAAATTTCAGTATAGAAGATTTGAATTATCTTTTCCAAAACTGAAAGGCGTAGGGTAGGTATGCATTCTATAAATGAAATAACTATAACGGAGATTGCTTGTTCGCTAATGAAAAGAAGTGATAGAGCCTTGTATAATAAGTGATTATGATAGGTTTTGAAATAAGTATAAATGGCTGATACGGATAAGGTATTGCCTGTCTTGACAATTGAAGATTGTAATAAGAGACTGGGATGAAAAATACGGCGACTGCATGCAAAAGATTGTCTTTATAGGCTAACACATGAATAAAGAGCAAATCATGTGTGATTTGGATGGTTGTCTTAAATAACAAAATATTTAGCATACTTACACACGCTTTTTTTTGTTTATGTATTATTAAAATTTATTAATCTTCTTGCACGTAATATTTTAATGTATTTTTTTGCAGAAAAAAAAGCAAAGTATCATTTAATACTTAAGATAATAAGATAAAAAGAAGAGTATTTGTATTGTATGAAACGGGTCGTTGTCGCATCTCATTTAATACTATTTTTGGGGCTTAACTTACCGGCTAATAATTGGAAAACAGACCGGGATTCTTTATTAACACAGATAGAAAACCTGCAAAGCCATTCAATAATGGCGTCTCCCCAACCTGCTACTCCTCACATAAGTACAGAGAAAGATTGTAAGCATGCGGTACTGCTGAAAACCAATATGCTTTATAATGCCGTTGCTACTCCCAACATCGGACTGGAAGTGTCTGTGGGTAAAGTATGGTCGGTAGGTGCCAACTGGATGTATGCATGGTGGAGCAACGATGCACGCCATCGTTTCTGGCGTGTGTATGGCGGCGATGTGGAACTGCGTCGCTGGTTTTCGCCCCGGCGAGACAGCCGCTCGTTGATGTGCGGCCACCACATAGGCGTGTACGGACAAATGTTGACTTACGACATTGAATGGGGGGGAGTTGGCTACTTGGGTGACCGTTGGAGTTGGGCAGCCGGATTCTCCTACGGATATTCGCTGCCGGTGGGAAAACACTTTAACATCGACTTCACACTGGGAATAGGATATCTGGAAGGTGACTATATGAAATACCAGCCCGAAGACGGCTGCTACTTTTGGGAATCGACCCACCGGCGGAAATGGTTTGGACCTACCAAGGCAGAGGTGTCTCTGGTGTGGTACATTGGTGGACGTAACTTGCGGAAAGGAGGTGCACGATGATACGCACTTTACGAACTTTGTGGACGATGCTTGCAGCACTTGCGTTTCTTACCCAGTCGTGCCAGCATAAGGAACTCTGCTTCCATAACAGTCACTATAGCGAACTCGAAATAAAGTTCGACTGGAGCAATGCTCTTGATGCCCAACCCAGCACCATGGTGGTGCAGATATTCCGTATGGATGGGAGCCACTACCAGCGCCGGGAGTTCACTTCGCGGGAAGGCGGTAAAATCAGTATCGAGAGCGGTGAATACAAGATACTGTTTCACAATGGAGAGATGGAATCTGTGACCGAACGCGGAAATACCTTCAACGACTACCTGCTCGCTACCGTTCCACAGTCGCTTCTCGCCCCCATGGGACGAGGAGACCTCGACACACCTCCTTTGCCCGAAGGAGCTGATGACCAGCCTGTACGGGGGGTACCCGTTAGCGTATGGGGCGGCAAGTGCGACTACTTGCAAGTGCAGGAAAATGTGTCGGGACAATCGCTCACTTTGACTCCTGAAGCGGCTACTGTGGAATATACAGTAGAGGTTCGAAATGTGGAGAATATGAGCGACTTGGTTGATATTAGTGCCGCGTTGAGCGGCATGTCCGAGGGTTGGAGTCCGATAAGCGGACAGCCATCCGGCGAATCAGTGATAATGCCCCTTGAAATGCAACGCCATGCTGATGAGAGGATGCTCGTAGCACGTTTTGCCACCTTCGGTCACTGTCCCTATGGACAAGAAGGGAAACATACATTGACCATCTACACCTCCAATCAGAAATACTTCCATTACGATGTCACCGGGCAGTTGCACGAGCCTACCGACCCCGCCCACATTCTTATCGTCATAGACGGATTGAAGATTCCCTCAGGAGATGGAGGAATGAGTCCATCTATTTCGGGATGGGACAATGTAGTGGAAACAGACATTGATATGAATTAAATATAATAAACTTAAGAAAACAGATTATGAACAAAAATGTAAAATTACTGGGAATGGTTGCTACCGCCTCCATTATGCTTGCCTCTTGTTCAAACGATGAGTTAAAGGAAATTTACAAGGGCGAAAGGATTTCATTTACTACGCAGGTAAAGACGCGTGCCGCAGAGACAACGATTAAGAATCTTAAAGGTTTTTATGTCTATGCAGATGCAGACAATTACACGGATATGTTTATAGACGGGCAACTTGCTAAAAAGCAAGAGGGCACAGACAATAGCTTTACGATTACAGACAAGGAAGGAAGTGATTATTTGTGGCCAACTGGAGTAAACGAGGTGCGTTTTTGGGCATATGGACCTGATAACCTGAATACTGAGAGTGTTTTCAAACCTACCATAACCACACAAACACAACGATTCGAAGTTACTTTGGAGTCGTCTTTGGAAAATGGAGGTACGTCTCAGCAGGACTTTATTGTAGCTTATCAAAAGGTTAAACAAGATGAAGTTACCGGAGGAGCTATTCCACTGAACTTCTATCATGCGTTATCGCAAATTTGCATCAATGCCAAATGTCCGGACAGTAACAATCGAAGAGTGGATATCAAAGGAGCATGGCTGGTAAACATAAACGGACACGGTACGCTTGAATTTTCGGAAAGTTCAAAAGAGACGTACCAAATGGATTGGAGTTCTAAGCTGCCAGCCAATTATGGTACCAAATTAGAAGACACAAAACCACTTGCTAATTCAAATACAGCTTTAATCGGATTCAAAACGGCAGAAACTACAACCAACAGTTTGATGCTTATTCCGCAACAAGTATCCAAATGGAATAAGGAGAATGCTAATGGAGCATACATTCTGTTGCTTTGCCGTGTTGAAGCTATTCATAAAGGTAAGATTCACAGTAATGATGGCGGCAGCACCGATGACGGTCCGATATACCAAGAGGGTGATTATCATTATCATCAACTTTTCCCTATCGCTACTTCCAACAAGTGGGATAGAAGTGAATATGGATATACATGTGTAGGTATTAATGTTGATTGGAAGCCCAATCACAAATATGTATATAACCTTATATTCTGCGGACAAGGTAGCGGTGCAGGCGTTTATCCTCCTACGGATTTGCCGGAAGACTTGCCTGTGATAGATGGAATAACCGTTGTACCCACTCCTGAAGATAAAGTTGGTGATCCAGTACTCGATAGCCCGCTTTCTTTCACTGTATCAGTAGGAGACTGGGAGGAAGGAAAAACCGGAGATGATGATGGTAATACAAATATGTAATAATTATTGATATCAAAAAGAGAATCGTGATTATGCGACATTTTCGTATGCTTCGTCTATCCTTCGGACGTATGATTCGTATGTTTGTGTGCGTTGCGGCTTGTGCCGTATCGTCCTGCGTAGATGATACTTTTGATAAGCACGGACAACAGGGCTCTTCGGGCATGCTTGCGTTTGATGTGGCGGTACCGGGCAGTTGGACTAATGGTTCAGCGGCAACATGTGCTGCCAACAAAGACATAAGCATCCGGGAGATGTCGCAGTCCGGAGGAGGAAAACCTTTATATTTAGTTACTGAAAGTGCGGAATCTGCTGTGGATACAGTGGCTTCCGATGCAATAACCCGTGGCACGCCGATAGAGGATGAAGAAGTATTTGCAAAGAATAGCTTCGGACTTTCGGCAATATGCTATACCGGTGAATGGCCCCAAGAGGACAAGAACGAGTGGACCACTAACTTTGCCCATAACATAGAGGTGAGCTATGTTAAGGATAGAAGCACATGGAATCCGGCGAATGCCCTCCAGTGGGTAGGTTCGGGGAAGATTAGATTTTTTGCCTATTCTCCCTACTCTGCTGTATCTGCGTCTTCTGAAGATGATACTGCTGAGAATCTTTCCATTATCCATTCGGCAACGGATGCTACCGGTGTTCCCATGTTGACTTATACAGTTCCTAAAGAAGTGACCGAGCAGATTGACCTTATGGCTGCAACCGCAGATTGTAATGGAAATGGTGTGGGAGGAGATGCCCAAAATGGAGCAGTAGCATTAAACTTCACCCATGCGCTGACTGCAGTCACTATAAAGACCGGCAAAGAAATGCTTGCCGGAACAGTCACCGACATAACGATTTCAGGAGTTTATGGAAGTGGTACTTACCGGATAGGAGCGGATAACTGGACAACTAAAGGCGGTCCTGATTGCATATTCAGCATCAAACAAGAAGTTGCATTGGGCGAAAACACAGAAAATAATCAAAGTGAAATCATGACTAAACCCGGCACCGTGCTTAATGAGGACGAAAAAGGATATACGTTCATGATGATTCCCCAAACACTTCCGAAAGGTGCAGAATTAAAAATAGCATTTAAAGACAATCTTACAGGCACAGAACGTACTCTTACTGCCAAGCTCCAAGATGAAACGAACAGTCGCACATGGCCGGTGGGAAAAAGAGTCATCTACTCTATCAATTCTACTGGGATTGTGATAGAGCCGGTTATTACATTGGATATTAACCGTGAGAATACTTTGTTACCGAATGGAGGGCAAAAAGCTGTCCCGATTCCTGGTAAACGACTATACACAGAAATGACAGAGGAAGAGATAGCAGCATATACTTTATCTTATCTTCCTGTGAGTGGCTTGTTGCGCGATGTGACGATTAAAGCATATGCCAATGTGACACAAAAGGACCATGATACCAAGCAAGTTTCCCTTCCATTTAAAATAAAATATTCTGATGACATAAACAAAGACAAGAAGGATTGGGAAACGATATATGATAGTAGCAGCAATGAATCGGGAAGCAGTGCCACTTCCAAAGCGAACAGCCGTTTATTAAAAGCAACTGATAAAGAAGAATCAATCATCACCTATCAAGGTTCCATTAAGTTGCCTGCACAGTTGGCTTTTGACAAGTTACGGGAAAAATTCATTTCTACTTCAACAACCTATGCAGATGAAGAAGTTATTGATTTGGTTGACAAGAGTACGACTGGTGTGAGCGAAAGTGCCAATTGCTATATCATAAATGAGCCAGGCTACTATAAGTTCCCGACCTATTATGGTAATACTTATGGGTATCAAGGAGATGACCTAACGACAACATACCAGTATAATGGAAAAATAAATGATGAGGAAATAGAAAATAATGCCATAAAACGATGTGTACTTAAGACATTTGTAAAGCATGATGATAGTGCACTACCAACTGATGGCAAAATTCAAGCTATCAAAGATGCGGTGGTTATTTGGCAGGACAGCCCGGACCTTGTAGTAGATGTTGCATACAATGAAACCGATGAATGGGTGTACTTCCGTGTGCTCGAAGAAACGCTTAATCAAGGTAATGCTTTGATTGCTGTGCGAGATAATAATGGAGTCATTTTATGGAGTTGGCATATATGGGCTACACATTACGATTGGACTAAAGGTATAACATCGGCTATAAATAATGAATACAATAAACCTTTCGTATTTTCGCCTTGCAATCTCGGCTACTGCGATTCACAAGATGGAGCCGAGGAAAGGAATGTGTATATATGCTTTACAGTCACCAAACCCGATGGCACGGAAGAAGTATTAACCAGTTTCAAAGAGGGAACTTTCGGTGGAGTGCCCAAACCGGAAAACGGTATTTTCACGCTTACTCAACCTAAAATGATAGAGTCAGTGGCAGGAGACAACACCTATTACCAATGGGGACGCAAAGACCCAATGTTACCAGGAGTTTATAATAGCAAGACTATTAAGAATGAGGGTGTAGATTTTATAGCAGGGAAAGAGGAAGAATTAGACATGGTAAACAAAACATTTTACTCTATTCCAGAGTATCGATTTGCTTCAACGGACTGTGGTCAGTCTATTGGTGCAAGTATTAAAAATCCAAACCTGTTCTTTATACACCCAAATCCTTATAGTAATACGGATCCTGGGTATGATGACCATAATTATTTACGTCGACATTGGCATAATGGAGAAAGAGTTGCATATCAAAAGAAAACAATTATGAATTTTTGGAATTCACAGTTAGATGTAGACGGTTTAGTGGCAGTTGTTGGTGCACCTAACAATCGATATGTGTATAAAACCATATACGACCCATCTCCAGCCGGATATAAAGTTCCACCTCCTGCGGCATTCTCTGCTTTTTCTGAGGTTGTAAAAGATGCTTATCAAGAACCAGGAGAATTGTATTATTATGAAGCAAAAACCTTCAATGGTATACACGTAGGGTGGACATTAAAAGATTCCAAGGGAACTGATTTTTATTTTCCGGCTACAGGTTTGCGAGATATGGGATTACCAGAAAGAAAGGTAGACTATGGTACTTGGCCGGCTCACTCTAAGTTGACATTCATAGCAACTTCAGGGTTTCGAGGTACTTATGGGTCTAGTTCAAGTTGTTTGCTTTTTTCTATTGACGTTAGAGAGAGTTTTAAGAATACGCCTTTTAGAACTATTTATGGAACCAACAACTCCTATGGTTTTACACTTCGTCCCATCCGCGATGGTCAGAAAGATAAAAACAGCAACCTAAAGAGTCTCCAATAAAAAGTACAACATTCTTTTATTCTGCCATACTTGGTTTGTAGCAGATAATCTTCTCCATTCATTCAAAGAGAAGACACTTCTACAAACCAGGTATGGCAGAATTATTTTTCTACTTTTATGCTTGAGTATTTCACCTAAAAGCTGATAAAGACTGTAAATTGCGGCAGTCCGATGAATTTGATAGCAACTCACTTCCATCGTGAACAAAGCAAGGGATAATCTTTTTTCCCCTATGATGTTTCCTTCCGAAGTGCTTCATTCTACGATGACTACAATTGTAGTTCAACTGCTTCACAGCTATAAAGCACGTGCTCTACATATGTGAAGCACGTGCTTTATAGCTGTGATTACTGTAAATGTATTGATTATCAATATAAAGTAGATGCGTGGTTTGTCCAATGAATATAGGGGATTGACAGGTACAATCTCTATTTGGAACAGACAAAAACAGGTAGGATGCGGAATGACACTTGACGAAATACATGCAATCTGATATCTTTTTAAGTAAGAAATGCCTAAAAATAGAAAGATACGAAAGGGATGGATTTATGCGAATATGATGGATAATGAAAAGATAATCAGAAATATGTGTCTTTCAAGGGTTGTGTAGGTAAATTTGCCTACACCCGGTGTTAATTTACTTCCACCACCGCTGTGTTGCCGATGAATAAGGCGATACAGAGTGTGAGTGTAAGCGTGTAGGTAAAAGTATGCATAAACTCTATGTAAAGCGGGTGAGTACGGATTTATTAGCTGAAAAGGCCGGATTTATCTATTTTCAATAATAAAATGTCTGGAATTAAAAGCCATGGGGGGCAGAACGCTCTTATATTTGTGAGCAATATAAGTGTGGAACTATGATAAGTATGGCAAGACAATCTTAAAAAAAATATTTTAAATAATAATGATATGAAGAAAAAGCTATTCAGTTTATTTGCTTTGGCTATTGGATTTCAGACAATTGCCTTATCCCAAAAGAATGAGTGGAGAGATCCGGAGATAAATGCTGTAAATCGTGCTCCGATGCATGCCAACTATTTTGCTTATGAATCGCCCGATGCTGCCCGTGCAGGTGTGAAGGAAAAGTCTGATAATTTTCTGTCTCTGAATGGGATGTGGAAATTTAATTGGGTAAGGAATGCCGACCAGCGCCCGGACGACTTTTATCGGTTGAGCTATAACGATAGTGCGTGGGATGAACTGAAAGTACCTGCTGTATGGGAGCTAAATGGCTATGGAGATCCTATTTATGTTAATGTTGGGTATCCGTGGAAGAATCAGTTCAGAACAGATCCTCCGAAAATACCTGTAAAGAACAATCATGTGGGAACCTATCGTAAGGAGATTGTTATACCGGCGGAGTGGAAGGATAAGCAAATCTTTGCGCATTTTGGCTCAGTCACTTCTAATATCTATTTGTGGGTAAATGGTAAATACGTTGGGTATAGTGAAGACAGCAAACTGGAAGCGGAGTTTGATTTGTCGGGTTATCTCAAACCGGGTAAAAACCTGATTGCATTTCAGGTGTTCCGTTGGTGCGACGGGTCATATCTTGAAGACCAGGATTTCTTCCGTTTTTCGGGTGTAGGCCGTGATTGCTACTTGTATACCCGCAACAAGAACTATATACAGGACATCAGAGTTACTCCCGACTTGGACGAACAGTATACAAATGGGTCGCTGAATATTGCCCTCCAAATGAAAGGACGGGGTACTGTGGAATTGGAATTATCAGATTCGAAAGGTAATGTCGTTGCAGACACCCGGGTGAATGGTTCGGGCAATCTTTCGGCTGCCATGGAGGTTAAGAATCCCCTTAAATGGAGTGCGGAAATGCCCAATCTTTATTGTCTGACGGCTACTTTGAAGAATGGCAATGATATTTTAGAAGTTATTCCGGTAAAAGTAGGTTTCCGTAAAGTCGAGATTAAAGATGCCCAATTGCTGGTGAACGGGCAGCCTGTACTGATTAAGGGAGCCAACCGCCATGAGATGGACCCGGATTATGGATATGTTGTTTCGCGGGAGCGTATGTTGCAGGACATTCGGATTATGAAGCAGTTCAATATCAATGCCGTGCGTACATGCCATTATCCTGATGACAATCTTTGGTATGAACTGTGCGACGAGTATGGTTTGTATGTCGTAGCTGAGGCTAATGTAGAGGCGCACGGAATGTTATATACTAATAATCAGCTTTCTAAACATGCTTCCTTTGCCAAAGCACATCTGGAACGTAACCAGCGTAATGTGCAGCGCAGTTACAATCATCCTTCAGTTATTATTTGGTCATTGGGCAACGAAACCGGCCCCGGCCCTAACTTTGAAGCTTGCTATCGTTGGATAAAAGCGGAAGATGCAACGCGTCCCGTGCAATATGAGCAGGCCGGTCATGATTATTATACCGATATTTTCTGCCCGATGTATTTGTGGTACAGTGCTTGCGAAGACTATGCCAAGAGTAATGCCACTAAACCGCTTATACAGTGTGAATATGCGCATGCCATGGGTAATTCGATGGGTGGATTCAAAGAATATTGGGATCTGATACGCAAATATCCGAAATTTCAGGGTGGGTTCATCTGGGACTTTGTTGACCAGTCTGTGCGCTGGAAAAATAAAGACGGCATCGAGATATATGCATATGGCGGAGATTTTAATAAGTACGATGGTTCTGACAATAATTTCTGTGATAACGGTCTGATAAGTCCTGACAGGATACCGAATCCGCACATGTACGAAGTGGGTTATTTTTATCAGTCCATTTGGACAAGTCCCGTCAACCTGCAAAATGGAGAAATAGAAATCTTCAATGAGAATTTCTTCCGCGATCTTTCCGCTTATTATCTGGATTGGCAGTTATTGGCAGATGGTGAATTGGTAGAAGCCGGTACGGTTGGCAATCTTAATGTTGCTCCCCAACAAAAGGCAAGACTGAAACTGGACATCTCCGATGCAAACTCGTATAAAGACAAGGAACTATTACTGAATGTATCTTATAAACTTAAAAAGGCTGAAACCTTATTATCCCCCGGATTTACTGTTGCAAAAGCTCAAATGTCCGTCACTCCTTATAAGGCACCCGATATGGCATTAGTGAATGTGAAGAAAGCGAATATAGAATCCGTTGCTCCCTCCGTGAATAATAATGATGGTAATTATCTGATCATTGAAGGTGAGGATTTTATTATTGAGTTTGCGAAGAACAATGGTTTCCTGAGCAGATATAAGGTTGCAGGCAAGGAATTGATGAATGATGGCGGACAACTCGTGCCTAATTTCTGGCGTGCGCCTACTGATAATGATTATGGTGCCAGATTGCAGCACAAATACAGGGTATGGCTGAATCCTGAACTTAAAAGAACTTCATTTACCAATAAGCAGGAAAATGGGACGATTGTAGTTGAAGCCGGATATGAAATGCCGGATGTTTCTGCTAAATTGTATCTGACTTATATGATAAATAATGCAGGTGAGATAAAAGTTACCCAGAAAATGGTTGCCGGTGAAGCAGAGAAGGTGCCCGATATGTTCCGCTTCGGTATGCAGATGCAGATGCCTGATGAATTCTATAGAATCAACTATTATGGCAGAGGTCCTGTGGAAAACTATTCGGACCGCAATCATGCCACAGATTTAGGAATTTACCGTCAGACAGTGGGTGAACAATTTTTTTCGTATATTCGTCCGCAGGAAACAGGTACTAAGACTGATATACGCTGGTGGAGACAGTTGAACGAGGCGGGTTCCGGGTTGCAATTTGTAGCGGAAGCTCCATTCTCTGCATCAGCTTTGAATTATACGATTGAGTCTTTAGACGACGGATTGAATAAAGATCAGCGTCATTCGCCGGAAGTAATCCCAGTGGATTATACGAATATTTGTATAGACAAGGCTCAATTGGGTCTGGCTTGTGAAAATAGTTGGGGAGCTATCGCTTATCCGCAATACCGCTTGCCATACGGTAATTATGAATTCATTTTTATAATGAAGCCGGTATTTAATAAAGTTTATTGATATGATAAATTCGGATTATGAGAAAATTATGTTTGTTGTTCTTATTGATAGGAACATATTGTTATGCCGGTGAAAAAAAACATACGGTTGATTCGCCTGACGGAAAGATACAGTTAGCGATTATTCAAACGGATGCCGGTGAGCTGACTTATCAATTATCCGTGAAGCGTAAACAAGTGATTGAGGCTTCTGTATTAGGATTTAAAACGGAAGATGGGTTGACCTTTCCTTCCCGGGGATGGAAAATGGGAAAGGTTACTCGTAACAAAGTGAATTCTGTTTGGAAGCCTTTGTGGGGAAAGCGTGCCGTGGTGCCTGATAAATACAATGAGATGAAGTTGTCTTTTGGGAATGAAGCGGAATCATCGGATGCTTTGGAGATAGTGGCGCGGGCTTATAATGAAGGTGTGGCTTTTCGCTATGTGTTGCCTCAAGGAGCAGGTTCTGCGTTGGAACTTACTACTTTTAATTTTGCAGGTGACTATACTGCATGGTATTATAATGGAGAAAGGCATAATATCGGTCCGGAACGATTGACGGAAACTGATGGTGAACGCTTACCTGTGATGACGGTGAAGGCTGCGGAAGATTTATACCTGGCTGTACATGAGGCTTGTCTGGATGAGGGGGAACCTTTGAAACTGAAATCGAAAAAAGGGCAATGCTTGTTTTCTGTTTCTGCGAAACCGCATTTACTCCGTGCAGGATATCAATCGGCATGGCGTGTGGTGCTTTGCGGTAACCGACCGGGCGATCTGGTGGATTCTCATCTTGTGGAATTGCTGAATCCGGAACCTTCCGGAGAATATGATTTCTCATGGGTAAAGCCGGGAGTTGCGTTATGGGACTGGCGTATGAATGGTGCTCAGTGGGAAGGGTTTAATTATACGATGTCCTATCCTTCCTGGGAAAGAGCGGTTGATTTTGCTGCAGAGCAGGGTTTTGCTTATCTGGTTCTTGATGCCAACTGGTATGGACCCGAGTTTGAGCAGGGTTCGGACCCCGTTAAAGGAGATAAGGCCAGGGATGTGCGAAAATTGATTCAATATGGAAAGCAGAAAGGAGTGGGTATCTGGCTGTATCTGAATGATGTGGGAGGACGTAATTATCCGTTGGAAGAAACTTTGAAACAATATGGGGAGTGGGGAGCTGCCGGAGTGAAGTATGGTTTTATGGCCGGAAACCCTGAAGAGAAGAATACCAGAACAAAGAATATAACGGAAATGTGTGCACGGTATAAGCTATTGGTGGATTTTCATG
The DNA here is from genome assembly GCF_905207245.1 of uncultured Bacteroides sp. Classification (GTDB taxonomy): domain Bacteria; phylum Bacteroidota; class Bacteroidia; order Bacteroidales; family Bacteroidaceae; genus Bacteroides. Next base: position 1,035 of record NZ_CAJLKP010000106.1, on the reverse strand, counting down.
ACTATCCGGTGCACCCCTATGGGCAGATGCGAACATGGCCCAATGCTGTGACACGTGAATACTGCAAAGCTCAATTGGACGGACACGAGATTTTCTATCCTAAAACCTTTGTTACTTCGGTGTTTGTAAATATGGTAGCCGGTCCACTTGATATGAATAACGGTATGTTTGACCTTCGGCAAGGAAGAACGACACGTTCGGATAATAATCAGGAAGTACCTTCGACGGTGGTATCGGAAGCTGCACGGACATTGATTACTTTCTCCGGCGCGACGATTATTCCGGATATTCCCGAATATTATTGTAAATATCCTGCTTTACTCCGCTTTTTGTCTGCACAGAAAATGCCTTGGCTGGAAAGTAAGACTTTAGATGGCGAAATAGGGGAATATATCGTAATGATGCGTCAAGCGGAAGATGGAGTATTCTTAGTAGGAGCTGCAACTAATGAAGAGGGCAGAACCTTGCGTGTGCCGTTGTCTTTTTTAGGTAAAGGAGACTACGAGGCAGAAATTGTGGAAGATGGAGAAAATGCCCATTATTTAAGTAACAGGGAAACGCTAAAGGTTTCGAAGAAAAGAGTAACCCGGAATGAGGTTCTGAATATAAAGTTGGCGCCAGGTGGCGGGGCTTGTATCCGTATTGGAAAAGAAATAGGAAAGTGAGGACTGTATTGTGTATACTCAAAATAGACTATACCTGTTATTAAGAGTAAATAAAGAAGTGGGATAGTCTAATGTAACATCAGTTGAGAAGAATGATACAGAGGAAATATATCTGTATTATCTCTTAAATGATATGTAACAGAATTATATAATACCTTTATTTAACCGGCGTATCTTTGCAAATATTGTATTTGATACGTCGGTTTGCTTTTTTGTAAATGAAGTCGTTTGGAAAGAACAGAACGTAAATTTTGTTGTTCAACCATATACATCATTATTATATGAAAGATACATTAATCAGCAGAAGAGAATTTCTGAAAAATCTGGGAGTACTTGGGGCCGGGGTGCTATTGTCAGCCAGTCCTTGGCT
>NZ_CAJLKP010000105.1 GCF_905207245.1 uncultured Bacteroides sp. | reverse complement strand
TATGGTCGTTGTCAATATCCACGACATATTTGAAAATAGGGCGAGGATTGAAAATTAGGGGATAATTTCTTTCTGCCCACTCGGCGGCAAGGTCAGGGTGCGTAGTCGCCAAGTCATTAAATCCTTTGAGCAATGTATATCCACTACAATACGGACATCTGCTCCCACCGGAACGGGTTGAAATAAGAGTGTGCCACTCGTTTCCGCAATCTTTGCATTTCCACCAAGCCTTACTGTTTGCAAAGGCTGTCACCATTGTAGGCAGCAACGGAAGATTTCTGTCAGACCATTCAGCAGCAATATCGGGATACTGTGAAGCAAGGTCATTGAATCCGGCAAGGACTTTATTATGTGAGCAGTATGGACAGCCTGTGCCGTTTACCGTTCTGCTTTTAACGCTTGCTTCCCATTCGTGTCCGTGTTTACATTTCCAAATAATCTTCTTATGAGAAGCGACAGATACCTCGGTAGGCTTTAATTTGTTCTTTTTAGACCACTCCTGAGCCAACAGGGGCTTCAATGTGGCTAAATCATTGATACCCTCTATTACTCTCGCTCCTGAGCATATCGGGCATTTCTCGCCCTTTGAACGAGCTTTGACGCTCGTTTCCCACTCGTGTCCGCAAGCACCTTTCCACCACACTCTTTTATTTGAACCGAAGGTTATCTTATCCGGCGTTAGCGGTAAGTTCTTCTCTGACCATTCAGGAATAAGCTCCGGATGAACGCTTGCTAAACTGCCCGTCATAGTACAACCACCCCTTCCTTTGTGATTATCCCAATTATATTGAGAAAATCGGGATTGGTGTAGTTTGCGAATAATAAGAAAGACCTTGGGAGAAAATATCTCTCAAGGTCAATAAGTGATTCCTCAGTTAGAATTTTATCTTTCCTGTCGGGCAATAAGAGTGGTTACACTATAATAAATCATCACTAAACCCGCACTTAAAATTGCCCCGCCAATAATATCAGTAATCCAATGAACACCGGATATCAACCTGCCAATTACCATAAAAGCAGTAAATGCAATTAAAGCAAAGGCAAATGCTCTTTTCATTTTTGTATTTCTAATTCTACTGTTTAGCTGCATAACAGCTGTCGGCATAACACACATAACAAGCAAGGTTGTCGATGATGGATACGAAGCTTCAAGAAAACCGTTAATCAATACCGGGCGGTAATTGACAACATAAAATTCAAAAAACAAATATGCCGCCATTACAACAATATAGAATGCTCCCAACACCAAAATACTGGAATCGACCTTGAATAAGCTTTTTCTTTTAATAAGCTGTATAAGTCCAAGCAACGCAAATCCCAAAATAAAGCAAAGCGGTATCAGTCCTAACCAGTCCGTAACGGTATATATTGCCATATGCACACCTGTCAGGCTGTGGATAAAGCCGTTCAAGGTTGCAAATCCAACAGAAGAGTTTTGTGGCCCGATGGGCTGAACATCAATAAGGCTTATTGCCACTGTCCACAAAATAAATAACACTACCATTGCTATTCCTGAAAGCAATACTTTTTGACTTTTTTCTTTTTTCATTTTTATCAATCCTTTGCCATAATTATTTGGCTTTCGCCTGTTTACAATATAGGTGGAATGAATAAAAATGAAAAGAATTTCACCGTCACATTGGCGACACGCTTCGTATCATCGCCATTTTATCAGCATCAGAGACTTTATCGCCAAGAAAACAAAAGTGAAAAAGGCTGCATAAGGTTGAAGTGTTATCATAAATTCTATTGTAGCAACTGTGCTTAACACAATGGATATTTGATGTTTGTGTTTCAACCAAAACACTGCTTCATAATTTTGTAGAGCGAGAAGCAAAACACCTGTAAGTACAATTCCAAATACAATAATTAAATACGGTATTTTGATATACTGCGGGGTACCTGTCAGCGAAAGTAAAGATACCTCTTTTATAATCTCATCACCCTTTTGTCCAAAGAAAGGCAGAAACAGAAACATAATCAAACTGCAATCGAGTAAACCAAACACTAAGTCTCTTGTATGTTTTTCCTTTTGCTTATTATCCTCGTCAGCAATTTTAAGTATTTCTTCACCGGACAATAACTCATCTATTGACACTGAAAAAAACTTTGAAATTGCTTTTAATGACTCGATATTGGGAACTCCTCTGCCGGATTCCCACTTAGAAATTGCAGTGCGAGACACAAATAACGCTTCCGCAAGTTCTTCCTGCGTGAGTCCTTTTTCTTTCCTCAACTCTTGTAATTTTTCACTTAATTCCATAATAAACATTCCTTTTGCACTCAGATACGAATGTATCCTTTATTAGAAATGGGCAATCCCACTATGGGACTGCCCATTCATTCCGTAAATTATGCGATTTTTTAGTCTCTGCACCGTTTTTAGCACCGATTGGTGTAAATTTGGTGTAAAGAGGTAAATTTATTCGGTTTGGAAAGTCCCGAAACCCGCATAAATACTGGGGTTTTCTTACTTGTCGTTCGGTAAGGACTTCATTGTCGGGATAAGATTCCTCACATGGAATAGCTGTGTAGAAGCCCTGTTAATACTGTGCTTTGCTTACAGGTCACATTTTCCCGTGTGTGATAACTCTGTACATTTCCCTGCTGAAAGCATACACCATAGTGGTGCTCCAAGTGGTGTATGTGGTGCAACTCCAACCTTTCGCACCTCCGAAAGATTGTAGTTAATATTATAACAGTAGAATCTCAGAATTTCAATGGGTTTCAGGTCGTCCCGTAAGGAATCCAGAAAAAAACTTCAATACTCTGCTTACATTCACTCTTTATATTGTGCCAGTCTAAAGCGTGGTTATAAACGGATATGCAAAGTTCAATCCCGTACTACGCCACGCCGTTAATCCTCTATCACAAGACAATTTACCTTTCCACTGAACGCTGTACAGGCATCTATGGCAATAATTCCGGACCATAATAGGGAGAGAAGTCCGCATCTTCTCCAAACTCGGTCCCCTTGTGTTCGTATTTGCTATGGCCATACGATGTATGCCAGTGTCCGCAAACAATGGTCTTATTCTCATCTGCGGTCTGTACTGCATCCATGCCATTGAACCATCTTGCTTGATTCCATTGCTCACGGTCTGCTTCTCTCCAAGAAGAAATATAGCTGTAGCTTTTATCCCTGTTCGGAATGCTTGGTATCCAGCCATGCGTGAAAACATAGTGTTCCGTCTCAAAGTAATCAAGCATCGCTTGGATAATCTCTTTGTAAAACGGTGTGTCTTTCGCTGCATCGGCAAAATCATAATGGCGTATAGATGCCATCACTGGATCAAAGCCCGTTAACTGGAGTGCAGTATCATAAGTTCCGTTTGATTTGTGATAGCTATATGGCATCCCTGCATCCGTGGTCACAAGCTCCACAAATAGGTCTTCATGGTTTCCACGAATGAGAATTATCTTGTCTTGCTCCATCTGCTCCAATATGAACTGCTGAAGCTGTTTCGCCTCATGCCCTCGATCAAATAAATCTCCGAGCATGATTAACTTATGAGGAGTTGTATCGGAAAAGAAGCCTGCCTTTTCCAAAGCAGACTTCATCTGCGTATAGTATCCGTGAACATCGGAGATAACATAGTAGCGCATAATCCCTTATTCTTCGCCTCTGTTTTCCTTGGATAGTCTGTCGGCCAGAATCAGCTCTTTCATCTTAAAGCAAAGCCATTCATCAATGGTCAGATCAAGCTCGGCAAGGGCAATCACCAGCCGCTTCATCTCATTCTTATCAATTCCAAAGTCAATGCTAATTGTATCGTAGTTCTTCGGAAGCTGCAAGATATATCGTGCCTCGTTGCGTTCATATCGCCTGAGTAATTCAGGCTGATCCTCAAAAAACTCTCTGACGAAATCGTTCATGACTGCGCCATCCCTTTTTGAGTACGAAGACTGACGCCCTCAACTAACGAGAATACTGCTGTATTCTTCTCTTCCAGAAACTCGCCGGATAAAACATATGTCTTTGAAGTGTCCATCTGGTTTGTCCGCATGATTCCATGAACAAATTGCTTGCTGTTGATCCTCATGACGCATCTGTGATCGGTGAACAGTTTCAGCGGAACTCGGAAAGCCATCACATCATCCTCATCACAAGGGAAAACGCTCAAAGAATCATGGCTATCTGAAATTTTAATTGAGACATGGCTCGGCTTTCCCAAGGCTTTTATAACGCCCTTGCCGATGCTGATACAGCAGCGAGCGCCTTGCAGCGTCATTTCGATTGGGTACATTCTATCCTCATTCGTTGTTTCGGACATCATCGTCACCTCCATTTCCAATAATCGTGCCAAACAAAGTCTCCCGTTTCTTCTCCTGCTCCTGCATACTGATGGAAGCAGCCAGCTCTTCAGAAACCGTAGCGGGAACAGCGCCTCCGCTGGTGTCCATGTATCCGGATAGTGATTCGAAGCTGCTTCGTTGCTGAAGGGCTTCATAATCCGAATAACTCCTGCCCAACTTCATGCGGATCTCATCAGGATAATATTTAACAATGCGTTTCTTCATTTTGCCGGTGTGCTTGTCAAAGTACTCCTCCGGCAGCGGATCAAACATAACAGCGGATGCAAGATCAAATACCAGAACCAGCCCTCGCTCAGAATTGGCAAGCCGTCCATAGATCTTGTACCGACACTCCTTGTTCCAGTTCATCATCTTATAAATGCTTTGGACATATTCCGGGCAGGATATAGAACGGTTGACCCACTTATCTTTCTTTAGTCTTGCCCATTCAATCGAAGAGATTTCTTCTTCCGCACAGATGGCCACAACCATTCGCTTTTTATTCTCACTGAGCATAGGAAGGACGTGCTGTACTCCCTCAAACAGCCGGATCGCTGACATACTAAATTCCACTCTGTTTGCACGAATACTCACAGCCGGTTTCTTAATCATGGAGAAGAACATTTTGGGCGGAACAACATAGTCATCGAGAGATTCAAACTCGATGGCATTTTTCTTGCCCAGTCGTTCTTGAACCAATTGATGAATCAGCTCCTGCTCCTTGGGCGTGTACCCTTCGGTTTTATCTCCCGTTATCGAGCTTTCTGCATCAGCGAGAAAGGAAAAATTATCGTTATCCATATTGTCCTCCGGTTACATTGCCTCATAGATTTGTTCTAATTCATCTTCAAGCTCTCCGTGTGTAGGGATTACTCCTATAAAAGGGTTCACTACTTTTGTACCATGGTTGCGAATATCTGCTGAAGACACCGCATCAAGGACACGCCCTCGTTGCTGTTTGATCTCATAACTGACACCAACTTGTTTCTGCCAGTTCTCAGGGTAAGCGATTCCTGCCACCAAACCAGCCGCACCGTCACACTCGCTTTCCTTATAGGGAATGTACTTTACGGTTGAATCTGAGGTGTCCATAGCATCAAGGTGCTTTTTATCCTTTCCAACCAAGATCTGCGGTTCATCAAGAAAAAAGAAAATGATCCTTTCGCCACCTCTAACACGGGTCACACCTCTGAATCTGAATTTATACTTTCTCATCCAATCGAGCTTATCATAGACGGCGTTTGAGAATGCGGAAGTACATAGTTGAAGCCCCGACTTTTTCGTTTCGTCCCATAGCACCGCATTGGGGTTTGTGGCATTGCAGCTTCGTACTGCGATTACTTCCAGTACCGGGTGGTACAAGAACTCTACACATTTCTGCTGCCCAAGTTTTTCCCAACAGACTGCATTCAATTTCATACTTCTTTGCGAAAATGTAAGCTGCGGATCACTGCGGGTCATGAACATGACACCGGGTGCAACCCGGTAATCATTCAGCGTCATGGAAACGACATTGCTGTGTGTTCTGCCGTTCATGATATTTGCCCGACGCTGAAGCTCGCAAAACTCATCCTCGTTGTAAACTTGGCGTGAAATATCCTGAAAAGCCCGATTGTCGATGCCGCTCCATGTCGGGGAGATACTGACGAAGCCTTTCAGTGCTCCACTATCGATCACATAAACATCCGGGACACTTCCGAACTTGTATCGGCTGGCTCGCATCATATGTGCTGCTCTTGCAATTTCAGGAGATACAATTCCCTCATGGTAATGGGGGATGTAGGCTCCTTCTCTCAGACCATCGTTTTTCGCCGTCACTTTTTCCTTATAGTCAATGACGACCCTTTTCCGAACCTCAAGATCACCCCAACGCCGTTCATTCTCCATAATTGCTTTCACCATTGAGGCTGTCCATTCGGTACGGCCTCGAAGTGTTGGCCGTTGCTTCTCCGTCAACACCTCTGCGATTTCTTCCGCTGTGTACCCACACAGCGTAGCAAGGAAAATATACTTAACCGTCTTCGCCTCTTCTTCCTCGATGATGAAACCGCCCTCTATTGTGTGCCGTAAACCGAGCAGATCGGATAGCGGAAACTGTCCAGTGCAGATTCTTTGATCATAGGATAGGATCATGCGGCGACTTTTATTGCCGGATTCCCACTCTGCAAAAAGGCCTTGCATCTGGAGCCTTTCGTTGATGTTCGGGTCCAGCGTATAAAGGTCCTCCGTTTCAAAATACACGCCGACCGGGTTTGACGGATTCGTCGTTCTTAGTTTCCGCACTTCCTCAATCAGGTCAGAGATGTTACGGGCAAAACGAGACACACTGGCACAAACGATCAAATCCATTTTCTTCTTCGACGCATCTTCCAGCATTCGTTTGAACTCTGGACGCCATTTTTTCGATGTGCCGGATTTGCCCTCGTCACTGTATATTTCCGCCAGATCCCAGTTGGGCGTTTTGGCAATCTTCTCTGTATAGTACTTTGTTTGGTTTTCGATGGAGGAGACCTGCTCCTTGCTCTTCGTACTCACACGGGCATAAACTGCAACACGCTTATGCTCTGCATCTCGAATAGTAGGCGTTGGTTTTGCTGGACGGAAAATAGTCTGCGGCGGAACCGTATAATGCTGGATTCTCTTCTTCGTTTCATACCGGTAATATTCTCGGTCAGCATCCTGCGGACGCCACACCGGAAGCCGCTGGTCTACGATTTCTTGCTCATCGCCTCGGATTTCCGATTCCTTGTTTTCATCCTTTGCCATATCCTTATCCGTCCTCCCGTAAGTTTGTGATGGCAGAAACCACTCCATTCAACCACTTCTGGTGGTCAGGCGGATTCAGATAAATGTAGTCTTCAGCCATTTTTATCAGTGCCTCACGCTGCTTGTCTGCGTTGAGAATCGTGTTGATGTTGAACTGGTCATCGTCGGTTATGATGTCTACCCGTTCTTTCAGATTAAAGATGAAATGGAGCCAGTAGCAGAACTCTCGTGTGTTTGCAGTCAAATATCCTTTGGTTTCTGCAAAAATCAGATTCACTTTTCCATCTGCACAATCCCGCATAAGCCGCAGCATCTCAGGACGCTTGGCCGTTTCTTTATAACCGGTGATGTCGATATAAACATCCACGAGTGTGCCATCCTCAAAATCACCAAACCGTCTTTCAATCGCATTTCGATGAAAGGCTCTTATCTCACGCTCATTGCGCAGATTCAGTTTTGCCCGCTTTACATAGCCACCGATTCGGAAAATCCGCTCTGTATCTGTGCTCACACTCATCGTCTTTGCTTCTTTCCTTCGTTCCAAACATAATCCACGAAGATATCCCAATTGTTCATGACCTGCATATAGACATCGACTTTGATTTCCTTCGTGCCCCGATCTCCGCACCAAGGTCCGATGACAACTTCCCATTCACATTTACTGCAATAATAGTAGAAAAGAGAACGGCGCAACTCCTCAGCGAATGCTTCTTTCTCTGTGCATTTCAGCAAGAGCTTCCGTACTTCTTCTCTGAATCTCCCATGTTCAAATATGTTAAATGGCCGAATCTCATGCCCACTCATACTGTGATAGTAGGCTTTCCAAACCAAGTTCTCCATCATCTCATCTCCCGGTAAACATCATTGGTTATTTGGGCTTTGGCAAACTCCAGTACCAACTTCCGCCAGAACGGTAAGTTGTGACTTGGAGTTCTTTTTTTGCTTTCTCAACAGTACGGCTTCCAACGCCTATATCAGCAAGGCCGGCATACACTTCTTTTGCCGGACGATCCTCATGCTCCAAAAGCTGAACCAGTTTTGCACGAGCTCGTTCCCGCTTGGTTGTTTTTACTGTGATGCTGTCCATGAGTTCTGCGGTATTCAGATCATATTTGCCGTGCCATACGATTCCGCCATGCTCTTTGAACGAGAAAGCAATTGCAGGTCCTTCCGGAGCAAGGCTCGATTTTATCGGATACATGTATCGAATGTCAGGGCGGCTTTCATCTCTTGAGATCATGAGCACACTTCGTGCAATAGCAGCAATGTCGATAGAGCCAAGCCCTCGATACAATGATTTGCTACTGCCGCCTTTGTTCATGTGACCGATGAGAATTACAGCGCATTTGTTGCGGTCTGCAATATTTGCCAGCTTCCGCAGAACAGAGCGCATCTTGGTGGCACTCTGCATATCTGCATCAGGCGGGATAAATGCCTGAATGGGGTCGATAATAAATACACTGGCGTGTGTGTCCTTGATCGCTGTTTCGATTCGACCGTCCTCCAGTGTCAATGCAATGTCGTTGTCTATGATATAAGCTACTCGTTCACAATCCGCTCCGGCCTGCTGGAGACGGGGCTTTATTGTATCTGCAATACCGTCTTCAGCACACTGATAGATCGCAACGCGCTTTCCTTTAACAGGAACACCATCCGGCATAGGCTGTCCTGTCGTAATTCTTGCTACGACATTCAATGCAAATGTAGATTTACCCTCACCGGGATCGCCTTGGAGCACCGTCAGCTTCCCGAGCGGTATATAGGGATACCATAGCCATTCAACCGGCTCAGTTCGGACATTTGCGTAGTATTGGTAAACGGAACCTTCCATTCTAACCTCGCACATTTCTCAAATCAGATAGGGATCATAAGTCACTACTATTATTATAGGGTGGTGACACATCTGCTTCCATCGCCGTTTCGGCAATAACCGCTTTTCACTGAGCCATTTTGGCAAAAACGGTGTCCAAGCTCGCACTTTTCCTGCTTTTAACCTCGCAAAAGGAATGCTCACAAAAGTGCGTGCTGCCTTGCGACCTTAAAAGAAAGAGCACCGCTTTTACGGTGCACTTTCAAGATACAGAGGGCAAAGCTCCTGTCACTTTGCACCTCTCTGTTTAGATTTTCTTATTCCCTGTATGCAGCTCTAATAAGGCAATTGCATCCTGTCTGGCTCGTTCGTCCGCCTGACGCATAGCGCTTATCATTGCAGCTTCTTTTTCGGTTATGCTCGTGTCAACGACCTCATCATTTCCAATTAGACAATCAACTGAAACGCCGTACAGCCTGGACAGCTTCAGAAGAATATCGATGGATGGCTCTCGTTTGCCATTCTCATAACGGCTGTAAACAGATGGCAAGCAGCACAGATAGTCTGATACCTCTTGTACTTTGAGTTTGCGACTGACTCGTATTTCTTTTAGGTTCATGTATTCCTCCGCATTCCGAGATGGTGCGAAGTGACACGAAGCATTTACCCCTGTGGAATATGATACTACCAAAACGGTATCTGGTCAACGAGCCATTTACCGATACGGTAGTACATTGCATTCCGTTCCGGTAGTATAATTTAATATAGTATATTGGAAGGAGGTCGTGCCTGTGAACATCAAGGATATTCGCACTCGCAAGGGTCTTACACAGGCAGAAGTGGCCTCCGCATTGGGCGTATCCTCCGTGGTTTACTCCCGTTATGAAACCGGCTCCAGGCAGCCTTCCATTGACATTCTGATCCAACTGGCAGATATTTTTGGCGTAACAGTTGACTACCTGCTGGGAAGGCAGGACATCGAGGACTCTACACTGTCTGAATATGAACTCAGCTTGTTGATCGCATCACGAAAAGCTGATGAGCGAGCAAAGCAAGACGCACTCAACATGTTACTTGCCCATGCAGTAAAAACGAATCAAAAGAACTAAGAGGAACTGCAAGTCGCAGTTCCTCTTTTTAGTTTCCATTGTTCTTTTGAGCAAAGTATCGCTTCCGAAGATGGGCAACATCCCTTTGACTATCCGAATTTATAAATAGGTTTGCCTTAGCGAAGGCTTGCTTGATTTCTGTGGCAAGCGCAATCGGGTCTTTCTGCCGTATCACAAATAACTGTATCCTTTTCGCTTTGCACAGGAAGTGAAGAACCTCCGCGACTTTGGCTTCTCTATCAGTGCCTTTTTGAGAAAAGGCAAACGCAAGCCGCAGTTCCGGGATAACTGCATCGATCCGTGCCCCAATCATTTTTTCGTCGTCTGTGCGTGTCGCAAGCCCATATTGCTTTGCATACATCGTTACAAGCAGATATGGCAGCTCCTTAAGAAATACTTTCTCGCAGTAGATGCAGCCGGCTCCTCCAACTGCGCGGTGAAACACTTTATCCTTCCATTCATGCCCGCAAATGCCTTTCCACCAAACTGGGTATTGTGACAGTCTTGATATCTCTGTGGGCTTTCTTATGTTTTTGGCAGCATTCCATTCCTGTGCCAGCTCTGGGTCTGTAGTTGCCAAATCGTTATAGCCGGGCAACAAAGCGTTTTTCGTGCATACCGGGCATTTTAGCCCATGAACTTTGGATTTGATTACCGCCCTATACTCATGTCCGCAGGTACTGCACTTCCACCAGACATTTTTGGTGGAGCGCTCGTTGAAATCTTCCGGCAATAATGTGCCGTTTTTTTGTGACCATTCCAATGCGAGCTGCGGATGGAGCGAAGCTAAATCATTGAATCCCTTCAGCAATTTTATTCCGCTGCAATAAGGGCATTTGCTTCCATAAGCCCGTGTAGATATGAGCGTAAACCACTCATGGCCCTGTTCGCATTTCCACCAAACTTTCCGATTTGCATAAGGCGTTACCTGTGTTGGCTTGAGCGGTGCGTTTCGAGGCGACCACTCCTTTGCAACCTGCGGCAGTACAGTTGCAAGGTCGTTAAATCCTTGAAGGACTGCGTTGTGCGAACAGTAGGGGCAACCAGCTCCCCTGACTCGATTTCGGATTTCTGCGCTCCACTCATGTCCGCAAGCTCCTATCCAAAGCACTTTCTTATGAGAGCCAACACCGATCTCTGTTGGTTGGATGGTATTCTTCGGCGACCATTCTTTCAGTAGTTCCGGTTTCAAACTCGCAAGGTCATTGATACCCGCAACGATTCTGGCGTTACTGCAAATCGGGCAATTCTCGCCGCTTGATCTTGCCTTTGCGCTGGCCTGCCACTCATGGCCACAACTGCCATGCCACCAATATAGTTTTTTAGAACCATAGGTTACATCATCCGGTGAGATGCTGCCGTTTCTTTCTGACCATTCAGCTACAAGCCAAGGTTTCTTATTTGCCAAACTGTTTTCCATACTGTTGCCGCCCTTCCTGTGTACTGCTAACAGTATAGGAAAAATCTCAAAATAAGAGAAATGTGCAAAAAGAGAAATCCCCCTGCAATCGCAGATTTTGCGACCGCAAGGGGGAGAGAACCATATTATACATTTGCCATTTGCTTAGCTCCGGTTTTCAAATATGTTTCAAAGGCTGTGATTTCTCGTTTCTTCAGGTCGTTCGTGACCGTCACATAAATGTCGAGCGTGGTCGTTACATCGGCGTGACCAAGCACAGACTGCACGACCTTGACATTCAGACCGCTCTCGCACATTCTTGTAGCGAATGTATGCCGTAGCACATGGCACGAGAACTTAGGCAGAAGAACCGGATCGGAGTCTACGCCCTTTTTCTCAAGAACTTCGCTGTTACAATCGCGCATGATCCGTTGCAGAGCCTTATTCAGTGTGCCTTGATGCTGCACCTCGCCGTTCCGATTAACAAACACGAAGTCTGAATACCCCTCAATGTGGCTGACACTTTTCATTCCGCACTCCTCTTGGAATTCCTTTTCCATTAGAAATGCCTGCTTCACACCTTCGGTCATGGGAATTTCCCGAATACCGGCTTTTGTCTTAGGTGTATTGATGGAGAAGTAGCAGCCCTTCTCATCTCTGTGGTTGTAGTACACCAGCGTATGGTTCACGCTGATGATGCCGTTTTCCATATCCACATCGCACCAGCGCAGACCAGTGATTTCCCCCACACGCATTCCGGTGTTCGCCATAATATAAAAGACAGGATACCAGTGCTGGTATTTGGGAGTTCTGGCCAGATAACCAAGAAACAATTCTTCCTGCTCAAGGGTCAAAGCCTTTCTTTTCTCGATTTCCGAACCGTGCGCCATTTTGATTTCCCGAAGCATATTGGCCGCAGGGTTGCTGCGAATCATATCGTCATCGACGGCTATCTGAAATACTTGGTGGACAATATTATGGATGACATCTACCGTAGACGGCTTCAGGACCTTATCGTCGATGAGCTGGTTATAGAATCGGCGCACATCCGATTTTTTCACCTGTACCAGCTTCTTCTTTCCGAAAGTTGGCTTCACAAACAGCTCATACATATAAATGTAGTTTTTCATGGTGCTGTCCTTGATGCCTCTTTTCAGTTGGCACCAAAGCTCATATACATCATTCACCGTGACATTTTTGATATTGGCTTTGATGCCGTCATGCTGGTCAACAAGGATCTGTTCCTCCTGCTCCCGGAGATCTTCCAATGTTGCAGCGTATATGGTATTACGTTTTCCGAGCTTGTCTGTCCAGCGGTACATATAGCTGCCGGTTTTTCTCTGTATCTCTCCGGTGCGTAGCCTTACATGGTGGCTATCAAAGCGAACGGTTGTCTGCCGCTTTTCCTTCTTTTGAAACTGCATAGTCTTCACTCCTTTGCTTTCGCTTTTCTCTTGGCACCATTAAGGATACATAGAGACATCTCGTTTTCCAATGTTGCGAATCAGCCCATATCAAGCAAATCGCATACTTGACTCATACAGAATAGGCCGACTCAAGGTATTCATCGAACTTTTTCCGCTTGATCATTCTTCGGTTTCCGACCCAGATAACATAGTTGCATTCGGGCTTATCGGTCATATCCCGCAGCTTCCTCACGCCGATACCGCTATATGCGGCAGCTTCTTCCAGACTAATGGTAATGCGCTCCCAAACAGGAACGAGATTTTCTTTTTCTGTTCGCGTCATTTATTCCGCCTCCTCGTGTTTCCGGAGATAGGTCACATATTCACTTCTGTTTCGGAACTTGTACCATCTCCAGTTGTATTCCTCCGATTTGAAAAACGCCTTACGGATCGCATCATAGAAATGCTGAATAGCTTTCATGTTGATACCGGGGGTCAGCACCAAGTCGCCGACTTTGATGGCAGCAAGGTCTTTGTGTTCTTTTCTCCACGGAGTATAGAGGAAGGGCTGTGACATCATACCGTTATAGATAGCCTCATCGATAGCTGTGTTGGGATTCAGCCACTTATATAAGCAGATGATCACTTCCTCGACTCGGACAGCGTTCAGGCCCTGCATATTCATCAGGTCGAAAACACGCATATCAAGGATCTGCTTCAGGGAACGGAAGCCCAAATCGCAAAAGTAATCAGCGACGACCCGATCATCTTTTTCGAGCCACTTTGTCGAGCTGGGGTTGATGTTTATTTTGTTGTTCATGTGAATCACTCCTACCGGGTTTTATGAGATTGCCCTCTCACTTTCTCTTTGCCGAATTTTTTTGCGAGATTCCCACAGTTTTTTGCTCGTTTCCAAAATATTTTTCGGAAGCAGAAGAATTTGGAGGAAAGCGGCATATTCTTTGGAATGAATTCTCATGCGCTATTGACAAAACTATCATCAGGATGATATAATGTGGTTGTATCATTACAATGATAACGGAGGCTTCATATTATGAGCGTCATTCAACTGCTTCATGGAACCGACCACATCATCGAGGTTCCGGATATTCATATTGGTAATCCGCACAACGACTATGGCATGGGTTTCTACTGTACCCGCGTCGATGAAATGGCTCGTGAGTGGGCCTGCAAAAAGAACACAGACGGTTTTGTCAACAGCTACGACTTTGACACGGAAGGACTGAAGGTGCTGAATCTGTTGGACGGAACGCATACGGTCCTGAACTGGATGGCTCTTCTGCTTCAGTTCCGCACCTTCAAGCTGGACTCCGAAGTTGCCGTTGATGCAAGGGACTATCTTATTGGTCACTATTCAATTGATTTAACCGGCTTCGATGTTGTGATCGGCTATCGGGCAGACGATTCCTATTTCCAGTATGCAGAGTCCTTTGTGTCCAACACCTTACCGCTCAGAAGTCTGAACAAGGCTCTAAAGCTGGGCAAACTCGGTGAGCAGACGGTTGTCATTTCTCAAAAAGGCTTTGATCGGCTGCACTTCGTGAATGCTTATCCGGTCAGCAAGAGCGTCTATTACCCCAAGTTCTTGGATAGAGATACCAAAGCGAGGGATACTTACCGTAAAGAGATCAAGAAAAGCAAATCTTACCGGGACGACATCTTCGTGCTGGATATCTTGAGGGAGGAGATGAGCAACGATGACCCACGCATACAGCGAATCTTATTTGAATAATGCCAAGGATCGTCTTTCCTCTTTCTTCGACTATGCGATCAACGACTGCAAGCTAAAACCGGATTGGATCACAGCACTCTTCATCAATACCGGCTACGCCGAACAGTTTGAACGAGGCAACCCCGCCTATGTTGCAGGGATGTCCGGTGTTGAGCTGGCCCGTGCGGTCATCACAAAGGCATACGGTCCAAAGGAGCTGCCAGCACCAACCAACGCAGAGGACTGCTCCCCTGAATATTGGGCCGGTTGGGCAGTTGCAGAGTACCAATGGTTTACTGGCCGTCGTTTCAAGGATATCTTTGAGCGCATTCCACTTTCCAAGATCATTGGGATGTATTCCGTTTACCACGAGATGGACATTACAAGTTTCATCGATACCATGGAGGAACTCTATAAAGCAGCGGAAGGCGATTCCAATCTGAAGCGCATCCGTGAAAACCGGGGCTTATCTCAGGCAGAGCTTGCAGAGCAATCCGGCGTGAATCTGCGCAACATTCAGATGTACGAACAGCGGGTCAATGGCATTGACAAGGCGCAGGCAAACATCCTCTACAAGTTGTCCCGTGTTCTCGGCTGCAATGTGGAAGACCTATTGGAAAACCCCATGATGTGATTTCATTCCTGCACCTGCTTCGGCAGGTGCATTTTCTATGTCAAACCGGTCGTATCGTTCCTATTTAACCTACGCATTTCCTAAAATTTTCTTAAGCGCCTTCAGTGCATCATCCCTTTTTCTATAGATGCTCGTCTTGGGCATTGCGTATTTTTCCACAAGCTCCTTAACCGGTATTGGGGATTCTGTGAAGAAAAAATCCTGAATGATGGCCCGCTCTTCCGGGGCCAACATTTTCAGTGCAGTTCTGACCCGCTCAACATCCATACGCTGCATGACCGACTCCTCTACATTGCACTCTGTATCTTCGAGAACATCTTCTCCATAGATTTCAGACTCTTGAAAGGTCATGGTGCTGTAAGACATGACTTGGAACGGTGTTTCGGCGTCTCGGCTTCGGATGTACTGCTTGCGATGGCAATCCTTTTTCAACTCTTTGCTGACTTTTTCATTGCACTCCATGAAAATGATAGAGTCGTCTTCACTACAAGCCTCAAACTTTCCAAAGACGATTTCCCGATTCTTGCCTTCATCCGTTTCTCTCCATGCCGCATACTGGCGATAATCCATGATCAGCCAATTGTCCTGTGCTTCAATCGTGGGGTCCTTCTTTACCAAAAATGTTCTTTTCATTACTGTGATCTCCTTTGAATTTTTGAATTTGGGTGAAAGTCAAAAATTCGGAGATCAC
>NZ_CAJLKP010000104.1 GCF_905207245.1 uncultured Bacteroides sp. | reverse complement strand
CAGCCTTGATTTTTTCTTTGGTATCTTTCTTTTGCATCAAGGCAAAAGAAAGTACGACGCTTCCCAAGCAATAATCGCCTCCTTCCGCACCTCCCCCCAATGGTAATTTCCGATGTCCCCTGTAGCTTTTATCACCCGATGACAAGGTATCAGAAACGCAACCGGATTCCTCCCGATAGCCGTCCCTACGGCTCTGCAAGCTCCTTCGTGTCCCGATTTCATTGCCAAGTCGGCATAAGTAGTCAAACCGCCCGCCGGAATTTTCAATAACGTCTCCCATACTTTCAACTGGAAGGAAGTGCCTTTTAAATGCAGTTTAATTTCATCCGGTTTACTCCAGTCCCGATTAAAGACAGAGAGAGCATCCTCCTGTTTCCGGTCGAGGCACTGCTTATAGGCAGCATTTGGAAAAAGCTGTTTCAAAGAGCTAAATGCCTCCTCCTCCCCTTCATCCACAAAGGCGAGATGACAGATACCCTTATCAGTAGAAGCAACCATCACCTGACCGAACGGAGTTTCAGCAAAAGAATAGTTGATATGGAGAGCCTGACCACCATTTTTATATTCCCCCGGTGTCATCCCCTCGATGTTAACAAACAAATCATACAGACGTCCCGTTCCCGACAAACCAACCTCACAGGCAATATCGAAAAGTGAAGCATGCGTCTGCTTCAAAATACGCTTGGCATATTCAACATTCAGATATTGCAGGAAACTCTTCGGACTTATCCCCGCCCACTCCTGAAACATCCGTTGGAAATGAGCCGGACTCATATTCACATGCCCGGCTATCATCTCCAGCCGGGGTTGCTCCTGCCTGTTCTCTTTGATAAAGCGAATGGCAGCAGCTATGCGTTCATAATTCAATTCCTGTTGTTGTTTCATTTAGCAAAAGGGATTATGGCAAAGCCTCATTAACAAAAGAATCATAGCAAAGACACCGCCGATATCTCCAGTTCCAGCAAGAACCGCTTGGCAGCAAGTCCCCCGCCATATCCCGTCAGCTTACGATTACTACCTATGACACGGTGGCAAGGCACAAATATGGAAATAGGATTCGCCCCATTCGATGCCGCCACGGCACGGACAGCCTTGGGATTCCCCAACTTCCGGGACAGTTCTCCATACGATACCGTTGTCCCATAGGGAATATTCAACAGCTCATGCCACACAGACTTCTGAAACTCCGTCCCTACAAAGAGTAGCGGCACACTGAACGTAGTCCGTTTGCCCGCAAAGTATTCATCCAGTTGGGTAACGGCTTGCACCGTCACTTCCGAACTACCTGTTTCATAACCGGCATGCAGTCCATCCTGCATCCGCTTGTCAATGATGCCTCTGCGCTTCTCGTCCACCCAGTCGCACATACAGAGCTTATCTCCGAAAGAGCCAAGTATCAACTCTCCACATGGAGATTGATAATGTTGTATCAGAATCCTGTCCATCACCGTCATACACGTTTTTCGATTTATTCTTGTTCAGCATGCAAACATACGGACTTTACAAATGATAACCGACCCGAAACATGCGAAAATCACTTCCACACTCCTATTTTTCCTTTTTCGACAAGTATCAGTACTTCGAAGATTAAACATTCCCTAAAAGAATGTCGTTCGTAAAACTTCTTTCACAGAAAGACGGTTGTTATCATATAAACCCTAAAAAAACGAACAACATGAAGAATGTAATATTGATAGGAGCAAGTGGTTTTGTAGGAACCGCCATCCTGAACGAATTGCTGAACAGAGGCCATAAAGTAACCGCCATTGTGCGTGATGCCAAGAAAATGAGCGTCAGCAACCCGAACCTGACAATCGTCGAAGCCGACGTCACCGACACAGATACCCTGAAAGAAACGAGCAAAGGAAAAGACGCCGTAATCAGCGCCTACAACCCCGGCTGGAAGAATCCCCATATATATGAAGACACCCTAAAGAACTACCCTCTGATAGTGGAAAGTGTGAAGCAAGCCGGCGTGAAACGTCTGCTCATTGTAGGCGGTGCCGGAACCCTGTTCTATGCCCCCGGCAAGATGGTGATGGATGCCGATGATGTGCCCGCACAGCTTCTGCCCGGCATTAAGTCCTTAGGCGAATTCTACCTGAACACGCTCCGCAAGGAAGAAGACATCGACTGGATTTTCCTCTCCCCCGCCGCTAACATGACACCCGGCCAGCGCACCGCAAAGTTCCGCATCGGAAAAGACGACCTGGTGGTAGATGCCAACGGAGACAGCAATATATCTGTCGAAGACTTTGCCGTAGCCATGGTGGACGAGCTGGAACAGGAAAAACATCATAAAGAACGGTTTACCATAGGATATTAAAAAAATAAAGTGTAACGAAGAACCTTTCTTTTTACTTAAATAAAAAAGATAGATTCTTCGTTACACTCTATTTTTCCGTATCTTTGCAACATTAATAAACATTTGGTACTATGTTCAAGGAAGATATGGTTGCCCCCTGCGGACTTAATTGCGGCATCTGCCACGAAGCTTTACGAAAAGAAAATCCCTGCACCGGTTGTCTGGGTCCCAACGAAACAAAATCCGACTATTGCGCCAATCACTGTAAAATCTCCGTTTGCGATATTCGCCAAACACTACCCGACCGCTTTTGCGACCAGTGCCCGCAATTTCCTTGTAGCGAGATGACGGATAAAGAAATTTGGTATGCCAACACTTATCCCATGGTGGAGTCGCTGATGGGAAATTTAGCCCTCATACGAAAAGAAGGTATGAAAAAGTTCCTGCAATTGGAAGCAGAACGATGGGGATGCCCGTGCGGAGGAACTATTTGTGTACACACAGGCATTTGTTCCGGTTGCGGAAAGGAGTATACCATCAGAAAACACAAAGAGTAGCTGCTCCTGACCGGACAGCCACTCTATGCTCCATTACCTGAAGTGCTGAAAACACAACGTGTTATTCCGCATTCTTCTTCAACCAATCCTGCCTGCGCATATCAGGCAGATGCTTCACCTTAAAATTCTCAAACCTAACCTTAAATCCGTCTCCATCGGGACAAGCGGCCATAACGCCTACCATCACGGGAGTATTATCCTGTAACCATGCATTGCGCATCATCTTATAATCTTTATCATCAAACGAATAGAATATTTCAACTGCATCCAAACGACGAACGGCCTTAATCCAGATATAGGGAACAAGCCTTTCTAACGTAATAACACTCCAGTCACTCGTTTTGTGAGTAACCACAGTACTCAGATTGAACTTACCGTCCACCAACTCGATACCGGTCTTAATGTAGTTCTCATTATCAATGCGAAGCATCAGTCCCGCTTGGTCGAAGCGTTCTTTATAAATGCCCCTTATCTTCACCTTAACTTCGAACTCACCGCCATAAGTGGCATAATAGAAAGGTGCATCGTCTACCGTAAAACCATAATGCGAGATACGCCAGTAATCACTCTTCGGAGTTACGAACATCGAAAGGCTCTTATCCTTTATTTCCCATTGTTGCGGTTCATTGAACCATTGCATCTTCTCCAACGTCTGCGCAAAAGAAGCCTGCGCCACAGCCATCATAAACAAGCTAAAAAGTATCTTTCTCATTTTAGTTCTCATTTTTAGTTCTACATATATTTCACTCTATCTTCTTCGGTTATCACACGAATCACACGACAGGGATTCCCTACCGCCACCACATTGGCGGGTATGCTCTTTGTCACCACGCTTCCGGCACCGATAACCGTATTATCTCCGATTGTAACTCCCGGCAGCACGCATACCTGAGCGCCAATCCACACATTATTTCCTACAGTGATGGGGTAAGCATACTCAAGTCCCTGCGCTCTTTGTTTTGCATCCAGTGCATGGCCAGCCGTATAGAACCCACAGTTCGGAGCAATGAATACATTGTCCCCGAACGTCACTTTTGCCCCGTCCAGAATGACACAATTCACATTCGAGTAGAAGTTTTCCCCTATCTCAATATTATAGCCATAATCGCAATAGAACGGCTGCTCTATCAGAAAAGACCTTCCCGTCCTGCCAAACAGCCCGCGAATTATCTCTTCCCGTTCCTTCTTCTGCGAAGGGCGCAGGTTGTTCAATTCGTAACACCTCTCCTTGCAGACGTCTCTCTCCGCTAAAAGTTCCGCATCACTATTGGCATCATACAGTTTCCCGGCCTTCGCCTTCTCTTTTTCAGTCTCCATAATTTTTATATTTTAGTGAAATAACCATCTGTTTTACTTAACTTTGCAAAGATAAAAGCTTGCCGCCAGCCCGGCAATACTGATTAATAACCATTTTCCCCCAGACCACGCCTTATGGATATTGTAAACAAACTAAGTGAAGAATTACTAAAGCAGACGTTCGCGGAAAAACAAAAACTCACAGAACGCCTGAACGAATATAAGCACGTCGCTTCAATATATGCACGCACCGAAAATGCCATAGCCGTATTGAGCGACATGAAAACAAACACCAGCTACATCTATTATGGCGGGGTAGCGGAAAAACTCGGACTGGCAGAACGGAATACCGACAAGACGGTTCATTCAATATGGGAAGAGGAAATATTCGGCCTGATGCACCCGGACGATTTACTGGAAAAGCATTTGCAGGAACTCCGTTTTTTCCATTTCCTGAAAGGTATTCCAAGCCGGAAACGCCAAGACTATTACCTCACGCACAATATGCGCATGCGGGATAATGCAGGCAGATACGTACACATCCTGCACCGGATATTCTATATAGCCAATGATTCAAATGGCAGCGTATGGCTGGCCCTCTGCCTCTACAACTACTCCATAGAAACCTCCCTGAACTGCATCATCATCAACTCCGCCAACGGGCAGACCCTCGAAATGGACAAGCAAAACTGCAACGACCTGCTGTCGGAAAGGGAGAAAGAAGTTCTTCAACTAATTGACAAAGGAAATATGAGTAAAGACATTGCCCGGATATTATCAATCAGCATAAATACCGTAAACCGGCACCGACAGAATATTTTAGAAAAACTGCAAGTGAGCAATTCCATTGAAGCCTGCCGGGTAGCGAAGGAATTGAAATTGCTACACGCCTGACAGAAATCGGGCAGTGTCATCAAGAAAAATTCAGAATTATCGTATCTTTGTGTGATTAAATAAACCAAAACCAAGATTCACTTTACTGACAACCCCGTAATGAAAACAAATATCTTTTTAACCTGCATGCTGCTGACAATCCTATTCAGTGCCTGCAATACCTCCAAACGTAATCAACAGAAAGAGCTGCAACAGCAAATCGAACAAGTTCTGAAAGATAAAAAGGCAACTGTCGGCGTTGCCGTACTATCCAATGACACAATCGTTGTACTCCATAACAATCAAATTCATTTCCCTCTGTTCAGCGTCTTCAAGTTCCATGTGGCACTGGCCGTTTTAGACAAAATGGATAAAGAACACGTTAGTTTAGACAGCATCATGGAAATAAAAGCAGCTCAGATGCTGCCCAACACCTACAGCCCGTTGAGGCAGAAATTCCCCGACCGGGATTTCAGCATATCCCTGGGAGAGTTGTTAAAATACAGTATATCATTGAGCGATAACAATGCCTGCGATGTGCTCATTGACTACGTCGGTGGTATAGATAAAGTAAACAGCTACATAAAGTCATTAGGTCTGAAAGACTTTAATCTGGCAGCAAACGAAGAACTTATGCATACGGATGTGGCAACCCAGTATCAAAACTGGAGCACTCCGGAGGCAGTAGTCAGATTACTGAATATAGCCGACAAGCAAACACTGTTTGCCACCGGATACAAAGATTTCTTATGGCAAATCCTGAAAGAGACTTCCACAGGCATGGACAAATTGAAGGGACAATTGCCTCCTGATGTTATCGTCGGACACAAAACCGGTTCTTCCGACAGAACCCCCGAAGGCATGAAAACCGCCGACAACGATACAGGCTTCGTCATCCTTCCGGACGGACGGAAATATTACATCACCGTCCTCGTCATGGAATCACAGGAAACCGACCGGGAAAATGCAGCTATCATCGCCCGGATATCCAAGATAGTATATGATTCTTTAAATCCTAACATACAATGAAAGAAAATACCGCTCCCCGCTGGCTCGAATGGGCCAAAGAACTCCAATTTATAGCCCAAGCAGGACTGACTTATTCCAAAGATCCCTTCGACCTTGAACGCTTCGAACGTATCCGTGAAATATCAGCAGAGATAATGAGCCGTCAAAGCGGCCTGCCATTAGAAAAAGTGAAAGGTCTGTTCTGCAATGAAACAGGCTTTCAGACACCTAAACTGGACACGCGGGCGGCCATCTTCAAAGATGGGAAAATACTATTAGTAAAAGAAAAGGCCGGTGTATGGTCTTTACCGGGCGGTTGGGTGGATGTGAACCAAACCATCAAGACCAATACCGAGAAAGAGGTAAAGGAAGAGGCGGGATTGGATGTGAAAGCCGTCCGCCTGATTGCTGTGCAGGACAGGAATCTGCACAACATGCCGCCCTATGCATACAATGTCTGCAAGGCTTTTGTGCTGTGCGAAGTTACAGGCGGAAGTTTTCAAAGTAACATCGAAACGACTGAAAGCAGATATTTCTCTCTGGATGAAATACCGGAGTTGGCAGAAGAAAAGAACAGCAAAGAACAGATAGCTATGTGTTTCGCTGCTTATCAGGATGAAAACTGGGAAGTACAGTTTGATTGAGGCATCTTCCACGGCTTCTCTCTATTTTGGTACCTAAAAGATAGGTGCACATCCTGACGAAGAGATTATCAACATGCTACCCGGCAAATTCGATGTGTCCAAAGTATTGATTGTAGGTTTACGCTCGTGAGACGAAAGTGTTCAGGAAAGGCAAAAGGTATTAAGCATAAAAGGTCTGGCCCCCAAGATGTGGCAGAGAACAGCACCGCCATCATGGAGTGGCTGAAAGGAACAGGAGTTTCCAAAGTCGTCATCCACTTCGGCCTGACCGTAGCCGAACCCATGCCGCGTATCGCAATCAAAATCAGAAATATGCTCAATCAGTTGCCTTTATTGAAAGAGTAACTTATAAATAATCCCTATATTTGCCGACCATCACAGGAAACCACAGGGCTTTCCATAAAACCATACCGACCATGCATACGATACTGATTATTGAAGATGAGCAACGCGTAGCCAACTTACTTAAAAATGGCTTGGAAGAGAATGGTTATCAAACAATGGTAGCTTACGACGGTGCAATGGGACTGCGTCTCTTCCATGCCCATACTTTCAATCTGGTAATCTCCGACATTATCCTGCCCAGGCTAGATGGCTTCGAGTTGTGCAAGGAAATTCGCAAAGTAAATCCCAATGTTCCTATCCTGATGCTCACCGCCTTGGGTTCTACAGATGACAAACTGGATGGATTTGATGCCGGAGCAGACGACTATATGGTGAAACCTTTCGATTTCAGGGAACTCTATGCCAGAATTAAAGTGTTACTGAAACGGCATCATGAAAACAACACTTCCCCGCAGCCCAAAGAAATAAGGTATGCCGACTTGCACATCGACCTGCAAGGCAAAAATGTAAAACGGGACAACACTATTATAAAGCTCTCTCCCAAAGAATATAACCTCCTGGTATATATGGCTGAAAACGCCGAAAGGGTTCTCAGCCGTGTGGAGATTGCTGATAAAGTGTGGAATACCCACTTCGATACCGGAACAAACTTCATTGATGTGTATATCAACTACCTCCGCAAAAAGATTGACCGGGACTTCGAAATCAAACTAATCCATACCAAAGCCGGTATGGGTTTTATCCTGACCGATAAGCTATGAAAATCAGAACAGCATTAACTCTGCGATACACCTGCATTACAGCCGCCGTTTTCCTCTTATTCATTACGACCATCTATTGCGTTAACGAACATTCGCGCAGCAGTGCCTTCTTCAGAAATCTTAAAAGTGAAGCCATTACCAAGGCCCATCTCTTTCTGAACAACCAGGTAGATGCAGCAACCATGCAATCTATTTACCTTAATAATAAGAAATTCATAGATGAAGTGGAAGTGGCTGTCTACAACACTGACTTCCACATGCTCTATCATGATGCACTACAAAGCGACATCATAAAGGAAACACCGGAAATGATTAAGCGTATCATCCAGAAGAAAGAAATTGATTTCTATATAGGTAAGTATCAAGGAATAGGAATCATCTATACTTTTGAAGGAAAAGAATATATCGTCACTGCCGCAGCATACGACGGTTATGGATATACCAAACGAAAAACACTGGAAGAAACCCTTGCTTTATTGCTGATTAGCGGTCTCTCCATCTTAATCATCGTAGGTTATATCCTTGCACGCAGTTCCTTAACCCCCATACGGGGAATAGTAAAGGAAACCGAAAGCATTACAGCCTCACAAATAGACAAGCGTTTACCTGTAAAGAATGAAAAAGACGAACTGGGCGAATTAAGCCTTACCTTCAATGCCCTACTCGACAGATTGGAAAAGTCATTCAATTCACAGAAGATGTTTATCAGCAATGTTTCCCACGAGCTACGTACGCCTATGGCCGCCCTATCTGCCGAACTGGACTTGGCACTGCAGAAGGAAAGAACTCCCGGACAATACCAGAACGCTATCCACAATGCCTTGCAAGATTCCCAAAGAGTAATAAAACTGATTGACGGTTTACTAAACTTAGCCAAAGCGGACTATGCACCGGAACAAATGAAAAGAGAAGAAGTCCGCCTGGACGAGCTGTTGCTGGATGCAAGGGAACTCGTGTTGAGAGCTCACCCGGATTATCACATAGAGCTTGTATTTGAGCAGGAAGCGGATGACGACAAAGTACTTACCGTCACCGGAAACAGTTATCTGCTCACAACGGCATTTGTTAACCTGATAGAA
The DNA here is from genome assembly GCF_905207245.1 of uncultured Bacteroides sp. Classification (GTDB taxonomy): domain Bacteria; phylum Bacteroidota; class Bacteroidia; order Bacteroidales; family Bacteroidaceae; genus Bacteroides. Next base: position 7,354 of record NZ_CAJLKP010000104.1, on the reverse strand, counting down.
AACAACTGCAAGTATTCCCAAAACAAAACCTCTTTTATCCAAATTGCATTTTGGGAGCAATGGGCCATTATACGGTTATCCGATGATGGTGTAGGCATGTCCGACAAAGACAAGGAAAACCTGTTCCAACTATTCTACCGAGGTGATAACAAAGACATAGCATCCGGCTACGGTATTGGTATGACTTTGGCTCACAAGATATTATACTTGCACAAAGGTGAAATATCCGTCTTCTCACGCCAGGGAGAGGGCACCACATACGTAGTAAAACTGCCGCACATCTGATTTCTCTAATGATTTTCTAATACCACTCTAATAAATCTCTAACGGCTTCCCCGCAAAGCCTGCCTTACTTTTGCGCTGTGAAAAATAAACGCAATTAGTAACTGAAAAAAAACAGAGATTATGAAGTGGAAGAAAAAGTTACGCCAGCCGCAACACACATTCAATTCTGAGAACGTATTCCTGGCAGCCACGCAATCCGGCAAATCCATTTACTCCTACCTGCAAACAACGAGGCTGGGACTGACCACAGCGGAAGTGGAAGAACGCCGGACGCAGTATGGAAGAAATGAAGTGACCCATGAACAAAAGAAAAACCCATTCGTCATCTTCATCAAGACTTTCATTAACCCGTTTATAGGAGTACTCACGGGACTGGCACTTATATCCCTTGTCATAGATGTGCTCATGGCAGCACCGGGCGAACAGGAATGGACGGGTGTCATCATCATCACAACTATGGTAGTATGTAGTGCTATCTTACGCTTTTTACAAGAATGGCGGGCAGGTGAAGCCACAGAGACACTAATGAAAATGGTAAAGAATACCTGTCTGATAAAACGTGCAGGAGGCAACGAAGAAGAACTGGACATTACTGAATTAGTTCCGGGTGACATCATATTCCTTGCCGCTGGGGATATGATACCTGCCGACATACGCATCATCGAGTCAAAAGATCTGTTCATCAGTCAAGCCTCTCTCACTGGAGAGTCGGAGCCAATAGAGAAATTCCCCGAAGTCAAAGAGAGGCAATACCGTAAAGGCAGTATCGTAGAGTTGGATAACATCTGCTACATGGGTTCAACCGTCATTAGTGGAGCCGCCAAAGGCATTGTCTTTGCCACCGGAAACAGGACTTATCTCGGCACTATTGCCAGAAATCTGACCGGACACCGGGCAACAACAGCCTTTGATAAAGGTATCAGCAAAGTCAGCTTTCTACTTATACGATTCATGCTGGTTATGGTTCCATTCGTCTTCTTCATCAATGGATTCACAAAAGGTGACTGGTTCGAAGCTTTTATCTTCGCCATCTCAGTAGCCGTGGGGCTGACTCCTGAAATGCTACCGATGATTGTCACTGCCAACCTGTCCAAAGGAGCCATATCCATGTCCCGGAAAAAAACAATTGTCAAGAACCTGAATGCCATACAGAATTTCGGTGCCATGAACATCCTTTGTACTGACAAGACGGGTACACTCACCTGCGACAAGATTGTATTAGAAAAATACATCAATGCCGATGGAAGTGCCGACGAAAGCAGGCGGATTTTACGCCATGCCTACTTCAACAGCTACTTCCAGACAGGGCTGAAAAACCTGATGGATAAAGCAATCCTCTCTCACGTCAAAGAATTGAATCTAGCTCACCTGAAAGATGATTATATGAAAGTTGACGAAATTCCTTTCGACTTCATACGCAGAAGGATGTCCGTAGTAATAGAAGATAAACAGGGAAAACGGCAGATTATCACCAAAGGTGCAGTAGAAGAAGTACTTGCCATCTGTTCACACACAGAATTCAACGGAAAAGTATATCCCTTGACAGATTCGCTGAAAGCAAAAGCCAAACGAATCAGTGATGAGATGAACCGTAAAGGTATGAGAGTCTTAGCTGTTTCGCAGAAAAGCTATATTGAAAAGAATGACAATTTCTCTGTAAGCGATGAAAAAGAAATGGTATTAATCGGTTATCTGGCTTTTCTCGATCCCCCAAAGCCTTCCGCTGCAGAAGCTATCAGGCAGCTGCACGAGCACGGCGTGGAAGTTAAAGTACTGTCGGGGGACAATGACATTGTAGTAAAAGCAATCGCCCTGCAGGTAGGTATTGATACAAGCTGTTCACTGACCGGTTCTGATATAGAGACGATGGACGAGACTGTCCTGAAAGAACATGTAAAGAGAACCACCGTATTCTCCAAACTGACGCCCTTACAGAAGACGCAGATTATTTCCATCTTGCAGGAGCAGGACAATACTGTGGGTTTTCTGGGCGATGGTATTAATGACGCTGCTGCCCTGCGCCAGTCAGACATTGGTATTTCAGTAGACTCGGCCGTGGATATTGCCAAGGAAAGCGCTGACATCATCCTGTTGGAAAAAGACTTGATGGTACTGGAAGACGGGGTATTAGAAGGCCGGAAGACATTCGGAAATATCACCAAATATATCAAAATGACAGCAAGTTCTAACTTCGGGAATATGTTCAGTGTTATGTTTGCCAGTGCATTCCTACCTTTCCTGCCGATGATGCCGATTCATCTGCTCATCCAAAATTTGTTGTACGATATTTCCCAGACCACCATCCCTTTCGACCGTATGGATCCGGAGTTCCTGAGAAAACCGAGAAAATGGGATGCATCAGACTTGAGCCGTTTCATGATTTACATTGGACCGATCAGTTCCATATTCGATATTATCACTTATCTGGTAATGTGGTACATATTTGGTTGTAACAGTCCGGAACATCAGTCATTGTTTCAATCAGGGTGGTTTATTGAAGGATTGCTTTCGCAGACTTTGATTGTACACATGATACGTACGCGAAAAATACCGTTCATACAAAGCCGTGCCACATGGTCTGTTATAGGAATGACGTCTTTAATCATGATAGCCGGTATCATCATACCGTTCACCTCTTTCGGAGCGTCTATCGGTTTGCAGGCATTACCTCTTAGTTATTTTCCGTGGCTGATAGGAATACTGCTCTCCTATTGCATCCTGACACAACTCATAAAGAATTGGTATATTAAGAAATTTACACGCTGGTTATAAACAGAAAGAATCATGAAGAAAATAGCAATATTATATGCGGTGCTCGCTGGGAATATCCCCTGTATGCTTGCACAAGAAATCAGCATGACATACACCGCAGAATGGCAACTCAATTTTCAGAAGAAGATGAATATATGTAATCTGTTGCGACTTGACGCTAATATACCTGTACCTAATGGTGGCGAAATAAATGCAGTAACCATTCATTTATGCAAAACCGGAACTGAGCGCATTATCGGCGACTGGCAAGTCTTTTCAAATATAGAAGAAGATAATCAGTATGCCAGTATAGCTGTATTGGGATATACGCAACAGATTGGAAATTCCGAGCTCTTTCTCGGAATACGTAACTTGAACGAAGATTATTTCATCGCTCCGGGTATGTCATTATTCACCAATAGTTCCTGCGGGATTTTTCCTACAATTTCCGATAACTATCCGATTGCTAACTATCCTTTATCAAGCATTTGCATTAATTATAAAGTTCATCATAATCATTGGATTATCCGAAATAGCCTATATAGCGGGAAAGCATATGGAGGATGGAACAAACATAATAATCCATTTATCATCAACTTACGGGATAACGGACTTTTCAGCATTACGGAAAGCAACTATTACACAGATTATGGAATGTATTTTATGGGGTTTGCTTTACACAACAGGATGCATTTATGTAATGAAAATGCAAAACCAAAGGTCTCAGAGAAAAAAGAAAAGAAAGTAAGTTTGGCATGGTGGACCTACCTTGAACAAGCCCTATGGAGAATAAAGAACCAGGAAATAAACCTATTAGCACAATATTCTCAAAGCTATCACATCACAGAAGGATGTACAAGATATATAGAAATAGGCTCCATCTATAAACAATACAATAAGTTAGAAAAAGCATGTCATTTAGGAATTTCAACCCAATATGCCAGATACACCTATGGTACGGAAATATCAGCAGAAATGACTTGCCGCAAGCATTTCGGTACTGCTCTTTTCATACAACCCACTTTTCACCTGGCAAAAAACGGATATGGTTGGCATTCTATGTTATCAGTGCGTTTATCTTACACGCTAAACTTTGCACAGAGAGAATAAAGTGATTAATAAAAGCTTTCATTAATAATTTGTGAAATAGTAGTAATTCTTTTCTCCTCCATTGAACTAATGCCTATGCCACGTGTTCTCAGAGCAGTAATAGAAAGTAATTTAGTTTTTAACCATTAAACCTTTTAAATTATGACTTGTAAAGATTCTCATTTTCTGATTGGACTGGGAGTAGGTTCAATCTTAGGAGCGCTGGCATACGGTTTTGCCCGCAGTTCAAGAGCTAAAAAAATGAAAGCAGAAGTATGTGATGCCCTGCACAGAATTGAAGGACATACCGAAGACTTGCTGGAAACTGCTAAAGAAAAGGCATTGTATGCCGGAGAAAAAGTAGCGGACAGAGTAGCGGACGAAACTTCTGCCATTGCCGGAAAAGCAAATGACCTCAAAGGTAAAGTGCACTCACTGGCCGACGAAGCAAAGAAGTAAACAAACCGATTCCAACTGTAAAGGCAGAGAAAGACGGACTAATATCCGTTTTTTCTGCCTTTTTCGTATCTTTGCGCGCATTTTATTTAAACCAACACACTGTAATAGATGAAAAGAAGCAACTGATAGGCGTAGATATATATCAGAACGAAATCAGGGAATATTAACCACGCGGTTTATCCAACTCTATTTTAGGAACAAGTGAGTGAGCCTCCCGGATCAGTCCGGCAGGATACTCACAAAGTTCCAATATCTTAATCGCATTATGTTCGGTCGCTATGCCTTTCTTCAGTTTATAGTCGAAAGATAAAACACCATCCTTCACAGACTCGCTGAAATAATACAATTCATACTCCTGTTCCAGCATATCTGCCAGTTCGAGGTCGTGCGTAGAAACAAAGACTAAATTATCGTTCTTCACCAGCCAGGACAGTACCGATTTGGCTATAGCTATCCGCTCCTTAGTGTTTGTTCCACGAAACAGTTCATCGAGCAGGAACAAATGATTTCCACTGTCACTTTTATCTATAAACTCTTTGATGGTCGTCACTTCCTGCATGAAATAACTCTTATTTTCCATCAGATTATCTCCCTGATGAATGGAAGATAACAAAGACATTTGCAGGTCCACTTCAAATGTTTCTGCAAAACAGGTATGGAGTGCTTTGGCAGCCAGCAGGTTCACTCCTATTGTCCGCATGAAACAGGTTTTTCCGGCCATATTCGAGCCGGTTATCAGTGCCGACTTTCCATGCAGGACAAGGTCGTTCGAAACACAATTCTCTATTAGAGGATGGTAAGCAGACCGGATATGCAGCCTCTCCCCCGCCTTGTTCTCTCCCGGCAGACAATAATAAGGTAAACTCTCCCTCAATATAGAGACTGAAAAAAGGGTATCCAGAAAACCTACAAACTGGTAGATGCCGTGAATGGCAGCGGACTTCTCTTTAAAAAGTCTGAAAGTTTTCCCCACTGCATAAGCTTCATGAAGAAAGAATATCCGGACAAGTTCGGCTATGATATAGAATAGGATAGCCATATCATTATCCAGCGTCATATTGAAACGGAAGTAGGAAATATACTTTTTCAATCCTTCTACTTCTTGCAAATCAGCAGATATATGCGGGGCTACAGACGTAAACTCCCGCTTCTGCGCCAATCGCTCAGCCTGCCTTATCATTTTAAATAATTGTGGAATTGAGAAAAAGTACCCCTGTATCTTCGGTTTGCAACGATAGTGCAACACTGCATTGGTGATAAAAGCAATGACAAACAGGGACAGGAAATATCCCGAATGGGTAATCAGAGTCAAAGCAAGAAACAAGAACGGCAGGAAACGGCAAATGCTGATGCCTGTCATCTCCTTACGGGAAATTTCCACATTATTCCCTTCAATAATCGATACAATGGAGTATGCATCCGGTTTATTCAGTTCCTTCAATGTCTTAGACAGGAAATCGCGCAATTCCATATTTGCGGACAGTGAACTGAGCAAAGCCTCCTGCTTCCCAACGCCCGAAACTTTGTCCGACAGCAAAAGATAATACAGGTATTGCCGGCCGATGGATGAATTACAGTAATCTATTTCTGCAAACAAATCATTCAGATTCAAATCATCAATACAATTAGCGGGCAGTCCCTTTTCACTCTCTGCATTTCTATAAAGGAAATAATTAGAGATTTCTGACATAAACAATATCTTTTTGGTAGAATTTTATTCGGCTTCTTCCGTGTCAAGACAAAAAGGATGCCCTGCCGGATCAATCATTGTTCTTGAAGTTCTGAAATACTGTTCCTCCGCCTGCCGGGCACCCAACCGGACAGCATAAGCAACCGCTTCTTCAAGATTCTCCACATAGAAATCAAGATGAAGCATTTGTCCTTGCCTGCCTTCTTCCCAAGGCCATACGGGAGGCTGATATTCCTCAACTTCCTGAAAAGCCATTACCACGCCTTCGGGAGAAGTGATGGCAGCCCAACCATTTGCACGCGGATGAGTCCATTCCCACCCCAACAATTTACTGTAGAAATCCGCCAGAACTCCGGCATCACTACAATCAACAACAATATTAATTTTATAGATTAAAGACTTCACATTTGACTTCATACGCTTTCTATTTATAGATATCTCTTATTGAAATTTCTTATCTTCTTCGAGAAGTTCCTGACTAAATAGCTCCGGTGACAAAGGGGTAAAGAGTTCTATAAGATTTTCTTCAGGATCGCGCAGATACAAGCTACGCATCCCCCAATCGGGCATATCCGTAGGTTCATTGATAAACGTCACGCCTTTTGCTTTCAAGGCGGCAAAAGTTTCGTCTAAATTATCTACACCGAATGAGACCATCATTTTTTCACGCATCGCAACGGGCTGCTGCTTATCTGCATTGCCTACCCAAGGTGCCATCGAGTCGGATTCAAAAAGAGTGAAGCCTTCTATTCCGTCGGCTACTTTAAAATTGGCATACCCGCTGTTTTCATCTCCCCAAGATGGTTCTAATCCAAGTTGTTCGGTGTAGAATTTAAAGCATTTGGCGAAGTCTTTTACTAATAATCTTACGTTGTTGAATCTCATTGCTTACTGATTAATGGTTTATAATATGTAGCACATCAAGATGCAAATATAATCATTCTATTGAATGGAGTTGCAAAAATCCGTATTTACCTCAAAATTGATAAAACAGTAGTGTAATTATTGATACTATATTGCCAATGTCTTGCCATAGGCTTGGCAAACTTTTGCCATCGTAGTGGCAAGACTTTGCCAAGC
>NZ_CAJLKP010000103.1 GCF_905207245.1 uncultured Bacteroides sp. | reverse complement strand
ACATACAAACTCCCGCTCTACTTTCTGGCTAAAGTAAAAGTAAAAAAAGAAGTAATATGCATAAGTAAACAAATTCATACTTTCGTTTTCTTTTTGTTTTTAATTTCATGGCAAAAGTAATACTTTTCTCTTATATGCAAGCAAAAAATGATATTTTTTTTATTTCTTCTTCAAATTTATCTTTCAGACTACTGCTTCCGACTGTCTTTTTCTGCCGGAAATCAGTCAATCGTTGTGCATGATTCTTTTGATTTACTCCCATTTGTTCACGGCATCGTTAGGCTGTGCCTGCCTCGGAGTACTATGACCTTCGCGGATGTACTTTTATAACGGGTGTTTGGGGCACTGACTACTTTTTGGGGGGGAATATCCTGATTCAATAAAAAAGCATTCTTCTTTTGGCTATTCACTGCAATTCATCTATCTTTGCATTAGCCGAAGAGAAATGCGGCATGTTGAAGCTATTTTTGATAACGAAAAAAACTGGTAATTTTATTTAAGTCAAGAAACAGAACTTCAATAAAGATGTTTCACGCAGACCATAAAGGGTCGGGCGTGCAAGCATGTTTATGAGTTCTGTGGGTATACCAGTGCCTTTCGTTACATAAATATGAACTATACGTCCGACTTCTTTTTGTATAAGGGGGATGAGGGCAATTTTAAATATTTAAAACCCGAAGAAGGCATGAATACCCCGAAGGATGAAATGATAACAGAGGTCATCCATTGCATGACAGAACAGAGGAAACACGAGATATGGGAAGTGCTCTACCCATTAAGTATAAAATATGGTTTTACGCTCGACTCCGACTATGCCAGCATTACGCTGGAACCTCCCTATAAAGACTTTTCGGAAGAAAAATGCGGATGTAAAATACCGCTGGATTCCGTGTTCAGTGCCTTTGTGAAAGGTGATTTTCTGTATGTGATGTGCCGCGGGAAAGTGTATTTTATTCTCGATCTGGAAAGTGGTTTGTGGAGACTGTATTTGCCGATGCACCGACCTCCAAGGCTGAAAGTACTGTGGTGGAGGATTCAAGAGACGGTAAGGGATTTGGTGTGGTTGGTGAGGCATTGGAGGGACTGAAGCAATTTTAGTCAGTATTGTTTTTAGGAAGTTGCATTCATCATCTATTGCAAATACCTTTTGAATGTATTCATGTAATCGTTCGGTTGCCCAACGCCTGAAGCGTGTCGCTACCTGAAGTTGTTGCGTGAGCCACACATCGGTATCAGCAAACCGTACATTGACTTTGGGCACACCATTATCATCTTGGTAGATGATTATATTATTTTTATCATCAAACTCCATATAAATCTATTTCATATAATAATATCATAATTTGGGTTATTTATACAGCAAATATTATATACCGTTTTTAGACAAGGTAAAGATAACAGCGATCTTTGGAATTCTACTATTTGTAAAGATGGAATTTATAGCTGTGATGTAAATTATGCCCAAATGTACTTTAGTTCATATCCGTACAAAAATGAACTAAATGCAATAGCTAACTCCGTTCTTAGGCATTCCTATACTTTTTCCCTTCCAACGGTTAGCCTTTTCCATCCGAACATTTATTCTTTCCACCGTGGAGTTTCTTTCTTTCCACCATGGTGGAAATAATAAGTACCTACTACAATTTTCCTTAACCGTCGTAGCGAAAAGAGATAAAAGTGGCGATGCGGTGGCTTAACCTCTGAAACTTATATTATTCATGCGAATCAGGAGGGGAAATTATGTTCATATCCCGTCAAAAAAGAATTAATCAATTTGATGTGTAATTAATCGGAATGGAGTTAGAAACCTTTCCTGTATATCGGCAACTCTTTCCCAAACTCCGTATGAACCACTTCGAAATTGACAAAGCCATTCACGGACTCCGGTTCTAACAGCGTTGTCGCAAGGTTTGCATTCTTCTGTGAAAGACGAATGATGAAACAACCTGCCGGGAAGTTCTTCTTTTCCTTTACCGTCCGTGTAGAGACTGTGACCGGATAAATCTTTTCCCATTCCTTGGTAACTTTCTTGTATCCGGTAACTATATACTTCTCTACGGTGGCTGTGAAGGTTTTTCCTATCTCTTCTACTTCTATTCCTAAAGCCCGCAATTTCTCTGCTTGCATCCGGCAGGTATTCGGCAGAATATATGCTTTGGGACGTTTGCGTACTAACTCAGCTTTCAGTTGAAGTGCATCGAAGGTAGGCAGAGGTTCCGTAAAACGTTCGTTCTTGGCAAGGTCAATAAAAGTAACGGGAAGCTCTGTCCGTGCGGATTGAAAAGTGACGGATATATCACTCTTTCCACTGCAAGTCTCTTTTACGGCCTTTCGTATCTCACTTCTTACTTCTTTTGAATGAAGAGTCGCCGTTTCCAAAAGACTGCGGGATACCAAAAAACCACATTCTGCACGACGGGCAAAACTCGCTCTTCCCAATCCTATTCCACGGATTTCTATGAATAGAGATACCGTATTGGTGAGTCCCTGAAACGTGGAACTGGATTGCGGGTTCTTGGCATCTTTCATTGCATACAAGCTATCATTTCTGACACTGGGTGTAAAGTAAAAGCCTGAATGATAACTGTTAGCTTCCAATGCCTTCTCTGCTTCTTCACGGAATAAGCCGTTGGAAAGTGTACGTATTCCGGCAGGGATATTCAAATGCCCGCTGGGTAGGAAAAGGACATCGGGGGCCGTAGCTACTTTAGTACCCCGAAGCAATTCAAACTCCTTGCGGAACGGATTGAATTCGTGAATATCCAGCGCTATTTCGGGATTCCATTCCTTGTACGCTTTTTTAAGAAGAAGAGTCACCGGATCGGCAAGTTTACTTTGATCCCGGTTCAAATCATACCCACTGCCCGATTTACGGCTTTGCATGGCATAACCGTCCGTATTGGCTATGGGTACAAGCGCAAGAGAAACCTTTCTCAATAGTTCAGTACCTTCGGGCGTATTCAGTAAATAATCGACAAGCATACAGGTTGCTTCCGGCCCGGCAGGTTCGTTGCCGTGCAGTCCTGCTTGTATCCAGACTCTTATTTTCTTTTTCTCGTTGGGAGTTCCGAAATAGAGCACGGGGATATCCCTGCCCTGTGGAGTCTTTCCTATATCGGACAGCGTAACCTTACCGGGATGCTTGTCGGCTAAATCCTTCAAATATCTGTTTATCTCGAACAAGGAAGCCAGACCTTCTTCAAGCGGCTTGCCGAGGGTGGGAGTGGAATATTGCTGTTCCGGTTCGGGATAGAAACGGCGGGTTACCTCTTCCGGCTGCACCGTGGGCTGGATATTCCAGAGAGAAGGGTTGCTGAATACGGTTTCTTGCGCAATACGTTGCAGATAGAGTGCTTCCTCTTCGGGCAGTCCGACATAATAAGTACTTGTATAGGGTTTCTGAAAAAATACGCTACAGAATACATTGGCGACAAGATAAGAACCCTGTCGGGAAGGGTGGCTGTGATCGTTGTTGTAAAGCGTGATACTTGGATTCTCCGTGCGGACACGCTTCCAAGCGATGCCGACGGGGGCACACCAGGCATTCAGTTGAACAGTCATCTCCAAATAACTTTCAGCCAGTCGTTGCTGCATTTCGGTATATGTGTCGATGTCGTGTCCCCAGGTCATGTAGAAAACGGTTTTTCCCTTCGGATTGTAAAGGCGGCGCAGGCTGTCGAGGGAGTGGGCGGGCTTGTATACATTCTCCCGTACCCATTCCTTTTCGCGGGCAGGCGCTTTACTTTGGTCTTGCAGGATGACGAAATCCCAGTTTCCTTCACGAATGGCATCCAGGGTTTCAGGATTGGCGGCATGTTTCCTCAATGTCCAGCCGCCGTGTTCCACCAATTTTACAGAAAGCTTGTGGCCGGTGGAGGCGGCAAGGGCCTGCACTTGTCGGACTAAACGGTTGTATTGTGTGTAGCTGTTGCCTATGAACAGTGCACGTAGGGAATCTCCCAACATGGCAGGAACGGCACGTCTGCCCATTCCGGTGGAGTGGTGTCCGATGCCCTGTTCTTCTATTTTCTGCCAGTTGCAGGGCCAGTTGTGTTCGGCTGCTATCTGGTGGAGGTATTGGTAGAACTGATTGCCACGCTCGTAGCGGTTGCGTCCCTGTGCTTCGGCTTCGGGAGTCTTTCTTAAATATGATTCGCGGATGGTGTCTCCCGTAGCCAATTGGAGGATAATCGGTTTGGCAAGGTATTTCCTGATTGTTTCGGGGGTGACATACGGAATGTTGCGCACTCCGTAGGGAAAATCTTGCGAAGCATCGGGGAAGGTGTACCATCCCGGACTGCCGATAACGGCTTTCTCCACATACGGACTGTCATAAAAAAGCATGAAACGCTGCACAAACTGCCCTCCGGCTGAGTGACCGTAAATCATATATCCTTTCCGTTCACTACCTGAAGATTGGCGGACGTACTCAAAGATTTTATCAACCAGTGCCGGCGTTTGCTTTTCGACCGGACGTATCGTGTGATCTTTGTCATTCATGACACCGACTTCCTGATAATCGGGCAAAGGAAACCTTTCCAGATCGAAGTGGGGAATGAAAACTATGAATTTATGCTTCTCTGCCTCCTGCTTCCAGGCTTTGAGCAGATAAGTGAAACCGCGGTCGGCACCTTCAAAGACAAAGACAATGGGCATCCGGCGTACATCGCCCGAAGCCGGAATGTAATAGTGCACATCTACCGGACGGTCGGCAAAAGGCGGATAGTCTTTGTAGGTGAACTTGCCTTCACCCACGGGAAGCACGGAGGCGGCACGGAGTCCGGCGCCCAGAAAGACAATGGCAAAAAATAGAATCAGTCTTTTCATTCTTCATACCTCCCTTTTTTAATGACTTCTTTATCCTTTAGGGCGAGTTTGCCGCGTGCTATGACGTGTGTCAGTTGAAGCTCGGAATCGAGGAAACAGAGGTCGGCATCGAAACCGATGTCTATTCTGCCTTTGGTACGCAGTTTGAGGTTGCGTGCCGGATTGCTGGTGATAAGGGTCAGTGCCTGTTCCAGAGGCAACAGACCTTCTTTTACGAGCAATGTCATCTCCTGCAAGTTGAGGTGCAGGGGAGCGGGGCGATAGGTCGTTTCTTTTGTTTCGGGATTGGTACGGCGCACTCCGCCACGGCCGTCACTGGAGAAGGTGATGCGGTCGAGGGGTACATGGGCTTCGAGGGCTTTCATGACGCAGCGATGGGGAGCGTCGAATTTGGTTCCTCCGGTGGAGAAATCTACCATACCACCCATGCAGGCAAATTCTACGGCTTGCCAGAATAAAGCTTCCGTGCGTATCAGGTGGGTAGGCGAGAGATAGGGAATCAGCGTGGGATATTTGCGGGCGATGTCCAGCAACGGGGTGATACCGTCGGGTAAGGCTCCCAGATGAATATGCAGGATACCTCCTTTGCCGGAAGTGAAACCGCCGAGGCGTACTTGGTTGATGAGGCGCAGTATCTCCAGTTCGGTGGGGAGAGCGCTGCGGTCGTCACTCATGGCAAGTTTGCAACCGATCACTTTGTCGATGAAGATGAGATCGTCGGCTACGCAGGACATCAGTGTTTTGGGAGGCAATCCGTAGAAACTGGTAAGCATGTAGGCGCTGAGGCCGTCATCTTCCAGGGCTTTGGTTTTAGCATAAAGGGTGGTCAGTTCTTTTACGAAACCGTCTGTGCCGAGTAGTCCTACCACGGTGGTGGTTCCGCAAGCCACCAGTTCGCTCATGGAGACGTCGGGGACTAAAGAAGCATAGCCGGTTTGTCCGCCGCCACCGGTGATGTGGACGTGCTGGTCGATAAAGCCGGGGGTGACGGCGCACCCGCCGGCGTCTATGGTATCAAATGGAATACCGGTCAGTTCTATCTTCCGGTCTATGAGGGCTATTTTATCATCTGCCAGCAGAACGTCGTTCATGCCAAGATGTTCCGGAGAGTATAAGTTTGCATTTTTAATGAGTGTGAACATGATTCGGAGTTGTTTTATAGTGTTATGAAATGATAAGCTATCAGGAATAGAATGCTGCCTATAAGGGGCAGGGTATTTCTCTTTGCCAGTTCAATGGGCGATACACCCGCCACGCCGGCAATGGCGACAATGATACCCGCTATGGGAGATGCGGCACGCCCCATACTGGCGGATAACTGCAAAGGAAGCACGAGGGAATAGGCAGGCATACCCAACTGTCCGGCAATTCCGGGCAGTAACGGACCGAACGAGAAGAAGGCCGCGTTTCCGCTTCCCATCAACATGGCCGCACAGAAGATTATCAGGGCGAAGACTGCTGCGATGGCAATGCCGGAAAGTCCTATATGCGTGGAGTAATCTACCAGTGAGTCGATGAAGCCGAGGCTAATCAGTCCTTTGGAGAATATCTCGGAGGCAACAATCAGTGTCACGACACTTCCGAAGACATTTCCCATCCCTTTCCAAAAGCTGGAGAAGGCATCAAAGGTTTTCCGTATATTGCGTGTATGGCAGCCTACGAATACAAGTGAGACAAAGAGGGAAAATAGCATGGCGGTCGTTGTATTGAGTGTTATGGGAGGTTGGAACAGCTCCACATAGGGTGAAAATATAATGAGAAGCGCAAGCGGAAGTACGGGCAACAAGGCGAATGTCAATGGAATATCCGGTTGGACAGAGGTCTGAGGGACTTCTGCTGTTTCACGGTTTTCCATACTCTGCTTGGCGGCTTCTTTTTTATCGAAATACCTATTGTTGAAGTAAAACAGGGTCATGACTACCAAGGTGGTAGGGATAACCAAAGGGAGTTGGTGGGTAATGAAATAAGCTACGTTGGTCTGCTCGATAAGTTCGGCGGCGAGGGCTGTGTTTGCCGAGCCGGGACCCTGGTCGAACAGTGTTGCGGCGGCAATGACGGATAATGCGGTGAGGCGGCTTACTCCCAATCCGATGAGGACGGGGTAAACGGAGGCGACAAGCAAGAGTCCTAATCCGGCTGCCGAGGGGGTAGTGATAAATAGCAACTGGCCGATGGGGATGGTGACGGTAGCTGCCAGGTAGGGATAACGACGAAAGAAACCCAACGGTTTCATGGAGATGTGCACCAGGGCATTGGTGGCTTTTATGTGGTTCATAAAGGCTACATAGCCGCCAATGGTCATAATCATCAGTCCTGCGCGAGACAGGTTGCCGATGAATGTTTCTTCCACCACTTTCACCAAATCGAATACAACGCTGCCGGTAGGCTTGTCCGGAATAACAGGTTGGATATTGAGCACGAAGGCAAATGTCAGCATGATGAGCCCGGCCAACATTAATACTCCTTGCGGGTTGAGCTTCCGGTAGAGGTAAATAGCAGTGAAAGTAGTCACTACAATACAGAGTAGGAAGGCTATAACTGGCATATCTTGTAGGGTTCTAAGTTTATAAATAGAGCTGGATTAACACACACTATGAAACGGCTGCGACGGATTTTTACTTTGGAAGTTATTATCAGTTTTATGTATACCAGTATCAGTCCGTTTGCATCCGTTTCATACATGTGCAGTTCTTTTATAGATATCCCGGATTATTTTCCAGTTGACGACCTGTATTAGAGTCAATGAATTCTTGTGGAATCGGGAACAACACAGGCGTATCATACGAATTCATACCTCGTGCATCGCGTCCTGCAATCTCATTTAACTGGCGCATACGACGTTTGAAGTAGTTGTTCACATCACGTTCATCTCCACCTTTCTCCTGGCTTACGCGAATCAGGGTGTGGCGGCGTTCTTCTTCGGAAAGGAGTTCGCGACTGCGTTCATCCAGAATGAAATCGAGTCCTCCTGCTGTCAGTTCGGCTTCCGTGATGCTGACAGCATTAGAACGGTTACGCACCTTGTTAATCCATTTGATGGCTTCACCTGCCTGATTGTTCTTCAGCAGAGCTTCCGCATAAAGCAGGTAAGTGTCTGCCAGACGAAGGTAAACGATATCCTGATAGCATCCGTCCTTGTCACCGTTTGCCATCAACGGTGCTACGTAGTCCCATTTGCGGGTGGTAGGCCAGTTGTACTTCTTGATGGTGGTTTTATTGTCGTCCAGCATGGCGGCGCTTACGATGGTGTCCACTACCGTTTTCCCGTTATTTAGATATTCCGTGACTTTGCCGTCGGCACCTCTCTCATTGATGGTCCATACCACTGCGTAATCGGATACGCGGTCATCCTTTGTGCCCTGATCCTTGTAGTTGTAGAGGCGGAAAGCTCCCCGTGACGGAACGCAACGTCCGGCACCTTTACCGCCGTTGTTTATCCAGAACACCTGGGGCCAGGTGGCCGTGCCGCTTGTATAGTCCGGGTCTTTCATATTACTTTTGTTGATGACGCCATCGTTGGAATAATAGTTCTTATAAGTACTCTTCATATACACCTCTGCTGTACCGAAAGCACTGTTTTCCGGTTCCGTGTTGACGAAAGCGTATAGAACCTCCGTATTTCCATCTGCATACATCGGTGTGCGGAATACATCGATGAACGGGCAGCCGGGGTTGGCGGCGTTCTTTCCGAAGCGGGTAGTCATCAGGCTATATTCCTTACCTTCTACCAGTGGTTTCAATACTTCAGCGGCTTTGCCGGGCTGGTCCATTGCCAGATATAACTCACCCAGGTAGTGGCGTGCTACGGCTCCGGAAATCTTACTGTTGTTCTCTTCGCGGAGTGGCAGGTTGTTCATGGCGAATGTGAAATCCTGCTCCATCACTTCACGAATAGACTCTACGGAGTTGCGTTCCCAGTCGTTACGGTAGTTCATACCCGTAATCTCTTCGGTTGACAGAGGTACGGCGCCGAATGAATAAGTCAGGTGGCGATAGGCCCATGCGCGGAAGAAGCGGGCTTGCGCTATAATCTTGTTCTTATGGGCGGCAGCTTCCGTTTCCGTCCCTTTCCAGTCGATACCGCTGCCTTCTGCACGTGAAATCACCATATTGGCAGTGTTGATGATACGATAGCACCATTGGAAGATGTTCTGGAATATCCGTAAATCTGTCTGATTGATTTGAGACGGATAATACATATACTTGAACTCACTGTGTGAGTTGTTACTCCATGAATTATCGACACCGCTACCCCATGCTGCGTGCAGCACAAGCGGCAGGCCACCGCCCAGTGCATCGGCACGGCGGTATTCGTTGCGCATCATTCCGTTAAGGGTGATTACCATGGACTGGAATCCACTGTAATCTACCAACAGGTTCTCAGGATAGAGTGAAGCACGCGGGTCTTCCTCCAGGAAACTGGACTCGTTGCATCCGGTGGTGCAGAGCACGAGCAGTGCTATCAGTGTATATTTTAGCTTTTTCATACTGTTTCTCTTTGTTTAAGCGGTTTATAAATCAAGTTTCAGACCGAATGTGAATGAACGCACCTGTGGAGTGGACTGTTGGTCGCTGATAAATTCCGGATCCAGACCGGTCCAGCTTGTCCAGGTTGCCAGGTTCTTGATGTTCATATATACTTCGAGGCGGTTCAGGGAAATCTTTTTCAGCCAACGCTGGGGGATGCGGTAGCCCAGTGTGACGTCCTGTACGCGGAGGAAGTCGGTCTTTTCGTAAAAGCCGGCACCCATCGGGTTTACTGAGGTGTCCAGAGAGTTTTTCGGATACTTGTTAGTCGGATTTTCCGGAGTCCAGAAGTCTACCATCAGGCGGTTCTGGCGATAAGAGTTGTGAGATACATCGTAGAGCCAGTTATTGGCGGTCTGTCCCAGTTGTGCATTCAGAAATACGCTGAGGCTCACATTCTTGTAGCGGAAAGTGTTCATCATACCCATAGTAACCTTTGGGATAGCCGAACCGATGATTTCCTTGTCTGCCGGAGTGATATCATTTACACCGTCTTTATCATGATACTTCATGTATCCGGGGATGGAGTAACGGTAGTTCGGATCTTGCTGACCGTTGGGATTTGCTGGGTCGGTGATCTGCCAGATACCGATGAAACGGTAGTCGTAGTTCACGCTGATAGGTTCGCCGATGAACCATCTGGAACCGACATCATCCATCGGTTTGCCGTCGGCATCATAGAGACCTACGTTTACAATCTTTGTTTTATAGTGCGACAGGTTGAAAGTGGTTGACCACTCAAAATCCTTCTTAGTGATATTGTTTGAAGTGATTTGTAATTCCAAACCGCGGTTTTGGGTTTCACCGATATTCTCGGTGATGTTTCCTGTTCCGTTGATGGTAGGAATGGAACGGTTCAGCAGCAAGTCGTTTGTTTTCGACCAGTAGATATCGAAAGAACCCTGGATACGCCCGCTCCACAACTGGAAGTCTATACCCGTGTTGACGGATTGTGTAGTTTCCCATCCCAATGAAGGAGAAGCCAGTTTGGAGGGATAGAAACCATAGTTCGGTGTATGATCGTCTTTCAGATAATTGAATGTTGAAAGTTCGGGTAAGGTAGTGTAGGCACCCACGGCTTCGTTACCGTTCTTACCCCATGACAAACGATATTTCAGGTTGCTAACGACTTTTGCCAGAGGACTTGCCTGGAAGAAATGTTCGTTAGAAATATTCCAGCCGATAGCCATGGAAGGGAATACGCCGAACTTGGATTGGTTGCCGAATGCCGAATAACCGTCACGGCGTGCCGTCAGTGTCAGCAGGTAGCGGCTGTCGTATGAATAGTTCAGACGCGCCATCTGTGAGATGTGGTTCTGCTTCGTATAGCTGGAACTTCCGGACATGGTGGCTGCTTTGGAAATCTGATAATAGTACATCACGTCGTTAGGGAAGTCTTTTCCTTCCATTCCGTTGCCTTCTTTTTCGTAGCTCTGTGCAGAATACAGACCGGTGAAGAAGATGCGGTGTTTGCCGAACTCACGGGTATAGGTGATGATATTTTCCAAAATCCATTCCTGTGAATGCCAGTCGTCGGTGTTCAGAATACCATTGGAACGGGCTCCATAGTAAGTATCCATACCCTGATATTGTTTCCAACTGCTGTCTTGGTAAGTATAGCCTGTGTTCAGTTTATAGCTTAACCCTGGAACAAACGGCAGCTTAATTTCAATGACATTGTTGGTGATGACTTTGGAGCGTATATCACTACTTCTATTGTTGAGGCTGCTTAGCGGGTTTACCGAAAAGGCTTCGCTGGAGTCTTCCCAAGCGGCAGAACGGATATTGCCTTCTTCGTCATAAGCCTCTGCCAGCGGGTTCATCCGGAAAGCTCTGGAGAATGAGGCGCTACTGCCGCTTCGGTCATAGCGGCCCAACTGTGTGCTGGTGGAGAATTTAAGCCAGGAATTGAATTCCTGATCCAGGTTGAAGCGGATATTGTAACGTTTGAATTGGTTGCCGACCGCCGTACCTTTCACGTCCGTATAGTTCAGCGATACGAAATAATTCGTTTTGTTCACTCCACCACGGAATGAAATGTTATGTTGTTGTTTGAAGCCGGTACGGGTTGCCAAGTCCAGCCAGTCGGTATCTGTTCCCGCTTCGTGCATACGCAGCTCGGTAGCGGTAATCGATCCCATCCACGGTTCCGGATTGCTTTCTGTCGGCGGAGTGGTATTGGCATCTCTCAATGCTTCAGTCTTGTATTTCCAGAATTCAGCACCATTCATGAGACGGGGTAAATTAATCGGATTATCAATGGTGACGTATGTGTCATAAGCTACGACCACCTTTCCTTTCTCGCCTCTTTTGGAAGTAATCAGGATGACGCCGTTTGAGCCACGTGCACCGTAGATGGCAGCCGAAGAAGCATCTTTCAGTACTTCAATGGACTCTACATCGTTCGGATTGATTTCCGACCAGGGGCCGTCAAAAGGAATACCATCCAGAATAATCAGCGGCTTATTGTCCGCTGTGATGGAGTTTTCACCACGGATGCGGGTTTTGGTGGACGAACCTTCAGCATTAGTTCCGGTCACTGAAATATTCAGTCCCGGTACGGCTCCCTGCAAAGACTGAATGATGTTGGCTTGCGGGCGGTTCTCCAGTGTTTTGGTGTTTACGGAAGCAACTGCACCTGTCATGTCCGACTTGCGCTGTACACCGTATCCCACTACAACCACTTCATCCAGCATTTTAGTATCTTCCTTCAGAATGATGTTGATAGGTTTGGTTCCGTTGACTTTTACGTCTTGGTTCAGATAGCCGATAAAGGAAATCTCAAGTGTGGCTCCGTTAGGTACATTGGGCAGTGAGAAATCTCCGTCTACATTGCTGACACTTCCTGTGCCTGTACCTTTTACGATGACATTGGCACCGATGATGGGCTCTCCTTTTTCATCTTTTACGTTTCCGGTGACTGTGACTTGCTGTTGTGCAAATGCATTGACCGAAATGAACAGTAACAAAGCGCAGCAGACAAGAATAAGTCTGCCAAGGCGTTTTTCTTTTCTTTCGTTCTTCATGATTAATTTGATAGTTAACATAAGTTCTTGTTTTAAATCTCTTCGGCAAAGATATATGTAACAAGGGGCTATTCACTTCGTGGGGTAAACCGTTGAAGTAAACTGTTAAAAGGGATAAGTAGTTGATTATTAGTTGTATGTGGCGGAGGTGGAAAACTGGGAAGTAAACTTCCCGATAGGAATCGGGAGTGAAAGACAGAGGTTACGCTTTGTATTTTCCGAGCTTTTTGATGGCATTCATGAAGTCTTCTTTCGGAATAATGGATTTATTCCGGGTACGAAGACGGTTATTGTAGACAGTTTGTGCGGAGCAATGAAGGAAGTCGGCTATCTTCACGCTGTCCGTAATGCCCAGCCTTATTAATGCGTGTATGCGCAGTTCTGTATTCAGCAGTTCACCATCTTTCAGTTCAATCCGTTCTTCGGGCAGAAGCAAGGCATTGAAGTCCTCCACAAAATTAGGGTAGAGGTGAAGAAAGATTGTATCGAAATGCTGATAGAACTCTTTCAGTTCATTGGAGGCCATTGTTGAAGGATCAGTCATGGCCTTGACATCTTCTATCTGACCTACTTTGAGCTTCCGGTTGATGTTTTTACGGAATTCTTCCAATTTGCTGATATAAGTGGAGCAGATATTGAATACATAACCTATGTATTCCTCTTTTACATAATTGGACTCCCGCAATTGGGAATTTACCTCTTTTAATTGGGTATTCAGTTCTTTCAGTTGGTCATTGGCTTCTTCCAGACTTTGATGGGCGATGGAGAGGGCATCCATATTGACAGAGAGTTTCTGATTGGTATTGTCCAATCTCGTATTAGCTTCCTTCAATTTGTGCATTTGTTTACGGATGAACAGGAATGCGCCGATAAGTACAAGAAAAAGTAAACTGACGGTGATGAGGGAGGCTTGAAGTCGCTTTTGCTGTATGTTGTCTCGTTCCTGGTAGGCTTTGTAGATTTGATTTTGCAAATGAGACATTCTGACTATCCGTACCCGGTTATGAAAAAGCATGGCTTTTTGTGAACAGTAGACAATATAGTTATATGCGCGGTCTATCTTCCCGTGTTTAAACAGGTATTCGGCTATTTCCTGCAATGAACCTATGTCTCCGTTGACGCATCGGATGTCTGCCATGGCGGAAAGAATCAGATTTTCCAGATACTTGCTTTCATTTTTCTCGCTTCGGTAGATAGCGGACAGGTTGTATGTGGCAATGGAGTATTTTCGGCTGTCGTTGGGCAATATCTTTTTGTTATGTTCCAATGCTTGCTTGACGGGGGCTACCTCGGGAGTCCCCAAGTAGAGCCATGTCCGGGTGTTCCAGTAGCGTAATTCATCGGGAGTAGCTGTTGTCAGTATTGAATCCCGATAAGTCTTTTGAAGCTCATTGTAATGCTCCGATAAATGAGAATTCTCACCGGAGTAATCCCTTAAACGGGAGTAAAGTGTGCACAAACGGCCAAAATATTCAGAACGTAGATTTTGCGGCAATTCTTCCGAACGGATATCGCTCACAGCATTCAGTGCTTCAGTAAGAAGTCCGCAGGATGTAAGAACAAAAGACTGTTCGAGCAGAGATACCACTTCCCAGGTCCGGTTGCTGGTCTGCTGTGCCAGCCGAATGTTTTTATTGATGTAGTGCAAGGCCGAATCCGCATCATATACCCGATACTCTAAATAAATCATCCGATTCATTGCATAGAGTTCCTTTACATCTTTTACCTGGTTCTGTTGCTTCTTCAACTGCATGATGCGTTCCTCTTTTACTTTCACAAATACATCCTGATGTGCTAACAGGCTGTCCAGTGAGTAAAGAAGTTTTTTATTTTCTTTAAAGCTGCGTTCGAAACTGTCGGCAGTTGCCAATGCTGGAAAAAGAAAACAAAATACGAGTATGGAGAGGACGCTTCTCATAGGGCGTTATAGTCCTAGTACATTCGGTTGTCTTTCATTAGTTTGATTGCCATATTGCCCGTTGAAGGCTTGAACTTCTTTCGGATTTAGTTCCAGTCCTTTCTTCATATCTTCTACGGAGCCGTCCTTGTCGCCGTTTAGCAGTTTGGCACGTCCGCGTTCGTGGTAGGCCTGTGCAAAGTTAGGGTTCAGTTCGATGGCTTCATCAAAGAGGGCGATGGCTTCTGGAAGTTTCTTTTGCTCAATATAGAGTTGTCCTAAATAGAGGAAACCTTGCTCATTGAAGGGATTCAGTTCGGTTACGTGGCAATAGTCGGCTTCTGCCGCTCCGGCGTCACCGGTGGCTTCTTTGATTTTGCCGCGCAGCAAGAGGGCGCTTTCGTCATCTGCATCTTGTGCCAATATAGCATCAATGTCCTCCATGGCTTCATTATACTGCTTCATCTTGGTCAATGCTTCGGCACGTAGGAGGCGGGCTTCGGTGAAATCATCTTTCAGCACGATGGCTTTGGTGAGGTGGGCGATGCTCATAATGCCGTCATCCATTCCTTGCTTGGCCCTTCCCAGAAGGTAGTGCGCCATAGCGTTGCCTTCTTCTATTTCAATGGCTTTCTGTGCAGCTTTAGCCATGGCCTGATAATCTTCTTGCAGGTAGCATACATTGGCAAGGGTGAGGAAAGTGGAAGTATGCTCCGGTTCCAGTTTTGCCATGCGCTCCAGAAGCTCGTGTGCTTCACTGAGGGCATTTGTCTGAATGTAAACCTGGCTTAGATAACTCATGGTTTCAAAGTCATCCTGGATTGCCAAGGCTTCGGTGAAGCATTTGATTGCATAATCCGGACGTCCCATGCGCTGTGCACGCATGCCGTCATACTTGAATATTTCAAAGTTCTTCTGATCGTTTTTCTGTTTTTCAGTTTCCGGTTTTTCTTGTTTACCGGAGAAGAAAGATTTAAAGAATCCCATAATTATGTATGTCTTTGATATTTTGTTTCTATTCTTTCTGCAAACTTAATGAAAAATCTTGTTTTCATACCAAGAACTCCGCCGAAAAAGCGAAAAACATCCCCTAATATATTGATGGTATCATTAAAAATTTGTTCTTTTGCGCCACATTTATCAAAATAAAAATAATCATCTTCTAAAAACACAAGAATGAAAAAGACTCTTATGAAGTGGGCCCTTCTTCTCGTATGCATGGCTGTGACAATGCCTGCAATGGCCCAGTTTAATGTGAAAGCACTGAAAGGTGCAGTAAAAGCCGTTAAAGCGGTGACTTTGACAGATGCTCAAATGACGGAGTATGTGAAAGAATACATCGACTGGATGGATGCTCACAATCAGGTGTGTGCGGATGACAATGAGTATACTATCCGCTTGAAAAAGCTGACTGACGGCTTGACGGATGTGGAAGGAATTCCCTTGAATTTTAAGGTTTACTATGTGATAGACGTCAATGCCTTTGCGTGTGCAGATGGTAGTGTACGTGTCTTCTCCTCTCTCATGGACATCATGACGGATGAAGAGTTACTGGGTGTTATCGGTCATGAAGTCGGACACGTGGCACACAAGGATTCTAAGAACGGTTTCCGCACAGCATTGTTGACTTCTGCCCTGAAAGACGGTATTTCTTCACAAGGCGGTACGGCTGCTAAATTGACAGATTCTCAGTTGGGCGACCTGGGCGAGGCTTTGGTGAATTCCACTTACTCACAGAAGCAGGAGAGAAGTGCTGATGACTATGGATACGAGTTCCTGAAAAGTCATGGTAAGAACCCTTGGGCAATGGCTTTGTCTTTCCAAAAATTGAAGAAGTTGCAGGAAGAAGCCGGTGCACAAAAAAGCAGTAAACTGAACCAGTTGTTCTCTACCCACCCGGATTTGGATGCCCGTATCAAACGCATGGAAGAGCGTGCAACCAGCGAAGGTATTGAGAAACCGGAAGCAGAGTAATTTATTGAAATAATCCTGTTGGGTAATTGGTTTCTTTCTGTATGGTTATGAATCAGTTACGAGCTATAGGCTACAAGCTACAAGTGCCTTTCGGAACATAGC
>NZ_CAJLKP010000102.1 GCF_905207245.1 uncultured Bacteroides sp. | reverse complement strand
CCCGATAAGAATGACGGTCTTTCATGTGAATAAGAAGGAATCGGGCAGCTTCCAGCTTCAATGAATCATCCTGATAATGCAGTAATACCTTTTCTAACTCTGCACGATTTTCTCCGGCAAAGACTAATGTTTCTTCCAAACGACGTTCATTGTCAGAAACACAACTCTCCAATAAAATAGATACAAAAAAGCAGATTATAAAAAAGTATAAGTTATTTTTCATGTTCATTCTGCATTTCCCATTATTTTCAGAAGTAATGGAGAAGCTTTGGTATTGCAGTACACAGTTATCGTTTTGTTAAAATGTTCAGGATGTTCCGCTTTATAAGCCACATAAAGAGTAATTGAAGCTCCCGGACGAACAGGCTCCTTATCATACTCCACTTCAGTACAACCACAAGACGTTGAAACTGCATCGATAACCAATGGCTTATTTCCTGCATTTTTTAATGTAAAAACTACTTTTTGCTCTTTTCTCCAATCAAAATTACCTAAGGATAAAGATGTATTGTCAATACTGACTTCTGTCAGTAAATTAGTATCTTCATTTGTCTCTGCAGTTTCCCCTCCCAAAAGAATCTTCATATACAACTCCTTTATCTTAGGATTATGAACAGGATTACCAATTGCCATTACTTTATTATCTTTATCTAATAAGAAGGTCTGAAAAGCCATATCAGAAGGAAAGCTATTCAGTTTATTTAATGAGTCTTCCTCATCAATGCAAACCGGATACTTAAATCGATCTGCCAGCAAACTTTGATAAATTTCCGTCCCCCTCTTCGGAAAAAAGAAAAAAAGGAACTGAACTGAATCAGGCCGAAGGGAATCAATGGCATTCATAAGCTCTTTCCACTCAGAAAACTTCAGTTTACAACTGGTGCATCCGGTTGAATCCACATAGGTTATAATCTTGCATTTATCTTCTATCTGGAAGTTCACAGTATCTCTTCCTTGAATAGTAAAGACAGGATGATTTGGAAACCGTACCTCTCTACCTTCCCAATCTTGCAATAAAGTTATAACATCCTGCTTTCTTGAGTTGCTACAAGCAATAAGAAATAATGCAAATAATAATACTATGTATTTTTTCATAATCAGTAGAATTTATATCAATGTGTTCAATGAAAAGAAAGCATCCTTCTTTAAGTTTCCCCAGCAACTGCCAAAAATCACACTGTTTGTTTCATCCACAAAAAAGTCATATATCCACACATTCAATTTATACTTGGCTACTAAATTACCCTCCCAATCCAGCACAAGAATATTGCATCGTGGCTCCGCATCAGCTATTCCCAATTTATCCGGATTCAGTAAATAAATATATTTGTCTGTCACAAAAGATTGCCCAAAATGCCAATATCTCTCAGAAGCATTTTGGGGTACAACCTTATAATTACCAACTTCATTTTCCAGAAAAATATCATGGCACAGGCCACCTTCCTTATCGTAAATACGCACGCGGCGTAGTTGAGAATAAACAACGACAAAAGCACTCTTATCAGGCTTTACCCATAAACTATGCATATATGCCGTCTTAAATTCCCTACGTCTCTTAAAGCGCTTGTCATCCTCCGGATAGTCTCCTTTCGATACACATTGACGTTTTTGGGTATCCATAATATGAAACTCACGCATTCCCGGAAAATCATACATATCAGCATAGATATAAACATCAGGCCGCAGTTCCTGCACCGTACCTATAGAATAAGGCACTTTATTTGCTATTGCAAAAGAAGATGTTTGAACCAAAGAATCATTTTCCAACTCATAGACATCAACTTTACCTTGTTTTTCAATGTACAACTTTCCCTCTCCTATGGTTCTGGAGGCTCCGTCAGGTCCCTCCTGACTACATATCAGTTGCAATTCCGGATAAGAATAAATATTCATCATGCCATAATCACCAAAAACGAGCAGTCTGTTCTTCATTCTAAATAGTTGTGGAAGTTTTGCATCATTTTCCACAGCATACTCTTGTACGGGCATAACCGTATCAATAGGAAAAGAGTGCTTGTAACAAACCGGGACTGTGCGCTTTTCCTTATTGCAAGAGGTCAAAATGCTGATAATACAGCAAAAAACAATAAGATATAATCCTCTATAATTCATATTTCACCAATACATAATCCGGATCTGCCCCAATAGCATACAGAACATTATCTTGGCAATCTGCCGCAATATGCATTGTCGGTATCCCTAAATCAACAATCTTAATCAGATTACCATCATAGTCATATAAGAAAACAGTATGAGGACATTTGCTCACATCCCGTCCAACAGTAGATTCGTCCATTGGGTCTCTTGCTCTGTCACGTTCTAAAGCAATGATATAATCCTTACTCATACAGATTTCAAAGATGCCTCCAACCTTACGGTCAAAAATAATCTGATCGTTTACAACTTCATATTCATCACTATTAGATTTCCGTTCCCATAACAATTTGAAGGTATTCCCTGTTTCTTGATAAAGAGCTAAGTATGGAAAATTAAAAGAAGCATATGCTAAAGATCTCTTTTCTGGGTTATATGCCATATTCCCTCCAACATGTTGCTTTACCTCCGATACCGGATAAACTCCAAAAGTAGAGTTTTGCCCTTGAATGTTAGCTTTAAAATAGTCTTTGTCTCCATCCTCTGTTCTTCCTACAAATACCCCTTTCGCCAATTCACTCATCTGCGGACGGGTTATGCTTTCTGATTCAGACAAAGCTATAAAAGTTTCTTTCTGCAACACCAAACTATCCAAAGACAAGAACCCCTTCGTTTTTCCATTGGCATCATCAGCAAAAAAACAATTATCAATAGCCACTAAATTAATACCTCCTGTTATAAATTCCTGAGGTCCTTCACCTACCTTTCCCATAACCCCGATCTTTCTACCAGTCTCCTTATCATGCACATGAACAAAATAATCGCGGGCAAAAGGATCAGTCCATACTAAATAATCACCGGCAACAATGAGGCTTCCCGGCATAGTAGTCATAATATTGTTGTCCAATAACTTGTATGAGATTTCCTCATACTGTATATTTTCACTTTTACATCCTACCAAAAGAAAAAATAGAAAAGAAAAGACAATACTCTTTTTCATTATATTTAAAGGATTATGATTATTCATTTCATTCAAAAAAATCATCTTTTGCATCAATAATGATAGTAGAATGATCTTGATACTTTTTAAGTAAAGTCCAAGCCAGCAACATCAATTATAACAATAGCCGGATTTTCTTCCGGATTAGTAGTTTCTGTCTCCTTATCTAAAAGAAAGCCCATAAAGTACAATTTGTTATTCTCTGATAAAAATTGAGGATAATAGATATACGAATCAAAAGGAACCGATTGATCAAGATTAAATATAATATCCTTTCCCGAAGATTCCTGATAAATCCAATAATATATTTCAGGCACCGTCTGCCCCGATTTATTCAACAATACCTGTAAAAACAAGTAATTCTGATTCTCTGAACAATTAAGAATACTTGCATAATCCGATTTCTGCAAAAGTGGAACAACCTCCATTGCAGCTGTCTTATGCAATTCATGAGGGAGATGGTAATTAGGAAAATCTATTGAATAGGACTTTTTTATTTCCCCATCTGCAATTCGATAAATATCATGATTCAGAGTTTCTTTAAATGTGAGCATAGCACCTCTGCCAAAATTTGCTTCTACCATAGGAAGTAGCGTTGATTCTTCCTCAAGAAACTTTTGCAAATTCTGACATTGGGCATTCATCTTAGCCATTTTTGCCTCACCATTAACAGAATTATTGCCTAAATAGAGCCAATGATTCCCTTCCTCATCTACGGCAAATGAGAATGCCGTTTGTTTATGTTCTAATTTATCAACATACTTACCTTGATAATCATATACATAGATAAAGTCCCCTGATAAAATCTCTACAGTCTTTTCTCGTCTATTCAGGCAGACATCCCCTATTTCATTATACTCTTCCGGACCAATCCCTACCTGCCCTATATAATTGAGGAAATTACCTTCCTTATCAAAATGCATCGGGGCAATAGCAGATCCTCTTGAATAGACAAAATATGTTTCATCATAAAGTAAATATGCATTATTATCAATCATTGTCGAATCTGAAAAAGCCAGTTTTATAACATGCTCTGGAGATAGCGAAGAAACCTTTTGATACTTTACGGTTTTCGCAATATCAAATAAAAGTACATACTCCGCATTTCCGCTTTTCTTCTCATTTACACAACTCGCCAACACTAGTATTGTCCCAGCCAATAAATATAAACTCTTTTTCATAACTGCATTTTTTAAGTCCAAAGGGATGCATATCTTTTGGATATTGCATCCCTAAAATCAATCTTTTACAACAATCTATTTATAGCTCATTCCGAGTATAATCTAAGTTTGTTAACCATATTATTTGGCGCAATCCAGCCGACATCTTTCAGCGGTGTATTTGGTAGTACATTTATATGTAATACCACCCACATAGAACATGTTCCCATCGTCTGATACCGAGTTGTTTGAGATTCGCCGCCTTATGCCAATGCCTCAACATTAGCCAACATCAAATCCGACATAGTATCTACTTTCTGATTAGCATAGATACCGTAACCAGCAGGAAGCAAGTAATTACAAAAATCATCAAACGGACAATACTTATCCCAGCCACGCTGTTGCCAGGCTTCAAAAGCCAAATCTATATTTTCTATCAAATAATCCGCTTTTATCACCTGTGCATCATACACCTTTGGTGAGCCTGCATAAGAATAGCTGCGCCATTTATCCCGCCGTCCACGTTCCATAAAACCCTGTTGACAGCTGGTTTCAATCAAAGCCTGCCGCACGCTGTCTATTCCAGCACCCCGATAAGAATGACGGTCTTTCATGTGAATAAGAAGGAATCGGGCAGCTTCCAGTTTCAATGAATCATCCTGATAATGCAGTAATACCTTTTCTAACCCCGTACGATTCTCTCCGGCAAAGACCAATGTTTCTTCCAAACGACGTTCATTGTCAGAAACACAGCTTCCCAAATGCACGCATAAGAAGAAAAAAAAGATACAAATTATCTTTCATGTTCATTCTGCATTTCCCATTATCTTTAAAAGTAAAGGAGAAACTTTTGCATTGCAATACACAGTTATTGTTTTATTGAAATGCTCAGGATGCTCTGCCTTATAACTCACATGGAGATCAACAGAACCACCCGGACGTACAGGCTCTTTATCGTATTCTACCTTCGTGCAACCACAAGACGTTGCAACTGCGTCAATCACCAATGTATTATTACCAGTATTTTTCAATGTGAAAACTACTTTTTGTTCTTTTTCCCAACTAAAGTTCCCCAAGGGTAAAGAGGTACTATTAAGGCTCACTTCTGTTTCTAAAATAGTATTTTCATTTTTCGATACAGTTTCCCTTCCCAAAAGAATTTTCATATAAAGTTCCTTTATTTTAGGATTACGAATGGGATTACCAATGGCAATTACTTCATTATTCTTGTCTAATAAGAAAGTCTGAAAATCTATATCAGCAGGAAAATGGTTCAATTTATTTAACGAATCATTCATATCAAAACAAACCGGATACTTAAACGCTTCACGACGAATTATATAATGTAATTCGTCCACATTCTTTGGAGAAAAATAGAACACAAATGCTGTTTTAGGTCCAGTTAAACTGTCAACTTCTGAAATAAAATTCTTCCATTGTGACAACTGTAATTTACAGCTTGTACAACCAATAGAATCCATGTAAGATAGAACCCTATATTGAGTATTCGAAAATGAAAAGTTTACTGTATCTTCTCCCAAAACAGTAAAAACAAGATGATTTGGGAAAATAATTTCTTTATTTTTCCATTCCTGAATTAACTGAATGATATTATTCTTTTTATTCTCTTTGCAAGAAAAAAAACAAAACAATATCAATAATAAATAGAAATGTTTCATGATATGACTAAGAGTTACTGTTTAAATCTATAAATGATAGTCTCATCAACATCCGAAACATATCCGACAAGACACCCTTCGGTATCAATATTGATAGAATCAACTATTTTCCCCAATGTATACTTTACTCGGCACTCTCCATGGCAATCATATACCTCAACAATATTACCAAAATTCTCTCCATTTCTCGACTTTAAACAATAGAATAAACCCTCATAAGAAGCAACAGCAACATAATAATGAAGCAAATCATTATAACTTTCCAGTTCAGATTGGTCCTTATCACTACCCAAAACAACCATAGGCTTTATTTTATCATTAACTATAGAATATAACTCTATTCTATCCATATATTTATAAGCAACAATAAAGGTTGAATCATATATGCATTGAATAAAATCAAAAGGAGTATACGACGCTTCTGCCTTTCGAATAGGATTCTTGTACGAATCTAATATTTCATTTTTACCCAAATCAGCTATTTCCCATGATGAGGATTCATACTCATCTATTTTCATTAAGTATTTATCGCCTTCTATTTGACTAATAAACGTAAAAAGTTTGCATACACCATCTTCACCATTATATAAAGGAAGCTTTTTAGAAATCCATAATGAATCCTCTCCTAGCGTCAATTGCACAAGTTTTCTACTCATCAAATCATACAATAATGCATCCTCTGATACAGCATCCCCACTAAATGCACTTACAAACTCATCAGGGCCTTGCCCTATTTTTCCATAACCATATAGTTTTTGGCAATTCGGATAAGAGTAAACCGACAAAAAATTATCCGTTACTTTATAGGTTATAAAACT
The DNA here is from genome assembly GCF_905207245.1 of uncultured Bacteroides sp. Taxonomy (GTDB): domain Bacteria; phylum Bacteroidota; class Bacteroidia; order Bacteroidales; family Bacteroidaceae; genus Bacteroides. The sequence goes on along the minus strand of NZ_CAJLKP010000102.1, from coordinate 9,810 downwards.
GATATTATTAGCATTAATCTTCCATCCCTGTAAAGAAAAGGCATCTTCTATTTTCATAGAATCCAATACCTGTAATTCAATCACAGTATCAAAATTTCTTTCCTTCTGTTGAAAACCAATATATTGCCCTTTTGTTGTGCAACCAAAAAGAAAAATAAATAACAATAGATATAAAGTACTTATCTTCATAAAATTCCTTTCTTCAGTAGAGGAATAGATATCTTATATCATCTATTCCTCTAACATACAACCAATTAATTATTGACAATTACCCGCTTTCTTGTCTGGAGCATTAGGAACTACAACCATACAACAATCATATGCACGGCCAGAATTAGACGTAAAGGCCTTGTATCCATTAATATAATGACAACCAGCACTTTCACCACCAGCTAATGCTTCAACATTAGCTAACATCAAATTTGACATAGTATCTACTTTTTGATTAGCATAGATACCATAACCTGCAATTGCTGCAAAAGCTGCAACAAAAGCTATTTTCATAAACTTTTTCATTCTTATATTGTTTAAAAAGGAAGTATATTCAATTAACTATATCAAGCACACTTCATGTGCAGTCGAAAATTAAGATATAAATACCTTATTAGAGCATATTTCATACTGCACTATCGTAACAGCAGAAATCAGTTTCCGTTTTTCATTAAAAATTTGTATCTTCGCCAGGCTTCTATATTTTAGGGGTTACGGAGCATTCGGTATTCTATTGCAGCAACAAGTCGTTTACCGTCTGCTCCTTTAAATAAGTTATCACTCTATATAGTTTTTATACTATATTTCCTTAATGGTTCACTTGCACATCAACTAAATCCCATAATATCTGTTGAAGGATTAAATATATCATGCAATTCCTGATTTATTTCCAAGGAATACTATAGATGTATACAACATCTTCCCTATCTTGACATACAGCATATAATCTACCATCTGTAGAAGATCTTGCCAGACAATTTACAGGCTTATCCAGTAAATAATGAGCCCTTGGAATACCTTCCCAATCCCAAATTTCTAAGACCTTCCCTTCTTCTTTATCTGTTAAAACATAGATATAATTCTCATCCGCATAAGGATAAGAGGAATAATATATAGTTTTTTCTTCTGATATATCCTTTTGTGACGATTCAAGCATGGTCTCTTTCAAAAGTTCTCCTTTAGAATTATAGATTCTACAAAGTTTTATATAAGCATAAAATGCAGCAAATTTATCACCCTGAGGATTGGCAACCGTCAACTTATTATAGACAAAACGGTTCAATTCCTCTTCTTTTTTCTCTAACAAACCTTTCGGATAATCACCAAAATATTGTACTGTTCCATCTTTGTCAAGCAAAGCATACTCATACTCTTCCTTATCAGAAATAAAGCAATAACTATCATTCTTTAAAAAAAGGAAACGATTCAATTCTCTTTGTTCTACTTCCAGTTGTTTGGCAGAGACCACTTTAAAAGTACCTACTGAATCTACGGCTACTTCTTTCACTTTATTCGAAGCTATTTCAAATGCTTTAAAACCATCCGACATTTCTTGAAATGTCCTATCAAGCATCAAGAAATCATCAGGTCCTTCCCCCCTACTACCAGCCCTAAACAAGTAACGACATTCAGGCAATTTCCAAAAAGAGAACATAGTATCACTTCTCTGTTGATAAGCCACCAACATATTATCTGTAACAAATAATCGAGTCACAGATAATAAAATCGGAGAAATAGAAATACTATCTGCCTTCAACTCTTTTAGTGGAGGGAATTTTCCCGACAGTTTTCCACTATACGTACATCCCTCCAATAGAAAAAAAAGAATGAAGAGAGACGCTAAAAGTATATAAATACGCTTCATTACTCTATCAATTAAAATTATTAAAGATACAATACACCAACAAAACGTACACCGCCTGTTCTTTTTAACTATCTTATATCTCAAGATCAGCTTATATCAAACTCCAATATAGGTTCATCCTTATTCACATCCGTAGTATAAATCACCCCACGTTGCTCATCTACCGATATGCCACAAATATAATGGTCCAATACATATTTCTTTAACGGTTCACCCGTCAAACTAAACACATAGATATATTGCCCACCATCCAAGTGGCTAACACCATTCTGCGCACTCCGTGCTATTTCTTTGAATGAACGCCCTTGAAAAACTGCATAAATAGCTTTATCCGTTACCTGCACATCACTAAACCCCATAATGCCTATTGGGATACCATAACCTTCGGATACCTGAAATTCCGGCTCACCATGCGGACCAGCACACACAACATGTGTACTGTCTTTGAAATTATAGATTTCAAGCACTTCACCTAACTGAGTAACAGCTGCAAGTACTCCATTCTGCGGATTATAATCTATAAAACTACGCCACGCCTGTGCCAAAGCTGGACGGACATTCTGCAAAGCATCTTCATTGGCAGAAGGAATAGTACCGAATTTGTGCAGCAATCTTCCATTTCTATCTACCCTACAAAAACGGCTGTCACCCGAATAATCGGGAATGATAAAGGTAGAGTCCTCACACATCACAAAATCCAATGCCCTGAGAATATCTTTATCCAGATTCACCGCTTCCTTACGAAGCAGTGAATCGCCGGATAAAGCAAACTCAAACCTTGTTAATTCTGACTTATTAGCATCCAATGTCCACAAAAAAGCCCCATTCCATCGGAAATTTTCGGCAGAAAGCATATCCTGCGGTGCATCACCACGCTTCCCAAAAGAAGACAGATAATGAAAATCAGGATAACTGAATGCATGAAAGAAATAATCTGTTCCATGTAAATCAAGTACCACGACTTTACCATCTCCACTATGTAACCGGAAAGGATAGCGGAATAAAGCTGTATCCAATAGTATTGTTTTCGCTTTCAACTCTTGTTCCTGTGAAAAATCAGTATAGTACTCTTTACCGGAAACAACTGACTTTGAAGTACAGGAAATGAAAAGAAAGATATATGCAAGACTAATAATATAAGCGATACGGAGTGGCATAAGAATAGACTTTATCGTGATTAAATGGACAATCAACCGAACCCGTTCCAAAACAAATAATATTAGTATTTTCAGTATCTGCTAAAGCTTCAATATTCTCTAATAGCAGAGAGGACATTTTTACAGATGACTGTTTACTATAAACATACCCACCCATTGCAATAGCCACAACTCCCATAAATACCAGAATCTTTTTCATATTGTTTTTCATTTAACTATTATATTTTCCATCAATGATTATTACGCTGACAAATGTAAAAAATGAATAGATTCAAAACGTGTTTACAGGGGTTAAAAAAGGCGTAAGAAAATTCTTACGCCCCCTTTTTCAACTGAAAATATACCACTTATCTTTTTTCAACAAACAAATAAAAGCCTAACTCATTTTGTTTATTTTTACCGGATTCTATTTTCACATGTGACTTTTCACTGTCAAGAAACGTCCTAAGATGGCTTATGGTCACTCTTCTTTTACCATCAATACCGATATGTTGAGGACACCAGCCACAAATCGCAACAACCCGGTCGTTTGATAAGAAATGATGCTTCGTATGAATAAATGCAGATAGCAGCTTATATGCTTGCCCTGTACAATTCACCACTTTATCTTCAAAAGTAAGCGTACACGCTTCCTCATCAAAAATAACTCCACCTATTTTATATTTCTTTTCAGAAATGTATAACACAACATCATCCGAGCTATTTGCTTCATCGTTATCCTCTTTTTTCCGGTTATGCAAAAAAAGTAGGATAAATACACACAAGCAAAGGGCAATAATAGTAAAACAAGCTATAATCCCATTCTTTCTCCAATCGGCACAGAACCAAGGAGACGGTACTGAAAGATAAGCCGTCAATTCAAGAAAATACATATCATCTAAATAGTAAGTTCCTAACTTGAACTTATCAGTCATCAGTATTGAATCACCAGCCATAAACCTTTTTCCGTTCCTGTCACCCGGTAGCTCAGATTGCAACACGAGAGCAGAAGTACAATATGATTGTATACCGTCTATATCTTTTTGCCACAACTCATTTAAAAGATCAACAGAGAGTGTATCCAACAATAGTAATATACGAGCTTTTGAACTTAACACCCATGAAAAAATCAATCGCTTTCTTTCCTTTATCGAATCAACCGCTACTACCATTTCTCCTTCAGCCAGCACCATACGACGTTTCTTACTTTTCACTTTCTCCTCACCTCCGCTAAAAGAATACGGAATTCCAAGTTTATCAAACTCCCGGTTCACCCAAAGTTCTGTCGCAGATTTCAATGAAGCTTCTGCTTTCTGCTTACATATCCTACGTCCTTCCACTCCGCTCTCATAAACCTGAAAAGCAAGCATTCCTATTACGAGAATCAATATTCCCTCCAATACATATAATATTTGTCGATAGTGTTTCATTATATAAATAAGTCATTTATTCTGCAAAAGTACACAAACATCTTTAAAGATAAAGCACGACAGAAAGCCTTCATTAAAGTTCCGAAAAATTATAAGAATAGAGATTATCCTCCACATCCGCAACACAAAGGATATGACATACAATCAATCACCTCTATTAACCAAACATACTGATTTACTTCCTTTTTACAGAATGCAAAAATACCCCATAAAAATGAGAAAAACATATAACAACATGATTTAAAAGAAGATTTAGACGATTGTTTTATTCATTTGGATTATAATTGCATTATACCCTGAATGTACTTGCTCCGTACCTTCTCCACTCACAGGTACCCCTAAGCGAAGAAACTACGGCCTTGGTACGGAGCAAGTGCATTCCGGGTATAATGCGGATAAACCATCATACACCAGAAAAGACAAATTTACCAACTACGCAAAACGACGCAAATTAACGCAAAAATCACATGGATAGGATTGATAAGAATCCTTTTCCATATATTTGCGCAATAACAAAAATAAGTAACTTAAAAACACGATAACATGGGAATTATCAATCAAGGCATTCTCGGAGGATTCTCCGGCAAAGTGGGACCGATAGTCGGTTTCCGTTGGAAATCAAACTACTATATACGCGCACATGCCGCCAAAGTCAGCAATCCACGTACACCTCGGCAGCAGGAGCAACGGGGCAAATTTGCCACAGCATTCAACTTCCTGAAAACAATAAAACCCTTTATACGTATGGGTTATAAAGAATTTACACAGGATAAATCCGCGTTCAATGCCGCCATGTCCTACACACTGAAAAGAGCCGTGACGGGCAGTGGAAAAGATATTGCGATTGACTTCAACCGGGCACTGGTCTCTATGGGAACCCTGATGCCCGTATTCGAAGGTACAGCCACGCAGGATAGAAGTAAAATGACCTTCAACTGGCACGATAATAGCGGCACAGGAAATGCAGAAGACACAGACATAGCCATGCTGTTGGTGTACAACAAAGATAAGGAAGCAGCCGTCTACAACGCCGAAGCCGCCTTGCGCTCCGACAAGCACGCAGAACTGGCACTTCCGGATAATTGGCAGGATGACGAACTGGTAGCCTACCTCAGCTTTTGCAGTGCCGACGGAAGCTGTGTAGCCAACAGCATCTGTCTGCCTGTCTCCGTAATTTCCGCACCGGAAGACGAGGTAGAAATGGAAATGAAACCCATCTCCCACCACTCTAATCTCAACCTCTCAACTCCCTGCATACAAGAAGTTAACTCCCTGTCGACAAGAAGTCAACTCCTTGCTGACAGGAAGTTAACTTCTTGTAAGGCACTGAATGTCAGCTACCATATATTGCAATAAAAAAGGGAAACCAACGAATCGGCCTCCCTTTTTTATCTCGAAATTAGAGATTAACAGATTACTTGTTAACTCTTTTTTCTTTAATTCTTGCTTTCTTACCGGTAAGAGCACGCAGGTAGTACAATTTAGCGCGACGAACCTTACCTACCTTGTTCACCTCGATGTTATCGATAGCCGGTGATTCAATTGGGAAAATACGTTCTACACCTACAGTACCGGACATCTTGCGTACAGTGAAACGCTTCTTTTCTCCGTGACCGGCAATCTTGATAACAACACCACGGTACAACTGTACACGTTCTTTGTTACCTTCGACAATACGATATGCTACTGTAACAGTGTCACCTGCTTTGAAGCTCGGGTGTTGTTTACCGGTAGCAAATGCTTCTTCTGCAATTTTAATTAAATCCATTGTTATTATTCTTAAAATGTTTGATCGTTACAACGCAACATACCAGGCTTCTCTCTATGTCCTGACAGCGATTGCGCGAAAGCGGTGCAAAGTAACGAATTATTTGGCAGATACACAAACAATTCGCTCATTTTTTGCTTAGCGGCGGTCGCCTGAAGAGCGGCTGGAACTACTGGAATTACTGCCTCTTGTAGAAGAAGAACCACTGCTGCGAGTACTGCTTCCTGAGGAACTCCGCACGCTGGAAGAACTGTTCTCTTTGCGCTCCGTGCTCGGTTTGGTAGTGGTAGTACTGCGGCGTGTACTGTTATTGCTGCGTGTGGTGCTACTGCTGCGAGAGCTATTGGTATTAGTCCGTGAACTGCTACTGTTGCCGCGTGAACTGTTATTGCGATTAGTGGTAGCATTACTGTTCGTACTTTCACGGCGGGTGGTGCCTGTAGTGCCGGAGCGATTGGTGCTCGAACTGCTGCGGCGGGTGGTGTATACATCATCCCTCGCCGGCGCACGGTTAGAGCCCGGACGTACGGTTACAGACCCGAAATCAGAACGGCGGTGCGTAGTGTAGGACTTATGGTCGCGGATGCGGTAAGAGCCATTATAATAGGGATGTTTGTAGCGTCCGCGGTAATAGCTTGAATTATTATAATGCGTGCGATAGTGTCCGCCCACATACGTGCGATAGTGATAGGGACGGGGGAAGTAGAAATGGTTATGATTGGTATACGTGACGTAAACACGGAAATACCAACGGTTTCCACTGGTATAGATGGGCCGGTAGAAGTATTCAGCCTGTATGAAGCGGCCATATTGCCCACTGTTCAGCACCCAACGGAGGTCGTCATTGCGCACATCCAGATAGTCGTAGTAGCGATTGAGCGCCCATTCTTCGCCGCGCAACACATCATCCATCAGATAGCGTACACCGGAGATGAAGTCATAATTGATTTCATATACATCATTGTATTGCTCGGTATTCAGGTTCAGCTCGTAAGCCATTTTATCAGTGAGGAAACGGGTTTCCTTACGTACTTTGCTATTACTCATAGCGTCCGTGCCTGCACTGCAAACAGCAGTACTCAAGGTGGCAAGCAGGATAAATAATATTCGTTTCATGATAGCGTCTTTTTACTTAGTTGATGAATATCTATATCTTTGTTGGAAACAAAAATAGGGGAAGATTATCCCCTATCCGCTTGTTTCTCTCTATTCTTATATAGGGATTTCCCTAATCCGTTTAGGACTTCAGGGGCTTTGCCAACGTGATTCCATCTTCCTGCAAGAGGATGAGATGTTTTTTATAAAGATCGCCCACCCCTTTCTTAAAGGTCTTCTTGCTGACCCCGAAGGTAGAGTAGATTTCATCTGCCGGACTTTTATCATTCAGATAAATCCGTCCGCCGTTATCCTTTATATATTGCAGCAGGGTTTTAGAGAAGTCATCCACTTTCTCAAATCCCGGTTTCTGAAGCACCAGGTCAATCTTGCCATCCTCACGCACTTGCTTGATGAAAGCTTTCAATCTATCACCCGTACGGAGGGACTGGAATATCTCACTATCATACAACAAACCGCTATACTTATTCTCAATGATAGCCTTGAAACCTAAATCTGTCTTCTGCCAGATAAGGATGTTCACTTCATCCCCCGCCTCATAGGGGGCCGCCTCTTTAGAAAGGTAGCGGTCCACTTTGGCAGAAGCCACTATGCGATAGCTTTCATCATCCAGATGAGCATAAATGACGTATTTATTCCCCACTTGCATCTTCATCTTCTGTTCACGGAAGGGGACGAAGAGGTCTTTCATCAAGCCCCAGTTGAGAAATGCGCCATACTCGTTCACCCATGCCACTTCCAGACAGGCAAACTCACCCACCTGCACCAGTGGCGTCAGCGTGGTGGCAACCAGACGCTCCTCGCTATCCAGATAGATGAATACGTTCAGTTCATCTCCCGGCTGGCAACCTTCGGGCACATAGCGCAGAGGAAGCAGGATTTCTCCATCCTCACCGCCATCCAGATACATGCCGAACTCCACTTCTTTGACTACCTTTAAGGTATTGAATCTTCCTAATTCGATGCTCATAACTTCTTTCGTTTGGGACAAAGATAATGCAAACCGAAGGCAGTACAAAATAAGCTTGCTTATTTTTAATGCTAAGGTGCAGCTTATCTTCGCTTTTGAGCAAAGATAATGCAAACCGAAAGCAGTACAAAATAAGCTTGCTTATTTTTAATAACGCAGAGGTGCGGCTTATCCTCGCTTTTAAGCAAAGATTAGTATAAGGAATAACTTTTCAATCTAACCCATAACTTTTTTCTATGAACAAATCTCCTGGAAAACAGTTATTTTTGTAGCGGGAAATCAAAAATAAGAAAATACTATTCACCTTTAAATAGATAAAAGTTATGGAATTTCTAACAAACGAAAAGCTTACGATTGTAGGAGCAGCCGGAATGATCGGCTCAAACATGGCACAAACTGCCATCATGATGCACCTGACCCCCAACATCTGTCTGTACGACCCTTACGGTCCGGGACTGGAAGGTGTGGCCGAAGAAATGTTCCACTGCGGTTTTGAGGGATTGAACCTCACTTACACTTCTGATATCAAAGAAGCGTTGACCGGTGCCAAGTACATCGTATCTTCGGGTGGTGCCGCCCGCAAAGCTGGCATGACGCGTGAAGACCTATTGAAAGGTAATGCTGCCATTGCCGAAGAATTCGGTAAGAACGTAAAGGCTTACTGTCCGGACGTGAAACATGTGGTAGTTATTTTCAACCCTGCCGATATCACCGGATTAATCACTTTGCTGTATGCCGGACTGAAACCTTCACAAGTGACCACACTCGCCGCTCTCGACAGTACCCGCCTGCGCAGCGAACTTGCCAAACACTTCCACATCTCTCCTGATAAAGTAGAGAACTGCCGTACGTATGGCGGACATGGAGAACAGATGGCAGTTTACGCTTCCACCGCAAAAGTAGACGGCAAACCGTTGTTGGACATCATCGGCACACCTGCCCTTACTGCCGAGCAATGGGCTGAAATCCAGACCAAGGTAACCAAAGGTGGTGCGAACATCATCAACCTTCGCGGACGTTCTTCTTTCCAAAGCCCGGCTTATGTTTCTATCGAAATGATTGCCGCCGCCATGGGTGGTAAACCTTTCCGCTGGCCTGCCGGCACATATGTGCACAGCCATGGTTTCGACCATATCATGATGGCTATGGAAACGGAAATCAACAAAGACGGCGTGCACTACAAAGAGCTGAAAGGCACTCCGGAAGAAGAGGCTAAACTGAAAGAAAGCTACGCCCACCTCTGCAAGTTGCGCGACGAAGTGATTGAAATGGGAGTGCTTCCTGCCATCAAAGACTGGAAGAGCATCAACCCGAACATTGACTAAATCCATATAAACGGGATATCCCCCACAACTCCTAACCAGAGATTCCCTCTTGCGTCAGCAGAAACCGAATGCAAGAGGGATTTTTCTTTTATTTTTTCAGGAATCCTTTGGCTGTATAAAAAAAACTATTTATCTTTGCACCCGCAAACGGAGAAGGTGCCATAGCTCAGTTGGTAGAGCAAAGGACTGAAAATCCTTGTGTCCCCGGTT